>JAYODQ010000027.1:0-25271 GCA_038106355.1 Candidatus Poseidoniales archaeon | reverse complement strand
TTGTGCACCCACACTTCGTAGCATCAGGTGATTGTATGTTTCTTGGTCGATGTGGGCGAATCGATTTGTTTGGCGGAGATGAACAGGCACAACGAACCTCGTTGAGGTATTTACGAGATGTGCTTGCAAGCATTCCAGAAGAGAGTATGATTTTACCAGGCCATCGTTATGTGTTAACTTCAGGAAAAAATCCAACCTTCTTGCTAAAGCATGATTTTCTAACTTCCAATGAAGCCATACTTGCTATCGATGATGACGAACAATGGAATGCACTCGCATTCCTTCGATTTGACGACCAACTCGCAAGGAGGGCGAGAGCCCAACAGTCCTAATGCTTTCACAAATCATCAAGGTTCAACATTGTTGGAATGGCTGCTTCTTTGGCCGCCTGCTCTTGGATTTGATGTGCCTGCCATTGCGGCATCGACTCTGAGCCATCCCAACCGAGTTTTCGTGCTTCGACAAAGTCACCTTGGGCAAGGTAATGTTGTATCCACGCTTGTCGGCGTTCTTCTTCTTCGAGGTGTGCTTGTTCAAGGGCGAGATGGTCGTGCTTATCTTTGACAGCCTTACGCTGACCCGCAGCCTTTGAGCCCATGGCAACAAGAATGGCAAGAAGCAAGAAGACAATGATGCCTTCAACGAACATCATTGGGTTTGATCCACCCAGCAATCCATCATCGGTCGAGGTATCCCTTTGGAGTGAAGGGTCACTCAAAATGGTGCATTTGTTCTGGTCCGAGAGCAGATAGTAGCCTGGGTCCCATGGACAGTTGTCCTCCTTGTCAGCAACGGTATCTTCATCGGAGTCAGGGCAACCGAGCAAGTTGAATGTTGAAGTTCCTGGCTCGTTGATGCAATCATCAGGATTGTAGGCACCAGTTGTGGTGTTATCACCGAATCCATCGCCGTCTTTGTCTCTCATCTGTGAGGCTCTGAAGGGGAAGGCGTCTGGGTTGTGTAGGCTGCTTTGGTTGTCACCCCAACCGTCGCCGTCCAAGTCCGACCATTGTTCATTGTCATCAGGGAAGGCGTCACCAATCTGGTCTCGAATGATGATTTTTTGACCCGGATTGTCAAGGTCATCGATTTCTTCTTCCGTGTAGAAGTAATTGTCACCATAACCATCGCCGTCTGAATCCTTCCACTGAAGTCCATCGTCTGGGAATTCATCGATAGAATCGGCGTAACCATCAAAATCTCGGTCAGGACAACCGTAAATGTAGTCCTTATCGGATGTTCCGAACTCGTTTGGACAATCATCACCGTTGGTAATTGGAATACCATCCACTGCAGTGTTGTCTCCAAAACCATCGCCATCAGAATCAGCCCATTGGTATCTGTCGTTCGGGAAAGCGTCAACAGGGTCAACAAATCCATCCATGTCGTTGTCGGGACATCCTCGTGTGCTTGGTGTTGTTGAATCACCGTACTCTAACGGACATACGTCACCATTGGTTCCATCGAGGTTATCGCCAAATCCATCACCGTCAGTATCAGCCCATTGGGTTGGGTCACTTGGGAATTTATCCCCGTTTGTTCCACCTGGGTTGTCACCGTATCCGTCGTTGTCATCATCCTTCCATTGGGTAGGATCTTGTGGATAGAGATCGGGATTTGTTCCTTCTGGATTATCGCCTCTGTTGTCACCATCACTGTCAGCCCATTGGGTGGAATCATCAGGGAATGGGTCTTCTGAATTGGCGTAACCATCACCATCTCGGTCTGGGCAACCAATCTTTGTGCCCTTGGAAGATGTACCTGCTGACGCTGGACAGTCATCGGCATTGTTACCTTCGGGGTTGCTACCAAATCCATCATTGTCCTCATCGCACCATTGAGTGGGGTCACTTGGAAAAGCATCTGCACCATAGCAATCTGCGGTGCTCGGCCAATTCGAGGTTGGATTAGAGTACCCATCTCCATCGGTGTCAATACATCCAAGTCGGTCAAGCGTTGAATTGCCCCACACAAGCGGACAACCATCTGCTCGGTCGCTGATTTCGTTGTCGCCATACCAGTCGCCATCTGTATCAAGCCATTGGGTTCGGTCGAGAGGAAAAACGTCGACAGTTGTTGCACCAGAAATGTGCATTCCCGGCCATTCAGTTGGACGAATTGAGGTCCAAGACGCATCGGCATAGTTGTCGCCGTACCCATCGCCATCGGTATCGTTCCATTGGGTTGGGTCGTTGGGGAAGGCGTCGCCGGTCTGGTTGAGATGACGTTGGTAAGCATCCAATTCAAAGTGATAGTTGTCGCCATGGCCATCGCCATCGGTATCAAACCATTGCGTGGCGTCGTTTGGCGCCCAGTCACCGGCATCCGACCAACCATCGCCATCGGCATCTGGACAGCCAAACCGGTCTTCGGTTGAGTTCCCTTGGACCAAGGGGCAGGCATCCGATTGGAAGGCCGGGGCAGGGTTGTCACCGTACCCATCGCTGTCCGTGTCGTTCCATTGCGTTGACTCATCGGGGAAGGCATCCTCCCTGCCGTCCCCTTGGTCGGAGGTGTTCCACCCGTCGCTGTCGGGGTCCAAATTGGACGACCAGAAATACACGCCTTCGTTGTCTTGGCCCATCACCGAGATAATGTCCAACCCGTTGGGGTGCCAATCAAAGCCATACATTCGACCACAAACATTTGGAGGAGCCGTCGTATCGGTACATGGGTCACCCGTGGGCCTGGCGCTCAGGCGAGTCACCAAGGTGTTTGAGTTGATGTGGTAGAGGGTGACTGAAGCGGCATCATCGGTGTAAAAGTGGAAAGAATACCCCACTTGACTTCCATCAGGTGAAAAACGAGTCTCACTGCATCGGGAGGTCCCGGTCTTGGCCATGACTTGGGTCCCGTTGTCCAACCCCCATACCCGAAGGACCGTGCTTTGATAGGCCAATCCAGTATCATCGCATGCGCTGATCCAGTTGCCGTCAGGAGATATGTCAACGCCTCGAACATTTTCTGAACCATGGTTGATGGTTCGGGTCACCTGCCACGAGGAGGTGTTGATGACGTAGACCACGCCGTCACCGCCAACCGCTGCTCGACTTCCATCAGGTGACAGGGCGACCGAGGAAAATGAGGACTCGTTGTTCGGTTGGAAGGAATGCCAGACGGTGCCGTTCATGGCATTGGCCGCGTAGACCTTTCCGCTGTTTGAGCCCCATCCTTCGCCCACAGCGATGAACCCGGTCCCGTTGGGGAAAAAGGCCACATCACGCACCGTTCCAGGGTCGGCTGGAGCGATGGCTGTTTGAATTGGCGTAAGGTTGGAGCTCCAGTACACATTCACCCCCGATGAAATAGAAGCAGCCAGCAGGCTTCCGTCGGGACTCCATGACACTCGATTGCCCCACCATGAACTTGAAATTTGAGCGCTCGTTTGAACCAAGGCCTGCGTGGACGTGTTGTATATTTTCACATATTGATTTTCACGAATAGCGACGAATTCTCCCGAAGGGGAATAGGCAGCATCAAAAATGTCTCCTGTTGATGGCAGCGTTGCATCAAGCGAGAAACTTGGGTACCGTGAAGTCCATGCATCGTTGAGGTCCGAACGCCCATCCCCGTCTCTGTCGGGGCAGCCTTGACGATCCACCGTGGAATCCCCCGATGCGTGGGGGCACTCATCCAAGGCATCGTCAATGCCATCGCCGTCTGCATCCGCTGCTCCTGCAGTGGGTACAACCACCGTATGCAGGAGCAAAAAGCAGATGATGCTGACCACCACTTGAAGGCGAGCCATGCTCGCCCACTTGTGCGTATGATATTTCAAGATTGTTTGAATTTGGATGTTTAGGGGTTATCCAAATCCAACATGGAGGGAATGGCTGCTTCTTTGGCCGCCTGCTCTTGGATTTGATGTGCCTGCCATTGCGGCATCGACTCTGAGCCATCCCAACCGAGTTTTCGTGCTTCGACAAAGTCACCTTGGGCAAGGTAATGTTGTATCCACGCTTGTCGGCGTTCTTCTTCTTCGAGGTGTGCTTGTTCAAGGGCGAGATGGTCGTGCTTATCTTTGACAGCCTTACGCTGACCCGCAGCCTTTGAGCCCATGGCAACAAGAATGGCAAGAAGCAAGAAGACAATGATGCCTTCAACGAACATCATTGGGTTTGATCCACCCAGCAATCCATCATCGGTCGAGGTATCCCTTTGGAGTGAAGGGTCACTCAAAATGGTGCATTTGTTCTGGTCCGAGAGCAGATAGTAGCCTGGGTCCCATGGACAGTTGTCCTCCTTGTCAGCAACGGTATCTTCATCGGAGTCAGGGCAACCGAGCAAGTTGAATGTTGAAGTTCCTGGCTCGTTGATGCAATCATCAGGATTGTAGGCACCAGTTGTGGTGTTATCACCGAATCCATCGCCGTCTTTGTCTCTCATCTGTGAGGCTCTGAAGGGGAAGGCGTCTGGGTTGTGTAGGCTGCTTTGGTTGTCACCCCAACCGTCGCCGTCCAAGTCCGACCATTGTTCATTGTCATCAGGGAAGGCGTCACCAATCTGGTCTCGAATGATGATTTTTTGACCCGGATTGTCAAGGTCATCGATTTCTTCTTCCGTGTAGAAGTAATTGTCACCATAACCATCGCCGTCTGAATCCTTCCACTGAAGTCCATCGTCTGGGAATTCATCGATAGAATCGGCGTAACCATCAAAATCTCGGTCAGGACAACCGTAAATGTAGTCCTTATCGGATGTTCCGAACTCGTTTGGACAATCATCACCGTTGGTAATTGGAATACCATCCACTGCAGTGTTGTCTCCAAAACCATCGCCATCAGAATCAGCCCATTGGTATCTGTCGTTCGGGAAAGCGTCAACAGGGTCAACAAATCCATCCATGTCGTTGTCGGGACATCCTCGTGTGCTTGGTGTTGTTGAATCACCGTACTCTAACGGACATACGTCACCATTGGTTCCATCGAGGTTATCGCCAAATCCATCACCGTCAGTATCAGCCCATTGGGTTGGGTCACTTGGGAATTTATCCCCGTTTGTTCCACCTGGGTTGTCACCGTATCCGTCGTTGTCATCATCCTTCCATTGGGTAGGATCTTGTGGATAGAGATCGGGATTTGTTCCTTCTGGATTATCGCCTCTGTTGTCACCATCACTGTCAGCCCATTGGGTGGAATCATCAGGGAATGGGTCTTCTGAATTGGCGTAACCATCACCATCTCGGTCTGGGCAACCAATCTTTGTGCCCTTGGAAGATGTACCTGCTGACGCTGGACAGTCATCGGCATTGTTACCTTCGGGGTTGCTACCAAATCCATCATTGTCCTCATCGCACCATTGAGTGGGGTCACTTGGAAAAGCATCTGCACCATAGCAATCTGCGGTGCTCGGCCAATTCGAGGTTGGATTAGAGTACCCATCTCCATCGGTGTCAATACATCCAAGTCGGTCAAGCGTTGAATTGCCCCACACAAGCGGACAACCATCTGCTCGGTCGCTGATTTCGTTGTCGCCATACCAGTCGCCATCTGTATCAAGCCATTGGGTTCGGTCGAGAGGAAAAACGTCGACAGTTGTTGCACCAGAAATGTGCATTCCCGGCCATTCAGTTGGACGAATTGAGGTCCAAGACGCATCGGCATAGTTGTCGCCGTACCCATCGCCATCGGTATCGTTCCATTGGGTTGCGTCACCAGGAAATGCATCCCCAGTTTGATTGAGATGGATTTGATATTCATTGAGGTCATAGTAATAATTGTCACCGTAGCCGTCATTATCGGCATCAGCCCATTGTTTTGCATCGTTCACGGCCCAGTCTGCTTCATCGGACCAACCGTCACCGTCAACATCTGGACAACCGAATCGGTCTTCAGTCGAGTTACCCCAAATGGTCAAGCATGCGTCGGGTTCATTGGCGGGTGATGGGTTATCACCAAAACCATCGTTGTCTTGGTCTGCCCATTGTGTGCCATCGAAGGGGAATGCGTCAACCTTGCCGTCACCTTGGTCGGTTGAATTCCAACCATCGTTGTCCGGGTCAAGGTCAGCATGAATGAAATAGACGCCATCGTTCCTTCGACCAACCGCAATGGCCATGTCGTAGCCACCGGGGTGCCACGATAGACCATAATGAATGCCACAATCGTTGTTCCAACCACTACAACCACCAGGTCTTGGTGTAGAGAAGGTATCGACAAGGAGATTTGAGTCAAATTCGTAAATTAACACACTTGCGGCTTGGCTTCCAGAATTACCAAATCCGAAGGCAACTTGAATGCCGTCTGGAGAGAATTCAGCGTCATAACAAGATGTTGATGGTGTCATGGTAAATTTGGTTGCACCGGTCTGCAAATCCCAAACCATGGCTCTTTGTTGGGAGCCACCGCCGCCAGCTGCTGAACAACCTGCAACCATATTTCCATCAGGAGAAATGTGAACGGCGTTGTAATTTTGATTTCCACCAGTCAGTGTTCGAGTGGTCCACCATGATGTTGTGTTGACAATGTAGACCTCACCATCGCCGCCAACGGCCATTCGAGTTCCATCTTCTGAAAACGCTACTGACGAATATGAGCCAGCGTTGGCGGGTGTAATTTCATGCCAGATGTTCCCAGTTGCTACTTCGACAAACATAACTGAACATCCCGAACAACTACCCATGCCTCCGCTGAATTCATCGACCACGGCAAACGATGTGCTATTGGGCATGAAAGCCACATCCGAAAATTGCCTCGAACTCCCAGTGTGGGTAATGCCATCGTGAAGAACAGTGAGATTACTGGCCCACAACACCGCAGCGGTGTCATCGGACAGCGTAACGGCGATGTATTGCCCATCAGGACTCCATTCGACGCTACAAATTGCTGCAGACCCACCCCAAGTGCAAGAGCCACTTGAAACCAAACTCACAGATGAACGAACAATCGAGTATGAACTTGCATTCCAAATACGCAAAACATCTTGTTGAGCACCAACGACCATCGACCCTGTAGGGTCATGATCAATTGCAATCATGTCACTGCTCGTGGTGATGGCCATATCTTGGGAGAAATTGGGATTGTTTGAGGTCCATCCATCCGCAATATCGGATGTTCCATCTCCATCTTTATCGGGGCAACCTTGACGGTCAACCGTTGATGAACCTGCAGCAAAAGGGCAATCATCGTTGATGTCATCAATGCCATCTCCATCTGAATCGGTTGTCGCAGTTGCAAGTGAAGAGTATGCCACTGCCGTAAAGAAAAAGGCGAGGAGCAGTGCCCGAAGTTTCGTTGATGGAGTTTGCATAAATTCGGGATAAATCTTGCTATTAAATGATTATGCCGTTTTTGAGCGAAGTTGCATCATCATTTTGTCGCAAATTTTGAACAAGAGAAAACTTTGGAGGAACCATGAGCGATGCCTTGCCGAAGGTAAATATTGGTGTTGCTGATAGAATATTGTTGCACCTGCTTCATCAAGATTTTCAAGCAGATAGGTACATGGTGAATGCATCACTCACTCGTCCAGGCATCGCTGATGCTTGTGGAATGCATCCACCTAATGTGAGCCGAACAATGAAAGATTTGCATCGTGAAGGATTTGTGAGTGAACATACTCGTGCCATTCAGGGTGACGAACGTCGACAAAAGACATGGCAACTCACCGATGCAGGAAGGCATGAAGCCAATACGAGAATAAAGGAACTCAAAGAGACGAAGGTTCTGATTCGAGAGGTAGAAGGCGATTTGGTTGAAGTCCCGGCGGGCGATGCTGCATCCTTCCTCGCAACCGATCTGCCCCTCCTCCAAATTCTTCTCCACGCACAACATGAAGGCGTACTTGTGTATGGTGATATTAGGTTCGGCCAAATCCAAAAAACTGTGGATGGAAAGCAACTACCAAAACCTGGTCGTTTGGTCACGCTCGTGGGTGCACACGCAACATACGCAAACAAACCACCTGAAACCCGTCCTGTCTATGGGCGTGATGATGAAGTTGCACAACTCCAAGAATGGTTTGATCAGCGAAAGCCATGCGTTGTCGTACATGGTATTGCAGGAATTGGGAAATCAACCCTCGTTGCTCATTGGTTGAAACAACAAATTGAGATTGAACCACATTTGTCAATTTGTTGGTATCCTTGTCAGCCGTGGGACCGTTCACTTGGCTTAGCTACGAGTCTGCTGCATAGATTTGGCATCGATGAAACTCACGACCCGTATCATCTCATTGAAACCTTACCCCTTCAACCGAGAGGAGAGGTCGATGTTGATTCATGGCGACGTCGTTTGCTAGCCTACCTCACCGATGCAAATACCATCCGTGAAAGGTTCAAAGAGACGGCAGGAGGGCCCCCGCCGTATTGGCTTGTGGTGATTGATGATATTCATCACATCACTGAATCCGCAGGGAATTTACTCGGCTCACTTATAGAAATTTCAAGGAAAGCGCCCTTACGTCTCATGTTTATTTCTCGAACAACTCTCAACATATACGACCGAAGAGATGTCCACACCCGTGATATCGTTCGAGAATTAGCTCTTACAGGACTTTCTGTTGACGCCATTCGAGATTGGCTTGTCTCCATGAAAACCGTCGAAGTGAGTGAAGAAGAAATTCATACGGCCACAGGGGGGCATCCACTGGCTCTTGAATTGCTAGAACTCTATGGCCAACCAACCCATCTTGATTGGTTACGTTTTCTCGATGAAGAAATTCTCTCCAATCTGCCAGAGGCCGAAGCAGAATTATTGCATACCTTAGCAACTGCAACAGAACCAGTCCCTTGGGAGAAGTTGTCAAGGTCGATTGATTGGCAAGGGCCCCCTCCCACAAATCTTCTGAAGCATGGCTTGTTGCTTGAATTGACCGGAGGTATGTGGCTTCATGAGGCCTTAAGGGAACGCCTCAATCGTGATGTTGGCAAGACATTTGAGCAACGGAAAGCACGAATTCGAGAAGATTAGAAATCTTCTGCATTCATTGCATCATCGATCCACTGGAGCAATTGAGGGCGACTCATTCCTCCAACTTTTTGTGCAATGAGTGAACCATTGTGATAGATGAACAGTGAAGGTATCGCTCGAATACCCATTTTTCCTGGCGTCATTGGATTTGATTCTGTGTCCAATTTTGCGATCAAGATGTCACGCTCTTGTGCGACTTGTTCAAGCACAGGTGCAATAGCCTTGCATGGCCCACACCAAGGTGCCCAAAAATCGACAAGCACCCATTCTTGTTCTGCAATTGCGGTATCGTAATCATTGTCCGAGATGTTCTTTATTGAACCCATATTCTCTCACCATCCTTGCTATCCGTGGCCTCATTATGATGTTTGTTGTAAAGTTTTTTGAAAACGAATCAACGACCGATACCCAAAATTAAATCCTACTCCTCTTCAAAGTTGATCGATTTCTTGACGATGAACTCTTGTTCTGACATTTTACGAGTCATGACCATTGTACTAGTGAACCATATCATAGCAAGACCAAACATTCCCATCCATTTCATACTGGTTTCAAATAAGATAAAGCCAGAAAAGAATCCGATCAAAAACAAGGAGATTGAAAATACAAGAATGGTTGATAATAGTGACCAGTTGACTGGGATATTCAATTGCTGAGAATACCTCGAATTTCGAAACTCAACAACGGCCAAAATGAGCACTAGTACGAGGACGATTGGAATTACAAGTTGGAAAATTCCTAAGCCTTCGAACGCAGTTCTATTTTCATTTTCCATTGTAGTTTCCATGTTCGATATCATCCGAAAGAGGACGATAGAAAGCAGTATACCAAGGAAAAAAGCAATGAGCAATATTCTTTTTTGATTTACATTTGAATTCATTTGTTCACCTCTGGTGTGAAATAAGCCTGATTTTTTTTCCCATTCCATCTCTTGTTCGTTCAACGATTTCATCGTATTCCAATTTCATGAGCGTACGACTGACTTTCGATGCTGTCCATCCTAGGGCTTTGGTCAATTGTGATTGCCAAACCTCGCCATTGTTCAAACGTAAAAACTCAACAATTTCTTGCGAGTCTGAATTCATGAAGACATTCAACTCATCTTTTTCATCATCAGTGTTACCGGTGGAAACTTCTTCCGCTGAAGTTGGCTTCATGAGGACGAGCCAGGTAATCGCGATTCCTAAGGTCAGACTAATGCTGATGATGAACAATAAGTAGAGGATGTATGCCATCACATCAAGAGTTGTGGTCGTTTGCAAAAGGAAGGGAATTGAAATCAACAACAAGAGCATCACTGAACTCAATCCAATGATAGCTCGAATCAACACATTCATTTTGTTGAATTGTGCATCATCTGTTGTCGAATGTTTCATTTTTCTACCTTCCTCATGCCAACGATTGGGTCATCAAATCAGCTCAATCGTTGTGTCTCGATCCTCCGTGCCTTGCTTTGTGCATAGGACTTCGCTTGTGCCGTCCGTCTTTCTGTCGTAATTCCTCGCAAAGAGAATCGGTAAGGCATGCGTTGATATTGGTGGCCTGTGTCTCCATTTTTGTCACGAGCGTCTCAAGAAGAGTCGAATTTGCTTGGCATGAATCATTGTTGTCGATACAAAATTGCAAGGCAACGATGGTTGTGTTTAATCGTTCCAATTGTGATGTTAATTTGAGCATCTTCATTTCCATCATTGTTTCGTTCTCTGAGTAGTTCGAACAAGAATGATGGGCTTCATCATTTTCGTCGCCTTCATCTTCATCATCGCACCCATGCTTGTGTTGATGGTCATCGTCTTTCTTCAAGATGGTGCCATTTGCAAGTGCTTCGGTCATTAAGTTCAATCTCTCACTTGTGAGGTTTGCAATGTCTTGAATTGTTTGATTGTCCACCGAACAATTCGCATCAGCGATACAGAAGGCCAGGGCAATGCTCACGTTTTCCAGGTATGCAATTCTGTCTTCTAAATGAGTTTCAAAGCGTTCTTGACGCTCTTCGTATCGTTGTGTCATTTTCGACTCAAGGTAGGCTTGAGCATCGCCAATGACACCATCATGATCGTCGTCCATGACATATGGAAGCGAGGTTGTGTCAGCTGTGATGTCATCAATCACAGCGTATTCAACGTTCTCCACAGCAAGCGATGGAACAGCAAACTCTTGGAGTGCTGTTTGTGCTGATAGCCCCAGTAAAAGGGCCACCAGGCCAACGATGCCTATGATGGTAAATGTTCGGATGTTTGTGCTAGATTTTTCGGTTTTCATTTTTTCTCACCTTACCATCTGTATTGATGAAACACCATATCAATGCAACTTGAAAATATGCAAAAATCCATGAAAAACAATGCAAAAAGTCAATTCTATCTTCTAAGATTCACTCACTCCGATAAAAGGTTGGTCAATGTCGAGTTGAAGAATATACAGCCCAGTTGAGATACAAGACGCGTAAATTCGCCCTTCGTGGAATTCAACCGCCCATAGGAAAGGCACCCATCCAAAGTCGTAGAATTGGCTGTCAAGCGGCGTTCCGTCGAGGTGACCCGAGGGCAAAAAGTAACCAACGGTTGCTTCTTTGTGGATCTCGACCCTATCCGTAGCCACTGGGTCAATCAGTGTTTCAACATCGACGATCCATAACCCTGCGTGGTAATGGGAGATGTACAATCGACCATCCCAAGTCCCTCCGTGCGATTGGTCGGTTTCGGGCGTAGTTTCAAAGTAAGCACTATCCAAATTGTGTGGGCTGAACAACAGCCATTGATCTGATTGTGGGTCAAGTTCGCAACTTGAACCAAAACAATGGTCTTCTGCGTATGGAATTTCCCAGTCTCTTGTCATGGTAACTTCAAAGCGGAAATTTCCATTTTCCATACTGTATTCGGTTGTGTCGAGCAGGTAAATGATTCCAGTACCTTCGTACAAATCGAGACATTCAACCGCAGCAGTGACGTAGTGTCGAGGCGTATCACCAAGTCCGAGATGAGATACATCGAGCATGGTTGGAAACGGTTCAGCGTAATGAATGTACGAAACTCTCCCGCCATTGACATTGCCTGTGGTGCTGCTGTCCGGATTACCATCTTCATCGAGGTCGAGGAAATCCATCCACGACCCAACCTCTGGGGCTCTCCACCGGCACATGAGGGGATTGCCTTGCCCTGCTTTGCAGGTCGTAGCCATGGTAAGATACTGCAATGGAGAATTTGTAGGATGAGGGACATCGGTGACATCCGCGATTCGTAGACCGGCCTCCCAGTACGAGCCATAGATGAATGTACGACCATAACGAGGATCGTTTGCATCGGTTCCAGGCCACGTTTGAACGGTCATATCGTGAATGTAAATCCATCCACCTCGAGTGGTTTCCCATGCCACTTCATACTCTCCTACTTTGACAATCGTGTGACCATGGCCTGATGCTGGTACACCTGGTAACAATCTTGAGGCACTACCTTGGAGATTGAGGTGTGCAATCGTTACGCCTCCGCAAGCCTCACCGATTGCCGAGATGCATTCTTCATAATCTGGATTTGCGACAAAGATGTACCATTCTCCATCAATCATGTGAGGATAGAGGTTGTGCGGCCCACTTGGGTGGTCCACATCGTACCATGAATCGACATAGGTCGGGTTGGTTTTGTCAGTGACATCCACCAATGTTACCGACACCTGCATGGGGTCCCCCCATTCACCCACATTGGGGTCTGCGTATCCAGAATCGACCAATTGATTTTGCAAAATAACGTATTCATCACCGTTGTACTCGAGATATTTGACATCGAGAACTTGAGTGTTCGGGTCATGATACACTCCAACAACTTGTGGGTCCGAAGCATTGGTCACATCGACGATGTGCATGTCATTCCAGCCCGCTTGATAGGTGTAGATGTTGCCATCTGGGGAACGGGCGACAGACACTTCAGCATTTCCAGTCGTGGTCAAAGGATTGAACGCAAGTTGTTCGATGTTATCGCTTCCAGCACGGTGCTGACTTGCATTCATGTGGTCGTGCCCTTCGCCTTGGAACAAAGGGTCCCCAGCGGCAAAGATGGCTTCATTTCCAGAGCCGCGTTGTTCTTCAACAGGGTCGACGAGAATGAGGACAGCAACAGAAGATGCAAAGAAGATGGACAGAATGACCAGCACAACCCCTTTGCTTTCCATGCACTTCGACGACAAGTTCGTGGGATTTGTATTTATTCCCCTTTAGGTTGAGGTGAACATATGAGGGCAATGGTGGTTCTACTCGCTGTCCTTTGTTTTGCCATACCTGTCGCTGGCCATGAACTCGCCATTTACACTATCGTGGTGACATCCGAAGGACCGCAACCTGCCGATGTTCCAAAGGAGTCTCTCAAAGAAGGAGATGCGGTTTGGATTTGGATGAAAGACTCAACCGAAGGAGCAACTCTAGTGGTGAATCTTGAAAAATCGGGTAAGACCTTTTCCTCGCCAACTCTCTTTTACGAATGTGAACTCGACGCTTACGGAGAGAAAGTCGACGACCAATGCGATAATCGATACCAATTCGAATTCAATCAATACTATGCTTCAGGGACATGGGAGGTCACCTATGAGATTTCTATTAACGGAACACTTGACCACACCACCGATGGTACAATGTACATCAACGAAGATGAGCATGATGATGGCGAGCACCTTCATGTGATCGATTATCTTCGACCCTTTGCACCGATGCTTGCCTTGTTTTCCTTGCTTGCTATGATGATGGTCCTCTCATTACCCGCAAGCAACCCCAACGAAGAGGAACCATCCTCTCTCCAGCCATAACGACAATCCTCATGAAGTTGCGTCGTGTCCATCGACACAGAGGGGTTCCATGATTATCGCTCCAAGCGTACTCACTGCTGACCTATCCTCTCTTGGTTCTGCGTGCCAAGAAGCTGTTGAAGCCGGCCTTGATTGGCTCCATCTCGATATCATGGATGGAAATTTCGTACCCAATTTGACGTTTGGTCCACCTGTCATCGAGCGCCTGCGAGAACATTTAGGCCAAGGACCAGTTTTTGATGCTCACTTAATGATTGAAAATGCCGAAGAATCGTATATGCAGTATATCGAAGCAGGGTGCAACCATCTTACCGTTCATGTGGAAGCGGTCAAACATCTTCACCGCCTTGTTCACGCGATTCGAGATGCCGGTGCTGGTGTGGGCGTGGTTCTCAATCCAGCTACGTCCATCGATTCGATTCGTGACATTTTACCCGACCTCGACCTGGTTCTCATCATGAGTGTGAATCCAGGATTTGGAGGGCAATCCTTCATTCCTGCCGTTGAATCAAAGATTCGCACCCTTCGTTCATGGGTGGACAAGCAAGTAGCCAATGGTGGCCGTCCAGTTCAGATTCAAGTGGATGGTGGCGTCAAAGCCCACAATATTGCCATGATTCAGGAGTGGGGGGCAACAAATTGCGTTGTTGGTTCTGGTTTGTTTAATTCAAATGGCTCGGTCAAAGAGAATCTTCAAATTATCCTCAACGCGTTAGGTTGAGGTGAAGGAACATGAACATACTGGTTGTTTCGTTGCTCTTTCCACTTCTTGAGAATCCCAATCGGGGACTTTTTGTTGCCCAACATATCAACGATTTGGAACAAAAAGGACATGCTGTTCGTATCATCAATCCATTGCCTCGAATGATACGCTATGCAGAAACAAGTCGTTCGACCCTCAAGGGTGTAGCAAAAACCCCGAAGAAATTCAAGACAACTCGACATGAAGTTTTGAGTCCAAAATTCTTTGATTTTCCCGACCACCCTTTTCCCCGATTGACCCTTCAAAGTGTAGCAAGGAAAGCTAATTGGGTCAAAAAGAATCTCGGTTCATGGAAACCAGATATTGTCTTGTGCCACACCATTTTTCCGTGTGCTCAACTCGCTTCTACGTTGGCAAAACAATGGAACATCCCGTGGATTGGAATTATTCATGGTCACGATATCGATGTGGGATTGCATCATCAATCCACAGGCCGTTACATTCGTCGACTGGCTTCCAACGCTGATGCCTTGGTGTGCGTTTCAAAACCACTGTATGAGAAAGCAACATTGGAGCAACTCAACCAAACTCTTCGCTATATTCCCTGCCGAACTGAAGTGGGCAAAGATTGGGCTCGGCCAATGAAACCGTGGAAGGGGCGTTGGAGAAAAGAAACACTCGACATTTTGTTTCCCTCCGACCCGCGAAGGCCAGAAAAAAATTATTTCTTAGCTTTACAAACGGGTGAAGAATTGGAACGTCGTGGTTGGAAGGTTGGAATCACAAAACTGCAACATCAACCACACGATGTAGCACTCGATAGAATGCTCACTGCAGATGTGACGCTCATTACTTCGCTTCGAGAGGCAGGACCGATCACGGCGAGGGAATCCATACTTTGTGGCACACCCGTTGTCGCCGTTGACGTTGGTGATATGGGCTCATACCTCCCACCACAGTGGATTCGAAAACCCGACCCAATTGACCTTGCCGATGGTGTCGAAGAGGCATTGCAAAACGGTTGGAGCGAAGGGGGACCATCACTCGATTTTTGCTCGACAACTGAGGTCATGAAAGCGTGGACTTCACTGCTCGAACAGCACGTGGAATAAACAAAAACATTGGAAGTCCAAACAACCATACGAGCGTCTGGCTCAAGAGACCAACGACGATGAACACAGATGATATTGAAGCAAGAACCCAATCATCTCGCCTTCGCTTCACCCATGCCATGGAATGGCTGAGGACAATAGAATACACGAGCAGTGCGATGGCAGAAAGTGTTGCAGCAAGGCTTCCCATGAACAGAACATCGTGTTCTGTCGAGGCTATGTTGACGACCAGCACCCATCCCACCAAGAGAGCTGTGAGAGCAACAATGGCGATGAAGGCAGTAAATCTCCAAGGGTTCTGGTGCGTTTGAAGTCGAGTGTACGTAGGGGTGGCGAGCGTTGTTGCAGCCCAACCGAGGAGTAAGATGGTGAATAGGTCCACAGCATTTCCCCCGAGTGAACCATCAAAATATTGTTCAGGAAACGCAAGAGGGGCGAGATACTTGACAAGAAGAAATCCCGAAAAAAGGCCAATCGGTAGAATACCAAGGCAGATATCAAGACTGGCATCCATAGGACGATGTTGTTGTTCAGGATGCCTTCGATGACTGCCAAGGACGGGCAAAAGGGATGAACGTAATGCAGCAGGAACGACAAGTCCTGCCAACCAAGCTAATTGTGCAACATGGAATACCGCCATAGCGTCAACGTTTGAAACAAGTGCGATCATGAATTTTTCAATCCGAATCACGTAGGGAAGAATGCTTAATGTGATGGCAAACGGCAATGCTGAGTACAGTAACATTCGGTTGGAAGCCCAATCGGAACCTAACCCTGTCGAATCTTGCCTGAAATGAGGGGAATTCGTTAAATTATGCAAAATGAATAATGAATAAAAAACGCTGACTAGACCGCCGATTGCGAACACAATAGCGTAGGAAATCACCTGGTCGGATCCATACCAAAAAAGGAGGAGATAACCAGCAACAATGACCGTTCGCTCAATGACCTTTGAAATCGCCTCCTGATGTGCATGTCCAATCGAACGCAGTGCAGTCCTTGGGCTATATGATGCAATATGAATAAAAGCAATCACCATGCCGAGGAGTGCCAAAAATTGAGGGGCATCTTGACCGAAGTAATTGAGAGGCTGAACGATGAGAGCCAGTAGGAAAAAGAAGGCGAACGCACCTCCCTGCATTTTGTATGTTCTCCAAACCGCATGCCGTACGCCTTCGGGGTGATTTGAACCATCACGAGCGAGCAACGTTGGAAGACCAAGATCTGTGATGAGAAACAATGACGCATACACATCAATGGCGAGGACGAGCCATCCGTACTCAACCGGTAGAAGCATACGGGTCAGGATGATTTGTCCAAAGAAGGCAAGAAAGACAGAGATGATTTCAGCACCAAGCAACCATCCAGCATCTCTTCCAAGAGCTGGGCGTCGATGAGAAGCATTTTCCACACATGTTGGACCTTTCTATGATACTTGAAACCATGCTTCAAAAAGCACAGGTTCAATACAGAAAACCGATACGAAGGAATGGTGGCACGACATGGTTGATGTGGCTTGGGTCGAAGCAGAAATCCTGAAAGCCGTCCCAGATGCAGATGTTGAGGTCATCGATTTGCATAGGTCTGGTGACCATTTCCATGTCCGAATCATCTCTGAATCGTTCGAAGGCGTTCGTCCTTTGCAACGGCAAAAGCAAGTCCTTGCTGTCATGAAGCAGCATATTCCCCACCCAATTCACGCTCTCGATCTAAAGTGCATGACTCCCGAACAAGCCGCTGTCTCGGGCGATACAGCATTTGACCCTCATGGCGGGGGCCAAGGTATCCATGTATCCAGATTGATGAGAAATAAGGAGGAATAAGAATGGATTGGAGCCCAGATGAATTACAAGCAATAGTCAACGAACATGCCTTGGTGCTGTTCATGAAAGGAACACCCGATGCCCCCCAATGCGGTTTTTCAAATCGTGCCGCACAGGTGTTGCAACAACTCGGTGAACCCTTTGCAGCGGTCAATGTGTTGTCAGACCCACGTGCCATTCCTTCGATATGCCAGTGGTCGGATTTCCCAACCATGCCACAAATTTTCGTTCATGGAGAATTGATTGGTGGGTCCGACATCGCCCTTGAAATGCTCCAAGATGGAAGCCTTCGAGAGATGTTCGATGAAGGCCGTGCTTGAATTATTCACTCGCCTCGAACGCCCACAAGTGTTTCTTGCCATCTTCATTTGACGTATAGCCGATATGGACAATAAATGGCGATTTTCGGAGAGCTCGATTGAGAACATGCGGCTCAATACGCTCACCTTTTTGTTCCCAGGCTGCAAGAATATCGGCCATGGTGACAGGCCCGAACTCCCGAATGAAAGCGACAATTCGTTCAGCCTCTCTTCGATTCTCAACACGTTCGGCAGAGTATTTTGACGGCCGAGGCATGAGCGTTCACCATTGACGAAGGTCGATGAAGTCTAATCATTGGTACCATCATCGAATTCAAGCGACCTTGCCCTTGACATGGCATCATCATCGGTAAACCAGAATGTTGGTGTCGGCCCCATATCTTTGTCCCACTGTTGGACCGCTCTTGCAAACATTTCACCATCTGCATATTGTTTACACCATTTGAGAAACCAATCCGCTTGCTCAATCATTTTTTCATCGCCATTCGCCTGACGCTTGAGGACTTCGGCTTGCAAGGCCGTAATCATCATCCAATTTGGAGTGAGGGCGTACGTCACAAACGGATTTCGCTCCATGGCGACTTGCGACCATTCCGTCCAAAGCGAAAAGACCTGGTCGTACAGGTAGCCAATGGTAAGAACGCCCACCATCACCGAACAAAAAATTGCGATAAGACCGAGATAGGTGGCAGGAATGCCTGCAATTGAGTCGTTAAAACATAAGGCATCGGTGGAGCAAGTTGCTTCAAATCGCCATCGGACATAGGGCCAAAATAGCAACGTGATGGTCGTCCCCCAAAGCAATATTCCAACAACGGCTTGCGATTGTTGCATTCGCCAATATTGTCGCATGACCCATTTTCTAAAAAATGAAGTCGAGCCGTTATCGTTCGTCATAGTGGTTGCCATGTATTGATACTTCAAGAATCAATTGCATATTTTTCACATTTTTGAGGCATCCTCATCAATCATCGACGCGAGCGTTCTTCATGGGGGAGACCATATTACCGGGTGGAACTCAACCATGGCATCAAATTGATGAATCCCGCAGCCACCATTATAGTCAAAAACAAATCAAGAGGTGCCTCCATGACAGAAATCCTCTCCTTCCACTTCTTGAGGATAAATACGCTTCAAGAAGCGTGGTTGAGCAAAAAGGCGCGTGTGAACTCCCCCTCCTCTATTACTGGTCCGAATCCGGCACCATCGATTGGAATCAAGTTCCAGATCGATGTGTCATTAAAACTAATCATTGGTCTGGAGATGTCCTCTTCTTGATGGATAACGGTCCAACCCCTTTGCTTGATGTTGAACGAAAATTTCGACTTTTTTCAAAGCAAGACAATCGATACAGGATTATTCGAAATTCAAGGGACCAACATGGACGTTGGTGGCCCAAATGGAGAATTCAAAGGGCGGTGAATTGGTGCCTGCGTCAACCCTTTCCTGTTGCCCTAGAATGGGGTGCAGCACAAATTTCACCTCGAGGCGTCATGGTTGAAGAATTGCTTCTTGAAAACAACACACTTCCAAATGATTGGAAAGTTCATGTGTTTCATGGAAAAGCGGGATTTATTCAATACGATGTTGGACGAATGAGCTCCCATTCACAATCCATTTACAACATGGAAGGCCAACGAATTCATCAAACAAATCCCCGATGGAGTGAAGAATTTACACCTCCAGAGATTGTTTCTATCCTTGGACATGAGGGTATATCCTCCCTTGTTTCCGTTGCTGAAAAACTTGCAGAAGATATCGATTACACCAGAGTCGACTTGTACAGGGTCAATGAAAAATGGGTGTTTGGTGAATTCACAAATTACCACAATTCTTGCCACCCCCAATCGAAAGAGTGGGAGGAACTTGGTGGTTCGTTGTGGACATAAATTGGTTGACAACAAATTTCCTTGTAGGCGTTGGGTTAAAACACACCATTGAATTCGCCCGTTCATGGAGGGAGCCAGCATCCTAAGGAAATTGGTGGTCGAGGGTGGTTCAAAAATCATCGATTTCGACAACAAGGCGTTCAAACCTGTTCCAGAAGAAGGCATTCAACTCGCTGTTGATGCCATGCGAAGAGGTGTAATCTACAGGTATCAACCTAAAACAGCCGAACAATCACTCACGGCAAACTTCGAGAAGAAATTTGCAGAGTTCATGGGCGTAAAGCATGCAGTTGCTATGAACTCATGTGGTTCAGCGATGTTCATCGCCCTCAATATCGCTGGCGTTCAACCTGGGGACAAAATTCTGTCCAATGCCTTCACTTTCCATGCGGTTCCAAGTGTTATTCATCACGCAAGAGCAGAACCAGTTCTTGTTGAAACAACTCGAGAATGGGGAATCGACCCTGACGACCTCGATAGAAAAGCTGCCGAGTCCGGTGCCAAGGTCTTCTTGATGTCGTACATGCGAGGCCACGTCCCAGATTTAGAACGAGTTCTTGAAGTTGTCAACAAACACAATCTCTTGTTCATCGAAGATTGTGCTCATGCATATTGTACAGATTGGGAAGGAAAGCCACTTGGTACACTTGGAGCGATAGGATGTTTCTCGACACAATCAAGCAAAGGATTGAGTGCTGGAGAAGGTGGCATTTTCATCACAAACAATGATGAATTCGCTGCTAAAGCTGTCTTGTATGCTGGTTCGTATGAGACGTTGTGGAAGAAACACTTCAACTTGGACCACGACTTAATGAACGATTTACAGAATAAAATACCTGGATACTCGATGAGGATGCATGAAGTTGCAGCAGCAATGCTTCTGCCTCAAATCGATCGCCTCCCCTCGCTAAGAACAATCCATACCGACAACTACGAACGCCTTGAAGCAATGCTGGAGGGTCATCCGAACATCGAAATTCCAAAATGCGACCCCCGAGTGACCATGTTCAACGATACCATGCAATTCCACCTTATCGATTTGAGCAGGGAACAAGCCGTGCAGTTCATCGATGTAGCAAAAATGGAAGGCTTACCAATGCAGGTGTTTGGAATACGACGTAATGCCCGAGATTTTAGACAATGGGAATACATTACGGCTCACAAAGATGACCTTCCTCAAACCATTGAAAACATAGATTTCGCAGTTGACCTCTCACTTCAGCCGCACTTGACATCTGAGAACATTGATGTCATCGGACAAGTGATTATTGAAGTCCTTCACTATGTGACTCAATAAATTGAAAAGATTTTTTCTTTTCGTGCAACAATTCAATGAAGAGAACGCCTTCACAGGTTTATGACCAGGGTGGCCATGCTCGTCACAAATGCGTGTCACCCTGACCCAAGGGTTGAACGGCATGCACAATGGTTGAGTCAACTCGATTGCCAAGTGACGATTCATGCGTTTGACAGAACACAAACCTACGCCGCAAGCGAACTTGTTGAAGGCGTGCGTATCATGCGATATCACATCGGCACATTCCCTTACGGAGCAAGCGTCTCAACCCAGTTCGGCATCAAAAAATTTCAGCGAATGGTGCAATCGACCTTGCGTCGTGACCCGCCCGACCTCGTGTATTGCCACGATGCGGACACACTTCCTGTTGGGGTTGCTTTGCACAAAAAACATGGCATTCCATTTGTGTTTGATATGCACGACCTTCATCATTCGTGGATACGAATGCATCATCCGCATTCCTTGCTACGCAACATCATCAGCATGGTTCAAAAAAATCGTATGCTCAAGGGAGCACGAAAGGCAACATGTGTTGTCACAAGTAGTGGTGAGTACCCAAATGGAACATACCCCGGTTTGCAACAATGGCTTGGAGCCCACAGCATTCAATCCGAGGTCATCGAAAACCGACCAATGTCGATTGATGTTCAATTCAGCGAGCGCCAGAAGAGGCCATTGACCATTGGATACGTTGGACGCATTCGCGAAACAACGCCATTTCGATTCCTTCTCGATGCCATCAAATCCATGCCCGTCGAACAACGTCCAAGCCTTCGAATTGCTGGTGATGGAGTCTCTCAAAAAGCGGTGTTTGCCATGGTTGATACAGCCCAATCCAATGGAGAATGCGAAGCAACACTGTCAGGTTCATTTGAAATGAAAGACATGAAAACCTTGATGGGCGAAATTGATGTAATGTTTGCGATGTATTCACCAACAAGAGAAAATATCCGACATGGTGCCCTACCAACGAAGATGTTTGATGCTGCCTTGTACGGTAAGCCAAGCATTGTGAATGCGGGGTGCCTTATGGCTGACGTTGTCGAACAAGAATCGCTCGGGCTTGCTGTAGAATTTGGCAACATTTCTGCACTTGTTCAAGCCTTTGGAGATGCCCAAACAATACAACCAATCCTTCGTCGTGATGGGCATCATGAACAGGAGAAATTCATCGTTTTGATGAAACAAATCCTCTCCATGACCTAAGGTAAGGTCAAACAATTTGATTCCTTTGACCCCGAAGGAGGTCTTCGATCCCATCGGAAAACGAAATGTGAGGTTTCCACCCTGTCGCTTTTGAAAGTCGTTCAATGCTTGCAAAGGAATGCTTCACGTCCCCCGCTCGCTCTGGAGCAAATTGTGGTTGTAGGTATGAATAATTCTCGTCCATGGCTGCAAATTTTTCATTGAGCACCGAGACCAAATCAAGCAACGAGATTTGAGTTTGAGTCGCCACATTGTAGACATGATCTTGCCCAGCCGGCCACTCGCCTTCGATAAGGGAAAAAAGAGCTGAACAGACATCGTCGACATGCACGAAATCACGTGTTTGTTTTCCGTCTCCAAGAATCGTTGGAGGGGCCCCTTTCATCATCATGTCGCAAAACTTTGGAATCACCGCAGAGTAGGCTCCTTGGGCACTTTGCCCTGGTCCATACACATTGAAGAAACGCAAAGCCGCGCATTGAAGACCTCGACTTCTTGCTTGAAGGATTTGATGTTCATTTTCCCATTTCGATGCAGCATAAGGAGACAAAATATGTCCTGCGTCTTCTTCGTGGAGCGGAAATTTGTCAATGTTTCCGTACACTGCAGCACTTGAAGCCATGACCATTTTTCGAACACCAAAATGAAGGCAAGCATCGAGAATGTGTTGCGTTCCACGAACATTGATGTCCATGGTTTCCTCGGGTTGTTGAATCGAAAGAGGTACTGAACCTTGTGCTGCAAGATGAACAACTGCATCGCATCCATCAACAGACGACGATACGAGTTCGGCATTGCGAATATCCCCGATGGAGACTTGTGCTCCTTTTTGTTCAAGAAGAGCGATATGCTCGGTAGTTCCAGTTGAAAGGTTATCCAGTACACGAACATTCCATCCTGCTTGGATTGCTTGCGATGCTACTCGAAACCCGATGAAGCCAGCACCTCCCGTGACGAGCATGAGGCCCATGCCCCAAGGGGGGTTTTCGATGAATACATATTTTTGGTAAACTCGCCTGCACATTCATTCTCTTTGCGCATCTTCTTAGCCTCATGACCAATGGAATTTCATGCTTCGACGAACCATCATGCGTCGAGCATACAACAATGGAGAATGGGACAAAGCACGGCAACTCGCATTTCGTCTTGAATCACATCCAAAGGAACAACAACTTGCACGAAGCATTATTCTTCGTTCATATTGGAACCAAAACGACATTGAAAAATTCGTTCAATTCAATCAAATGTGGGGAAATGTGTTTCCTGAACTTGAACAAAAAGCACAATTTTTGTTGAGCAAACAGACCCAAGAGAAGCCGAGTGTTTATCATCCAAGAATTTCAAAACTGCATGAATCTCAACCGTCACCCGATTCCATCGACCTTCATTGGAATTCATGCGCACTTGAAAAAAATTTCATCCAGGAAGGAACGAAAGTTTGGATGGTTCACCCTCATGGGTGGGTCTATTGGGATGTGCCAGAGGATTACTGCCTTGATTCAACCCACCCCGATTTGCTCCGATTGACGTGTGAAATTTTATTGTCGCCATGGGAACGAGGTACAAAAGGAAATTTGGACCAAACCAGGCCTCTTGGATCGAATCCAGCACTTGCGTTCTCAGCAGGGACGGACTCGACGGCAGCAGCAAGTGTGATGCCTGAGCATACCATTCTTGGATACCATCGCCGATCCTTCGAAAGTATTCTCGATCATCGCAACGCCGACACCATGCTTGAACACATGGCCCAATCAAAAGGAAGAACCGTGGTCGATATTCCATCAAATCATGAACTCTTACGAACCTATCATCACAAACAAATTGGGTTTTCAACCGATTTTGCGAGTGCTACGGCGCTGATTCTCCTTGCCGACCATCTTGATATCGGCGCGATTGGATTTGGAACCCCTCTGGATAACACGTGGTTAGCCAAAGGCAGAAAATTTCGTGATTTTGCCGCCACATCCTACTATGCGTATTGGACACAGCGTTTCCTTGATGTAGGCATTGAACTGCTCTTTCCCATCGCTTCGTTTTCTGAAGCCGGTGCCATGCTGATTTGTGAAAAAGATGGAATGTTACCCTTCCTCAATTCCTGTTTGAGAGGAAATGGCTCAGAAGGTTGCGGAAAATGTTGGAAATGTTTTCATAAAAATGGACCTTTTGGGCGACCGTTTGATGTCAAGGCACGAGAAATCCAATCATTTTTGCAGCGCCGACCACTTCCAACGGCAACCCATGCCTTGTGGGCGATTCAAAAAATGAACCTACAACACGAACTCCCAGACCTGCAACATCTTCTTGACCACGACTACGAATGGTGGACGGGATATTATTCTCCTGCGTTTGAAATCCTCCAACCGCGGTGGAGGGAGACGATTCAATCCAAAATTACACACTTTCTTTCTCCGATGAAAGAGCCCTACTCCATCGAGCATGTCAATCATTTTGATGAATGAAGTTCAATCTAGAAATCACACGAACGAATGAAACCGAGCCAACATGACAATAATATAGAGCATACGAGATACCGATAAAGACGTGGTCGTTGTTATGGTAAAAAATAACAGTTCACGAGAAAAACGCCTCGAACGTGAACTGCATCGAATACGTACCTCCCCATCATTTCGCGTCGGCGTCCACATCACCAAGGCAATCAAGAGGCCATGGAGAGCTCTTGTGCTGCCGATATCATTACCATGGGTCATGTTTTTGATTGGTCTCGAACTGATTGGTTGGAAAGAGCAACCCAAAGCCTTGGCTCAAAATTCCGTAGGGAAAGAGGAATTGAACGCCAATACAATTGTCATGTTTCCGACCAATGGTGTTGGCTTTGGTCATTTTACTCGCCTGTTGGCCATTGCAAAACAGATGAAAAAGTTAGACGAGTCACTTGAGGTCATTTTTTTCACAACGATGCCCACCCTTCACATTCTCAAACAATATGGCATACCCGCTCACCATATATCCGGCCCAAAATATTTCAAAGATATGGAAACAAGCGAATGGAATGCGTTGCTTGAGGAAGAACTGACATTGTGTTTTGAAACGCATCGTCCGAGAATGTTCATCTTTGATGGTGCTTTCCCATACAGAGGTATGCTCAATGCCATACAAGCTCAAGACCAAATGAAGAAGGTCTGGGTGCGACGAGGAATGCTTCGAAAAGGAGCGAGCGTTCCTATCGATAGCATCGAATGTTTTGACCTTCTGGTTCATCCTGG
>JAYODQ010000026.1:5078-26689 GCA_038106355.1 Candidatus Poseidoniales archaeon | reverse complement strand
CCACATCGACCAAGAAACATACAATCACCTGATGCTACGAAGTGTGGGTGCACAAAGGTGAGATGACCAGGTGTATGGCCCGGAGTAAGGTGAGCGCTCACTTGAATGTGACCAACCTGGATCTGGCTCGAGGTCCATTGCTCATGAGAAAGAGCAAAATCAACGGTTCCATCCCAGCCACGTTCGACTTCTTTGATATGGAGAACGATGGGGATGTTTGGTATGTTGTCAACGATCTCATCCACTCCTCTTGTGTGGTCCCAATGACTGTGTGTTAACCAGATAGCTACGAGTTGTATGTTGTTGGTAGAACAGTAATCGAGCCAATATTGACCATCGAATGGGTCGATAATTGCAGCAAAACTCGTTTTTTTACACACAATAAGGTGGTTTAGATTTTCATATTGTCCTAATTCTTGTTGAACGATAGACATCTCAGCATTCTCGAAAATCACATTCCCCATGATTAAGCCAAACCACCGAGAAAAGAAAATGTTGCCGAGCACTATTTTGAAACAAGCATACACACCGTTTGTACCGTTGGATTTTATTTCTATGAAGTCCTGTGTATGCACATGGCGAGGAAGCGGATAGCATCCACATTTTTCCTTTCTTGCCTCTTTTTTGCTTCGCTGTTCATCGGTTTTGCACAAGCCGAAGAACCAAATTATGCCCTTTCAGCCGTTGTCAATTCACCTGAAAATGGTGTTTGGTTCACGCCGAGTGAATCACTCATCATCGATATGTTCATCGAGAACACTCAAGACTCAACACAATCAATTGAATTGACAGAGTTTTGTGTGGTGGACCTTGACATCTTTTCAGTGACGGGGGCATCCATTTTCCAATCTTCTATTCCTTGTCAATTGGCATCGAGTCGTATCAATGTGAACGCGGGAGAACAGCAACAACTCGATGATATAACATGGGATTTCTCAAATTCAAATGGTGAAGTCATCGAAAGTGGAGTGTATACCATCGATGTGGCATATCAAGAGTTAGGTGTTTCAAGCACGACTGAGATTCAATTTCAAGCCCCGGTCAATATGTTTGAAGATTTTGCTCTTGAATTCACCTCAATAGAAACCATGGATGGATACCTCGAAAACGAGTTGTTTATTGCTTATCTTCATTACTTGGGCGAGGAGTCACTCGACATAACCAATGCTCCATCCTGTTATCTTGAATTGACTTATGGTTCGATAAAAGAAGCGACATTGCCTTGTTTCCCAACAAGAGGTCTCATTATGCCGTACGAAATCATCCCAGTTGGCATCATCGACCCACAATTTGAATCATTCGACCAGAATATTACGTTGACCATTCAAACGCCCGGAGGTCAGCAGTCAAGTCAATTGCTCGTTGCCCCCCAGAGTCCAGAACACGATGATTCGTGGTCAATTCAATTTGTCAATACGTACGAAGGCGAGCAATCCACACTCCAACCACTCGAAATGGCTCTCGGGTTATCACATCCATTCGATGAGACTGAAGAACTTCAATTTACAAACTCCTGCAAAACCCGTCTCGATGTTCTCAATGAATTTGGTGTGTCGGTGTATTCCAGCAAATCCATTGAAACTTGCGAGAATATCGATTTGACGATCGTGGTTGAGAAAGGGGAAACAGAATCCATTCAGATGCCTATGTGGTGGATTCAAGATGATAATCAATGTAGTATTCCTTCTGGACAATACACACTCATTGCATCCATCCCAGAACACGGACTTTACACTCATCAACAGATTCAGCTTCGGCAGGACGATGACCTCGATTGTGGTTCAAACCAAATTGCATTTGATATCGAGGTCGAGCAAGTCACCATCGATACGATGAATGTTGAGATGACCTTGCCATCAGCACAAGAAATCCCGCTGAGATGGAGAACACCTTGTGCCGTTGAGGGTCGCGTCTACGATGACCAAGACCAAGTCGTTCACTTGGAAATGATGGTTTGCGATGATTACGACGGACGATTAATTTTGATTCCGGAAAACGCCCCGCACTCATTTACCATTGATTTCACCATGTCGATGATCGATTCAAACCTTGAGGCTTTACAAAACGGAGATTATTCGGTTCATTTCACAACCACACATCAATTTACAAGTGTTGGAACAACGAACATCGAATGGTTTTCGGACGCTTTGAACATCGACAATGGGGGCGAATTAGAGATCAATCCAACCTTTGACCCCATGACTGTTCATGGAGAATGGCTCGCCTTGAAGCAACAAAACAACATCTGTTGGATTCTCCAAACAGAACAACAACAATACAAACTCTCAGGGCTTGCCTCTGGAGTCAATTGGGCCCCTCAAGATGGTTCGAGTGGCACATACACCGTCGTTGAAACCATCGACCAGACCATTGCATGCGAATCACTCGACGCAACGCCTGTTGTGTTCCTCAGTTTGATTGAAGAGCAGCGACCTGCACCTGTGGTGACTCCACCTGCTCAACAACAAAACGAAATTGTCCTCGAACAAGAAGAGATTCTACCTACGGTCGTCACGGGAGCCGTCGCTGTTGTTGTTTCGACCTCAATTTTGGGCCTCCTGTTTGCCTTTGTGGCCGGAAATGAGTCAATTCGTATTCCAACCACGGCTGCTGGATTGTGGTTCTTTGGCCTCATCGGAAAAACCCATGAAACTTCAGATGGCAAGTATCAACGTGGACGACTGATCGGTTACCTCACTGCAAATCCTGGATGTCATTTTAGGGCACTCATGGCGGCTTTGGAAATGAGCAATGGACAAATTACCCATCATATACGAATTTTGGAGGCTGAAGAACGAATTTGGCGAAAGGGTGATGGAAGACTTGTTCGATACTATCCTTACACCTCACACCTTAATCCTGCCACATCGGAAGATGACCTCCCCGTACCGCCGCTTTCACCTGACCCACATTCCCTCCAAGGCAAGATTCTGAATTTACTCGACCAAGATGGTCAACTTGGTGATTTCCCAACCCAAGCCGAATTAGCAAAACGGTTGGCGAAGAGTCAACAACTTATTTCCCATCACCTTCGAACTTTGCAAAAATTCGGCCTCGTTGAAATGAGAAAAATGGGAATCAAGAATCGATATAAATTAACGAGAGAAGCCATTTTCTTACTCGAATCCACTCCTGACTTTAACGATTAAACTCGTATTATCAAGACCATCCGTTTGCGTTGTATTCAAATTCTCTTTCTTTGTGGCTTCAAATGTCCAAGGTGATATTATGTCAACTTCAACCCCAATTGATGAGGTTGCTTGGCAAACGAAATGGAAAGATGCTCAAATTTTTGAAACCGAGTTACATGATGGTCGTCCAAAATTTTACTGCCTTGAGATGTATCCATATCCCTCCGGAAAAATGCACATGGGTCATGTTCGAAATTATTCGATAGGTGACGCTGTTGCAAGATACAAGCGGATGAAAGGTTTTGATGTCTTGTACCCAATGGGATTTGATTCCTTCGGGATGCCTGCGGAAAATGCTGCCATCAAAGAGGGTGGACACCCTCATGATATCACCGAACGTAACATGCACTCCATCATCAAACAAATCCAACGCATGGGATTCTCCTACGATTGGCGTCGTATGGTCAAGAGTCATGACCCGCAATATTACAAATGGAATCAATTGTTTTTCACAAAATTTTTTGAAAAAGGGCTTGCATATCAACGATTTGCCCCAGTAAATTGGTGTGAGGCGTGCACGACCGTTCTTGCCAATGAACAAGTCAAGGCTGGACGCTGTTGGAGGTGCAATGGACCGGTTGTCCAACGTGATATGAGCCAATGGTTCCTTGACCTACCCGCCTATGCGCAGGAGTTGCTTGATGGACTTGATGAAATCAAATTTCCAGAAAATGTTCGATTGCTCCAACAAGATTGGTTGGGGCGGAGTGAAGGTGCAAACATTACTTTTGACATTGAACATGGTCTTGGACAAATCGAGGTCTACACAACTCGCCCAGATACACTCTTTGGTGCAACATTTGTAACATTGGCACCCGAACATCCGCTTGCTCATCAACTCGTGGCGGGAACAGATGCTGAAGCAGAATGGAATACCCTCCATGATGAAGTCTCAAAGATGTCTGAATTTGACCGGATTAAGAATATGAAAAAGAAAGAGGGTTTCTTTTCAGGTCACTATGCAATTCATCCTCTCACGGCAGAAAGAATTCCAATATGGTTTGGAAATTTTGTTATTGCAAGCTATGGAACAGGGGCAGTGATGGCTGTCCCAGCCCACGACCAACGTGATTTCGAGTTTGCATCAATGTACAACATTCCAATTCGTAGAGTTCTTGTTGCTGACCCGACAACTGTTGTGGATGAAGGTATGATGTGTGCAGATGAATCGCTGGGTTTCATGATCAATTCACCTCTGGATGGCTTTGATGGTTTGTTTGGTGATGATGCCAAACAAGCCGTCATTCAAGCATTAGAACGACAAGGGAAAGGACACAAAACCATCAATTGGAAAATTAGACCTTGGTTAATTTCTCGGCAGCGGTATTGGGGAACACCGATTCCGATCATTCATTGTGATGCTTGTGGTGCTGTTCCTGTACCAGAACAAGATTTGCCCGTGGTTCTCCCTCGAGATGTTGTGTTTGGTCAAGGGAATCCACTCGAAACTTCGCAATCCTTTGTCCATGCTTCATGTCCAACCTGCGGTGATGATGCTCGAAGGGAGACCGATACAATGGACACGTTTGTCGATTCATCGTGGTATTTCTTGAGGTATACCGATGCCAACAACCAAGATCTACCCTTCAATGAAACGATTGCAAACTCATGGATGAATGTCGATTTCTATTGCGGTGGAATCGAGCATGCTCAAATGCATCTCATTTATGCTCGATTTTGGACCAAAGCAGTTCGAGACCTGGGATTCCATTCTATCGATGAGCCATTCCAAGAATTGTTGTGTCAAGGTATGGTCAATAAGAGTGCACCATTTTGCGAATCCTGCAATCTTACCCTCTCGGTTGACCACGAAGGACAACTTTGTCCTCATTGTCAAACACCATTATCAAGTCGATCAGCAAAAATGAGTAAATCGCTCGGAAACACCGTATCGCCCGAAGAGATGATTGAACAATACGGAGCAGATACCGTACGTTTGTTCATTCTCTTCGCAGCGAACCCAACAGCAGGAATGGATTGGTCTGATACAGCGCTCGAAGCAAATCATCGCGTGATCCTTCAATTGTGCCACATGCCAGATTCGATTGAAGAATGGGGTGAAGAACAATCGTTGATGGACGATTGGTTGATGGTTCGAATGGAACAAAGAAGAGATGAATTTGGTCGTGCAATGGATTCATATGATTTACGTCGTGCTGTAGAAATTTCACATTACGATATTCCAAAGGACATCAATTGGTACAAACGCCGAGGTGGAAATAATCGAAAGATTGGCCATCTATTGTTACAAAAGTGGGCTCAACTCCTTGCGGTGTCTACACCCCATCTTGCCGAACAGTGGTGGAGTATTCTTGGTGGTCAAGATTTTGTGTCCACATCATTGATGGACGACGCAGCAACAATTGGTCCAGCGGAGACGAACATTCTCCGACAGGAACAATATCTCAGAGACATTCTTGAAAATGCAAGGAAGGTGAAATCGATTGCTGAACGTCATCTTGAAACTGAACCGAAAAAGGTTCACATTCATTTCCCGCAACAATGGAAATTCGAATTGGCTAAGTTTGCCTTGAAGTACATTCATGACGGCGGGAATGTGAAACAGATCGTCGACGACATCAAACAACAACCATTCGTTTCGGACTCAAATATTGGTATCGTTTTGGGATTTTGGTCGAAGAAAATGCTGCCTCAACTCTTTAAGTGGACAGATGAAGAGAAATTATTCATCCAAGAAGGTTTTGACGAATACACTGCATTAGAACAACGTCTCCCCTTCATAGCACAAGAGCTTGGTCTTCAAGACGTTCTACTCGTTGACCCAAAATCGGGCATTGACGATTCGAAATCAAATACAGCAATGCCTTTGCAACCTTCACTTCTTTACGAATGAACTTCTTCACTGGCTAAAGTTTCAACGGGAGGCTCTACGTCTTGGATTGTTTGTTCTTCGGGGACCATCTCATTATGTTCGGGTTGTAACTCTTGAGCAGATGTTTGTGGAGGCAATTCTTGAAGATGTTTTGTCTGGGATGGTTGAATTTGGTCTTTGTACACAACCACACCAATCACGCCGGCAATCAACACGAGCACCAAGACAAACAGCATGGATTCGCTTGATTCGTCTTCCGATGCATTGGTATCTGTTTCGGATTGGACAACCTCGCAACCATAATCGTCGACTTGAACACCTGGGGATGTACTCAAACAGAGATCCTGAATGTTGTTGATACCGTCCCCATCATCATCAAGTTGTGATTGGCTGCAACCAACAGCATTGATCGCATCAAATTCTCCTGTCATGGGGCATTGATCCATCGCGTCTTCAACACCATCGTTGTCATCATCGGAATCTTCACTTGAATCGAGACATCCATCACCATCTTTGTCATCGATTGTACTCAAAAATCCGATGACGCCTCGGGGGCAATTGTCTGCAGAATCGAGAACACCATCGCCATCATCATCGTCATCATCAACACTGTCCGTACAACCATCGCCATCATGGTCGTTTGCAGACGGGTCAGCATCCCAATTGATTTCTCCCTTTGGGCAAGCGTCTTCATCATCTGGAATTTCGTCGTTATCATCGTCTTCGTCATTCAAATCGTCTTGGCAACCATCTTGGTCATAGTCGTTGATGATGTTGGATGACCATGCTACCCCATCCTTTGGACACAAATCCTGTGGTATTGTTATGCCATCGCCATCTTCATCGTCGTCACAAAGATTTCCTATCCCATCGCCGTCCAAATCTTTTTGATTTGGATTTTCAACATTTGGACAATTGTCTGCTTGGTCAACGAAACCATCGCCATCGGAATCAATGTCAGAACAGCCATCCCCTTCAACATCGTTTTCTGACGTAGATACCCACCCGACAGGTCCTTTCGGACAAAGGTCATACTCATCGAATACACCGTCTTCATCATCATCAAAATCTTCGGAATCATCATAACAACCGTCCGAATCATGGTCGGACATGGCGTTGCTTAACCAGTTAATTTTTCCAGGACTGCAGTCATCATCAGCATCTAGAACACCGTCATTGTCATCATCATCATCACAAGCATTTCCGAATGCATCCATGTCATGATTTGCTTGGTCAACGTTGGCGACGAGTGGACAATTGTCTTCTCCATCAAGAATCCCATCGTCATCTCTGTCGCTTCCAAATAGCCACATCATCGCATTTGAGCCACTACCCCAATATGTGAAATCATTGGGCCCGAACACGCCATCGTTGGTGGTGGTGAGCGCCATAACGGGGTCATTTGTGGGTCCAAGAATAAGGTCTGTCGGGAGATCGTATCCACTTCCTCCAGCGTTGATGCTCCAATCCCATGAACCATCGGATTTCTGCAAAGCAAGGAAGACATCTGAATCGTCACCTGAACTTAAATCGGCGAGTGTGGTTGAACCAAATGAAATTGAAGAGGTTGTTGTTCCTGCAAAATACGTTTCACCTTGAGATGTTTCAACGAAATGGGAAGCGGTATCCTTTCCAATGCCACCATAACTTTGTGCAGATAACCATTCTCCATTTTCATTCAATGAAACATCGAAGATGTCAATCCACTGAGCGTTTGAAAGGGTAAAACTTCCGAATGTAGGTGCTCCAAAGTAACTTCCAACGAACCGGAGATTCGTTTGGGATAGAATGCAATCTTGAATGATTTCATCACTCGCACCACCCCCTATTGCATTCCAAAGGATGCCCTCTTCGTTGATCTTTGAGATGATAATATCTGAACCACCCGATGAGTTGTACAGCTCGTAATCTGCATTAATTTGGGATTGGAATGTTAAACCGAGATACACAAATCCATCACTCGAGGAGGCCATACATCCATGGTCTGATATGGATGAACCTGAGGAAAATTGAATCGTTTGGGAAACATTACCTCCTTCGTTTAATCGAAGATAGAGGACACTGTTTCCATCGTTGACGATGTAGAATTGATTTTCAACGATGAGTGGAGTTGAGTGTTGAAAAGCAACCGAAACCGTATCGTCCGAATGGACAATCATGTCAACAACATAGGATTCACTTTCTGAATAGAGAGGTTGCACCCATTTCCAAATTCCGTCCGGTGACATTCGACCAACGATGCCAAAACCATCCTCATCGATTGTGAATTTTTCAATTGGAGTAAGTGGTTCAGGGTCAAAGGAGCATTCAAGTCCATAGGTTCCAATACAAACATGACCAGCAAGAGCAATATCTCCATCCGAAAAGAGTCCTATTTTTGCGATGGAGTCAACACCTTCACTATGTATGCTCATGGAACGATTCCATGTGCCATTGGAATGCAACCAAGCGAGCAACATATCTTGAGGAGAGTTTTGGGTATCGTTCGAAGTGTGACCAGAAATTTCCCCGTTGAAAAAGAATGTTTGCTGGAAATGTCCAGCGGCGAGGATCAAATCGGAAGAGACGGTCAAAATATCATTGAAGACGATGTCTGCATCCCCACTTGCTGATGCCAACCAACCTCTTGTGGTACTGTTGTGCGAGGATGGAGAATTTGAAAATGATTCAAGAAATTCTGGGGATTCAATTTCTTGTTGTGAAAATATAATTGCACTCAAGGAGATCAAATACAAGGAGATGACCAAAACCGATGCATATCGTCGTGTCATAGACGACGGTCGTCTTAATCAAATATGAATTCATGGTCGTTGCGTTCTTTCTTAGCATCCCGAGAGTTCAAAGACGGTCAGCCATGAGAACCCCCTATGGATCATCCTCGGCGACAACAACCCAACCGTTCGTCAAGTCGATCAAACGAGAACCGGCGAAAAAAGAACAAAAAATACGGAACAACCTCGAAAGCCACACTTCAAGAAAGGCACAAGAACACTGAAATTGCCTATCAAGAAAGAGCAATGCAACGATTTGCTATTCAACCATCGCTTACTGGAATTCCAGATGGGCTTGAATCCATCGGTCATCATGAACTTTCGCTTCAAACAAATCCCGTTTCACTTGAGGAAGAGGCAAGAGTAGCATCGTTTGTTGTTGTCAAAGGCGAGTGGGGGTGGATTGATGGAGAGCGTTACGAACAAGTTCGAGAATTTATTTCAAACTCCTCGATGACAATTGAACAAGCACTTTCTCTTCGAAAAGCTATTCTGCAGGAGAAATCGGTGTATTCTCATCGAATCATGCAGAGTATGGGTGCAAAAATGTATGCAGAATACAAAAAAGGCACATCTGTGGTCGAACTATCAAAGAATTTTGATTTTCCACCCATGAACATCTTTCGAACAATTCTCGAAAGGAAGGGGTGGAGCAAATCGAGAATTCGTGACACGCTGAGGGAGCCTTCTAAATTCAAAGAGAGGGAGAGAAAAGAGTTTGAGGAAGCTGAAAAAGCTGACAATGTGGCCAATGTCGACCAAACCGAACGTCACCAAGAAGCAGATAAATTTGAAGACAAGATTGCTGATTGGTTTGAATCAAAAGGCATCCGACTTCGCAGACAACCGGAACTTGTAAAGGAACAAGTCCAAGAGCATGGAAGGTCAATCAACACACCTGACATTCTTTTTCTTGACCATGTGGTCATCAACGGTGTGCCCGTAGCGTGGATTGATGCAAAACACTTCTACGGTGCAGATGTAAGATTTCAAATGAAAAAAACCGAGAAGCAAATGAAGCGTTATTGTGATGAATGGGGAAGTGGGGCCATCATGTTTAGTCATGGTTTCAGTTCCAACATTTATCTGCCTGGTGTCCTGATGCTCGATTCAACCGAATTAGGCATTACATTAGAGGCGTAATTTGGGCGATCATCGCATTCAAACCATGTTGAAGCACGGATTCTTCGAGAACGATTTGCCAGTCTTCGGTCGATTGATTCAACGTTTTGGGCACAAGAACAACTGAATTTCCAAGCATGCATAAACGTGATTCGACCAAATCGGATAGTCCATGTTGTTGAATACACGATTGAATTGTATTGAGTAAATCTCGCCTTATCGGTTCAGATTCTAAACCTGAACGCTCTCCAAATTGCTTTGAATGCAACAGAATTTCATCCCACCTCTGTTCGGACCAATCGCGAGCAGAATAGTGACTCAAGCATTGATTGCCTGCGGTGGTGATTTTTGTCATCCATTGCTCATCATCAATGTATTTTGACGTATGTCTTTTTTCGGATTCGTTCCAAACGAGCAGGATTTTTTCCTCAAGGCCGAAACTAATCGCTTTTCCTGGCCATCCCGGAGCACCGGGTGCAAGACGTAACTCCACGCCTCCTACAGAAGCACCGAGCACATCGCCTAACCCCCCACTCATCATTCGTTCAATTCTGTGGGCTATTTTCAAAAATTGCTCTTGGGTTCCTCTCCGGGTTGAAGCTTGAATCGCTTTGCCAAGAGAGATTAAACCCGCTGCAGACATCCCAAATCCTTGACTCATGGGACACTCAATATCAATCTCGAATGCAAATGATTCATGTGATTTGATGAGGCCGATGTCAAGACATGCTTCGGTAAACAATTCATACATCGAAGCATCATCAATCAATTGACCATACATGTCACGTATTGTGAATGTACACCGACCCTTCTCCATCTGAAGAGGCTCGTCTGGGGCTGTGCCGACGCTATATTCCGAAGATGGAATGGTGCTCTTCGGGTCTCTTCGATCAACTCGAACTCGGACACCTTTGTCGATTGAAAATCCAATACCTCTGCTGCCTTGGTCCCTATACAAGCGTTCTTGCTTTTCGACAGTGAATATCAATGTGATATGTCCGCCCGCATGAACCTCAATCATCAAGTCACCCACTTGTATTCATAGCCATAAGGCTGATGAAATTCACGCCAAGAATATGATTAGAATGCATCAGCGATTTCTTTGCCAAGGTTGTCAAAGCGAGCATTGAGTTCAATCATTGCTTGGTTGAAGGCCGTGACCGGGTCAATACTTCCATCGGTTTCGAAGGATAGAATGTAAGAACCTTCAACTTCGCTTAGTTCGATGGCGTTGTTAAAGTCGTTTTCTCGTCCTGTTCCTGGTCCAACTTGGTGCATCGCTTTTTCAAGATCAATGATATGGTCGATGTTGGAAACTTTCTTGTCACTGCCAAACAAATTCTTGTCAATTTTTGTTCCGTCAGCAGTTGTAAGATTGAGACTGAAGAGTGTTTCTGCGTTCTTTGCATTGTTCAAAATGGCTGACTTCAGTGGTCGGAAACCAACAGCTGCAACGGGCGACCACTTTGCGTGGTCTCGGCCTCGTCCAAGAACTGCAAAGGCATAGAACTCAAGGTATTGACCTCTTGAGAGGATAGTGATTGGAATTCTCCTGTGTTCTTCTCGGATTTCGTACATTGGATCAGAAATGGTTGTGATGTCGCCAGCATAAATCGTTCGATACTTTTCGTCAGAATCTGTCGATGGGCCATATGCAGAGAGCGTAAACAACACTTGACAGTTCGGGCATCCGCGGTCGGATTCGACCACCTTGATGCAAGTTTCACATTCGTCTGGGAATGCAAAACCCTCATCCAAGAATGTTGGGATTGGAATCATTGCAAGTCGATGAGCCAACACTTCATCTGGGAGAACGTTGACAGATTCAACGATGTCACCTTTGTTGTTTTCATTTACACCTTGATTGAAGTCAACTCTGGTGATGGCAAGTTTTGGAACATCAGCAATAAGAGCACGACGAATGGCATTCACCTGTGCTGCGTCAGAGTTTGTGATCAAAATTCGAATTTCATGACCTTTGGGCCAGCCATCAACAACTTTTGCATCCATGATTTCACCTCAAATCAAACTCGGCGACCTCGACGACCGCCTTTCTTCTTCGTACCATCGTGTGCAATTGGAGTCACATCTTCGATTCGTGTCACGCTCATTCCAGCTCGGGTAAGTGCTCGAATGGCTGCTTGTGCACCTGGACCTGTGTTGTTGGATTTGTTACCGCCAGCGGCCCTGTACTTCACAACAAGTTCTGTGAACTCTTTTTCTCGAAGAGCATCAGCAATTCGTTCTGCCGCTCTTGTGGCTGCGAATTGGCCACCTTTGTCTGAGCCTTTCTTGACCACTTGACCACCCGAACACGCGGTGATTGTTTCAGCGCCTGTCACATCAGTGGCAGTCATGAGGATGTTGTTGTATGAACTGAAAATATTGACAACTGCTTTGTGGGCCATCATTCATCGCCTCCTACATTATCTGCGGATGGGGCTGACTCAGCACCTTGAACAACGGCGTCAGCAAATTCTTGAGTGGCTTCTGGGTCAACCTCTTCGTGAGCGTATTCTGCCTTTTCTCGACGACCTTCAATCGCCTTTCGAATTTCGTGGTCAGGGTTTATTGCTACTGGTGAGGATGGATGCCATTGAATCATTTCCTCTTCATCACGAGAAACTTGAAACGAAGGTATGGTGACTTTTTGTTCCCCAACACAAATCCAACCGTGGGTGATCATTTGTCGTGCTTGCTTGAGCGAACATGCAAGTCCTTTGTAATACACTTGTGCTTGGAGCCTTCGGTTGAGAACATCTTCAGTTTCCAACGAGAGAATATCGTCAAGTGTGGCATTTTGTGAGATGAGGCCTTTGCTGTAAAGGGAATTGAGAAGATCATTCTTTTCTCGAAGTCCGTGCCCTTCCGTTGTGTCAACAACACCGATAAGTCGCATTGCTTGTTGTCGGTGGCGGCGGAGTTGGGATTTTGCCTTCCAAATTTCACGCATGTTTTTCAAGCCGTATTTCTTCTTGATCTCATGCTCTTCTTCGATTCGGTCGGCCTTCCAAGGGTGTGAAGGTGTGTCGAATTTTGGTCGCGAAAATTTTGGTTCTCCCATCGTTTATCCCACTCCTCACTTCTTTCTGTTGACTCCGAGTGTCAATCCACCACGTCCATTCGAACGACCTCGTTGTCCACGGACTTTGTTGCCTGAAGCGTGTCGGACGCCTCGATAACACTTGATTGTTCGAAGGCGAGTGATGTCGTCCTTCAATGTGAATTTGACTTGTTGCCCAACAAGATGAAGGTCATCCCCAGATTCAAGGTCTCGCTCGCGGTTGAGCATCCATGCAGGTGCTCCGAAGGCATAGGCATCAATTGATTCTCGAAGCTTTTCTTGATCTTCTACACTCAAAAATCCAGCAGCACGTGCTGGGTCGAAACCTGTGTTTTTACAGATTTGAATTGCAGTGCGGTGGCCAACACCTTTGATGGATGTGAGGGCACTAGCAAGCGGTTTTAGACCATCCATGTCGGTATCTGCCATACGCAGAATATAAGAAAAATCATCGCCAAGTTCATCTTCTTTTGGACGTGCCATTTCATTCACCATGCAACGCGTTCACAATGTGATGCAGGCTTCCGACCGACAACCTCTATATGAAGACCGCGATTCATGGAGGTTCATTTTTTGAACAAAAAACGATGGTGTAATCCAATTATTTTGTTTCAAATGTGCACAGATAATAGATGAGTTTGCCCGGGTGTTGGACAACATAACCTGAGCAAGATTCTTGCGTCGGATTGAGAGAGGCGTCGAGTTCTTTTTGCATCAAGGGTTGTTGCTCTGGGTCCATTTCGATTCGAAGGGTTAACTTTCCAATTCCGTGAGCGGCTGCACAAGAGGCAACATCTTTGATGGTTGACGGTTCAATCTTTTGCTCAAATTGTGCTACGACTTTACCTGATGACTGAATCAAGAATTCTTCACTTTTGTCAAGTGACCATTCACTTGAATGACAAATCATTGGACGTCTTCCACTTGGTTGAAGCCACGCGTAGGCATCATCAAATTTGGTGTTCAGCCATTCTTGAGCAAGTTGGCACTCAACAAGAGCGGTATCAAGAATCGAAATGTATTCGCCAATACGTACGTTCTCAGCGAGAATAGGGGGGCGTGAATCGATTCGTTTGGTGCGAATGACAAAGGGAGAAGTTTGATCTGGAGGGTATCGAATGAATCGTCGATGAAATCCTTCGTTTGCAATGCAACCGGCCCAAAGCATGAGCCTATCCGTTCGACCACCACCTCTCGATGACCATTGCCAAATCATAGGTATTTGAGGATACCATGAAAGAACAATACCCTCGATTTCTTTACGTTGGTCTTCAGAAAGGCGTGGTGAAAGGTCAAAACAAAGTGCTGGAAAACCTTCGCTCAGAGCAAGGTATGGATGCCATGCCTTCAGCACTTTATCGAGTGGTGGCTCCATTTCATCGATGCCGTGTGTTCTGGAATTTCTTGGTCGGGCTGGGTCGATGTAGAGCATGGCTATGCTCTGCTTCTCAATGTTTCCAACCGAACAGATAGCGTCTGCATCCGTGCTATCCCCAACGAACACTTTACTTTTTGAAAACCAAGGTTGTGGTTGTTGATGAAAAAAATCATGCGTGGTTTGGATGTTTTTTGCTGAAGCCATGGCTCTTTCTCGATCGAGTTCTATGCCGTACACAGGCCGTTGCAAAACATGGCCAAGTGCTGAAAGTTGAATGCCGCTACCACAAGCACAATCGAGAATGGGCCCCTCCGGCAACGTGTGTTCTTGAAGCAACCTGCCCCTATATTCAGAAACTTGCCAAGGGGTGCTCAGTGGTTTCGAGTCTTTTGTATGAACAAAATTCAACCCATTTGGAGCAGTAGGGTCGACCTGATGAGCCAATTGGATAGCCACGCTAAGTTGCGCAGGAAGAAATACCTCCATCATCTGAATCACTTCACTCATCAGTGATGTGAGAACGTAAGAGAAGGCTTTCGAATGGTATTCCAACTTCTTCAAAGGCTTCTTTTGCCCCTTCTTCTCGGTCAAGAATGCTCAGTACACACACCACTTTGCATTTGGTTTCACTATGTATTCTTTCAATAGCTTTGATAGCAGAGCCTCCGGTTGTGGTCACGTCTTCGAGCAACAGAACTGAACCTCCTTCGGCCATTGAAAAACCCTCAAATCCCGGGGGGTTTTGTGTTTTTCTTCCTCCTCGACCTTTGGGTTCTTTTCGAACCATAAAGCCTCTCAACTTTGCTCCTTTTGATGCTGTTGCGATGACCAAAGCAGTGAGTGGAACTGCCCCTAGTTCAAGTCCCCCGACAAACGAAACACCAAGCGTATTTGCTCGTAGGTTGATAAGAGTTCCAACGATTTGGCCTGCTTCGGGATGCATCATCACAGGCTTGGTATCAAAAAACCATCGAGAAGTCCGGCCACTTGCTAAGGTGAAGGCTTCGTCATGACCACCATCGAGAAATGCAAGCTCACTCACATATTGCCTTAATTCTGACCAATGCGGGTGCGAAATGACTTCGTCATGAACAGGCATGATACGGGTATGCAACGAAAAACCATGAACTTTACTTCATATATTTTCCATTTTTCCCAACCATACGGATGATAAAGGGTCGATTCTGTGCACCATTGAGCATATGTCAACAACTTCATCGAACAAGGGTGCATCCCCAGTTCTGCCCTACGATGAAGAACGCTTTGTCAATGAAATGGACGCTTACTCCTTGTGGATGGATGAGCGTGCCGATGAAGTATACAACATTGCTGTAGCTGCACGAAAGCAAGGGCTTGACCCCTCGCTTGATGTTGAAATTCCGCGAGCCGCTGACCTCGCTAGCAGGTGTGAAAAATTACTCGTTGACCACCTCGAAGGGCATTCCATTGCTGATGAAATTCGAGCTGCTCTGCTCGAATATGACCGTGAAACAACGGCGATTATGATGGCAGAAAAGGTCGCTGAAGATTTTCGAAGCATGGATTATGACCTACAGAAATCCATCGATGTTGGGCTCCGCGTAGGCCTTGCCATTTTGACTGAAGCCGTTCTTGTTGCACCCCTTGCAGGTATCAGTGAAGTTCGTTTACTCAACAATCTCGACGGTTCTCAATTCCTTAGCCTTCACTTTGCTGGGCCAATTCGAGCAGCAGGAGGGACGGCGCAAGCACTCGGTGTTCTCATCGCCGACATGATTCGGCGGAAACTCAACATTGGAAGGTATGAGCCAACGGACCCCGAGGTTGAGCGCGTCAAGGAAGAATTTGGTTTGTATCGAGGAAACTTACAATATCGACCCTCACCCGCTGAAATCGATGATATTGTTCGGGCATGCCCTGTGATGATCAACGGTGAAGCCACCGAGCGTATTGAATGTGCAGGGTACGGCAGGGTCAGAAACATCGATGAAACTCGAATCCGCGGTGGAGTTCTGCTTGTCATCGGAGAAGGCATGTGCCTGAAGGCACCAAAAATCGAAAAGCATACAACTCGGCTCAACGTTCCAGGATGGGATTTCATCCGGGTATTTGCAAACCGTGGCAAATCAGAGAAAATCCAACAACAAAAAAATGAATTCAAATCCAAGGTTGCTGAACCCATTACAAAATTCATGAAAGACATCATCGCAGGTCGACCAGTCTTTGGGGAACCTTCGGCAAGAGGAGGTTTTCGATTGCGATACGGAAGGGCGAGACCATCGGGACTTGCTGCAGGTTCGGTGAATCCAGCAACAATGTATGCCATGGATGATTTCTTGACCATTGGCACGCAAATGAAAATCGAACGGCCGGGCAAAGCATGTGCTGTCACGCCGAGCACAGATTGTGAAGGGCCATGGCTCATCCTTCAGGATGGTCGTTTTCTTCAAACAAATGATGCTCCTTCGTTTCGAAATATCCAACGTGATGTACTGAGCATTTGGGACAACGGTGAGTTGGTTCTGGGCTTTGGAGAGTTTCTTGAAAACAACAAAAAATTGGTTCCTTCAGCATACACGACGGATTGGTGGGCAAGCGATATTCTGGAAAAATTGCGTTCACAGAAGGATGTTGATTCGTTATGCTCGATTTTTGGACTCTCAAAGAACGACATTCCGAATGGAATTCCATCGGAAATTGATGACAATTCATATGAAGGTACGATGTGCAAACGAAATTGGCATAATTTTCTCAAACGTCTCAAACCTCATTGGACCCAATATTGTGCATGTGCTACGACCTTTCAAACATCATTCTGTAGTCCATACAATCCATGGTTCAAGGATTATCCTGCTCAATGGCTCCTTCCCCTCATCGAGGTGCTTAAGAATTCACACATTGAAGAGAAACATAATCCCTCCCTTCGGATACCAAATGCAGCAAAAGGATGGAGCGCGAAAAATTTTGCATCGTTGCAAACCGACCTTGACTACGAAAGTATTCACTCTGGAATTGGGATTGACGTTCGTCCAAAAGAGCCTCAATTCGGATTAGATATTTCAACCAAATGGGCTTTGCATATCCATGGCTTTGTGAAAGCTTCTTTGCTCACCTTAGGACTTGAACATCATCATGATGGCGATGATATTGTCCTTACACAAGGATGGGAAGCGTTGCTCGATGGACTCGGTTTTTCAAGCAAAGGGCAATCCATCCAGTTGACAAAAAATAGTGTGAACATCATTTCATCCTATCTTGAAAGCCTTGATCATGCAAGAGGGGTGATCGATCAAGAAGCACAACGTCAATCCCAGTTGAATCTCAAACGAAGGGATAGAAGAATTGCTGCTGAAACATCGGCCCGACAAGCGGGAAAAACAATTGCGGAAACAGAGCGAATCGGAGAAAATGCTGCAATGGAAATTCTTGATACCGGACCCGCTGATGCCGAACAATTTTTGCGGGCACTCGAGACCAAGGACGAAGACATGCTACACGGCTCACTTCTCCTCGTTCGAGAGATTTCGGGTTATCGATGGGAGCATGCTGCTCCAACGCGAATTGGAGCACGTATGGGTCGTCCAGAAAAGGCTGCACCTCGAATACAAGCACAAAATACTCATGCCATGTTCCCCATTGAATTGACTGGTGGAAATCAACGATTGTTGAAAAATGCCCTCATGCAAAAATCAATTTCAGTTCAAGTCGGCAGGCGAACATGCACGGTTTGCGGTAAGACTTCTCCATTCATTCGGTGCCATCACAACGCTGCTCAAAATGCAACACCAGGTTCAATTGGTGAAGCATGTTTCGGACGAACAGAAGGAAATAATCAACGGGACATGAGTGGACGTCGACGTGGTGAGATTCAAACTATACCACTTGATGCAATCGTTGAGCATGCCCGATTGCGCCTCAATCTCGATCATGTCCCTTCCACCATCAAATGTGCAAAATCTCTGAAGAGCGAAAGTCAGACCCCCGAGGCCATTGAAAAAGGTATTTTGAGAGCCGTACACGACTTGCCGGTGTTTCGAGATGGCACCATCCGATACGACATGAGTGATGTCCCCGTCACTCATTTTATGCCAAAAGAAATTGGAGCATCATGGAAAAAACTTCGGCAATTAGGGTACACCCATGATATTGATGGACAGCCACTCGAGAATGACTCGCAAATGCTTGAAATCTATCCCCAGGATTTTATCATTGCCAAAGATGCAGTGAATTTCTTTGTTCGTACAGCTCAGTTCATCGATGACCTTCTCGTTCGGTATTACGATTTGCCAGCGTATTACAACGTCAGTGTTGATGAAGATTTGATCGGCCAACTCATTTGCGCCATTGCACCTCACACCTCAGGAGGTGTATTGTCTCGAATCATAGGATGGACTGATTCTTCCGGAGGTTTTGCTCATCCGATGTTTCATGCTGCAAAACGCAGAAATTGTGATGGTGATGAAGATGCCATTTTGCTTCTGTTAGATGGCTTACTCAATTTCAGCCGAGATATTCTACCTTCTGGAAGGGGAGGACTCATGGATGCTCCACTTGTGTTGACCACAAGGCTCAATCCAACAGAAGTCGACAAGGAAGCATTGAATGTGGATACCAGTTGGTATTATTCAAGTTTATTTTATGAAAAAACCCTCGAGCAACCACATCCGAAGGATGTCCTTCCATTTGTCGACTTGGTGGAACATAGACTAGAGACCATCGGTGCATTGCGGGGATATGGATACACGCATGATTGTGCGGCGCTGGATGCTGGACCCCAATTTTCTGCTTACAAGACTCTTGAAACAATGGAGGACAAAATGAATGGACAACTGAAACTCGGGCATAAACTACGTTCAACCGATGTTCGAGTCGTTGCGTCTGCGGTTATTCGTTCGCACTTCCTTCCTGATTTGCGGGGGAACCTAAATGCGTACGCACGGCAAAAAATTCGGTGCGTGAAATGTGGTCATTCCTATCGTAGAATGCCACTTGCCGGACGATGCATTCAACGAAAAACAGGTGCCCGAAATTCGGGTCAACAAGAATTTCAACTCAAAGACAGCGTTGATTGCAATGGAAACCTTGCTCTCACAGTTTCTGAGGGTGCTGTACGGAAATACATGAAAGTCATGGAGTATGTTATGGACCGTTACGATGTTGACCTCTACACGAGACAAAATATCGAATGGCTGATGTCGAGCACGGATTCGTTGTTCAACAACGATAAAGTCAAACAATTAACGTTGTCTGACTTTTTGTAATCAAAGAAGAATTGGGTCTCTCCAAGGTGATGGTTCATCCTCATGATACGCTGATGTATCGTTTGGTTGGATTTCGGTCTGTTCGGATGATGATGCACCTGCAGAGGGGGGATGCTTTCTTGATTGAAGAAATCCTTTGATAGCAACTTCAGCAAATGAAATAGCAACAAGGCACAAAGTGGCAACGATATGCCCACTGACCCTGTAGGGCAAGAAGGGTTGGGTGTACAGCGTTTGATCAGCTGTCACACCTCCAGTAGAGTCAAAATTCATGAGATATTCTCCTGGTTCTATATCTCCTTTCCATACCATTGATGTTGGTGCTTCACCTGTACCTTGTGTAATCGATGTTTCAGCGTTCCCTAGTGAATACGAGAATGTACGATTTTCAGTATCGCTTGGATAAAATGTCATTTCTAATCGCGAAGGAATGGGTTTGGAGAACCCAAAAAATTCCGCTAGATTCACTTCTCTTTGCGCTTCTGTTTGGGATGATGAATTGATTTCATACGATGCTTCAGAATCAGATACAAATACCCACGTCGTATTGACAATGATGAGAGCGAGGACCCAAAGAATCACTTGTTTCGAAATCACACAATCACTTAGTCTATGTAGAGATTGCATTTGAAGGCTCGTCTTTATTTTTATAACACAAAAACAAGTTGAGAATTGAATCCATCCACTCAAGCTTTTCCAACTTTTGTTCGGGGGTGGTGTGGCCAGACCACCGGCCAACCAAATGTTTGTCATAGCCAATGAATTTGATGTTTTGATGGTTGAGACCACACCAATACGCAAAACAAACCGCGCGGTCTCCATCTGTAAATCCCCCCACATTATGCAAGCCGTCAATGTAGCGAGGGGTTTGATGCGTCAAGACAATTTGAGGAGGGTTGTTGAGCATGGCCCATCGTTCAAAGGTTTGCATCCATCGTTCAGTGTTATCGCCATGGGCGTGGAGAACAAATGGAATGTTAAAGCCGGCTGCTTTATCGAGGTAAGGTTGGCCATCGAAATCTGAAATCACACATAACGGTGAAATCGTCTCCAAACATGCTCCGATGGCACCATCAGCAACGATGAATTCAGTCCCAACTTCTTGAAGTCCAACAAGATCTTCAGACTCGACTGCAGCACCAACAAAGACCAATGTTTGACAGGATTGAATTTTAGATCGAAGATAATGCAAGACATCATCGCGAACCTCGCAAGACCACAGTGATACCCCAAAGGGCTGGTCGCCACGAAACATTTCGGCCATCGTTTCAGCACTGTGAATGTCCGCATCAAGTGACCATCCAAAATGCAAACGCACCTCATCTTGAATTCGTACAAGGTCTTCAAGAGTTGGGTGGGCCATGGTTGTGGGTAGGGTTCGTATTTTTCAAAACAACCCTTAACCTGAAGTTGATAGCCTGTGGGTGCTGTGGGCTTTTCATGCCCGTCCCTGTGACACCTCCCGTTGTGGAGCAGGAAGTCACATTAGCACGGTATCCTTTCTTGCCCCAAGCCAGCTCTTACATAGCAAAATTGGCTTCCACGCATCGTATCGATTTCGATGAGTTGCTCGAAGGAGGAATGATGGAGGATGCAAGGAAGAGAGCACGGGGCAGACTGGTCGACACCATTGAATCGAACGAAGGGGTTCAAGTGAGTGCCGCTGATATTCATACCGAAGAAGGTCGAGTCATAGAAGCGTTCTCCTTCTATTATGCGCGACTCGTCGTGTGTGCATCTGAAGATGAACGCCTCATATCTCGTTGGGCCCAAGCAGAGGCGACGAGAGCAGAGAAATTACTGAAACAAGATGAGCGGAATCTCGAAATTGTTGCACGCACATATTTCTCATCCATCGAGAATATTCAATCAACGCAACAACCCATCACCCAAGATTATCGATATGGGGCGGTAGGTCTGCAACAATCCAACACGACATGGAGAATTGGTCTCATCGATTTCATTGAAGTGTGCCCAAAAATTACAGGGCCAAGATGGCGACTTCCCAATGT
>JAYODQ010000026.1:0-4978 GCA_038106355.1 Candidatus Poseidoniales archaeon | reverse complement strand
ATTTCATTGAAGTGTGCCCAAAAATTACAGGGCCAAGATGGCGACTTCCCAATGTGGAAATTGATCAGGGTTGGGTTCACCTTCATCAAGAAAAAACATACACTTCATCCGAAAAGTTAGCTCGATTGTTACGCGAACGAATTAAACAAGATATCGAAACTACCGCTCTATCAAAGATTCAAGATGTGACCACAGAACTCGCGGTACGCCTTGCTGAACCAGTAGCAATGGTACGCCAATTGTTGTCTTCAAAAGCCACCGAATATTTGTCGATGAGCGATGCGAATCAAGATGATTGGCCACCATGCATGCAAAAAATCATCCAAGAGTTGGGCATGGGCGTTAACGTCAATCACTTCGGACGATTGTTCTTGGCCTCAATGGCTGCCACATTGGCTCTTGAAAAGCAGGCAACTGTCGAATTTTTCAGAAACGCTCCCGACTTCTCAGAAGCGACCACCACGTACCAAGTTGACCATGTGTATGCCAATGAATACACTCCTGCTGGCTGTGCTAAACTCAAGGTGAACCACAACTGCCCTGTTCTTCCAGGAGACAATCGAACCTGTGACCAACCTTGGATGGACCATCCGCTCAAATACATCCGTGCTGCACAACGCTGGAGAAAAACAACGACGGCTTCTGAAATTCTTCAAGCCCCGACAAGTAAGGACAAAAATCAAGATGTTGGTCAATAATGGAGATGGTCATAAAAACCGAACTCCTCTAACATCATTTGATGAAGAGCGGAACGACGACGTCACCGAAAGATGTCGTCTCAATGACGTATCGAATCTTCAGAACTTTCTTTCGATTTCTCACAAACATCTGGTTCAGAGAGGTTAATGTTGTCGATGATGAACAAATTTCAGATGATGCTGGAGTCTTGTTCATCACATGGCATCCAAATGGATTGATTGACCCGATGATCATGGCCTCTTGCTTATCGGGGAAGTTAACGACTTTGGTTCAACACAATTTGTTCAAAATTCCGTTCGTTGGCCTCTTGTTCAGAATGGCAGGAGTTGTAGCCATTGGAACTTCGAAAGACAGTGATGCCTCATTCAGATTCGGTCCCAAAAATGCTGAACTGCTGAGCATGGTGGCTCATGAAATTGCCAAAGGCGGGCAGGTTCTCATGTTTCCCGAGGAAAACACTCACGGAAAATCGGGGGTCCAAAAAATTCGGTCGGGGGCAGCAAGGGTTATGTTGGAAGCAATTCAAATTGCAAAGGAGTATGGCTATCCTCAACCACGAATTATTCCCATTGGCCTTCATTATTCTGATTCAAATCGATTTCGTGAAAGGGCAGCTATTGTCCTTGAACGCCCAATGGAACTCCCCGTGGTTCCAGAGCAAGTTGAACTCGAAAAGAAGTGGGTTGATGACGTCACATCATCCATTGAAATTGAGATGAAACGGGCGAACTTGTCAAAGACATCGTGGGAGGAAAGGACGCTCATTTGGAAAGGTCGGAGTGTCGTGTACGCAGAAAAACAACGACAAGCAGGTGTTTCTCTTTCTCGGCTGACGTATGCTGAATCGATTCTTGGTGCTCGGCGAATACGTGCAGGGTGGGAATACATGATGTTGCACGAACCCGAAAAAACTCAGGTGTTAGCAAGCGAATGTGAAGGACATTTTGACCAACTTGACCAACTAGGCCTTTCACCTTATGATGTCGATGCTCGTCCCAAAACACTCACCTCAAGTGGTTTTTTCAAAATCGTAGCGTCTTGGCTTTGGTCGGGTGTATGGATGTTGGGCCTTGTCACTTGGGGGGCTTTGATTGGAAACTATGTGCCGTATAAGGCTCAAAGCATTCTCGAGTGGATGACCAAAAAATCGAATGTTGACGACTCTCTTCAAGGCAGCATCAAAGTTCTCTCGTCGATGGTGATGTTTCCTTTGTGGTGGGGTTTGCTCTCATCGATGATAGTTTGGTTGCTGCTGGATACAACCAGCCCAGTTTTCTTGGCTCTATCGGGCCATGCTCTTCTCAAATACGTGACACACCTCCCTTCATTTGGAATTTTTATCTTTTTCATGCTCTTTTGGCCCCTCACGGCGAGAGCACATCTGAAATTATATGCGAGACTTGTTCGCTCAAACAGACGATTGAAGCAGTGGAAAGCATGGAACAACGATGGAACGGACTGGGAACAACTCATTGCAAAACAACAGCAACTCGCGAGTCAACTTGTGAATATTGGTGCCAATTTGGTGTTACCTGGCGACCCTGAATGGATTGACCCACCCGTTGGCAAAGATGATGTTCATGCTGTGCAACTTCGAGAGCAAGGCTGAACAAACCACACAAAATATTCATCAACATACACAAGGGTTTGAATGAAAGAAGGGTTTTCCTTGTAACAAGCGGGGGGTGGGCGAACATGACAAGAACCTTGGTTCTCACTGTTGATAGAGACAATGATTTGGGTATCAAAACCTCAATCCGTGGCCCAGTTGTTGGACGCAGACAAGTGTTGACAGCGGCACTCAAACTCGGCATTGCCGATCCTGAAGAAAGCGATACAAATGCCATCTTAGGAGCGCTGTCGCAACACGATTCATTGAGTGAATCAAAGGGTGAAGATGACGATGTTGAAATTGCCATTCTCACGGGCGATGAAAAGGTTGGTGTTCGGTCCGACAGAGCGATCGCTGCCCAATTGGAGGAAGTGGTTGCCGCCTTCCAACCGGATGAAGCAATTCTCGTGACCGATGGCGCAGAAGATGAAAGTGTTCTGCCCATTATTCAGTCCCAAGTTCGTATTGACCATGTTCAAAAAATTATTGTCAAGCAATCCAAGGGTATCGAGGGTACATATTACTACATCGTAAAGGCTCTTGAGGATCCGAAATGGCGTGCTAAATTTATGATCCCTTTCGGTATCATTACCGCAATTATCGGCCTCGGAATTATGCTCCCCGACGAGATTGGTAGTGTGGTCATCGGTGCTTTACCGCTATTGCTCGGACTTTACATCATCAGCAAAGGTGCAGGGCTTGAATCAACGGTGAATCGTGTCATTCAAGAAATGCGTGAGAATGCTGACGCTGCAATGTTTTCATCCCTCCTTTGGACGGCAACCCTCTTCAGTGCAATCTTTGCAGTAGCAGAAGGTTGGAGAGAATATTCTATTCTCAAAGGTGATGAAATTTCGAGTGTCCTCTGGCTTAATGTTGTACATTCATCACTTGCGTGGATCATCATTGCGTTCCTCACATCGACTGCTGGTTTCATGTTGCTTCGATTAAAGCGGGGTTCATTTTCTGGCAGATTGGTAGTCTTGAGCGTCTTTGGTGTGGTGGTTTATTCATTCCTCAACACAGCCCTCACCATTGCAGACCAATTGCTTCGTGAACAAGGCTATGAATTCAGCGTGACCGTAATTCTTAATGATTTCACAACCCCTATTATCTGGGTCGTGATTCTCTGGATGACCATGACCATTGTTCGTACTTTGAGGGCAAAGCAATCCCAATCCGAACGCTACTGGGGCATCTAAGCAGCACATTCCTCCTCAAAACTCAAATGGAGTAAACGACCCAGCCCTTCTATGAGTCAAGTTCCTGCAGAAGAACTTCAGCGATTACTCGGCCTTGGAGGGTACGACCAAATGCTCGAAATCGACAGGGTTTGTCGGCAATACGGAGTGGATGAAGAGACCCTTCGAGGTCTTATGACTTCTTTTTCTCAACCAAGTGTACACACCCAATCAACCCATCTTGGGCGTCCAGCTCCACCTGTTGGTCGTGAAGCAATCCAGGAAATGCCTCGGCCCGCACCCCCAAATATTCAACCAACGTATGTGAACAAGGACCGATTTCAATTTGATTATGACCCGTCGGTGGAAGCCCAGCAGCGAAGAGCAATGGTGGAACAGGCCATTGTTTGTCCCGCCTGTGGGGTCGCCTTGGGCATTCCAAGTCAACGGCCCATCAAGGTGACTTGTCCGCAATGCCTCCACGTAGCCACATTTACGCAATAGGATTGTGATGAAATGGAAACAAACCCTCGCCTTTGGACGTACAGTTCATCAAATTCGCCAGTGTTGGTCCCACATACATCCATTCTCTTTACACAAAACCATGTGTTCTCACTTGAAGCGCCAGTGCATCAAGATGTTGCTACCGAACTTGGCCGAAAGGAACTTTTGGAATATGCTTCAAAGTATCACCATGAACACACACACCTTGAGACATTACTTCAACAACAATCAGCCCCTCCGTTATCGGAACGGTTTCCTATCCTCCTCGCAGGGGAATGCGCCAACCCTTACCGAATGCAAGACATGAATGTAGGTGTCTTACCACTCCTGCTGGTACGACTCGAAAACCTCTGTCGTACTTGGGCGGACAGCCTTGATGCACGTGAAGTTCAACCTGGAATTCACCATGTGACCATTGCTCGTAGTGAAGGATGGTGGGAACAAACCATGATTGGTTTAGCAACAAAGTCGCAAATGAAACACATCATTGAGTGGATGAATGAAGGAAATAGAGATAGTTGGAAAGTGGTGAAGGTCAGTGAAGGTTGTATCCGATTGCAATCGGAATCAAATCTTGAATGTCCTACACCATCTGAGATGACATGGGATGGTGAACATGAATCTGTGACCGTTGCCATACCAACACCAGATGGTCCAGCTCTAGCAAATTCTGAAGTGTTTGTACCCATTCATGTACGTCTTGGTTGTTACAACAACAGGGGGCGAATTACTCGCTGTGCCCATACCAATCAACGAGATTTTCATGAAAAATTATTTCGGCGGGGCTCTTCGTTCAAATGGAATGAAGTTCTCTCAACCAAGTAGTGATATGATGGGAGCCCACGGATATCCCGCCACATCTCTATATGGCCGCGTGACAATATATTATCATGGTTCGTAAAAAAACCCAGAAGGAGGCAAGACTAGAACGACTGATGAGTGAAATTGTTGATTACGTAAATACCGTTGATCAATGTTCTGC
>JAYODQ010000025.1:0-27479 GCA_038106355.1 Candidatus Poseidoniales archaeon | reverse complement strand
TGCTGCTGGCATTGGTGCCGCAGGTGCTGCTGGCATTGGTGCCGCAGGTGCTGCTGGCATTGGTGCTGCTGGCATTGGTGCCGCAGGTGCAGGTGGCGCTGGCGGGGCTGCTGGGTTGGGTTGCATTTTTATTTCCTCCTTTTTTGTTTACTTTCCCCAACGACGTACTTGTGGGATGAGTTCCCTCAATTCATCATTGGAGTAGACTCTGTTTGAACTTACAAGTTCAATCAGTCGTGGATCTCGCACAAGTTGCATTACTTCTGCGGGTGTTTTTCGGGCAAATTCTTCCCGAGTGAGGTCATTAAATTGCCTCACTTTGGATAAGAACGCATTTCGTACTCGTTGCTGAAACATCGATGCATCAACTTTGTTTGGGCGTTCTCTAAATCGCGTCAAGTCAAAGACATGTCGCCAGTTTTCTTTTTCTGGCACAACCATGATGGCAATGGCCAGAAGCGCAAATAAATTGAGAATGATAAGCCATTTCAACACAGCGTCGCTCGTGAGCAGCACAATGGCACCCATAGCCTCGGTAAATGGCATTGATAAAGCAGACGAAACGTGTCGACTTTCATCAAATACGACGTTGAAATTTTCGTAATAACTTGTCACCGTGGTCGACATTTGAGTGTTGTCGAGTTCCATCATGTCGAGAATCAGCGCGGTGAAGAACAACGAATTGCCGTTCCAAGTTGTATCACCATAGGAATTGTACAATCCTTCAGAATCAGAGTTCCAGCAGGTGTGTGCATGGTCAACATACAACTGTGAGGTGCATTGTTGTTTCCCCGTTGCTTCACCGATGTCTTGGCTCCACAGATGGTTGGCCAACACGGAGTGGTCTGATACAAATACGATAGACCCCGTCACATCAACCTCACCATAATCGTTGTTTGGTTTCTCATCAAGAACTCCTTGAACAGGATAATCAATTCGAACAATCAGGCCTGTTTCGCCTTCACCGAGTGTAGGATTATCTGAACCTTTACCCATTAAGATCTCGGCAGATGTTGAGGCGTGAGCGAGAACCATGACTTTTCTGTTGGTATCTTCTTGTTCGTCGAGCACTTGGATTGCAGTTGGCCTATGGAAGAGGACGGGCATTCTGCATTGGTTCACCTCCCTTGCTTGAACATCGGTGATTTCACAAGGGTTGTTGAAACCATTCCCCATCGTTCGGACATCTTGGTTTATCGATGCAACAGACCAAATTTTTCTTGTGTCGGGATTGATTCGAGCATCATCCTTATCGGTAACCTCGTAATATCTTCCCGTGGTTTCGTCTTCTTTGACTGGGGCATCGAAATACTTGACTCCGAATTCTTCAGCAACGAGTTGAGCGTTTGTTGAGTTTGAAGCGAGAATGACTTTTCCTCCCTTCTCGGTCACGAAAGCATGGATTGCTGCCGCTTCTGCAGCATCAAATGGTTTTTCTGGAGCAGCAATGACGAGGAGGGTTCGATGTGGATCTTTCCAGTCATTGACAAGCATAGGCGTGGACATCGTGTTGGCAATTGTGAAGCCAAGTCCATTGAGTGGGTCTTTTGAATTTGTTTCTCCTTCACCCAAATCCGACCTCATTTCGGTGAGTTGTTGGTTTGCGTATTCTTTCTCTGTATCGTATGGGGAAAAGACGGTATCCTTTCCAGCAGATACAATTGCAATGATTGTGGTTGAGAGTAGAAGTGAAACAACAAAACCTATCATCAGCCAAGCCTCAAGGCTTAACTTAGATGTTTGTTCTTCTGTCATGGCGCTCCCCTCTTATCAACCTTCGGAACATCGCTCCACTCATAATGATTACCTTACTGTGTTCACGCTCTTTGTTCGATTTCGAGCCACTTTCCCTCTCAAAAAATCAAAATCTAAAAAAGAAACATTGGCGAAGAATCATCAAAAAAATAACAAATTCAATGTTTTCGAGCAAAGAACGATGCAACAAGCAGAATCAACAACAAATCAAACGAAGTGAGCCATGGCAAGGCTGAGTTTTCATCTGTATTTGTGGTTGAATCGTCATCATCAAAAATGGGTTTGTCTGTATTTGTTGTCGGAGCTTTCACTTGAACGGAAATCGTTGACGAATGAGAGGTTTGAGCACCTTCTGAAAAAATCGTTAACGTCACATCACATATACGTTCTTGGTGGCTTGAGGACGCTTCAATTCGTAATTCAAAGTTCTTCCCAACCCCCCCATTTACGCCCGTTGGCTCAATGACTTGATTTTCCAATGTTTCTAATTTGGTCACCGAAAGATGAGGGCAATTGCGTATCGACGCCTCAGCAGATGAAATCGCATCGTTGGCATTTCCTTCGTTTTCGACGAGGAGGTCCACCGGGACACTCGATCCTGCAAACAACTCGTCGGTAGGTTCGTTGAGGGTTGGCTTGAGTTTGAGAATTCTTGGGAACTTCATCGCTCCATCGATTTCTTCGGTCCGAACATCGGTTGAACCTGCTGTTTGTCTTGCTCGAACCACAATCTCCATGGATGCATCGGCACCGTATGCCCGAACTTCTTCGACTGTTTTACCACTGATTGTAATTTCATATGTCTCGTTTGTATTGGCTGGAACTGAGACACTTTCTGGACCACTGATTTCGATGGCTATATCGTCATCAAATTCATATTCTATCTCTAAATTCAAGGTCGTACTTTGTTGATTATCGACATAGAATTCGATTGAATCTTGTACATCCCAATCATCTTCTAGATTCAAGATGTATGTGGTCTCCATATCTGTCTCCCATCCAAATTCCCACGAACCTCCTGGAAATTGAGCTTGAACAGGAAAGAACAATGGGAGCAGGAAAACGATGGACATCAAAACTTTCCGGCTCATGTCTCATCCCCTATTGTGTGTTTGAGTGACCTTTTGGTCAATGTTCGAATCATCGACCTGCGGTATCTTGGTGGTAAAGCTGTGTTGTTGACAGGTTTAATTTCCTTGTACATCTCATTCGAAAACATTGCGATTTCAACACCATTGTTCTGGTTGATGTGCTGTTCTACGATGTCCGAATGCAGCCTTGGAATAGATTCTAGGGCCGTACTGGCAACTCGAAGCGAGGCGTAATCACCTGGATGCCAAGCAGATGCAATGCCCGCTTCTGGAAAATCCCAAGACTCACGCACTCGTAATTTTTGATATGAACCTACTTTTTGCGAGGATGTTTCGGGCAGGAGGATTTGCCACAACAACTCACCTTGTTGAAGAACATTTTTCTTCATTCCATCAAGCATAAAAAATTCAGAAAGAAGCATTTTGCGTTCCCCCTGTGGACCAATCAATACAACTTCGGCATCAAGAACCATCAAATTTGGAGCTAAATCTCCTTGATAGGTTGCAACACATAGTGTATTTTGATTTGGAATCACCCTGCAATCTGCTCCAGTTCCGCAATCTGCCTTGTGGCACCAATCAATTGAACGACGCCAATCTTCGCCTTGATTGTACCAAAAACATCTCGTATCCAAGCACAGATTTCCTCCCACAGTAGCACTTTTTCGAATAAGAGAGGAGGCAATTTTTGAAGCCGCTTGACGGAGTAAAGGATGGACCAGGTCCGAATGTTCAATCTCAGAAATTCTCACCATACAACCAATGGTTGTTGATGTGAGCAACGTGGCACCTTCAACTGCTGCTAAAGAAATGATATGGGGCTTAGGATTGATTCTCCATTTGTAGTTAGGAATAATATCTGTGCCACCGGCCACCCAGTCGAATGCTTCGCCTCGCCCTGTGAGGTCCCTTGCCATGACCATGGCTTCTTCTAAGGATTGAGGATGGTGCAATTCACAAGGAGGCATGAGCATTAGTTTCCACCCTCCATTTGTCGTTGTTCTTTCTTTAACCAAGCTTTTCCAGCGAGTCCCAACGCCGCTAATTGTTCCGGTTCTGGCTCAGTAGCCTCTCTCCAACCCTCGACTTGTTGGTCCATAGGAATCTTTGGGTCAAACCCAAACAGAACACCATTCACATACGCATCTGTGTCCTCGGATGTTTGCCGTTTTTTATCTCGAACTTCATGTTCTTGAGCACGCTGTTCCAGAATATCTTGCAAAGGTGAACATTGGAGGCGAGGCGAGGGTAAGTCGAGAGGGTCATCGATACTGTTCACCTTCATCGCTTTTTCAATGCCTTGAAACACAACATCTGGAGTGAGAGGTAGGTCGCGATAACGAACGCCAATGGCATCGTACACGGCATTCACAACTGCTGGAAGTATGGGGAGCAGCGGACCCTCACCAGCCTCCTTGGCACCAAATGGACCTTCTGGGTCGCATGATTCAATGATGATGGGTTCGACATGAGGCATCTCATGAACTGAGGGAATCTTATATTCGAGCAAATTTGCATTTTGGAGATGGCCAGTTCGGCCATACACCATCTTTTCAGACAACACTTGACCGAGACCCATGTGGCAAGATCCAATGATTTGGCCTTTCACAGCAAGTGGGTTGAGCGCCTTTCCACAGTCATGAGCAGCCCAAACATTCGTGCATCGAATCAATCCAGTTTCGACATCAACATCGACCTCTGCAACATAAGCCGAAAATGAATAGGCAGGTGCGAGACCTGCTGCTGCACCTTTGTGGACGCCTCCCATCGGAGGAGAACGATATGACCCCGATGCGATGAGTGCTCCCTTGTCTTCCTGTGCTTTGTGCAACGCTTCGAGGTATGATATTCCGACGGCAGGGTCGTGTGTGTAGTAAATCCGTCGGTCATTGATGACAAGCACATTTGGATGGTATCCCAAAATATCCCAAGCAGCCTTCAGCAATTGGTCACGAATTTCCAATGCAGCTCGTATTGCTGCGTTGGCGTTCATGAAGGTGACTCGACTTGAATACGAGCCAAGGTCCACTGGACTTGTGTCGCTTTCATGACTACGAACATGAATCATAGAAATTGGAAGACCAAGCACTTCTGAGACCACTTGGGCAACAGCGGTCGTCGAGCCTTGGCCAATATCTGCAGCACCAGTATGGACAGTAACGCCACCGTCCATATCAACTTGAATGTGTACCGTTGCGTGTGGAAATTTGTTTGGGTCCCAATGGATAGGAAGGCCTGAACCTGAAATAAAGAAACCACAACCAACCCCAATACCTTTGCCGAGGGGTAACTTTCTAAATTTGGAATCCCAGCCAGATTGCCTGCGAACTTCTTGCAAAGCCTGCCTCATCCCGTTTGATGTGATTCGAAATCCGGTGATGGTTCGACTGTGAGGAGGAAGCAGGTTTGCACATCGCAAGGTAATGGGGTCAACTTGAAGTTGTTCAGCCAATTCGTCAAGACCTGCTTCAACAGCACATCGGGTGTTAACCGCTCCATGTCCCCTCATTGCTCCAGATGCAGGTTTGTTGGTCCAAACACGTGCACCTGTGTAGTGAAAAGAGCCGAGTTCATAGGGTGCGGTTGCAAGAACACCGTTGTAATATGAGGTAACGTGGCCAAAGGAGGCAAAGCCACCGCCGTCAATGAGAGCATCAATATCGAAGCCTGTGATTCGACCGTCATCATCTGAGGTCATGCCAACCTCGATGTTGCTCGGATGTCGACCTCGATTTATCCAATAGACTTCTTCACGGTCAAACGTGATGCGAACTGGGCGACCGGATTTTCTTGCTAAAATGGCAGCACACATCTCATGGGGGAATGGGTCGGATTTTCCTCCAAAACCTCCACCAACAAAAGTTCGAATCACATTGATTTGGTGCATTGGAACTTCAAGCACGGTTGCCAATGCCCTGTGAGTATAATGCGGTACCTGTTGCGGAGTATAGAGTTGCAATCGGCCGTTTGGATCCCAGTGTGCGACCACGGCATGGGGCTCAGTAAATCCGTGATGTACGCCTTCCATACTCCATGTTCCATGTGAGGATGCGTGAGGATTCTCTACGAGGCTTCGGTCTCCAAATTCTTGGTACACACGCTTCTGAACATTGGTCGACTCAAGGTGATATTTGCCTCTCCAATGGATTGGTTCATCATGGTCCTCGAGCCCTTTTTTAGGGTCGAAGACGGGTTCAAGTTCCTCCCATTCGATTTCAAACAGCGATAGTGCTTGAATCGCTGTGGCTTCATCCACTGCTGCAACACATGCAACAAGGTCACCCACATGGCGGACTTTGTCTTGTGCCATAGCGTGTTCATCTTTGGTCACAGGAAGGACACCGAAGGATTGGGGTGCATCTTTTCCAGTTGCAACGGCGAGAACTCCTGGCAGTGCTTCAACTTTTGAGGTGTCAATGGATTTAATTCTTGCATAGTGGTGTGGAGAACGCAATATCTTCCCAATGCATTCGTTTGACAACCGGATATCATCACCGTACCATGCTTGCCCTGTGACTTTTGCATTCGAATCCACCAGCGCCGTTGCTTTTCCGACCGAAGTTCCTGTCCTTACCCTGTCGTGAATATGGGAGCCAGCCGGTTGTGGCTCTCTCCCACCAACCGATTCGGGGATGAAATCGAGGTCTCGTTCTTTCATTTGAGGGTCGCTACCCCCACTGCCTGGTGGAGGGAATACGAGTTTACCCGCCTTCCTTTTGCCATCGGTTCGAACACCTGATGGTTGCTGTTTGTATCCCCCACTCAACGTTCATCACCTCGCATTTCCTGGTGGCATCGAAGGTTCATCAGGACCCATTGGATGCGGGTCAGGATGAGGGTCGCTTGCTTTTGGCGCTTGAGTGATTTCGCCACGATGCATTGAAGCAGCCGCTTCAATGGCGTCAATAATTTGCTGATATCCTGTGCATCGGCACAAATTTCCTTCAATCGCACAAGCAATTTCCTCGCGTGTAGGGTGAGTGTTGTTGTTCAAGAGCGCTTGAGATGAGATGAGAAATCCCGGTGTGCAAAAACCGCATTGTGAACCCCCATATGTTGCAAAACACTCCTGGATTGGTGCAAGGTGGCCATGTTGAGCCAAGCCTTCTACCGTCGTGATTTTTTTTCCATTGCATTGACCAGCGAAAGTGAGGCAAGAGAGTTGAGGTTGGCCATCAATCATGACCGTACAACACCCACATGTGCCGAGGTCACATCCTCGCTTGACTCCGAGCATGCCTACTTTGTCTCGAAGGACATCGAGTAACACTGCATTGGATGCAACCAATGTTTCTACGGATTGTCCATTGACCACACCTTTCCAAACCACATTGTTTGGTTGAGGGAGCATGTTGACATGTTCTGTGCCGACCATCTTTTCCGCCTATCCATTTGGGGTTCGTTGCACTCTTTGATTGTTCGGGGTGATTGGAATAGAATTTTTCCGCTTCCATGACTTTTTGATCATTCTTCTTCGCCACTGGTCATGGCTTCTTCTTTACCGAGAAATGTTTCACGTTCTTCGATTGCATTTCTTAAAACGAGCCCATGATACACTTTGATGTTGCGTTTTTTGACTTCTTTGTTAACTTCTGTTTCGAGTTCGGCAAGGATTTCAAGGTCAGAGCATTTCTCAATTTTGTTTAAAATATACTTGTAATTTCGAGCCCTGCTCCAATACAACGACAAATAAACTGGGATGAGCAAAAGAGGAATGACAAGTTCTTCAAACACAATTTCACTCACACCAGACACAGAAAATTCGGGTTGGTCAACTTGATACTCTGTCGTGAATGAAAATCCTCCCAGATAGAAAAATCCAGTGTTCATACCCAAGTACATATTGAATGGTGTTTCGTCTTGGTCGAGGTAATCAGAGCCTCTGTCTTGTTCCACATCATCTGGCCATCCATCGTTATCATTGTCATCATCAAGCACATCAGGTATGGTGTCCATATCAACATCTGGTGGAACAGAATATGGGTTGTACGGGTCATACAATATTGTTCCAGACGAAGCAGCTCGCTCGAGTTCGTTTCGAATGCCGTCGCCATCGGCATCATCGTCATAGATATCAGGAATGAAGTCATTGTCGATATCACTGCAACCCCGTAATTTGATTTTGCTTTTTCCATAAATGCTTGGGCAGTGGTCACCAAAATCTTCTCCGAGTTGGTCGGAATGGCCGTCTCCGTCTGTATCCGACCATCGGAGTGGGTCTTCGCTCCAGACATCGGCGCCCTGTGCTGTTGTCCAATTCTCGTCTGGGTCAGACCACCCATCACCATCGGTATCAAGGCAACCAATTCGATCTTCTGTTGAATTCCCATCCACATCAGCACAATCATCCTCACTGGATTGGGCAGACACGGATTGAACGACAAAAAGAGAGGATAAAAAGACAAGAATGAACACAAGTCCAGCAAGTCTCATGCCACTACATCGAGGCAAACATGATAAGATTATGCTTCTTATTGTTCATATCTTCAATCACGAAACCTTGGGTTCCAAAGGTCATAGGATACTATTTCGGTTTGACCTTATTTTTACAACTCTCATCGAGATATGCTGGTTTCAAGGCATTTCGCAACAAATGTTGGAGGTAGGAAAAACGGTTGTACAATGACCGATGCCAAGATATTTTCCATCCTGCAAACCAAATCACTCTTGATACCATGGCATTTCAGTGCGACAGATGGATGAAAAAAATCAATCAACCTGGAAGATTAAGCCATCGTCTCCTTTTTCTTCACGGAACATCTTGAGAAGCAATGTTTGAGCCTCCTCTCGAGGTAAGGTTACATTTTGGCTAGGAATCGTTACTTTTGTAAATCGTTCAGGAATTTGTTTGAGGAAAGTTTGGGCATCGACGCCTGCTACATTCCTTAGATGGTGAGGGAGGAATTCAACGATCAGGCTCTTGCAACCATGAAGAATTTTTGGCATCCCCTTGAGCGCAAAGAATTCTGAGCCTTCAATATCCATCAAGACAAGGTCGAAGGCATGATTGAGGAGGTGTGTATCGAGTGCATGGGCTTGTATCTCAATTTTTTCTGGGCTATCGTATTCATACATGAAGTGCGATTGTTTTGGAGCCCTCTTGCTACCACCGGAATTGACCGTGTTGAGAAAAAATGTAATCGTTTCAGTTGTTTCACTTGCAGCTATATTGTGAGTTTCAACATTCTCAATGTTGTTTAACTTGAGATTGAGTGAAAGTAAATCGAAGGTTTTTGGATTGGCCTCGACAGCGACAACTTCCTTGCAGTGACGTGATACTGGTACAACCAATGACCCAATGTGCGAACCAACAATCAGAACTCTTGAATCAACTGAAATCAGGGCTTTTATTCGCTCAATTTCATCAAGCCCAAACCCTCCTTTCCTCAACTTCTCTCCAACTTCAAGATCTTCGGGATCTACCGCATATAGACCGTTTGAGGTTTGGGTAACAATTGCACGAATGTTTGACCCAAGACTTTTTCTCATTTTACGTGATTTTCTTGTTTTCAATACGAATACCATTCGCCAGTACAATGACTTCATTAACTCACCTCTTTCTCATTTCACGGACTTCCATCATCGACTTAAGCATCTTGGTTGTTCTTTAGGGTAAGTTCATTTAAACAACTGCGATTTGGAATTGTTGCATAGGTTTGATGTTTTGAGTGATTGTTTTCAAAATGCCATATGCAATCTTTCGAATGTGTAAGTGGGTCATCGCCCAGTCATGGACCACCTGTCCGTTGTCAAATTCTCGTCTGAGGCAGACCATCTTTGACTATCGGCATCTAGGCAACCAATTCGACCATCTCTTGAATTTCCCTCTACATCAGCACAATCATCTTCACTCAATTGGGCCGACTCGGATTGAACGACAAAACGAGAGGAAAAAAAAGACACGAATGAACAAAAATTCATCAAGTCTCAAGAAATAACTTCGGGCAAACAAGATAACTTTATGCATCTTATTCCCAATATCTTCAAGAACGAAGCCTGTGTTCCTAAGGTCATGCGATACAACCTCTGTTTGACCTTACTTTTACTGCTCTCATCGACACTTGCTGGTTGTACGAGTGATGAAACGAGTGAGGAAAAACTTGAATCATTCCCTCAATTTTCAACCACCGGCGATAATGGAGAAGTGTACGATAATCAACGAATGGCTGGGGAGGCTTTCATCGTTATGTTCTCAGCTGAATGGTGCAACAATCCATGCTACACAACGATGTTTGCCATTTGGGAAACCATTCCAGAATTACCCATTCTTGTCATGTCCACGGACCCTGCGGAAAATGCAAGTGGATTATCACTTCAAGATTGGCATGAATCCGCCAATGCACACGATGATGATGGAGAGGACCCTAAAGTTACCTTGACCACCTACGTGTTCATGAAAGGTTCAGATGTTGCGGAAGAATTGGGCATAAAATCTCCGGGTTCTCTCGCTTTTGTCACGCCGAACGGTGAGATTTCTGAAATTCATGTTGGCCGTCTTGACGATGCTTCAGATATTCAGGCGAAATGGGACGCTGCGAACTCTTCATGATGAAGATTGGTCGGTTTCGTCCCCACTCGTTTTGAACAATACATCGGCACCTTTTCCAGCAAACAAACCCTCTTCTTTTTCTGATGCGAAACCAACGACGAACAAGCCGATGAGAAGGACAACAACAAAGATGCTGATCGCTGCCACCAATTCTGACTTTGAAAGGAACCCTTCAGACTCGTTTTCACCCCAATCTTTGTCCACATCGACAAGCATGACGTTGACGGTGACGATGGGAGTGGATGCTGTTGAAGTACCATTTTCAATGATGCCTCGTATAGAAAGTGTATGATTTCCTTGAAGTTCAATTCCGGGAAGGTGTTCAAGTTGATGGACAATATCGATAGCGGACAATTCGGCTTTCGTGGTGTGCTCATACGAATGAATATTCGACCAATCATCTCTCAAATGATTGCTTCGCCATTGGATTGATTCAACACCCTCCGTAATTTCAAACGAAATGACATCATTTGTCCGTAGTTCAACTCGTTCACCCTCTGAGACTGTGGATGTAATGGTAATTTGAACTGAATTATCGAACATATACGATTTTTGTGCAGCCTCCATGATAGCATCAAGTGCACGAACTTCGCCGTGTCCATAGACGTTGTTTTGCCGATTTTTAGGAATCAAATCTTCAGCACATGGTTCATTTGAAGCCATGTAATGACACTGTCTGTAGGTAGCTGTTTCCTGCATGATATTTCGAATGTCAAAAGGTGACAAATCAGGATTGGCTTGATACATTAAGGCAGCAACACCAGCAGCGCCAGGCGTTGCCATCGATGTTCCCGACATTGCGGTATAGCCATCCCCCGTGTTTGCAGCAACAGACATGACACTCGAACCAACGTAAGCGATGTTGGGCTTGATTCGTCCTTCTTCAGTTGGCCCTTGGCTTGAGTAAATGGCAATGGAGGAATCTTTGTCGAGTGCACCGACGGTGATGACATCCTCAGCAGAACCTGGGGTTCCAATTTGAGCGGAAACAGCGTTGTTCCCTGCTGCAATAAAGAGGGCAATCCCAGCACGAACCATTTCGTTCGCATATCGATTGACGCTATCCTCTTCTGACGAGGTCCATTCAATAGCTCCGGGCCCTCCAAGGCTCATCGATGCAACACGGATATTGTATTCGTAGCGGTGGTCAACTGTCCATTGCATGCCAGCCATCACCGTGGCGAAGGAACCTGAGCCTCCACCATCAAGTACTTTCACACCAACAAGATTGGCTTGTGGTGCCATTCCAACGTGTTCATAATCGGGTGCACCCGTTCCTGCTGTGGTTCCTGCACAGTGTGAACCGTGTCCGTGGTCATCGTATGGAAACACTTCAGTTCCGTTTGTTGCACTCGGGTTGTTGACAGCGTCGTAAAACGCAAGTATCTTGGGGTCGTATGTCAAGGGGTTATCGTCCTGGTCGTCGAGTGAAGCATGCAAACCATCGATTCCCGTGTCGATGATGGCTGCTGTGACACCAGATCCGTCGTATCCTGTTGCTTGCCATGCCTGGTCGACACCGTGAAGTACAGCAGCATCGCCATTTGCAACTTCGAGGATGCCATCAAGTTCAAGCAAAACAACGCCCGGCAAGTCGAGTGTATCCCAGAGTTTGTCGACATGAATTCGACCTGCAAGAGCGTCGATGTGCTTGAGGACAAATTGGTGTTGATAATCGACTTCTCGCTCGAGGAGGCGCACATCGTGTTCTGTGGGAGTGTGGTCAAAATCGATGATGAGAGGTAGCGTTCCGTCTTCATCGAGGAAAAATGGGCTATCTTTGTGAAGTTCAATCATATCTCCGATACCGTTTTTATTTCGGTCAACAGTGGTTTCTTCCCACCACATGACTTCGGTTTGAGAATACGAAGCCCCAACAGGCATCATGAAGCCAATCATCGGTAATACAAACAAGACCAAACAAAAACTTGTAGCGATTCTTTCCATCATTTGACTCCGTCCAATCCATCCACACCGCTGTGATTTTTCAAACCATTGAATCAAAGCATCGCAAAAAAATAGTGGGGAAAAGATATACACCCTCAAGCCCTCCACGATTCATGATTCAATATTCTTGTTCATCATGTGGTATGGGTGTCATTGGAATGAAGTGTGCTTCGTGTGAATGCGACCTCGTCCCTGATACCATTGAAAAGGCAGACGGAACCAAAGTTTCAATCGCAAAATGCCCCAGCGGTTGTGGAAAGATCAAGTCACCGCTCTGTTGTGGAACGGACATGGTTTGCAGCCTTTGATTAGGTGAAGGATGATGGATGAGACTCATCCACCACTCGTATGGATCGACCTTGAAATGACTGGGTTAGATGTTAAGTGTGAATCCATCATAGAAATTGCAACCATCGTGACCGATGGTGAACTCAATATTTTAGCAGAAGGTCCAAATTTAGCTATCGTCGTTGATGAACATCTCATCGCTGGTATGGATGAATGGAACACATTGCATCATCATAGGAGTGGACTCGTTGATCGAATTCATAACGAAGGCGTCTCATGCAAGGAAGCAGAAGACCAAACCATCGCTTTTCTCAAACAATGGACAACGCCGGGCGCATCACCCCTGTGTGGTAACAGCGTCTGGAACGATAGGCAATTTCTGCAAAAAGAGATGCCGGAATTGGTCCAGTATTTACACTATAGAATGATAGACGTCTCAACAGTGAAAGAATTGTCGAGGCGATGGTATCCAAATGAGGAAAAATTTCCAAAAAAAGCCGCTCATCTTGCCCTCGATGATATTCGTGAATCGATTGAAGAATTGAAATTTTTTAGAAATCTCATCTTCAAATAACACGATAAGATGTTCTCCATGAAGTGGAGGATGGGTTGATGTTCTTGTATCGTGAAAGTACGTCTGCAAGAACGGCAATCGCAATTTCTTCGGGCGATTCCGCACCAATATTCAGTCCGATTGGGCATTGCACTCTTTCGATAAGGGCTTGAGGAATGCCTTGTTCAACACATTTTTTCTCGAAGGCGTTCCATTTGGATCGACTTCCAATTACTCCAATGTGGGGGCGTTGAAATTTAACCTCTGCATCTTTTTCAAATTGTTGAAGAGTTGACAACAGCGAAAGAAGTCGTGTTTCATCTTCTTTCCAATCATGACCGAGGAGAAGAATGTCCGAGTACCTTGAGATATGACTTCCATGTTGGTTTGTAAAAAATTCATCGACTGGCGAACATGCAATGGAATGGGCATCGGGGAACTCTTCTCGATTTGCGAATTCGAACCTTGAATCATGGACGGAATAGTCCCAACCAAGCAAGCGAATGTGTGATGCTATTGCTTTGGCACAGTGGCCAGCCCCAAATAAGAGAATGTGGGGAGTTGGAATCAGAACCTCAAACGAAATGGTGACCTGACCTCCACAAAGGGAATCCAAAGGGGTGACTTCAAATCCTTTGGCACCTTTGTTTAAGCCAAATGTTTGCAATTCTCCATGGGCTTGAAATATTGTTGATAATAATTCACGGCATTTTTCGATGACTTTGAGTTCAAGGCCAGCACCGCCCACGGTACCCACCGGCTCATTGCTATTGGATGAGAGAGCAAGCCTTGCCCCCACCTTTCCCGGAACACTTCCTTTCACTGAGAGAACCGAAGCAAAAGCAACTCTGTGACCTTCTTTGAGTTGCTCTAAGCCCCATGAAAGTACCCTTGCGGTCATACCTTGGCCTAAGGGCAAGATTTCATAGGCATTTGCTTGAAGAATTTTGCATCTCGTCGTAGAAAACGTTCAATACATCCACATCTTCTTTTGAATCAACGTTCAAATGAAGAAAGGGGGCATTCACTTCGAAGGGAGAAAATTCGATGCATTCACGAAGTGGCATCGAATGGTCGCATGTCAAAAGTTTGTCAACATCGTTTGGATGAACAAATACAGGATGGCCATTTCGACCCTCAGAGGACAAACACGATGAAGTTGGTCGCTCAGCGAGTTTTGAAAGAACGCCGTCGGGCCAGCCCGGACGGTCAATAGGGACGATGAGGACACCTTTTGAAAGGCTCAAATTTGCAAGGATGAGGTGTTGTAAACCCGTTTGAATACTGCTCGTTCGTCCTCGTTCAGGTTGCTCATTGACGACCACATGCTGATCGTCGCTAAGGCTCTTGATGGAGAGATCGTAGAGTTCTTTTCTGGTCACGATAAGAGGGCGAAAGCCTTCTTGATGGAGACGATGATAGGCCCAAGAAAGCAGTGTCCTTGAACCCACAGAAAGCAGCGATTTAGGTTGTCCAAGTCGCTTTGAGGCTCCCGCTGCAATCAGAATTGCTGGTATGTTGCTTTGATGCTCGTCGTCTTGCATTCGAGACCCGAATCCTTACTCAAGTGATTTGGTCATTTCTCGTCCGATAATCATGCGTTGAACTTGGGATGACCCTTCGTAGATTTGCATGACTTTTGCCGCTCTCATCAAGCGTGCAACAGGGTATTCTTCCGAGTATCCATATCCACCATACACCTGAACTGCATCCGTGGTGACTTCCATGGCTGTATCGGCTGCATATCGCTTCGCATGTGCTGCCGATTCCGTGTTTCGAATTCCTTCGTCAAACTCTTGAGCAGATTTCCAAGTCAGCAATCGTGATGCTTCGATTTTTGTTTTCATATCCGCAAGCATAAATTGAATCGCTTGATGTTGGTGGAGAGGTTTCCCAAAGGTCGTTCGCTCGTTCGAATATTGGAGAGCATGTTCAAATGCAGCACGAGCAAGACCTGTTGCATGAGCAGCAATATTTGGCCGACTCATATCGAAGGCTTTCATCGCATTCATCCATCCACCCGATTCTGATTCTCCGATGAGATGGTTCGCAGGAACGCGAACATCATCGAACGTGATGGAACGTGTGTCTGAGCATCGTTGACCCATGTTCCCTTCCTTCTTTCCCAAGGAGAATCCATCTGCATCTTTTTCGACGATGAATCCTGACATACCACGATAACCTGCTTCAGGGTCGGTTTTCGCAAGCACAAAGAAAAAGTCAGCGTAGCCTGCACCTGTAATCCACATCTTTGAGCCGTTGATGATGTATTCGTCACCGTCCTTGATGGCCGTTGTTTTGATGGCGGCAACATCTGAACCAGCTTCAGGCTCGGTCACTGCGTATGATGCAAGAGCACCTTCCTCTGCAATACGCCGAAGCCATACTTCTTTTTGTTCCTCGGTTGCTCCTGTGATGATGGGTGCACTTGCAAGTGCAGTGGCATAAGCAGCGGTTGCAAAACCAGGGTCCCCCCATGCAAGTTCTTCATTGACAAGCACTTCTTCCATTGAACCAAAGCCAGGTCCACCGTATTCCTCTGGGATGTGTAAATTGAGCAAACCCGTCTCGTGGGCTGATTTGATTGCATCCAATGGATATGTTGATTCTTGGTCCCAGTGCTCAGCGTGAGGTCGTACCTCATCCACAACAAATTCATGCGCCAGTTCTTTGAGCATGGCTTGGGTTTCATCCAATTGGAAGTCGACCATGACCTTGCTAAACAACTCTCATTTATGAGGAGTTTTCTTTCATCGGTGGCCAAACCTCACTGTGAAGATGGAACTCACAGAAATCAATCGGATTTCAGTTGTTCGATGCTTCACCGAACAGAGGTTGAAAACTGCTCGATTCAGGTTCGGTCAGCGTATCTACTCACACATTGATGAGGCCTGTGTGTTCACCATACAGCAGACCTAGGAAAATCAAATACATTAAAATCAGAGATATGCCTTCGTTCTTTTTGAGTTCATATTTTGATCGCATGAAGTACAATGCAAACATTGTACAGACAAAGGTCATGGGAACGATGATGTACATCGTAAGTCCATAACTCGCATTTGTCAATGGTAATTCATGGACCATAGCGGCAACACCAATCGAGAAGAGTGGGTCGGTGATGTTCGAACCAATCAAGGTGCCAATCGCTACGCCTTCACTCTTTTTTGCAGCCATCAAAGCGATTGTTAATTCTGGAAGGGAGGTACCAAGTCCAGAAATTGTTGTCCCCACAACGGCGTGAGGAACACTGAGTTTAATCGCAATCTCACTGGCTATCGTGACGAGGTAATGTGCTGCGAATAAGGCGAGCACAAGACCGACGACAACCATGACTGAATATGAAGCAGTGGACCATTTTGACCCAGATACTTCACCATCATAATCAACACCTTCCTCCTCAAGAATTTCATCTCGATGATTGAGCAGCCATAAAACATAGGCACAATATAAGAATGCCAAAATGAATCCTTCTAGGCGCGTGATGGTAGAACCAGTGAAAAGAAAAATTGTGAGCAGGGATATGGAGGCAAGCATAATCATTCCATCGCGCTTGAGCCACGATGGCCTAATTTTGACACCTTGAATGGCTACAACGACCCCGAGAATGAGGGATATTTGAACGAGCACAGACCCATAGATTCCACCAATTGCGAGATCGGCAATCTCTGCATTCTTTGGAATATCAACTGCTGCCGCTGAGGTGACAAGAATTTCGGGAAGCGAAGTTCCGATGGATACGATTGTCAGTCCGATCACAACTTCAGGTAATCCTGCTCTCAACGCAAGACCTTTTGCACCTTCGATAAAAAAATCAGCGGATTTAATCAAAAGAATAAGAGAGAGGGTGAGAAACACCAAAGACAAAAAAATGTGGTCCATTGCAGTTTTTTCCAAAAGAAAAAGGGCAATGAAAAGCGTTCCGTTGATCAAAATCACTTTGTTGAGAAGAAGTTGAGGAATACCCATTGCTTGAATTCCCTTCTCCATGCTCATTCGACAGTCACTTCCTTATTGATTCTTATTCTTCATTTCAAATGGTCAATACGTCCCAAGTAATGCACGAAGCACCTTTGTCACATGCTCAACGGACGGAATCGTATGGTTTTCGAGCGGTGGTGAAAATGGAACAGGAGTATCGAGTGCACCAATGACCACTGGTTTGGATTCAAGATTGAAGAAGCATTCTTCGAGAATTCTGCTTTGAATGGTGTGCCCAAGACCACCTGTCCATTGTGCTTCATGCAGAATCGCAAGGCGACCAGTTTTGAACACTGAGGACACACACGTCTTTGCATCAAATGGTAGCAAAGTCCTCAAGTCGATGATTTCAATGGAATGACTTTCTTGTTCGAGCACGTTGCCAACTTCTTGCGCGATGTGTATCATGGCTCCCCATGTCACAAGTGTCAAATCTGTTCCTTGTCGAATGCAGGCAGCTTTGCCAATTTTGTATCTCTCTTGCTTTGAAAGTGCTGTCTTGACCGAATCTGTGTCAACGACTTGGTTGATGTTCATTCCCCAACCGGTTCGACCTCCGCGAAGCCCATACAAGCCAATATGTTCTAGGAACAAGACTGGGTCATCAAGATGTGCTCCTTCAACGAGCAAATCATAGGCATCCTGTGGCGTGCCTGGTGCAACAACCACCAAACCTGGGTCGTTTGAAAACCACGATTCGATCATGTTTGCGTGGAACGGACCTGACCTTGTTCGAGCACCAAGGGGAATCCGAACGGTCATGGGGCAATCTGCCCCCCATCTCCAACGAAGCATTGCGGCATTGTTGACCAGTGCATTAAATCCCAAGGCTGCAAACCCACCAAATTGAATTTCAACCATTGAACGCATACCAGCCAGCGCAGCACCAGTTCCAGTATGAACGATGGCGGCTTCACAGAGGGGCATGTCAACCAGAAGGTGTTGAAACCCTGCATTCTTGAGGGCCATGTTCATACCAAAGGCACCTGCGACCTCCATATCTTCTCCGATGAAGACACAATCATCGCCGAAATACGTCGCTACATCAACCATGGCTTGTTGAATCGCTCTTGCGTACGTCCAACCACCTTTGTCTGCGTATTGAAGTTCGTCAATGACAACCTCGCCTGTGTGCAGAGGAGTATCCGATTGAATGCGTGCCAAATGCATGTCGTGGGTATCAGCATCATGGATGGTGGTCACACCTTTTGTCACCGTCTCAGGTTGGGGCCACTCCATGTCCAACAGGGTTTGATGAGCCTGTTGAACGGCATCATGTTCTTCTTTTTCCATGGATTGAAGGTCATCCTCCCTCACGCCGAGTTGAAGCAACAACGAGCGATGTGTGGGAAGTGGGTCTTTAGCCTCCCAATACGACAACAATTCCCTGTCAACATATCCAGGAGGCGTCCCAGATTCATTGCCAAGATACAAATCATCGTGGTGATGAGCATGACCACAGCCTCGCATGGTTTCAACATGTATGAGCGTTGGCCCTCCTCCACCAAGAGCATACTCTCGTGCGAGAGCAGAAGAAGCGTACCAGGACGCTGGGTCAGACCCATCGATGGTCCACGAAGGGAATCCCATTGCTCGCGCCTTATCTGCCCAGAGTTCAACCCCTGATTGATTGTAGGAAGGTGTGTCGAGTGCGATTTGATTGTTTTGAAGGATGTAGGTGATGGGCAACCCTCTTGTTCCAGCGAAATTCATGGCCTCCCAAAATTCACCGCTCGATGAAGCACCTTCACCAATGCATGCAACGTGGAAGCGTTGTTGACCTTTACGCCATGCAGCAAAAGCGAGCCCTGTCATCGTGGAACTTGCAATTGGCAACGGAGCCGTTGGTGGTAGAACACCGACATGCCAAGCCCCAATGTGAAGGTCTCGCCCCCCACCATTTGCCCAACCGCCATTTTGATTGGAGTCAACTTTTCCAAGATTTGCAGCCATGACATCAAGTGGAGTGTCGCCCATAGCTAAACTCAGACCGATGTCACGAATCATTGGGGCGACTAAGTCACCATCGTAACCGTTTGAAGGGGTTGCATCTCGAGGAGCATCGATGTTACGATTCAACGCCGTGCCAACAGCAACGACGCCCTCTTGCCATGTAGAACGAAACCCTTTGCCCCCAAATTTTGAGCCGTCTGGTGTTTCAATTCCATCGGAAAAAATGGTTTTGAGTGCGGTATCAAGTTCTCGTGTTCGAACCATCAATCGCTGCCATTCCATTCGTTGTTGCAGTGTGACGCTCATGTAATGAGCGAGTCGACGCATCATCAAACGTACATCCAGCAGAAAGTATGCAAGTCGGCGTTCAAGATGCTCTTGCATACTTCTTCGCGGGATGACTTCGACTTGCAGCATAGGTTCGACATGGGAGGTCAATTGCAACATCGCTTCACGTCCAAGAGCATCGCAATATCGACGTGAAAATTCATGCCATGAATCGCCTTCAAATTGCTCCGGGGCATTTTTCGCCTGATGGTCCCAAACTGAAGCAACCACGCTCAAGTAGGAAGGGTATTGTTGGGAGACAAATGAAAGACATTCTTCTCGTGCACCTTTTTTGTGTAGTGGTCTATAGAATTGGAGGGGCTTATCTGGATGCCAATTCTTTCCAAACATGGGGGGCTTTCGACCTGGTTCCATCCTCCCACCTCATCGTGGCCAAGTGGAGAATCGTTTCAAAACTACCCTTCGAAGCCATGGGCGAAATGGCTCATACCTCGGATTCGCCAACCCTCTCTTGCATCACCGAAGTATAACACTCACGCAACATGTCTCTGTTACGAACGGTGATGAGGAGGGCAATGGCAGCAGGAACGGAAAGCAAGCCTAGGGAAAGTGGCCAAGAATTTGACAAATCGTACATTGGTCCCACAAGCAGTGGCCCAAGAATAGTCCCTGCCGCCCAGGCGGTTCCAAATGCTCCGAAAGCAAGTCCAGGATTTCCTTCCCCATACGCCCTCGTCGCTGCTGTGTCAATCATTGGAAGCATCGGAATTTGGGCAGCGGCAATCGAAAACTGAAATAATCCAAGCAAGAGCATCATGCTTCCTACGGCCGCCATGCCACTCAGACCCCAACCGAAGAAGCCCACACCTGCTAACGATAGAACTACCATCGTCCAACCCATCAACATGTATCTTGTTGGACCATGTTTGTCGACAAGTTTGCCCCAAATTAGTGAGCCTACGCCCTGCATGAGCACCATGACGAGCAATACGCCACCAATCATTGCAGAACCGAGGTTGAGTTCATCATGAAGAAACAAGGGGCCTCCAGCTTCGAGTGCCCCCGTTGCTATGGTTGTGATGGTCAACAAAATACCGACTCGAAGCAGGACTGGGTTGGTAATGAAGACCTTGATCGAGACGTTACCCTGCGTTGGTGTTTGTGATTTACCAATCGCAGGAATTGCATACCAAGTAAGTGGTATGACTGCGGCGGTGGCCATCGCGAGGAACACGAAAGCACCCGAGTCGATGTATTCGAACGTCACGCCGCCAACAACAGGGCCAAGCAGTCCACCGATGGTGGCGATGGCGAGGAGTTTTCCCGCTTGTTCACCAAAATTGGTTGGCCATAATTGTGATGCTGATGCAAGTCCAGCGGTCATAATTGCTGCACCTGATGCACCGTGAATGAGTCGGGCAACGGCAAGAATTCCAAAAGCATGAGGTAACAATTCCTCGGTTGCGATGAGATACAACGCACTTGAACCCGACAGAAACACCATCGAGAAAAATACCGTTCGTCCTGCTCCAATTTTATCGGTGAGGCGACCTGTAAGCGGCCCAAAGAGAAACATCGGCACAGCCCACAACGAGACGAGTAAGGTCGCTTTTGTGGCATTAAATCCGAACTGAGCCTGCCACGAGGGTAAGATGGGGACAATGAATGCGTAACCAAGGAAATTAACGAAGAACGCCCATAGCAGTGCCGTGTAGGCTATCTTACGCCGTCGCTCAAGGTTCTTACTCACTCTTCCTCACCCCGGGGCAAGGACGAAAGCACATCTCGTATCATCGTTGCTCCGTCTTCAATTTGGGTGAGTAAACTGATATCAGAAACAGCTCCTTTTCTTTGCAATTGCTCAAACAACGTTTCTAAATAATCGTAGGTCAATCGACTTAGGTTCAAGACTTCCGGGTCAACAGGGATTCGGTCATCATCCTCTAAAATGGCAACAAATTCTGGTTGTTCATCGAGGATTTCTTCCATTTTCTCTTCGACCTCCCGAGCGATATCATCGGCTTGACGTTGAAGAATAATTTCCATACTTTCACCTGCTTTGTCCAAGGTTGAACCTACAATGGAAGCGTCGCCAAGTTTCTTGGTTCTCGTGAGCGAAGCGATGGTTGGCTGATTTGAAGCGCCTTCGGGTTGTCCATCGTCATCAGGTTCATCAACAACTTCAGACGTTGGACGGGTTGGGTTCGCACCGACGAGATTGTTCAATGCAAATCGAAGTGCGTTTTGCAGAATATACACGTTGAGTTGAGGGGCTTCTTCTTTATCACCCGAAAGGATGCCATCCTCCTCAAGTTGGGTATAGATATCTGCAATCATTTCGTCGTTCACCTTTCCACCTTCGACCAGTTGTTTCAGCATCGGCATGGCCCAATCGGTATCCTGAACCTGGGTTGCCTGCGACATGACCATTGGTGCTCCAAACATACCAACGGATTGGCTTTGGCCTTGCGGCATCAATTGGGCTGGTGGAGGAACAAATTGCTTCTGCATGTGGCGTTGGAGTTGTGCAATGAGGAGATTCATGTCAATCGGTTTTGCAATGACTTCGGCGATACCAGCCATAGCAGCCTTCTGAAGATAATCAGGACCAGTTGTTCTCGATAACACGACAATCCTCGTTTGGGATTTGAATTGTGGATTCGACGTCATGTTTTGGCACACATCAAAGATGTCTTGGCCAGCCCATTCCGCTTCAAGCAACACGACTTCTGGCATCACGCTTATTGCTGTACCTTGCATTTGTTGCAAGGTCGATGCACGTGTCACCTGCATGCCACTTCGTTCAAAGGTGTTGGCAAGCAAGTTTCGACGTCCCTCATTTTCGTCGGCGACGATTATCCGAGACATGCCAGACCTCCAATGAGCAAGGAGGGTTAACCTCCCCTTCAACTTCGCGCCCAAGTTGGCTGTTATTGTTCGATTTCTTCGGGGCACTCACGAGCCCAAGCCATGATACCACCTTGCAGATTGAACAATCGTGACCCGTCAAACCCTTCTTTCAAGAGGGCAAAAATGGCCATCTCCGAGCGCATGCCTGCTTGGCAGTGGAGCACGATATCTTTGTCGCGAGGTAATTCATCCAAATGATAGAGAATAGCGTCATGAGGAATGTTACCATTGTTGCCTTTGATTCTTGCTTGGTCATATTCACCTGCGGAACGAGCATCGATGAGTAAGAAATCCCACCCAGCATCTCTTTTTTCTCGCACTTGTGCTGCGGTTATTTGATTGAACATGGGCTCGGCTTCCGCTTCTTGTACTAAATCTCTATCGTTTGCGGTTCTGCTTGGAAAGCACGCTTGGTCAAACAATTGTCGTGCTGTTTCGAAATTGTCAACTTCGGGTCGCTGTGAAGAAATATCGAATTGCAATCTTCGGAATGTTGCGTCAAGTCCGTTGTACACGAGCAACACACCTCGCAGGACATCGCCCAGTTCCAAGAGGATCTTGATCACTTCCGTGGCTTGAAGGGAACCAATCACGCCAGGGAGGACGCCAAAAACACCCGCATCAGCACACGAAGGAATCGCTTCAGGTGGAGGAGGGGTTGGAAATAAATCGCGATAAACGGGCCCCATGTTGTGATTGAACACGCTCACTTGACCTTCGAATTGGAAAATGGAGCCGTACACCCAAGGCTTGTTGTGGAGCCTGCAAACATCGTCGATGAAGTACCTCGTCGGGATATTATCGGTGCCATCGATGAGGATGTCCCACGAATCGAAATCGAATGTCTCAAAGGTGTCTGGATGAAAACGGACCGGATAGGCAACGACCTCAAGACCTGGATGAAGACCGAGCAAGCGCTCTTTTGCGGATTCGACTTTGAGCATGCCCTTGGTCGATTCGCAGTGCATGATTTGACGCTGTAAATTGCTCACATCGACCACATCGTCATCGACCAGTCCAATACACCCTACCCCAGCAGCTGCTAGGTACATCGCCACAGGAGAGCCAAGTCCACCCGCTCCGATGATGAGCACACGGCTGTCGAGCAAACGCTGCTGTCCATCTATGCCAACCTGCGGGAGCGATATGTGGCGAGCAAAGCGAACCATATCGACCATGAGCGAGCCTCGGGGCTCGCTTTCTTGAACCAACCGATAGGAAATCAGTGCCCAATGTCTTGCCCTTCAAGCCACTTTTCGACATCGATAGCGGCTTGGCACCCCATTCCTGCGGCGGTAATTGCTTGGCGGTAGCGAGTATCAACCACGTCACCAGCAGCAAACACGCCCGGCACAGAGGTCATGGTATGGGATTTGTGAAGGATGTAACCCTCAGCATCGGTTTCAACTTGGCCTTGAAGAAAAGCGGTAATCGGTTTGTGACCAATTGCGATAAACGCACCAGTTGCTGAAATTTCTTCGGTTTCGCCCGTTCTAGGGTCTTCAAGAATGGCCCCTGAAAGCCCTTTGTCATCGGAAAGCCACTCTTTGACCTGTCGGAATGTCTTGATTTCGATCTTCTCGTTGTTCGCCGCCCTGTCGTACATGATGGTTGATGCTCGGAAGGTTTCGCTTCGATGAACCAAGGTCACTTTGCTTGCAAATCGAGTCAGGAATGTAGCCTCTTCGCACGCTGAATCGCCACCACCGATGACAAGAACCTCTTCGTTGCGGAAAAATGCACCGTCGCAGGTGGCACAGGTCGAGATGCCTCGGCCTTTCTGTTCTTGTTCGCCCGGTGCTCCGAGCCAAATCGATTCTGCTCCAGTGCAAATAATGAGTGAATGGGCTAAGAATTCCTCGCCCTCAAGATGAACGGAAAACGGTCGCTTGGAGAGGTCAACGCTCTCGACGTTACGGTCTTGGACTTCAAGTCCAAAGCGTTCGGCTTGCTCTCGAAGTTGCATCATCATCTCCGGTCCACCAATGCCTTCAGGATAGCCAGGGAAGTTCTCAATGTCGCTAGTAAGCATCAACTGACCACCTGACATGTAGCCAGCAAACATGAGAGGATGGAGCATAGCACGGGCGGCGTACAGTCCAGCTGTGTAACCTGCAGGGCCAGAACCAATAATGATGACATTGCGTACTTCTGTCATAAGCGTCGTTTGAAGCAGGGAGATTGAGTCTTTTAATCTTGAGGATGAATATTATCCTACTTTAGGACAACAATTTACTGAACCAAAGACACTCTGCACGGTGTGTTCGCAAGATATCAAATCAAATTTGAGGAGCCCATCCCAGTTCAATAGTTTCTATATCTAAAATTTTATCTAAATTTGAAGACAAAAGAGGAAAGGCTGGAACAATTGTTCCCGTACTCATAGCATTCATTCCTAAACCTCTATGAAGGCCATAGGAAAACTCACCAATTGGTATCCTGTGAAGGATTGCAGCGAGCATATGGCTGATAGTTAACAAGGTATTAGTTCGCCCATTATCTTGAGGCTTGGTTCCCTTAGAATATTCTCTTTTCAAATCCCTATACCCGCAAACATCTACTTTGATATCTTCATTAAATCCTAAGATGTCTAAGAAATAAATTACTGCTTCAATTGGTACTTTTAATTCGGATTCTCCTAATTCTGGTAGCCTCTTTTTCATCTCCTTACTCGCAATATTGGGTAGTGAAAGTTTCAATATCCCATGTTCATCTTCGATGTGATCAAGCATGAAAGCGATTCTAACCATAATGCTCCCCATCAGTTCTAATGCAAATTGTACATTTGCTGAATTATAAGCGTTTTCGATTAAAGAAAAAATGTGTTCAAAAGTCCAAGGAGTCACCTTCGTAGTTCCATTCTTCAAATCTCGTCTCTTGACAGACATCAACACATTGTCTTTTTCTACATATGGAAACATGTCACAAGGATTTCTAACACCGACTACCTTCACTCCATTTTTGCATGTTTCGCATGTACAGTGATCATAGTGTTTGATATTTTTATAATCTATAGCAGCTTCTTTACCAGGGCGAGCCGCACCAATGTTGAACCCTTGTGTAGAATAGATAGGGCTAAGGATTCTATTCCATTTCGTCATATTCAAATGGTGAATATTAAGTTCATTAGAGATCTCTTGCGAAGTCATTTCGGGCCCATGGTTCCAAATGTTACTTTTCGCTTGATTCAATGATTTCAACCGCTTTTCGTGGACAGTTTTGGTTAATCCCGTAAATGTATCAACTTTCAATTCTTGATTTAGTTGCATTATTCGTGCATCAGAGAGTCCAAATTTGTGATAATATTCTCTAAGAGTAACCATTTTATCATCCCTAAAGGTTCAACCGGATTATTCTTTCCTAATAGTAGCAAATTGAAATAATGTTGCTTTGCTAATTTTTTTCTGTTTCAAATTATCAAGAAATTCTTCTGCCTTTTTCAAACCTATTCCTGGTGCCTCAGCCAATTGTTCTGGAGTAGAATTTTCAATTAAGTAAATTGCAACTTGTTCTAATTGTGATTCTGTCAATCCTGCTTCTTGCAACTTGTAGAACGGATACTCTCTGTCGTACTGCTGCTCAGGAATATCTGGCTCATGGATATATTCATCGGCAGTTGGTCTCCATTTCACAACATCGGGATTCAAATCACAGCCCCATGCTCTGCGTCCTAGCCTCATCGCTGTACGGCTGGTTGAGAATGTACCAGAAAATGGGTCTGCTACAAGGTCCCCGAAGTTTGTTGTGCTCAAGATGATTCTTTCAAGTAGAGATTCTGGAATTTGATTTGAGTACTCTTTCTTGTCTTTACTGACGTTTTTGCAAAGATTTACTTGCCACCAATTGTACAAGTGTGTGCCAATTTTCCCCTCTTCATGAATCAATTTCTTGATTCTTCTATCGGTTGGGTTTCTATATGGTTGAACAACTCTATCGCCGTAGAAATCTGGCTCACCTTTTACCAACCATAATATGGTTCTGCTAGCGTTCGTCCATTTTTTTGTAGAATGCCCAAAGTTGGCAGGGTAATTCCAATTTATCCATTGATGGAACTTCCACTTCTTAGTCAATCGCGGCCACATCTTAGCTAAATCTTGAGGGTAATGGATAATGAACAGATGAGCATTATCATCTGCTGCTTCATAGCATGATTCGAATATGTCCTCCATCATTTGGTGGTAGTCTTCTTCGGGTTGGCTATCAGAAACTTCTCCATAGTCGAAGCCCAAATTGTAAGGAGGATCTGTTAGGAATAGTTTGATCCCTTTCTTTGCGGGAAGCACGTTGCAATTGGAGGCCGAGCCATAATGGAATTCACCAACGCAAACTTCCTCTCCATCAATTTGGCGAGTTATAAATGTCGGATTTATTTTATTCTTTGCCATCTAATCCCTCTCAATAATCAACTATGCCAATGGTCTATAAAGTGGATCATTATTTTATCCTTGGAAGAGGGTTCTGGAACTTTGCCATAAGTGCCACATCTAGTTTGACGAATGGAATGACATATGCCTGAGAGAATTGACCCGGTAGGTTGAAATTAACACCTGACCGAGTTTCCTTGATTACTAAAGTTGAACGATTTTGATAAAGATATTCTTTCAACACATCGATTTGGAAGATTCTAATCCAATCTTCATTGATTACAACCCAAAAGTTTGCTTCATCTGCAGAAATCGAAAAGCCAGATGGAGCCCATGTTTTTTTATTGTCATTAGTTTGGGCAACCTCAAGGTAATGATTACCAGTTTTTATCGAATCCCAATCGAACTTTGCTTCGATTTTTGAGCCATCTGGAGCCATGTAATCGTATGGAAATCCTTTCTGTTGAGTATCAATGTATTCCCAATTCATGAATTTGGCCAATCTTCGCTCATTCTGTCTTTCATTTTCAATGAAATCAGAAACATTGCTCATGTACCCCCCATTACTTCCTATCTTGTATAATTTGGTAATTTTATGATGGCGTAATAATTTTTACCAGAATGAACATCACCAACGACGAAACCAGATAATGCCTTATGGTCCGACATACCCCACGGTGTGTCAGCAGAGAGGGTCGGATTGAAGAACACCCCGATGGTCGCTCTGCTCATGGACGTCCTCTCGCATTGGCTCTGGGGCGTGCTCGCCACCAGAAAGCGAGTGAATTGGAAAGTTGCGGGTC
>JAYODQ010000024.1:0-27726 GCA_038106355.1 Candidatus Poseidoniales archaeon | reverse complement strand
CATCGAAATCGAATCCACATTTCCGTTGGGGATGTTGTTATCGATTTGGAGGGGTCAACCATCCAAGTTGACGAAGAGTTTGATTTGCTCAAAGGCGATGACTCATGGACACACATGATTGAAAAATTACGAGATGCAAGAGAGTTCGCCGTTGAGGCTGCTGTACGGGCCATCAAAGACGTGGGTCTTCCAGAGCGTGGCTCCGCGTTTTTGGCGTTGGTCAAAAAATCAGCATTGCAACGCAAACCTGACCAAGTTCTCGGAGCAATTCACTATCTTCGGGAAGTTGAAGGAAAAACCGACTGCCCTCCCCGTGTCATTGAAGAATTGTTCGAAGACGCTGGATTAGAAAAACCCGGAAATCTTTCTCTTTACCTCAATCGACTTCGAGAAAAGGAGTACCTAAGTATTCCAGACGGTGTTGAAGACAAAAACAGATACGCAATACTTACACCCGAAGGCCGCGCCCACCTCGACAAGCGTTCGCTTGAATGAGGTCGAAATATGGTCATGTCAGGTGGGGGACAAGGAGACCCTCGCGATGACCCTGATACTCATGATGATGCTGAAGTCATTGATGCATCGTATCAGAATCACAAGGGAGCTATTTTTCGTGGAGGGAGGCATTCCGGTTCCAACTTCAAAAGAGCAATTCTTGATGGGGCAGACTTGACTGGAGCTGATTTTACACAATGTGACTTCCGAAAAGCATCGATGATCGGTGCAGACCTCATGAAATCAGCATTTGATGGGTCAGATTTCCGAGGGGCTGATCTGAAAAAGGCAAGGCTAAATCTATCCAATTTTCGTAATTGCAAATTAGAGGGGGCCGATTTGAGAGGTGTCCGAGGTAAGTATGCAATTTGGCAAGATAGCGACTGGTGGAATGCAATTCTCGATGATGATTTGCGCAAAGCACTTACCAAAAAATGGCCACGGCCTCAAGACTCTTCATCTTGAACCTCAAGGGTGACTCTCTGATTCATGGCAAGTTTTGCTTGTGCATTGATGATTGGTAAAACCGACATTGCAAAACACAATCCAAGAATGGTTGACCACAGATACACAGTGGTCAAATATGTAAGTTGAAGTGATTGATTGAGGCCAACCTTTGATTGATGATAGATATCAAAACTCGTGACAAAAACAATACATGTACCAAGACCTACGCCAACTCCTGCAACCTTTGAACCCGTTGCATTCAATTGACGTAGCATTCCTCCACCAACGATACTTGTGCATCCAGCAAGCCCAAGTCCAACCGCTTTGAAGAAGAAAGAAGATTCGTCCTGGCTGAATTGCTCAAATGCACGATATTCTTCCAGTGTTGTATTTTCATCGGACTGCCGATTTGAGTTCTTGAGAAGAATTTCGACATCACCATCACTCAAATCGGAAAAATGATATGTCAAGTTCGAATATGCAAAAAGTAGGAGTAGAATTCCACCAAGAATCATGAATGTTCCAATGTTCTTTGGTCCTTTTGTATCCGCACGAGGTTCAAACAATCTACTCACCCACAAGCAAATGTTCAACCATCGCCAACCGAAGTTCTTCAGGGATTGCGACTGGTTGAATGGTGATCATATCCACACAAACTGTGGTTTGAGACGATACCCAGACCAACGTACCCAATTGATTGGTCATACTGTACTCCCACACGCAGGATGAAGACCCAATTTTGGACATTGAAATTTCGGCTGTGATGATGTCTCCATATCGAATGGGTGCATGGAATTCGGTTTCGATGTGTTTCACAGGAAAGCCAACCCCGATGTCATCCAAAATCTGTTGATAGTTGTAGACCGTAAATTGTTCCCAAGCATCCTCGAACAAACGATGGCACAAGTCGTAAATTCGAGGATAGTAGGCGATTCCAGCCAAATCAATCATCGGAAAATCGATTTTACGAGTGCACTGAACAGCCATGTGATGTGCTCAAGGTGGTAGTGTATGAATGCTAGGGTTGATTCATGTTTTCATGCTACCCTGTGTGCTTATATTGGTCGGGCAATTCGGCGGAACGAGGCCTGTTAGGGTAGTCTGGATATCCTTCATCCCTGCGGAGGATGAGACCCGTGTTCGAATCGCGGACGGGCCGCTCACTGCCCACCCTCATAGCCGCCAATCGCTTTTATCTCTTCTTTGAGTTCGTCAATTTCAATCAATGCGTTTTCGCAAGGCATCTCACCCCATCGGTCCGTATTGTCGGCCTCAAACCATGGATTTGATTCAAACATTCGACAAATACTCTTTGCAAGTGGAGGATAATTGATAGCAGCTCGGAAGACGAAGAGGCGATGGTACCAAGAAGGATGTTCTTTGATTTCAAATGGGCACTGAGCAAGAAATTCTACCGTTTGAAATATTTCGTCAAATTCTTCTGAATGTGTGAAATCGTTGGATGAATCTTCTGAAATCGTTGTCCACCAATCTTGTCGAGGCTTTTGAAATTGAATTTTATACCCCGAAATACAAGGATTCTGAAAATCAATTCGCCACTTCCAATTGTTTGTACCTCGAATAAGAATTTGGCTTTTACCAAAATCAATCTCTGCATCGCATCGGTCGCTGAAAAATTTCTCTAAGACATCTGAAATTGGACTTTTGACGTACCCGTAGGTTCTCACCAATGCCATTCGAAGTGGATGCAAATCCTCATGATGGAAGAAGGTGTTATCGTTTAATAAACCCAAAACGTAAGAACACATGAAATCAATACCTGGTTGCATGGATGTGTTACCAATCTGAATGCATGCCTTACACGGCGCTTGAACAAGTTGATTCAAAGGGTGAACTTCAACCGGTTCAAATGTTGTTCGAATGAACGGATTTCGCAAGGCATCAAGCCACGATTGCATGTTGATGCGATAGAGGGCTAACTTCCCCTTGACGATCATTCTCATATCTTCTTGAAAATAAATTCGTTCAGCATTTCGCTCGATGATGTCTTTGAACAATTCGAGCGACTTTTCGTAACTTACGACGACACCTTCAAACTCTTCAAGGATCTCTTGCTTCGCAGTTTTGAACAACGATGTTGTTGATTCCATCGGAAACAACAAATCGAGAATCGAGTCTGACATATTCAAAACCACTCGCCAGTGTATTTAACTGTCGAGTCGCCAATCTACAATTTTCCATCCCCTCTCATTTGCAAACGTTCGTAAACTTGATTCTGGATTGACAGCGATTGGATGTCCGCATTCACGCATGAACCAAGAGTCTGCCATCGTGTTCCCGTAGGCGTAACACATCGATAATGTCGAATTGGACAATTCGGCATCACGTATCATGATGGGGACTTTGCCTTTTCTTCGAGGAACAGACCAACCGCGTTCAGAACCAGAAAGTCGACCTTTTCGCTCGCTTGGGCCACAGCCATAGACCACCTCGATACCGAGGACATTTGCCATTGCCTCAGCCATCGGTGCAACTGTGGCTGAAATGAGGACAAGTCTGTGTCCCTGACTTTTGTGCCACTGAATGCACTCTCGTGCTTCTTTGGGAACATATTTTGCTAATGTATTCGGAGCAAGTTCAGCAGACATGGTTTCAAGGACATCCCAAGAAGCCAAACAAAAATGACCGCGATTTCGGGCAGCATCATACAATGATCTTCCTCTCAACATGTTTCCAACCAATCCTAATGACCACATCAAGGCACCAAGGGGGATACGCCAAGGCCTTTTTTTCGCAAGATGAGCTGTTAATGTCTTTTCACTTGAGGCATTGAGCAACGTGCCATCAAGGTCAAAATACGCGGTAATAACCTCGCCCATCGATGAAACTCAGCCATCACCACTACATGAGAAGAACGGATGATTCTATGATTCAAGATTGATTTTCATGAGGGTAATCTGCATCCGCAATGCCATACACTCGGCGACCTGCTCGGTGATCTTGCCACCAGGTCAGCCATTGACCAAGATTTCTTGTAATGAAAAATCCTACTTTTCTTGGCGTTAAGCCGTGATTTCTCAATTGTTGTTCGTGGTTTAAGTTTGCTACAATCGCCTGGGCGGTACAACCAGGATTCGCTGATACAAAACGAATGATCTCATCTCTCAATCGTTGAAAACGAGCCCGCTTCTGACCGCCTATGCCTCCATTTTTTTGCATAGACAAAAAATCAAAGTGAACCATTATCAAAGAATCGGGGGAATTCCTACTGAAATTCAACCGGTTGAGTTGTCTTCCAATTTGCTGTAGCAAGTTTCTTTGCTTTACCATCAGCAATGATCGGATGAATATCATTCAGGCGCCCATGCATTCCTTGAACCTGAAATTTTACGCGAAGTTCAGCAACACGGTCGCGCATTAAAATTTCAATGTGTTCGGGGTCAAGGTCAATGTGGGCAAGTAATGTACCTTCGACAGCACATAAAATTTGGAGTTGGTCGTTCGAACATACCATCTTGGGTCTAAAATTCCAATCGTCTGGGTGCAACATCCAAACAGAGATATCCAGTGAAAGTGAATCTCGAATGTTAATTCGACTGATTTCGACTGTTTCCACCATACCGCTCAACCTCTTCCACAAGTCTTTGATTGATACACCTTTCTCTTTACATCGATGATTCATTGGCTGCAACTTCGGTGAGGGAGGGCCGACCAATCAAGATTTGAATGGTCAACTCCCAATCATTGCCGGGGTCCGGGTCGGGCATACCTGGAACAAATGAATCGGGGTCGGATTGGTCAGCACTCACAATCCATATCCATTCTCCGAGGCCATTGAGTGTCGTATTTCCAGTGAGAAGTTCAAACAAGAGTTGTTCTTCTGAGTCTGAAAAGTATAATCCATTTTCTGGTTGCAAGTTGATGTCGAGCATTTCGATTTCGGCTTTTGCGGACTCCTGATTGGAATAATTTCCGTCTCCTGTTTGTTCAGAAATTCTTATTCCATCATCCAAAATTCGTAAGGCAAGCGTGAAATTGTCAAATGGAGGAGCAACATCCTGGTCCAATTCGAGCAACGCATGTATTTCCATGATACGCCCCGCCTCTGAAGGCGTCATATTCGCTTCCCAGGACTCGCCTTGTTCGAGGTATTCGTCCCATGAAAATTCGATCGTCTCGTAAATCCAAACAACCTCATACAGTCGTTGAATAATACCAATCTCAAATGTTCCATAGGTGCTCGCTCCTTGCCCATCACTGACAACCACACTGCCCTTGAGGACTCCAGAAGATATGGTTGAAACAATGACTGTGTCTTCTGCAGCATCAACATCGTTTCTGGGGTCTGTATCTCCATCGGTATCCTGAGTCCAATCGAGGTCCCAGGCAAACATCAGTTGTGCACCTTCTGGGTCGTAGGTTGCAGATGCATCAAGGAGAATGGAGTCACCTGCTCGAACTTGCTCAGGAAACGTGAGGTTGAGTATTGGAGCACCATTGACGGTGATGACCTGTGTGGATTCATCGGTTCCACCTTGGTCGTTGGTCACTTTCACAGTCACAGTGTATTGGCCAAATTGAAGATAACTATGCGATGTAAACGCAGAAACGGTTTCGGCTGTTTGCCCGTCGCCGAAATCCCATTCATACGAAACGAGCACGCCCTCCACGGCAGTAGATTCTCGAGCATCGAGAGTCACCATTTCTCCAACCTGAATCAATTGGGGATAAGCAACAAGTTCTGCACGCGGATTCACAGTTGTGTCGAGAATTCCTGTACAACCAGCAGACAGTTGCGTGAGCAAAAGGATGGCAAACATGAGGCTTGAGGACTTCATTGAACCTCGACCCCGTTGCATATTTTGGCGTCTTTGTTCTCCTTTCTAATTGTTCGTCTTCATGGTGCTACTGTGCCATTGTTTTCTTCGAGTTCAACTCTGTGAGAAATATCACCAACGATTTTTGCATTTTCGTACGGGTCGTCTAGGTTTGAAACATCAACAATTTCAATTTCATTCGTTGCCGAAAAATCTTCCATTTCGTGGCTTGCAAGAATCTCAAGAACATCCACTTCACCAGCGTCGTACTCTGGAGTTGCAACCTCCACTTTTTCTTTGGAGGAGTCATCCTCTTCATCGTGAAAAAGAGACATTGCCGATTGTTCAAATTCCATTTTTTTGTCATTAAACTCTTCTCGGAGGCTATTGTCCTCATCAAGAGGTTCGCTAGCACCCTCTTCAGCTGTTTTGGGAAAAAATCGGCGAAGCCAATTTGAAAACGCCATGTGACGAGCAAAGGAGGACCTCCTATGAGAATGATGTGTCATCCACTATCAAAGGAAAAGTGCGTGATGTTCAAATGCAAGCATTTCCCGTTTGTTTCATGGGTGTTGATTTCTTCGAGGGTGAACGCGTTCTCGCCTTTGACTTAGAAACAACAGGAATCTCAACATCAAGAGACAGAATTGTCCAATTTGCACTCATTGGATCAGATGCAGATGGAACTTCAATTCATATGGAAAGACTGGTTCATCCCCAACGAAAAATTCCGAGAGATTCAAGTGACATCCATGGTATCTTCGATGCCGATGTTCAAAATGCTGAACCTTTTTTTCATCATGCGAAACAACTTGCTGAACTCATGAATGGGGCCATTGTTGTAGGCCATAATGTTCGCCAGTTTGACCTTGCCATGCTCGAACAGGAATTTCTTCGCATAGGTCAACTTGCCCCCAAACCAAAAGCAATTTTTGATACGCTTGAAATTGTGAGAAGGCTCAAAGTCCCCCGTCCGCATAATTTGGGTAGCCTTTGTCGTCGGCATCACATCGATTTGTCGAACGCCCACACCGCCGGGGCTGATGCAGCAGCTACGCTTCTGCTTTTTTGGCAACTTTCCCTCGACTACGCCCCAATGTTTCGAAAATCAATTGATGAATTGGAGCGGTGGTTTGCCCATGGAGATGTCACAAACCAAGATGCTTCGGAGTTGGGTCGAAGTCTGGATGATTTACCACTTGTAGACGCAGAAGGAAAGATTCGAAGAGACGGAGACCAACTCATTCTCGCCTTTGGTCGACACCGTGGTGAAGATGTCAAAGTTGTCGCAAATGATGACCCTGCGTATCTTCATTGGATGTTATCGCCCAATGGACTCGGTGATGAATTTATACGAACGGTTCTTCGTGATTACATCAACGCTTGACCTTGGTCTGAAATTGGGTTCCAGGGAAGTATATCGCACCAATGACCAACTCGAATCGAATTGTTTCGCATCATTGCTGAAGCAATAAAGGTAGCACCCTTGTGCGATTCCCACACCTCTTCAAACGCTTCTTTACCTCTTTGTTCAAAATTTGCTGTGAGACGATGACCGGTTGGAAGAGGATGGCCTTCTGTTGAGGATGGCTCACACAACTCTACAATAGCAGTCCCACTCGATTCGTCGTAGGTGTGAATAAGGACAACCATGTCCATAAAGTCACCAGTATGAAGGGTTCCGGAATCTTGCCGCCAGTTCCACCAGTGTGGGCACCACGCCTTGAAATCACAAAATCCCCCGCATGTTTCGTCGCCTGTGATTGCAGGGAGGGGTTGATCTGAAATTTGAGTGGCCTCCCAAGCTGCATAAGCCTCTTCAAGAACGCTTGGCCCTGACGCTGGCCATTTTGATGCGGTTTTTGTGTACCAACCTTCGGTACGAACCGTTGGAGCATTCGGATTGTTGACCAGCAAAATATCCCTGTACATTCGAAGTTGACGGTTCACTTCTTCCTTCAACTTCGTTTCTGGAGCATGCCCGGTTTTCAAATCTGCAACCAACCAACCCGTCATGTTACCGTCCATATCAACATCAGCAAGAAGTAAATCGAGTCGGCCCATAAGACGGCCATCTCGAGTTTTTAATTCCCCTTCCACAGCAATCACATGTTGTTGTAATTTCTTCCATAGCCCATAGGAAATTCGTTCAGGAGCAAGCCCCTTCACTCCAATATGGTCAAGCAACATGATGACTCCACCTCTCTGTTGTCGTTTTGCTTCAGTGAATTGCTCTTCTTTCCACATTGGTCGACGTGGGGTCGATAGAAAAACGGCTTTCTCTTCATCCCATCTCTGTTGGAGCATCTGCAATGCACAATCAGGAAACCACCCCATCTCCATATCTTCTTGGTGAGAAATATCCATGTTGAGTAAATCTTCAATCGAGGCATGCACAGCAGTCCCAAGCGAGGCGGCCATGCCGGCTTTGCGTGGAAAACCTTGGCGGCTCAACCAGTACATACGAGGGCACGTCTCGTATCTATTCCAAGCAGAGGGCGAGAGTTGGTGTTGCCGCTCCTCTTTTTGTTCGGTCATGCTGATTGGTCGCCCTCAAGAATGATGAAGCCTTTGATTCCATTCTTAGGAAACATTTGATACCTAAGGCGAGCAAGCAATGGTTATGGAAGGTCCAATGGTCAGACTCAACAAACCAGTGGGAGATAAGACGCTGGTGATTACATGTTTTCCAAGCATTGGAATGGTCTCCAGTATTGTTGCCCATTACCTCATCGACCATCTAGAATTGGAGTTCGTTGGTGGAATCGTTGATGACCGCCTACCTCCGATTGCCATCCTCAAAAATGGGGAGCCCCTCCCTCCAATCCGAGCTTACAGTGGAAAACAACAATGTTCGATACACGGGTGCAGTGAAGTTATTCTTTTAATGAGTGAACTTGTCGTTCCAGACCCTCTCGTGCACCGTTTGGTGTGGACCATGTTGGAATGGTCAAAAGACAACAATATCGAAGCGGGTGTTCTCATCGATGCATTTGCAAAAGATGGCATGAATGGCTCACTTGACGGTTCTGAACCCGTCATCAACTATGAGGACACAGAGGGTATCGATGTGATTGGCATTGGAGCAAATGATGCCACGCGCGAACTCTTGTCAAGCCTAGGTATCCAACTAGCAGAAAGTGGAGTCGTTCGAGGAATGAATGGGGGGATTCTTGCCGAAGCAATGCGTAGGGGCATCGACACGATGTCGTTAATGGTCGAAGCAGACCCACGTTTTCCAGATGCTAGGGCGGCAGCAGCTCTCATTGAACGGCTCAACATCCTCCTTCCTACCATTGACCTTGACCACAAACCACTCTTAGAAGAGGCTGAAGAAATTGAGATGTCCATTAAAGCGATGATGGAAGGAATGGACATGAACTTGGAACATTCAGCAGGACCTAATTCAATGCTCTATGGCTGAGGATGTTCGAACATACAACACGATATTTGCTACACCAATTGTGAGAAGTACGATGGAAAGCCATATCGGTGCAAGAAACAGTGTGTCATAGGGCAGATGGGCGAAATCAAGCAAAGATTCTCCTCTTGAAAAGCGCCCGCCAAGTGATGCAGTGAGTAATATTGTACCCACGGCGGCCATACCCACCAAAGCATGAGTAAAAGCCATCATCCTGTTGGACCAAACCTCGTAACCAAACTTTTTCCTCACCATTAACACAGCGAGAGCAAGACCAATTCCACTCATTGAAAGAAATAATTTCGTTGCAAGCAGAGAAGATTGAACGTTTTCACCAGGACTTGATTGAATGCCTGAAAGAATTGCCATTGGGGTGGCAAGTAAACCAAACACAATTGCGCCGTGAGCGATGACATCAACTTTTTTTGTCAATTGATCGAATTTCCAGATGTTGAGTGCTCCAAAAAGGCAAAGCATGAAGCAAGCTCCCGAAAGGGCAAATGCTCCAACGACCATCTCGGTGCCAACCACATGCAAGGTCGGAGCTGAGGGCAACATCAGATGTCACCACCTTGATCATCACTCAGCTGTTCGATGGACACAACCGTTTTTCGTGATGTTTGGTTCGATGTTTGCATGATCGTCGAAAGAGCAAGATAAAATCCACAAGAGAAGATGAGAAGTGAAATGGATTGAACATACATTGCTGTATTGTCAATTTCGATGTTATCGTTCAAACTTGATATTTGAAGCCATGGTGTCGTCTGCTCGATATCGTTTCCTTGCATTGTTACTCGCCATTCAACAATATCGGGTGATAATGTTGCTGGAATGAAGATGTTCCATTGTTGTTGACCTACTTGGTCGGCTTCGAAACTATGAATTTGGCCCCCTTGTAATCTCCATTCCACGAAGACATGTTCAACTTCGATTGTGGAGAGCACAAACGTCGTTGATTCTCCGTTGTTTCTTTGGGTCGGTAGGAAAGTGTCATGGTCGAGGCGTGGTAAATTTTCGGGAACGGGGAATACCTCAATTTGTAGCGGCTGTTCGGATATACCAAAATAAGGCACATCACTTTGTTGTCCAGAACCATGATGTACTGCGGCGTAGAAAGTGTACATTCCTGTGCTCAAAGGAGCTTGAAGAACCCATTCAACTTCAAAACTTGATCCTGAAGTTGATACTTCAAGGTAATTTTCACTTCCCCCTTCTGAATGACTTATAGTGGCCCACCCATCGTCTTCAGGCGTATCTTCAAATCCCGATGTATCGGTGAGAAGAAATACTCCGAGGAAGTTTGTTTGAAGTTTATCCAACTGTGAGATTTCAACTCGAATTGATGTCGGCAATCCAGCATACGCCGTGGATGTTTGTTCCAACGATATGGCATAGGGCGATGTTGCATTCAAATCTGCATCGCCGTGACACGCTCCGCCGCACTGCATGTCTTGATTCGATGGCCCGACACCACCTGGGTTTGCCTGTGAAAATGATGAGAGCATCATCAGACCAAGCAACAAGACAAGAGTCTTTGTCGAGAGATTCATCGTTTTTCCCCCATTCTCATCATCAAAAGAAAGACGACGCTACCAGCCAGAAGTATGACTGTTGAGAACAACATTGGAAGAATCTGTGTTTGCTCGGCTTCCAATTGTACTTGACTAAAATCAATGGATTCTGATCGACTTTGTCCTGCTTGTAATTCTTGTTCATTCACGAACGGCACAACGGTGAACGACTGTTCAATAGCAAGAGTGCTTGTTCCTTCAAAGGTTAGAGCTGTGGTCTGCCCAATCAAGCGACCGTCTTCATAGATTCGAAACACTGCATCTGGACCATTCCAAGACCATGTGAGTGAAAATTTTTCTTGAGATTGCTCAATAAAAACATCCGAAACCCTCGGGCCTTGCGTAGATTGGAATGATTGTGCTGTCTCGGATGTAGCACCAGATGAATCCGTCACGATGAGTTTGACGACAAAATTTGTGGGTGCGATAATTTCCAAGAGAATATTTGAGCCTACAAAACGACTTTGACCATCACCTGAATCAAGATACCAAGCGAAGGCAACAAGTTTTCCATCGGGGTCAAAGGAGGCTGAAGCGTCATATCGCACGATTTCGCCAGTCCATATCACCTGCGACTGGGTTTCAAAATCTGCAATTGGCGGTGCGTTTTCAATGAGCACAGAGAATTCAAAGGTTTGTCCATTTGCTTCACCGTCGGACAATTCAACAACCATTTTCCATTCTTGTCCAGGCCCAACTTTCGATGCGGGAACCATCACTTCATCATCGAGATCGCCATCACGGAATCCGTTTCTATACCATGAAATTGAAAAATCAAGGCTGTCGTCATCTGCATCGAAAAACGAAATAGTCGGTGTTAAATCCTGCTTAGCAATTGCTTGTTGCCCAAAGTCGACGGTAACGGATGGTTCCGAATTGAGAATAAGGATTGATACCGAGGACGTCGACTCACTGACATCTTCTCCATCCGAAAGAATGACAGATGCACTCCATTGTTCTCCTTTTATGGTGTGATGGCTAGGTAAGGTTGTTGATATTCCTGTATCAATTGATGTCTCACCGTTGTTCCACATGACCGAAAGAACCGAGATTGTATCTCCGTCAGCATCCGTCGCTTCATAATCAAATGTCAAGTTTTCATTCGACGAAATTTCACTTGAAACAAAGGTGATACTTAGGAGGAGGGGTCGAGAATTTTGGACGGTAATAAGGTCAGAAGTTGTCCAATTCGACCATCCAAATCCGTCGAATACACGAACCATCGCTTGCCAAACGTCTCCTTTTGTTGTACTCGATGAAGGCAATGTAGCACTGGTTTGCCCTTCGACTTCAACACCATTACGAAGCCAAGAAATTTGGTGCTCTTGTTCTGCGTCACCCTCTTCATCTGCGATAGTCCATGCGACAACGATGTCATCGGACGATGTTGGGGTTAAAGGAGAATATGAAATCGAAGTCATCGTTGGTGCTGAGTTATTTGAACCCACAAAAACACTTGAACTTGTCACTTCAATTGACTCGATGCCATCATCAAGCACAAGAACGGCCTCCCACGTATCGCCTACCCTCGTAGCAAGATTTGGTACGGTCGTAAGTTCATCGAGAGCGTCGATTCTTTGACCATCAACTTTCCAGTACAAAGAGGATGTAATGTTATCCCCATCAACGTCTATGGTTGAAAAAGAGGCGAATAGATCGTCTTCGGAAGTAGGCTGGGCTGGTGAGATTGCAAATCCAATGGCTGAAGGAAGAGCGTTGACGATGGTGACCGGTGATGAAGGAACGCTCTGACCAAAATCAACTCCATCAGAGGGAGTGACCACAACCGACCACTGCTCGCCTCTGGAAGTTTGAGAAGATGGTACCGTGGAGTTCGTGAGACTTGGAACGAGGGAGCCGTCTCTGAACCACTGAATGGTTGTACCTGATTGCTCATCACCGTCTCCATCTGAATACTCGTAACTGAGCAATAAATCATCAGTGGTGGTGGGGCTTTCTGGACCAATGACCACATTTACGACTGATGGGGGATTGTTTGCATCCACAAATTCTGAAATCTGAACTGATGCCGTTCCTTTCACGTCATTTTTATTGCTTCCACCGCCGTCTGCATTGACGACTGCAACGCTCATGGTCACGTCCCCGCTGCCAGTGGAAGGTGCTGTCCAATCAACTTGCCAAGCATTACGTTGGAAATCATCATGTGTTGCAGAAAGTTTGTTGGTTGATATTTGAACCATCGTACCAGGATTGGACAGTTCCCCTTTGGTAACCTGCAGTGAAAAACCACCTTTGGAATGGACAGGATTGACCGAACTGATATTGATTGTGTAAGTGGTCCCAGCAACATACGCTGATGGATAGCCTTCAAGGGTTGGGGTCAGTGTAGATGCTGGGTTATGACACGAACATCCACTTGCACTGTTGAAAATACCATCTTCTTTACCTTGACTTATTGGCAAAGCAAAGAGGGAACTGAACAGAAGAGTTGCAAGCATCAACGTTCGAACTCTCATACACGGAAAACGCTGGTAGAGTTTTTTATTCTTCGTTTTATTTGGAGCCAAAATCAAACAATGTTGTACGATTTAACTTGGTTTCAGCCGCTTGATTTGATTCAATTTCTACCGTTGATTCAGCAGATTGATTCGATTCGAGGGTCGATGAAAATCGTTGTTCATCCCAAATCTCGACACCAAGTGATTCAGCTTTTGCTCGCTTTGAACCAGCATTTTCGCCGGCGAGAAGGACCGATAATTTGCTTGAGACACTACCCACCACTTTGCCGCCGTGTATTCGAATCATATCTTCAAATTCTTTCCTACCTTTACTGAGGGTACCAGTAATGCAAAATGTCATCCCGTCGAACAAGGCTCCTTCTGTTGTTTCGACTACCTCATTCTCAACAACAATATACTCGATGAGTGACAATATCATCTCCATTCGAACATGGAGTCCATCACGAAGATGCAAAGCGACCACATCACCAACACCTTCGATAATTTGCATTTGCCGTAGTGCTTGATTCTCAGAATATGGTTTTCCTTGTTCGTCCATCAAAGGGCCAAATTGTTCACTTTCAGGCTCAGCATAGGCAAGTTGAACCCACTCTAACAGGGATTGAAGTGATGTCAAATGTTTTGCTATAGCCATACCAAGCTCCGGACCGATGCCAGGGAGCCCAAGGGCATGAAGGAATTTTGACAACGACATGGTTTTTGATTTTTCAATCTCTCCAAGAACATGAAGAGAGGACTTTTCACCCATTCGTTCAAGGCTTTGTAAATTCTCAAGTGTAAGTGTGTACAAGTCTGCAATGGATGATATTTTTTCTGCCTCAAGCAATTGCTCAACCAATTTTTCACCAACACCGTCCATTTCTAATGCACGACACCAGTACAAAATGGAACGGCCTGTTCGTGCACTGCATGCAAGATTGATACATTTTAGAAATGCACCTTCCAATTCCACATTGCCTGAACATGCAGGACATGAAGTTGGTATCAATATCTCAAATGATGTAGGAAGGTGGCCGTCAAATTTTGAGCCATCAGCATGAAATCGGTTGTTCACATCGTGTTGTGTAGCCTTGCCTAAACTCGATTCAATTTTAGGAATCACATCACCTCTTCGAACTATTTTGACTTTGTCGCCAATTGCCAAGCCGAGGCGTTCGATCTCACCGACATTGTGTAATGTTGTGTTTTCGACGGTCACACCTCCTACCCTTTGGGGTGCAATCTTTGCTACTGGAGTGATGTTTCCGGTTCTGCCAGTTTGCCAGACAACATCGAGGAGAACAGATGTTGCTTCTTCTGGAGGGAATTTCCATGCAAGGGCCCATCTTGGGTGATGGGCCGTTTTGCCAAGTTGTTCTCGAAGACGTAAATCATCAACCTTGAACACGATTCCATCGATTTCGTATTGAAAGTTTGAACGTCTATTTTTCCACACAAGGGTATCGACCTCCAATAATTGGATACAGGAGTCCATTAAATCGGAACGATGAATACTCCATTCTGCTGGCTCGATGGTTGAATGTTCAACGAGCCATTCCAACACTTCTGAGTCGTATGTAAAATGTGGTGGAGTGTCGCTCTGAGCATGACGATGTGTGCCCTCAGGAAATTGCGCATCGTACGCATGAAATCGTAAATCTGCTGCATCTGCTTTTCCGATTTCCAACTTCTGCCTCAAGGCTCCTGCCGCAAGATTTCGAGGATTTGGGGAAATGTGTTTGTATTTTGATTCAAAAATATCGAGTGGCATTACCACTTCCCCGCGAACATGAATGTCGATATTTGCATTCAAATGAGTCGGAATATTGGGTATTTTGAGCACATTTCGTGTGACATCTTCCCCTCGGTCACCACTTCCCCTGGTTGCAGCACGAACAAGACGCCCTCTTCTATACTCAATGGACAAGGCCGAACCATCGAGTTTAGGTTGGGCAATGAATTGCAATGCACCATTTGTTGTCGTTCGAACAAAATGAGCAATTTCATCTGTGCTGGTGGCTTTATCCAAACTCAACATTGGAAACAAGTGGTCCACTTTTTGGGTCCCTGGGTCAATATCTGCACCGACTCGATTGAGTTGAGGATGGGCGGGGGCCAACGTTTTGAGTTCATCCCATAATTCATCAAACTCGGCATCGGAAATTTCGGGCTGGGCATGATTATAATACAAATCAGAATGATGGGCAACTTGTTGTGCAAGCCATGAAATGCGCTCTTCGACAGCCAATTCAGCATCGTCTTGAGCCATACTTCTCCAACCTCACAAGTGTTCTTGAACCCTTGCGCCTCTACTCAATGAACTTGAGTTGGCCTGTTGAAAGGTCATAGATGCATGACACGATTTTGACTTCACCATTCGCCAGAGCGCGAGCAATAATTTCTGATTGCTTTGGCAACCTTTTCGCTGTTTCAATGGTTGAAGATTGTACCGCATTCAATGCATCATCGGCATGACCTTCAATGAGGGCAGAAATATGATCAACAAGATGCAACAAATTTGGGGATGTTGGAGAATGTCCTTTCATATGTTCCATCGTTGCCCCTATAGCACCACACATGGTATGGCCCATAACGATGATGAGTGGACTATTCAATTGATTCACTGCAAATTCTAAACTAGCGATTTGTGTTTCAGTAGCAATAGCTCCTGCGGTTTTTACAACAAAAATATCTCCAAAAGACATGTCGAAGATAAATGCAGGTATGGCTCTTGAATCTGAACATGTCAATACACTTGCAAGTGGATTCTGTCCCTGAACATGAGTGCTCGAGGTCGCTGTTTCAATGGTAAAATTTGCTTCTTGCTTTCCAGAAAGAAATCTCTGATGACCTTCCATAAGTTGTTTCATCGCTTCATCTGGACGCATAGCAGGGCCCTCCCCAACGCCTCCTGAAGCAGATAGTTGAAGAAAATTGAGGATGATTTTACTCGTCTTCGGTTCTATCTTCGGATGTAGTGAAACGCTCAATTCGATGTTTTGCTTTTTCGAGATCGTGGTATTCACCTCCAAGCGGGAGTGGTGCAAATGGACCCCAACCCTTCCGAAGCAGCATGATTCGAGACCGCGGTTGTCGTTTTGCAAGTTTTAACCTCGCCCATTCATAACGCTGACCATCGGCAAACAGATGAGTCGGGGTAATGGCATATCGCTTAGGGATTAACAGTGAAATAAGATGAAGACTAAGCAATATGTCCCATGCAATCGCATATCCAAATGGTGTATTGGACACACTTAGTAAAGCCCAAGGTAGAGCCATCATCGCTGCGATGGAAAGCAGATTTCCCCATTGACGAGCCACCTCATGAACACCTTCGCTTGACCAACTGAAGCAGTCGTTTGGTAACTCGCCTAATGTTGGTACATCCGTCCTTTGTTTTGTGAGCCAATAACCATCCCAAAGAACGATGCTGCCAAGAACAACAACGCAGGCTGTAGCAACAGCATCAGTGGTCAACATCGAAATTGGACTCACGTTTTCGCCTCATCATGGTTGATCAAAAGCGTCTCGCTTTTGGAGGGAGGAGAGGTCAAGAGTTTCAGCAGCAGAGCCATCGCCCTTCCTCGCTCTCATCAACAACAATGCAACAAGAACGATAAGCAAAATTGCCGCAAGGAGAGTTAAGTTGAGGTCGTCATCGCTTTGGTCGTTGTCTTGGCTTTCAAGGATGTCGGGTATTCCATTGCCATCATCGTCATCATCCTCAGTGAGTAATGTCGTTTCACCTTCAGGGCAATCGATGGTGTCTGGTTGCCCATCTCCATCTGTATCAAATGCTGCACATGGGTCAAGTGGGAAGTCGTCTTTTTCATCCGAAACACCATCATCGTCATCGTCACCATCGTACACATCTGGACCGCACGACCGCCCATTGGCCGCATCAAACCAAGTTGCTGCGTCGCAAGATGAGAGCCAATCTCTATCCGTATCGAGCAGTGTCACCTCAAAGTCGACACTCTTCGAAGTGGTGCTTCCAAGCGTATCAGAGACATCCACGACAAGGATGTAAAACCCAGCTGTAAGGCCAGTGATTTGATTTGTCGTTGAGCTTTCTTGGTCGTAGACCTCAGTCCCTTGTGAGTCTTGAATGGACCAGCGAATAGTCAATGCCTCTGCATCATCAAGGTCATCACTCACGGTGATTTCGCCCATGAACGACTCTGTTTCCATCATTCGTTGGCCGGGATAAGGCGATACGAAACTTACGCTTGGAGCTTGATTCGGTGTAAGTGAAAGAATGATTTTGTTCTCATCCAATTCTTGAGGGTTAACGGTCACTTCTTCACTCGGATAGCCATCCGCTTTCGCTACGATTTCAATGGCGGTTACAATTTGGTGGTTGGTTTCAGTGTACTTTTGAGTGAGCATCTCGATGGATAGGCCAACACCATACGCTTTCAAACCGTCATCAGTCACGCCATCGATTGACCATGTAACCTGTGCGGGAATAGGTATCCCATCGAGTTGTGCTTCAACCATGAACGTGTTGAAGACCTCAACTTCTGCACCTTCGGACAGAGAGGTGGATTCTATTTCACTATCGAGAATTGATAAATGAGAGCCGTAGGCTTGAACATCACCCTCAAGGGTCGCATCTTCAATTCGCAAGTTGTATCGGTCGGTTGCTATAGCCGTCGTCGCTGATACAGCTACATCCCTCAAAAGGGCAGGTGCGGAATTCCCTTGTTCGTCTTCATGGAATGATATTCCAATAGCATAGTTTGTGATGCTCGTATCAATCAATCGCACGGCTGAGGAATACTTCCCGTGCTCCACATCGATACCAGTTCCTAGGCCAAACCCAGTCGCTTGAATAGATGACAAGAGGCCAGCCGATTCGATGAGTTCAATAGCCGGTGAACCTGTCAAAATGAGGTCGTGAATTTCGAAACCCACACTTTCATCCAGGCGGATGACGGGACTGTTGGTTGATGTCGCTTCGACATTTGATATATGCATGGTCTCATCAAGTCCATAAGCATCAATAAATGGAGACGAGCCAGAGAAATCATCACTTTCGATATAGGTAAGCGTACCTTCACTCGCTAAAAGCTGGATGCCCCTTGTCATCGTTCCTGAAAAATGAATTTTGGAGATGTCGATTTCAGTTTGTTGAATGGACAGGCCTACATCACCACAATCGTTCATGGTGATGTCCGTCATCCGAATCAGAGCATTTGATGGATAAGCCATCAAACAAGCAAGACCTGCATTTGAGAAGGAAGAGTTGGTAATTTCAACATGCGCAGAACTTCCTGACGTGACCACCATGAGTGGCTCTGCTCCGGAACGTGCAAAAGTTGCATCGTTGGCAATCATCGTTCCTGAGCCGCCACCGATCGTCATTGCAGGTGATGTTTCGACCACGGACGTACCTGACAATTCGATGAGTGAACCTGCAGCAGTTCCCGTTTGTAGTCCGCCCCAAGGAACACCCCCCCCAGTCGAGGATAACATGGCTTGACCAGCGTCGAGTTGGCCATTCACGAGAATCGATGCGCCCGATGCAATTCGCAATTCAACACCATCGTTAATGGTGAGAATACCAGACATTCCGATGGTGAGTGAATCCGTGAGGACATATGGGCTCCATCGTTTTTCAAGGACAAGCCAATCGTTGAGAACACCTGTTGGAACGGTTGAAACCATGAAGGTGTGGTCGAGTGAAGCATTGGTCTCCCATGAAATGAAATCGTTGAATGAGCCATATTGTAAGGTAATGACCTTTCGACCACCCCATGTTTCGCTCATCTCATTGACGACACGAGCGTTGGAAAAAGCAGTCACTTGACCAAACTCGTTGGTCTGAGAAGTAGCTCCATCAATGGAAATGACTGCTCCTGAAATAGGCGTTCCTTTATCGAGTACAGTGACATGTAAGGACGATTTTAACGTCATTTTTGCACCTGTCCAGGCTGTAATTTCACCGTCGACATAACCATTCAAGAGGTCGACTTCACAATTGGGTTGGAGTGTCATATGGCCAACGATGAACAACGATTCAGTTTGACGCTTACTCAAACAAGACCAGGTAACATCGCCAACAATGTCGAATGGACCATTTGAGCCTGAAACAAATGAAGAGGCTCCTAAACTCAACAAATCTGTTGTGAGAACTGCATGTGTTCCATACAGTGTTCCGCTCCCTTCAATCTGTACACTCGACCCCGAGGGGACAAGAACTTCTGTATCAACGAGGGTCAACTGAGCATTGGTTTGAATGGTTAAATCGCCTCCAAGTATGTGGGCTTGTCCATCAGGTCTTGGACCTAGAACAACCGATTGTCCACTCGAAATTGTCCAAGAGCCTTGAGGGATAACAGGGACTTGAACACTCTGCCCATTTTGACCACCATACAGAGTGGTTCTGACACCTGCACCAAGATAGGTCACATCAGCGACAGAGCCTGAACTCACAAGTGGCAGGTTTGCTGCCCCGTTGCTGTTGCTTGTCACCTTAAAACCGTGAACGACAACATTTGCTTCAATGGGTGAACTTACCAAATCAGTAAAGGTCACAGGGGTTTCAATCAACTGATACGAAGCAGTCGTTGAGATTGTTGGGTTGAGGGTCGAGCCAAAATAAAGAGTTCCATCGCCGAGAGCATCGGCTGAATTTGGTGCTGTGTTGATCGGCTTGAACGAACGGATGTTTGCCAATGCCCCGTGTTCAAGCAAGAGGGGAGTTTGATGCAATTCTGCGGTCCAATTGACAATTTGAAGAGGTGATGCACCTTCAAATTCTATTCCTGTATCAGACGATTGAGTGGTTAGATCTTGAATGCTCAACCTTGAATTTTCAGCGACGATGCCAACATCAACACCCTGTGTGATGGTAAGATATTGGCTGTCCATTGTTGTTGAATCCACAACAAGACCAGTACTCCATCCACTGAAATCGAGCGAAGTTGCCGACATAATACTGTACCAAATGTACATGCCATTCGATGAGTGGTCTTGAGAAGAATATGGTTTTTTGATGGTGGCTCCATCCCAATCATGACTTCCTTGAATTAGAGATACCGCTTTGGAATTTGATGTGAGGTTGAAAAATGAGTCTTCGACCATCGTTGATGCTCCTTGTGAATCAAGTGTAGATTCTGTGGCTTCGATAGAGGATTGAGAAAGTGTCAGGGTAGACGAGCCGACGATGTCAATGCCTCGAACTGCATTGTGTATGTCGAGGGAATCAAATTGGAAGGGTCCATTTCCTGTTAATTGGATTCCCTTGGACACGTTGGTCATCGACAGTTCGCTAAAATCACATGCAGACGTACATCGAACATCCATAGCATAACGTTGCTCAGTGGTTGAGCCTGAAAAAGATACATCATCCACAACGATAGACTCTGCACCCGATGCAAACAAAAATCGTTGACCTTCGAAAGCTCCACGATGGATTTGAAGGTCGTCTGAATCACCGGCGTCAATCGATAGTACTGTGTCGAAACTCACCGAATCATTGATTCGCATTTGGACGCCGTATTGGCTCACATAACCAATCGTAGAATTGTATACACCAGATTGGTCGATGGCCAGTACGCCCGAAACACCTTTCATTGCAATGCCCGCACGGTGAACTGCAAGATTTGAAATCGATGTTTGCCCGTCGGATTGAATGCCGATACTCACATCAGAAAAGGTACCCTGATCGAGTGATAGCATTCCTGAGGATTCAATGCGGACACCATCAAAATCCATGTATTCGACATCAACTGATGTCGCTGTCACCACCCCTCCATCAATGCGAATGCCAATGTAAGAATGATTCAAATGAAGGTCACCTAGTTGGGCTGTTCCCTCAACATACAAGGCGGATTCTGCATTTGAAATCTGCACATCATTCAAGAAAACCGAACCGCCTGGGGCCACGTGTATGCCCGGCCACATACCTTGACCTTGAGAACCACCAGTGAGGGGAGGCTGAGATGAAAAGAACGTGGTGTTGGAGGCCCGAAGCACACCTTCAACGACAATTGAGTACGTCTTCGCATCAACCGTCGAAAAATCTTCGATGGTGAGCGTTGTACCGGATGTTATGGTGATGTTTCCTTGCATGGTGTAATCATCTGAAGGCCACGTTGTCGTGGTCGAAACAGTCGTGTCAGCAGCTTCGATGGTCATGACAAAAATTGCTGACAACATCAGGCTTGAGAGAAATAGTGCATACCTTCTCATGACAAGTTGTAGTCACTTGTCCTTATCAAACTGAGGTCTTAGTGTCTTGAATCGATACAAACTTCACAGAGAACTGAAACTCATGTGGAAGTGGGCCCGCCCGGATTTGAACCGGGGTCTGACGGCCCCCAGCCGCCAAGTATAGGCCAAGCTAACCCACGGGCCCGAGTAATATCTTACAGACGTGCTGCACTGAAAGGAGCAACCTCAGTAATGAGGTCGATGTGCCCGACGTACATTCGTCGGCAACAATATCGCTTCAAACCAATTCCGTCAAGTGCTTCTGCGACATCCTTTCCAGCCGCAACAAGTTCGTTGAATTCTTCCCATTTGTGGGCAATAACGCCACCACAACTGAAACATCGTACTGGTATAATCATGCAAACACCTCATCGGTAGGACTTTTGTTTCTTGCGTCGAGCACCGCGTCCAAGTTGGTGCTTTGGTTCCTTACGACGTGGGTCGTTGACAAGAAGGCTACGATCAAATCGAAGATATTCATCTCGTAGGTCTTCATCAACTCCTTCTGCACCACCGTTGTAGTGGACAAGACCACGTGCAATTGCAGTTCGAATAGCATCTGTTTGACCCATGATACCACCGCCAGAAGTAACGACACTGATATCCACTTTGCCAAGTCGGTTCATTGCGTCGGCGATGATGAGTGGTTCCATCGTCTTGCGACGAGCAAGATCAGGTTGCATAATTTCAACGGGTTCAGAGTTGATTCGAACGCGTCCTTGACCGGGCTTTACCGTCGCACGAGCAACGGCGGTTTTTCGCTTACCTGACATCTCAACGGACTTCTTTTTCTTTGCCATCATGCTTCACCTCCGTTCCATCGGTGTGAAGGAGCTCCAAGGTGTTGACTGACTTCACCGAGTAAGACGAATCGATTTGGGGACTGACCACGAATGGCTGAGTCATCACCACTGGTATGACCTTCTGGAAGGTCACCAGCCAAATGGCTTGGGCATCCGATCTCAACTCGTAGGTTTCGGAGAGCTCTGCGGCCACTGCTCTTCTTTTGATAAGGTAACATACCTCGAACAGCACGCTTGAAAATCATATCAGGCATTCTTGGGAAAAATGGACCTTTTCGTGCATGATTCAGTTCATACTTTTCTTGGTAACGAGTAAAAACAGCAGACGAACGGCCAGAAATCATTGCCTTTTCGGCGTTGATCACGACCACTTTGTCATCTCTGTCTTCCCTTGCTGCCTTGAGAAGGATTTCAGCCACTGTGGACGCTAATCGTCCCATGACAACTCCTTCGGCGTTGAAGACGTAGGTTGTTTCAGCCAAGGATAACCACCCCCGTTCCTTTTGGGTTTTCGTTCATTAGTTCATTGTAGGTTAAACATCGACCACCAGCGGCCTCAATCTTTTCGCGTGCACCTGAACTCACACTGTAGGCGGCGACGGTATGGCTTTTGGTAACCTCACCTGACCCAAGGAGTTTGCCAGGAACGACCACGACTGAACCGTCGGGTGCGTATCTGCTCACTCTGCTTAGGTTTGGTTGCGCCCAATTCTTTCGACTCTTTTGGAGACGAATTGCCACATCTCGCCAAACAGCGGAACCGGTTTCACGAGACTGTGCCTTTAACTGATCGATAACCTCAACCAATTGCGCATTTGTCTTTCGTTCTGGGTTGCTCATTTGACTCCCTCGATGCTAGAAGCATGTCGCCGACCCCCCTACCCATTATGAAGTCACCGACGCGAAGAAGCGCCATTCCAAATCGAAATACGCTCACTCAGCGAAATACACTTCGCCCTTTGCATCAAGAATTTCAATCGCCAAATCTGACTTGTTGGCTTCCTTGAGGATTTCATCATGCACTTGGTCTGAGAAGTCGTCAAGTGCTTCAAGTGAAGTGATTCCTCCAAATTCTTTGAGCTCATCGATGAGATGATTCAAAACACAACTTACGCCATAAGCATGACCCACCCTGAAGGTATGGTCAACTTCTCCTGGCTCCATATCTTCTACTCTGAGTTGCAAGAGCACTGAATTCGAATACGAAAAGACAGCCCCATAGATGGCTTCGATAATCTGCGCGGCTTCGAGATCCCCAAGTAACGCCTGCGCTTCTGCAAGAGCGTGTCGACTCGCTTCCTGATACTTGTTGTACGCCTGCAACACATCTTGTGCCTCAAGTTCCATCGCTGTTCCTACCATTGATTTCCAGTCATCCATGGACAGCGGACAGAAGTTCCACTCTTTCAATGTTCGGCAAGGAGATTCACCAAGGAATCTCAATGCGTTTGTTCAAACTTAGATCGAGAAATCAGAACCTTCGCCGTCTTGTTCACCAGCGTATCGAACTGAACCGTCAGCAGCAACGAATTCACCTGCTTTGGTTTGCTTTTCATACAAACCTGCAGAGTCGAACCGCTTGACATGACCTTCTTCACCAAGCGACCTTGTAAGCGAGGTCGTGATGGTCGAAAGTGTCGCAACCGCTCTATCTCGGTGACTTGCATCGATGGTGTGTTCCGAGTATCTTGCTTCTTCAAAGATGGAGAGGAATGCATCCATTTGATCTTCGGGCACCATGCCAAAGGCTGAACGAACTGCTGCCTCAAATTCACGGGCTGTTTCGTACACCTTCTTCATGAATCCGTATTTCTTGAAGTGCTTGACAAGGTTCTTGTAACAATCGAAAATAACGGCAATGTATTCGTTGCTTGCACGCAATTCGATGATTGCATCGGTCAAAATACCGTGCAAGGCTTGAACTTGACGTCGTTCTTGAACTCGTTGATAGTACATTAAACCTGCAATCAGTAAGGCCATGAGGATTATGGAGAGTGCAAGCAAGTTTCCTGGGCTCAAGAAACTGCTTTGGGCAGAAACATCGTCAGCCTCTTTCCATTCTATCTGATGAGTAATGTTATCTTGAGAAGGTGCGAAATAGGTTGAACCTGGATAATACGCAGTGATTCTCCAAAGGCCAATACATGGTTTTCCATCGCATGTTTGACCCGTGAATTGCCATGTGAAATCAGCAAGGCCTTGCTCATTGGTTCTTGTCTTATTGTTGGAGTTTGACAGAACCCATTGATTCAATTCGCTGTCGAAGTATTCGTAAGCGAAGATGATTTCTTCATTTTCAACGGCCAGGTCAATTCGGTCTCGCAATAAAGCGACTTCACCAAAGACTGGTGTACCTTCGTCAATTCCATTTGCACCTGCATTGCTCCATGTGGTCTTGACTTGTAGGTCAACTCTTGAACGAACGAGGACAGTGAGTTCCATCGCCGAACCGTTGAGTGAATTCGAACTGTCTTTATCACAACCACCAGGTACATTGACATCTGGCTCGAAAGCTACACGTAAGGTTCTGAAACCTTCCAATTTACCTCCAGTCGTCTCAACGCCTCGAAGCGTTGGGTTTTGGGATGGGTCTCCGCTGAACCATGTGATGGTACCATCGAGGTCGCTTGTTCGAATGGTAGCAATTGGCCGAACATTTTCGAGTGGGTCGAGGTAAATATTGAGGCACTTTCCTCCTACTGCTTGGCCATTGGTTTGGGCAAGGAACGCTTCCACGTGGAATGATTCTTTGAGGTAAAGGACAGGGAACCGTGAACCGTTTTCTGCCACATACTCATCGACGCTTGACTTAAATGGTCCAACTTCAGTGATTTGAAGCGTTGAGTTTGAGAACACGTCGAATTCAGTTTGAACGGTTTTGTTCTCATACCTATAGGCGTCATTGTTGTCGTAGGAAGAATACACAACGGTTACTTTTGCCTTCCCGGCCATGACGTCAGAAAGTGGACAAACAATTGAGAAGTAACCATTCGGGTCGGTCATGCCAGTTTGACATGCAACTGGGCCAGTTTGGCTGTTGATCATTTCGTAGTTCACTCGAATCATTCTGTTGGTCAAATTTGTTCCCAATTCATCACGAAGTTGGCCCGTGACGATCATTGGCTTTGGAACAACCTCACCGGTCATTGCATCAATTTCGCTTGTGTAGACAATTTGGTCATCAACGGTCATGAGAGTTCGACCAATGAGGGAAAATCCGTTTGCATTGTGGGTCATAATCAACCTGAAATGGTCATTGCCTGGAACGCTTGTACATGGGTCCCATGCACCTTGGATTCCTAGGTAAGACACATCGAGTTCTCGACAACCTTCGTTTGGTAAGGTCTCTTGGAATCTCAAAATCACATTCACTGGGCCAAAGCCATCAGGGAGGAAGGATTCTGGGTCATCTCGGAGCAATTGTGGGTTGAGTGGACTGATATTTGCTTTCATACACCCGATTGATTCCTCGGGGTCGAGCACGTTGTTGCCGTTGGTGTCTCGGTCAGGAACGCCGTCTCCATTACCATCGTAATAGCACAGATGAGAGTTGTCTGCTTGCGGCTCAGGTAATGAAATCAATCCAGCAGCTGGTGCAAGAGTTGCAACAACTTGTCTATGGGATACGCCGTCGAAATCCTTTCCTTCAAAAATGACATCGACAAGTCCGCCGTTCGGTGGGTTTGAACCTGTGAGGGCTGAACCACCTGAATCGCGTTCTATTGTCTTATTATCGTCCGTTACTTGGGCGGTGAAATCCCATTTATCACCAGACCGTCGTAAATTCGGATCGGATGAAATAACTTGCATGAATGTTCTCGAAACGACCCAAACCGATTGTGTGGCTGCATTTCCTTTGAGCAAACTCGTTCCCGCATACTCAAACTGAAGGGTAAAGTTACCCAATTGGTCATTGGCCTTGACTTGGAATGGAATTTCAAAGAATCCATTATCATCGGTGTAGTTGACACCAGTTCGACCGTCGAAGGACCAGGTCCAATTGATTGGGGCACTTCGCACAGGTTGTAGCGAGTTATCAACAAGCTTTGCTTGAATGCTCGTGTTGGTGTTTCGGTACAATCGGGGCAATGAAGTGGTCAAGAAACTGGTAGTTCCCACGACAGTGACGTTGATGTAAGCACCCGTTGGAGAGAGTGTTGAAGAGTTTCCAGTGAAATAATAGGCCGAGTTTGTAAAGTCAACGCGCATTCCGTATGTTCCTGCGGAATATTGACTGTACCATGACCAGTTGTAATCGTAGCGTGCTTCACCACTCACCATCTTTGGCGTTTGAGTGTATGCTGTCTCACCGGCACCAAGGAACTGTCCATTCTTGTCAGTATCGACCTGAAGGGCGATTGGGTCATTGACCCATGGCTGGTTGGTTCTGTTGGATACTGAACCTATCACTCGGAGCGATTCACCAGTGTTCATTTCGGGAACAATTTCGCATCGAACAACGCTGTTTGGATCGGTTCGGTCCACAGGTCCACACGGTGGTAAACTGCTGTCTCCTCCGTTCACGAGATGAATGAACCAGTGGGTTGAGTTTGATTGGTCAAGGAACGGTGCTAATTTTTGAGCCTCTCCGGTCAAACTTGATATGGTTCCATCCCATTGCTTTGGATATGGCTTGTATGCAGATACGGTAGCGTAATCTATGCCATGTGCTGCAAGCCCTGGCCCATGGAACAATGTTGCCCAGTCACCGAAGGTTCCATCACCGTTGTTGATGGTTTTATCGTAGTAGTAGACTGGGCTCTTACCATCAACAATCATTTGTCCGTAGATGTTCATTCGATGCATGACACGAATGGAGAATGGTTCTGAGGCATCACCGTACATCCACGGGAATGGATATTCGTAGGCGAGTTCAGGCGAAACCCTTGCTACAACTTCGATGTCGCCAGCTGGCAAACTTGTGTTGGTGTAATTGTACACGAGTGTGTTTCCACTTGAATCCGTCACGACATTGTGTTTTTTGGTGGTGTTGTCCCATGCAATTTCTTCGTATGCACCGGGTAATTCACCAACGCCATTGTCGTAGGTTGAATTCCAACGTACTTGCTTCCACACACCATTGACGCCGATGTCTTGAACGAAGGTGAGTGAAGCCCAACCCGATGCATCGGTTCGATATCCGTTGTTTCCAAGGCCTGTAAAGTTCGTTGGATGGGTGATGTTTCCAAACAATCCGCCGAAAATTGAGAATGTAATTGGAGCATGAACGATTCGATTCGTGTAGATACCTCGCTCCCAATCTGCTTCGTAGTGGGCCTTGAAATCAAGCCAGAATGGCTGTTCATCACTTCTAAAATATGTCCATGCAGAATAATCAACGGTGAGATTTGCTTCAGCACCTACATAATATGAAATCGATTCATTGCCGTTAAAGGCAAACATCTCAGTAACAACTGCGTATACTCTGTATGTTGAGTTGTCTCCTACTGTCAAATCTTCAGGGTAAAGGAATTGCCCAACCGTGAAGTTTCCTTGGTTGTTGGTCAACACATCGACAGTTTCTTTGGCAAT
>JAYODQ010000023.1:0-28751 GCA_038106355.1 Candidatus Poseidoniales archaeon | reverse complement strand
GACGGGAACTTTCATGTAATACGGGCACCCGCCTCAAATCCCGTTGGTAGTACATGAAGTATGTCGTGGTCAGCGGGGGCGTTCTTTCTGGACTTGGTAAAGGAGTCACGGCGAGTAGCCTTGGCGTTCTCTACAAAAGTGCTGGACTGAGCGTCACTTCAATCAAAATTGACCCTTACCTCAACAGCGATGCTGGCACCATGTCTCCGTTTGAACACGGGGAGGTTTTCGTCCTCGACGACGGTGGTGAAGTCGATTTGGACCTCGGAAACTACGAACGCTTCCTCGATGTCAACCTCACGCGTGACAACAACATGACCACCGGTAAAATTTACTCCAAGGTGATCGAAGCTGAACGAAGAGGCGATTATCTTGGCAAAACGGTGCAGGTCGTCCCACACGTGACCGATGCTATTCAAGATTGGATTGTAAATGTGGCCAATCGTCCTTTATCAGAAACCGAGGGGAGCGCCGATGTGTGTATCATCGAACTTGGCGGAACCGTAGGAGATATTGAATCGGCACCGTACATCGAAGCCTTGCGTCAATTCCAATTTAGAGTGGGCCGAGAAAACATCCTCTTCGTTCATGTCTCGCTTGTTCCCGTTATGGGTCCTGTAGGTGAACAAAAGACCAAGCCGACACAACACACGGTCAAGGAACTGCGTGGTCTTGGCATCAATCCAGATCTTCTGATTTGCAGGTCGAGAGACCCATTGACAGACGATACCAAGGAGAAACTTGCTGCGTTTTGCCATGTTCGACCAGATGCAGTGCTTTCGACCCACGATGTACCGAACATCTACCATGTTCCGCTGATGCTCCACCAACAAGGCATTGAGAACATTCTTGGTATTTCGTGCTCCACCACAACCTTGCTCGAACAGTGGGCCACCATGGCTCATCATGTTGATTCATTGACCGAAGAGGTCAAGATTGCGATGGTTGGAAAGTACACCAATTTGTCCGATTCCTATTTGTCGGTCATCAAAAGTTTGCAACATGCTGCCATGGCTGTCAGCCGCCGCCTCACCATTCACTGGATTGAGGCTAGCCATCTTGAACAGGAATGGAACAACGAGTCGGTTGAAGAATACCAAGCAGCGTGGATGTTGCTCAAAGACGCCGACGGTGTTCTTGTTCCAGGTGGATTTGGTGACCGAGGAATTGAAGGAAAAATCCTTGCTGCCAACTACGCTCGAACCAACAACATTCCATACCTCGGTATTTGCCTTGGACTTCAAATCGCCACGATTGAATTTTGTCGAAATGTACTCGGTCTTGAGGGTGCAAATTCAACTGAATTTGAAGAAAATCCCAAAGTTGCCGCTGTTGTCTTTATGCCTGAAATTTCGAAAACCCACCTCGGAGGCACCATGCGACTTGGCTCAAGGCCGACGATTTGGCAAGTTGATGCATGTAAGATTCGAAGTTTGTACGGTGCAGGCGAAACCGTCGATGAACGCCATCGCCATCGCTACGAAGTCAATCCAGACCTCATCGAAGATATTGAGGCTGCAGGGCTGAAGTTTGTTGGCAAGGATGAGACTGGCCAACGTTGTGAAATTTTCGAACTCGACAACCATCCTTACTACGTGGGCGTTCAGTACCACCCCGAATTCAAATCACGACCAGGCAGGCCAAGCCCGCCGTTCCTCGGTCTCCTCCAAGCAGCCACGAATTCAAATTGATGGACACACCGTGCCGAGTGTTCAAAAAATAGATGTGGAAGATTGCGTGCGTTTCCATTCATGCCCACTTACCTCATCGCCTTCGACCAAAATTGGGTCGGAAACCATACCGAAGCATGGTTCATGTCGAGAGGACCTCTTGCAAGAGCGGTCGTCGAGGAAATGAAAGCCGCCGGTGTCCTTGTCTTTGCTGGCGGCCTTATTGAGGAACTTGACGAGGCTTTCCATGCCCTTCAAGATGGTAGCGTCAAGGCCGGGCCATACGAGCAACGAGCTAATTTCATGGGTGGTTTCACCATCGTTCAAGTTGAAACCGAGGATGAAGCAACAATGTGGGCAAGCAAGGTTGCAGAGGCGTGCGGCTGGCCACAAGAACTTCGTCGTTTCAAAGACTAATTTACTCAGCGATGCGCAAAAGTCGAGTGGTGCGGAAACCTTGCAAGACTTTGATGTAGCGTTTTGCCTTGAATTCTTCATCGAGGTCTCCATCGCCCGTGTCGATGCGAAGCGATTCAAGTCCGAGCAATTTTGCTGGTGTCGCAACACCGAGGATGTTGTTCATGCCGACGAGCCTCAGTACCGAGGGCGAGAGTTGCAAATTTCCTCTTCCAATAAGGAAACCTTGCCCGCCCATGGGTGAGAGCAACAAAAGCGTTGGTCGCTGCTCGCCATGCTGGTCAACATGGGTGCTGATGATGTCGATGAGTCTTTGTTCGTTGAGGTCCTTGTGAAGGGTTGAACCGTGCGTAATATCGATGCCAAGTAAGGTCAATTCTTTGCCGAGGTGCTTGCCCATGCGTTGGAGCGTTCCACCACTACCCCAAATGACCATCAAATCTTCTTGTTCTTCGATGAGGGATTCCACGTGCTTGGCTAATCCTTCAAGTGTCTCTTCTTCGGATTCGCGTTCCACTTGTTCTTTTGCACCTTGCATGTATCTTGGTGAAGATGGCGTCCACGCTTCACCGTACATTCGAACTCGCCATTCGCCCTGTTGGTAGACCTCTTCGTCGAGGTCCATCACTTCGGTAATTGCACATTGAAGGTCGCCAAGTCCGAAGGCGAGCACAACTTCTGCTGCTGCTTTTGGTGTGGTTGCAAAACATCCTGAATGCATTTTGACGCCCCCAGGCACACCGACGAGCGGTGTTTGTTCATCTTCACGTTGTGCTTGTTCAAGAGTGAGGACAATGTCCCTGGTCGTGCCATCGCCGCCAGCGTACAGAATGACATCCACATTTGCGTCGATCAGTTGTTCAACGAGGCGCCCAGTGTCCTTTGCAGAGGTCATATCAGGCGTATTTCCGAGCGACTCAAAGGACTCGAGCATGGATGGTTCATCAATCCACTCGCCCCCCATTCTTCCCGACCAACCGACGTACGACACGCTCAGGTTGGTTCGATTAAAGCCCGAATGTAAAATGTGGAACAGGTGGTGAAGGCACTCTTGCATTCGGGGGCCAGAGCGGTCGTTTGCTCCTGCTTCACGTGCTTCTTTGGCTCGTCCATCGCTGCCTTTGAATCCGAGTCGTCCTCCAAGGCCGGCATCTGGATTGACCACAAGACCGATTCGCACACCACACCGAGTTGTCCTTCCCTCTTGAAATTCTGCTTTTTCGTGTTCGCCGTGCGAAGCATTCAATTGTGCCTCATCAATCTCCTCTCATGCGTCGCAATGATGACCTACCCAGCCTCGAAGATGTGCTTGCTAAAAGTTTCCAAGAGATGAAAGAGGGACCTGCGAAGCCAGAAACCTCTGCCTCAACGGACCACCAAGGACCACAGCCTGCCAATGATGGCCATGCCATTCAGTCAGGTACGCCATCTGCTTCACGGCACGGCACGTACCAAGCACCCATTCACGCCTCCGCAGGAAATTCAGCGTTTTTTACCGCACCCCCCGAACATGAACGCAAGGCGCCAACATCGAACGACACCTCCCATGTTGTATCTGCAGCTACTTCACAAACTGGAGATGATTTTGATGTGGCTTGGGGCGAAGAAGAATGAAGCACATCACACCGTTTGTGTAGCGGGATATTCATAGATAAGAGGCTACAGGAACGGACAAGGAGGAAGCCTATGTCCAATGTCAATGTGACCTTTGCCGATGGCACGGTCAATGCGTACGCAACTGGCGTTTCATGTGGTGATGTCCTTCTCGACCTTCACGGAAACAAGCATTCTTGCATCGCTGCCCGGCTCAACGGTGTCGAAGTGGATCTTTCCCGCTCAATTGACACCGATGCCCACATCGAAGGAATTGACGTGTCTTCAGATGATGGAATGCACATCCTTCGACACTCTGCAGCCCATTTGTTGGCCCAAGCGGTGATGGCCTTGTATCCGGGAGCACTTCCAACAATCGGGCCAGCCATTGACCGAGGTTTTTACTATGATTTTGCCATGGAGCCAATTTCAGAAAACGACCTCAAGACCATCGAAAAGAAGATGATCGAACTCGCCCGAAAAAACCTCGCTGTATCCCGAATTGAGATGTCTGAGGCGGAGCTCAAACAGGAGTTTTCCTACAACCCGTACAAAATTGAAATCATCGAAGACAAACTTGAGGCCGGTGGTGGTTCAACGATGTACCAACAAGGCGACTGGGGCGATTTGTGCCTTGGTCCTCACGTACCTTCGACAGTGAAATTGCAACATATCCGTCTCACATCTGTGTCAAGTGCATATTGGCGTGGCAACCAAGACAATGAACAACTGGTCCGGATTTATGGCATCGTCGAGCCAACCAAAGAAGCCTTGCAACAAACCCTTCATCAAATGGAGGAGGCTAAAAAGCGGGACCATCGAAAACTCGGTAAGGATTTGCAACTGTTTCACATCGATGAAGAAGTAGGACAGGGCCTCATTTTGTGGACCCCTCGTGGCAGCATTGTTCGTCAAGAGTTGCAAGAATTCATTCGTTACCATCTCTCCCGACAAGGCTACCATCAAGTCTTTACGCCACACATCGGGAAACTTGACCTGTACCGAACTTCTGGCCATTTCCCATATTATCAGGAGTCACAATATCCCCCGCTCGTCGAACGAGATTTGATGAAGAAATTGTCCGAAGATGGTTGCACCTGCGGTGAATTATCCAATTTGATGCAGACCGGCGACATCGATGGTTACATGCTCAAACCGATGAACTGCCCTCATCACATCAAAATTTATGCAAGCCAACCACGCTCGTACCGAGATTTGCCTTTGCGTCTTGCTGAATTCGGAACCGTGTACCGCTGGGAACAATCCGGAGAAATTTCGGGCATGACTCGAGTTCGTGGATTTACCCAAGATGATGCTCACCTGTTCGTCACAGAAGATCAACTAGCCGAGGAGGTACTCGGATGCATCGAGCTTGTACAGATTATTTTTGAGCACCTTGACATGAAAAATTACCGTGTTCGAGTTGGACTTCGTGACCCGGATTCAAACAAGTATGTCGGGGAGTCTGCGAAATGGGACAAGGCCGAACGAGCTTGTCGTAATGCCGCAGAGAAACTCGGTGTTCCTTGGACCGAAGAGCCCGGCGAAGCGGCTTTTTATGGTCCGAAAATTGACTTCGTGGTCAAAGATGTCATCGGACGAGAATGGCAACTTGGAACGGTTCAAGTGGATTATAATCTTCCAGAACGATTTGACCTCAAGTACAAAGGTTCCGATGGTGAAATGCATCGCCCCGTCATGATTCATCGTGCTCCATTTGGCTCTATGGAGCGTTTCTGTGGAGTTCTCATCGAACATTTTGCTGGCAAATTCCCAACCTGGCTCACACCAACACAGTGCCACATCATCACCATTTCTGAAAAACATAAAGCGTACGCCCACGAAGTTGCAGAGGAACTTCGAAAACACAATGTGCGTGTCAATGTTGACGATGGTGACGACACAATTGGTAAGAAAATACGTGTGCATCGTGCCTTGCAACCTGCATACATGGTCATCGTTGGTGACGGAGAAATGGAGGAAAGAAGTGTAAGTTTGCGAGCCCGAAACGGTGACCAAATTTCGGGATTACCTCTTGACTCATTCATCGCCTCATTGATGACTGAAATCAACCAAAAAATTCCACATCCGAGTCTCGTGCCAAATCAAGAACATTGAGGTTGACCCATGACAAGTGCAAGTCTATCGATGGGTTTGAATGGCAGCATGCTCTTACCATTGCTCCTCTCAGCCTTATGCGTGTATGTCTTTTGGACGTTGTTTGTCCCTCGACAACTCAAAGGTCTCCAAGTTGCATTTATTACTGGTGATAAGAAATACGAAGTTCACAGTGTCACAAAAACAAAGGAAGACGTCAAAAAATTGCTTTACTCAAAAACGATGCGGATAGGTATCATCTCCTATCTGCTTGCCCTTACTGGTTGCCTCATCTTTCTGTTTGAATTCTTCCAAGCAAAATACAACGGAACAATGTCCTACAACGCTGTCAACATCGCACTCGCCCTTGTCGCAATTATTTTGCCTGCTTCCCTCTCAAGCGGAACCTCACTTGGTGCCCAGGTGATTCGTCCCATTGGAACCACACGTGCAACGCTGCAAAGCAACACATTGTTGCGAACATTTTCACACATCGCTTTGTTCCTCGCTTGGGTATTGTTGTCCTTCACCGTCTTTTTTGTCATGTCTGCAATCGGCTACAGTTCAACCTTCTCGTTGACGATTTCTGCCTTTGTTGCCTTTAGCCCCGCTGTGCTTGCCTATGGTCGAATTCTTGGTGCTGCGTGGCAGGCATTGTATCAATCAAGTGGTAAAATCGCTGAGGGGAAGGCTTCGCCATTCCACAATCATGTTCCAAATTTAAGGCAACAACTCGTCGCCCAAGTGGTTCGTTTGAATCTCTTTGTCATGCCTTTTATTGCTATCAACACACTCATTTCGCTCATCGTTTTGTTGGTCAACCCCGACATGTTTACCCACTCAGATAGGGTGATTAACTTACCAGAATATCGACTGCAATCGACCTACATGGAGGAGGGAGGTTTGCTTGGCTTTGGATTGATTGAACTTTTTTCTTACATTCCGCAACCAGGAATTCGCGTTCCGATTGTGACCTTTTTACTGCTGTTTCTCTTGCTCAACGTTGCCATCGTCGGATTCCTGTTTGTCTACGAAGTTGCACGAATTCTGTTTCTTGATGTTCAAGATGTGTCTGGGCGTGGAGGGATGAAACTTGCTGACAGTCGATTGTTGAGAGCTGAACCTTCACAACAAGCCAAAGTTCTCAATTTCTGTTTCACAGGGTTCGCTGGGCAGTCCATGTTGTTACTCGCACTTGCTATGATCACCTTTTGGGATTCCAGTTTCCTTCCTCAAGCAGCTTCGTGCGGAACATGGGAGGATACGATTTGCCATATCGTTGAGAAAGATGCTATGGAGCAATTGACTTGGATGCTTGCGAGTGGTGGGCAAGTGGCCTTCCTTTTTGTGTGGCTCATGTCACTGAGTCGACGAACCAGCCTTGAAGAAATTTCATTCGACACTCAAATGGAAGAAAATCGTAGCAAACTCTCTCAAATGGCAGATATCATCTACCTCAAACAAACTCCAATTGGTCAACTGATCAAAGAGGAAAACTGGGGACTTGCTCTCGAACGCTATGGTGACCAAATCTTCAGCCATGAGCAGAGCATCGAAGGGCTCGAAATGGTACGTGAACACCAATCGAAGTTGTCCATCCTCACAGGTCTTGGTTTGTGGGATCAAGCCGAAGAAGTGGCCATCAATTACCTTGCACTCAAGGGAGGCCGAGAGGCTGATGTTGCCAAATTATCGTTGGTGACCGCTAGCCTTGCACAACGCGATGTTCGAGAAACGCTTTCTCGTCTCCCTTTGGTTTCAGATGAAAATATCGAGTCATTGCGGTTTATCTGGCTCGCCAGTTTGATGTCATCCAAAGAGAGGCTTGACCCTTCAAATTACGGTGTATTGTCCATTGACCCTGTGACTCAACAAAATACCAAACTTATCCTTCGCACCATTCAAGGCGGGGAAATTAAACTCGACCCTCGCCTCGTGAAAGACGATATAGGCAAAATGATGTTTCTTGGTGAAATTGGTCGAATGCGAATTAAAAACCGTAGTGAGGAGGCTTTAACCGTTCTTGAAAAGGTTCTCAAAGACGACAAAAATTGGATTCAAGGAAGAATCACTCAAAGCCTGTTGCACCTTGATGGTGGTCGACGGTTATCGGCACAAAACATTGCCATCGACTTGTGGAAGCAACATCCCCGTCACCCATGGGTTCGAGCCATGCAACGCTTGTATGCTGACATCGACCTTGGTACCATGCCTTCAAGCGAAGACACGGGCATGGAATGGGCCATCAACAAAGAAGCACAATGGCGTAGCCAATGGCGTCACCATCGCGTTGCAGTCCCCCCGTTGCTCGATTCTCAAGGGCTTAAGGAGCACGCCTACCAAGCAAATGCTTGGATTCTCTTTTCCAATCCTGAATTTGCCATTAAAAAATCAAAGAAAAAATATGCACAGTTCATTCCAGACCACCTTCCTCTCGGATTGTTTTTGCATATGTCTGGCATTGTTGTCTCTGTCGCAGGCGTACCAATCGACCTTGGATACCCACCTGTGCTCTTGCGGTCAAATGTTGTCGACAAAGCGTCGTTTAAACTTGGGGCAGCCTAAACTCTTCGACGTAGTTTTTCCATGTACTCATCGCATGTACCCAATGCATTGAGTGCTGCATCAACATCACCTTTCTCCAGATGAGTTCGTGCTTCTGCAACAGAACCTTCGCATGCCAACCTTTCTTGGTCATCGACTCGGATACCTGAGGCCTCGCACTGATTGCGAAGGATTCGCCATTCATCTTCGACGAACATCAACAATTCTTGGGTCTCTTCGACTTGTTTTGATGTTGCATCGAGGTCTTTGAGCAGTGTTTTCAAGCGTTCTTCGGCAGTTGACCAAGTATTGGCTTTCATTGCATCTTCGACGGATGATAACTTTTCAAGCCACATGTGTTTGTTTCCTGTTTCTTCAAATTGTTTGACCAAATTTTTCTTTTGCTTGATAGCACGCCTTGTGTAATCCATCGCCTCTCGTTCCTTTTCGATGGTTCGGACTACACCTTCTGCCAAACCGATGGCTTGGCTTGCGAGTCCATCATCATGGGCTTGTTGTGCCAGGGCTAACCTCTCGCCAAGTTCTTGTTCGAGGCCGAGACCGTCAGATTGTTCCAAGGTTTGTTTTGCAATTTGAATGGAATCCGCTGCTCGAACCATTGCTCCTTCATCTGCCGAAAGTTGTTCAGGTATAACGCATGCATATTCGAACGCCTGTTTTGGTTGTTCAGCGTAAAGTTTAGTTTTTGCATCTTGAAGTAAATCTCTCAAGTGGCCAGTTCCTGCTCCTGTAGAAGCTTGCAATAAAGCCTCAGCATTCGAAATGACTTCTTCGGCTTGTTGCCACCATTCAATAATTTCGATGGAACGTTTTTTCGAGGTACGGAACAATGCTTCTGCTTCAAGCAATGAGCCGAGGGTGACTTCTCGTTGTCCTGCCTCAAATGCTTTCCTCGGTTTCTTGACACTCGATGAAATAGCTTCTGCTCGCTCAAGAAAGGCAAGAGCATCGTTTTGAATGATCTCTACATCTGCTGCAAGGGAAAGAGAACGTTGCATCTCTTCCTCTGCATGATTTAGCAATTTCATACCCAGATGTGGGTCGATGTGTCCTTCTTCACTTGCCGTGGTGATCAAACTCGATGCTTGGGACACGGCAGCACCTTGTGATTTTAACATCAAAATTTCTGTTTCAAGGCGATTTAATTTGATTTTGAATTCTTTTCTTAGTTCCTTGTGTTCATCACCAACAAACCAAGCGAAAATGCAATCTCCAAAAGCAAACAAAAGGACCATTGATGAAAGCAATGATGAGCTAATTTCAAACGAGATCTTGGTACTCGTGAGAAGGAGAACAAGACCAGTTCCAGAACCAATGGTACCAACAAGAGCACGATATCGAAGTACATCAAGTGCACCACGAAGCAATTGATGAGAAATTCTGAAGCAGAAGATTGAACCAACAAGAATGCAGGTTGAAGCAATAAGATCGGTTGGTTCGGTGGTCAAGTCCTTCGTTCCTAGAACGGCGAGAATGGGAAAGGCGAATGTTGTCGCAGTGGCGATACGAGTTCTTGCTTTTGCATCATCGAGGACCGCATCCTGTAAGATCATGCCCCAAAGGATGAGCACAACCGTTGTGCCAAAGCCCGATAAGATACCGCCCTTGCCATCGAGTGTTGATTGAAGAAGAGGCCACAAAATCCATGCTGCACTTGCAAGAAGAGCAAGAGCAGACACCATTGCGAGGCGTTCAATTCGCTGAATTCGAAGGGCGTACTCTGCTTTTATCGCATCTTCGTATGAGCCCCAATTCATTTCAACCAGCCCTCCTTGACGCTACATGGAGCATGATGCATGACTCTTTGAGGTTTGTTCCACCATGTTCATGGTGGCAAATGTTCAAAGGACTTATTGTGCCACTTGCGAAGTGAGGTTCAACTATGACCGGCCTTATCACCATGAACGACCTATCCAACGAGGAGATTCTTGACATTCTTGATACCGCTGAACGATTGCTCCCAGTGGCCCGAGGGGAGACATATCTACCCCTCCTCCAAGGAAAAATTCTCGGAAACTTATTTTTTGAACCAAGCACGAGAACTCGAATGTCATTTGAGACAGCCATGAAGCGACTCGGTGGCGATGTCATCAATTTAGGCGATGTCAGCACTTCTTCTGTGGTGAAGGGTGAAACCTTGTACGACACGATTCAAATGGTTGATGGCTACACAGATATTATTGCGTTACGGCACCCACGCCAGGGGGCCGCTCAATATGCTCAAGATTCGGCAAAATGCCCCGTTCTCAATGGAGGGGATGGGGCAGGTAATCACCCAACACAGACCATGCTCGACCTCTTTACCATCCGACAAGCTCACGGAACGCTCGAAAATCTAGACATCGTTCTCGCAGGCGACTTGAGGTACGGCAGAACTGTGCATTCATTGAGTCATGCACTTATTCGATTCGGTTGCAAACTTGTTTTTGCGAGCCCCTCCATCCTTCGTATGCCAGAAGAAATTGTCCATGACCTCAAGGCTCATGGAGCAACAATCGTCGAAACTGAAGATTTGATAGGGAGCCTCGACAACGCCGATGTTGTCTATATGACTCGAATCCAAAAAGAGCGATTCAACGATGAAGATGAATACAAAAAAGTTGCAGGTGCGTACAAAATGCACGCCAATCAGTTGTCCAATTGTCGACCAAACATGATCGTAATGCATCCACTTCCCCGAGTGGATGAAATTCACCCTTCAGTTGACTCGAGTCGCCATGCGCGATATTTTGAACAAGCTTTCAATGGTGTCGTAGCACGAATGGCATTGCTGTGTCGTTTACTTGATGTCGAAGTACCCGCCAACATCAAAGGAGGTAACTAACATGGTGAGAGAACAAAACATGCGAAGAGTTACCGCGATTCAAAATGGAACCGTCATCGACCACATCCCTCAAGGTAAGGCATTGAGAGTGTTGGAAATGCTGAACATTAACGATACCACTTCTGTTCCAGTTTCCATGGTCATGAATGTGCCTTCAAAGAAAATGGGTGCAAAAGACATCATCAAAGTCGAGGATAGAGAACTCACGCAGGAGGAACTCAACAGACTTGCTCTTGTAGCACCAGACGCACATGTCGCCATCATTCGTGCATTTTTGGTTGCGGAGAAACTCACCATCGAATTGGGGAATGAAATTACCAACGTTGTTCGATGTACATTCAGCAATTGCATTACAACCAATCCACGTGAACCTCTACCCCATCGATTGTTTGTAGCCCGTCGCGAACCTGTTGAGTTACGCTGTCACTATTGCGGTCGCCCTCAAGAACTCGAGAAGCTCATTGAAAATCTTCTTTGAATGTTAGTCCGAGCAAGGCTCGCATATCGCATGCTTTGCATTGGTTTCCCGAAGTAAGCTCTCCGCAAATCACGCACGGTGCTGGTGGAGCTAATTGCGTTGCACTCCCCCCGAGGCTTGTAATTTGGTCTCGCATGGCTTTGATGTGGTCTGCAGCACGCACGAGGCCATGGCGAGTTCCTGGCACATCCTCCTCCATTCGTGCAACGAGTTCTCTGTGTCTCCATCGCAACGCTCCACGTGCATGAGGGCATTCTTCGTGATGGATTGGTAAATTTCGATGGAGGGCGTACATGTGAATCTCTTGCTCGGGAACCCAACGTAAAGGAACAATTCGTGGGGCCATGCCGTCGAGTGGTGTTGTGGTATGAGGGGCCAATCTCAACGTTCGTTCAAGGTCTCCATTGGTCATATTCATCAACACGGTTTGAGCCATATCGTCTAAATTGTGACCAAGAGCGACAACGTCTGCATTCACTTGTTTGGCGAGGTGGTTGATGCCTTGCCTACGAAATACTCCACAGTAAGCACATGGCATTCGAGGAGCGTCATTGTCGTTTTCAATCACCATGGGCAGTCGCTTCACGACATCATCCATGTCCATGAATTGAAGGTCACGATAGGATACAGTGTGAAATTCAACCCCGAGTTTCTTGCATAATTCTTCAGCACATACAAGTGATGGGGGTCTGTAACCTTCGATGCCCTCATCCACAGTACCTGCAACAATTCTTACATCTCGTCGCTCTCCAAGAATGTCGACCAAACTATCGAGCAATACAGCCGAATCTTTACCTCCCGAGATGGCTACAAAAATGGTGGTCATGGTTCCTTTTTCAATTTCGAATTGTTGACGCAATTCCCGGCTGATCTTTTTTCGGACAGACTTTGCAAGATGCTTATTGCACAACACTCGTCCTGAATAGTCTTGAACGATGACTGCTGGATGGTCGCATGAATCGCACGAAGGCACATCAAACATGCGTTCGTTATCATTCATGAGCAGTCGAGTGAAGGGCTACCTATCAAATCGACGGTATTTTTTATATTTTTGAACCTAAAAAATTCAATTAAGAAATTAAAAAATCAATTGAAAAATTGATTAATGGAAATGTTGCTGCAAATTTGCTCGCTACTTGAACCACAAAACTGCTTTACAGAGCCTTGTTTTTAAAAAATTGATTTTGTATTTTTCAGTTGGAAATTGTCAATTCGTGCAGAAAACGACAAAAAACACCACGTGAGCGCAAAACTTCTTGAATACTACAGCGGTGTGGTGGAGGTTGAGCAGTGATGTTGAACCAACTCCTTTCCTCTTTTTTACAAGTCAAAGGAGTTGAACACGCTACGATTTTGAATAGCTATGGCCAATTGGTGGCTGGCGTAGGAAAGGAAGGAGTTGTACCCGATGTTCACGACATCATTCACCATCTTGCATCCCAATTGCAATTGGCACAAGCGTTGTCAACTCAAGATCTTCGTGAAATATGGTTTGAAGCAGACCACGGCCAACTCATTGAAATTTTGTCATTTGATCGAATTGTGGTTGTTCGTGGAGAATCAAAATGTTTGCAACTTTGGAGAAATCATATTCGTACCCATCGAAGAGGTTTGGAAACAATTGAAGGAAGAGCGTGATTGAAATGTTTGAATTACCGCCAGGAAGTCCAGTACAAGAAGAAATAGAAATCGAAGAAGGCAGAACGCAGCCTTTCGATTTTGGAGTCATCACAACGTGGATTGGCAAAAGGAAAACACCATCTGGTCACCGACTGATTAGGGCAGGGCGAATCGTTGGATATCTTGCGGAAGACGTTGATACAAAGCAAATCTTGGGTGGAAGCAAAGCAAAAGAAATGCTTGAACAAATTGAATCAGAAAATAAATCCCGACTCACCGCTGACGAGTATTCGCAAAAAGGCTTGGGTCAAGTTGGTGAGTTGTTTCCTGAGGCATTTGAACATCAATCCGACCGTCAGGGGCTGCTGCCTCAAGTTTCTGGGACAGGGCATTTGCTGTCAAAGAACGCGTCAGCAATACTCTCTGCCCTTCATTCAATGCCGTCTGTCCGAGGTGCTGTTGTAGCAGACAATGGTGTGCTAATCGATTCGACAGGTCAGTTACCTCATGATGCAGAAAAATTGGCAATCTCACTCAAAAACATGCTCGACAATCAACAAAAAACAGTGGGTTCGGATGTGCTTAACCCAGCCTACACCTCTCTTCGAGGTGAACATGATGCGTTGATGGTCGTGGAAAATGGTTCCATGCTTCTAGGCGTATGGACTGAGGCAACTGCAGACCATGCTTCTATTTTGAGCCGAACCAATGCAAGTTTGGAGGGCGATGTCACTGGAATGAGCTTTTCAAAAGAAGTTCCGGATGGATTTGTCGTCCGAGAAGGAAAAGGCGGGACCGATGCTATCATTTCGATGCTGACAACTGCTGTAGAGGAACAAGTGACGGGTCACATTAAAGCTGGTGTCACAGCGAAATCGATTTCCCTCCTCATTTCAAGAGGCCTACCTGTGGGTCTTTTTTCGCAAGGTGGAGGTTCATTTTCTGATGTCTTATCTGAATTTACGGATGCTAAAAAAATCATGAAATTACATCGGTTACCAGCAGGAACTCTCCTTTCTGAAAACAGTGGAAACATCGACCAATTTTCCCTCGACGCATTCTTGACCGAGTTGCCAACGGTGAGGACAACTTCTGAAGCAAGACAAGAAACTTTGGCGATGAAACTCAAAAATTTATTCGGATTCGAACAATCACTCGCTAAGTTACGCAAGGGGCGAAAGGAGATAGAAATCGAAGGGGAAGTCATTGATTCACCAACGAAAGTCGATGTGATTGGAGAAGAAAAATTAGTCGCAGTCGATCTTGGTCTTCAAAGAAGACTTGAACAATCCGAATCGAAAGTGAGTGAATTGGTTCACGAAAAAGCACAGTTAGAAGCAAATCTTGCAGCCAGTAAAAAACAAAAAGAGGCGGCGGAAATTCGTGCTCGTCAACTTGAAGAATCAAAAATCAATCATCAATCGACCTCCGAATCAGCCAACGATGCACTCAACTCAATGCAATTACGCTTGTCCACGGCCCAAGCCGCTCAAGAAGAAGCAGAAAAGTTGGCTGACAAATTGATGAACAGGGTCAATGAACTTGAACATCAAGTGTCGACGCGGGCAGCAGAACTTGCCAAGGCTCTTGGAGAAGCCTCCTCAGCAGCAGCACTTCAATCTGAAATTGAGGCGATGGCACTCAAAGAAGCGGGGCTCCAATCAGAGGTGGCGAGCAATAGTGAACGACTTCAATTGATTCGTCATCAGATCGATGATGAGGAGCGCCGACTACGAGTGCTCAATGAACAAGTATCGAATGTGCGAGAACGGCATGTTTATGCACAAACTGAAACCATGGTACTCGAAGAAAAGATTCAAGCGCAAAAATCAGAATTGGATGGATTGCACTCTGAAGTCAAACATGCAAGGAATCGGACATTGGATGAACACCGACGTCTTGCGGAAGACGAATCCAGGCGTAACAACATCGAAGCAGAATTACGAGAATTGATGAATGAACGCAGGAATGTGTTGAGGGAATTGGGCGATATCGGGGCTCGTCGAGGTCATGCTGAGGCTGAATTAGCATCCCTTGTCGAACAAGCCAAAGAACTCGCTCAAGCACATGAAGAAGCACTTGAAGACATCAAGGAAGCCGAACGCTTGAGGGCACGACTTTCCGAAGAACCACTTGCGCAAGTCTTGCTCAATGATGATACCACATTCAAAGGACTTGGCCCAATTTTAGAACGATTAGAACATTCGAGAACCCTTGGGTATTCTGTGGTCTTGCTCGACAGGGCGGTGGAGCGTGCTCTTCAAGTCATACAAAGCACAGTCGACAATGTCGCTGCAACACCACGCCACCTCCTCTCTTCAGAGGTCATGACTCTGTTAGAACGACAAGTTCCAGATACCGCTGGGGCAGTTCGGGGGTTAGCACGATGGTCAGTTCAACAACGACTTGAAGTTCAACTTGGTGAAACCGTAACGCACCTCATCCTTGATTTGGAACATCTTTTGGAAGATTATGACCGTTCAATTACAATGCTTCGCCGAATACGAAACGTGCTTGAGCAACTTGCTCGATTGGGTGCACCGCAGAAAGATGTCGATGCCTTGCTCGCGAATTGTCAACGGCCGGAATCACTTCCTATGCTTGCCCAGGGTACTCGAAAACTGATTCAAGTCGCGCTCGATGACATCTATCTCGAAGCCGACCAACGTGATGCAGGTGAGTCAATTATGCTTGAAGAAACAGCACAAGTTCTTGAAGAACTGATCACACAACTTGATGCATCCGGCCTCACTGACGGTGTACCTCGTGGGATGCTATGGGAATTCCAAAGAGACGGATTCTTACCATACGAACGAACATCGATTCCACAAAAACAACGAATTCCAGTCCAAGAATCATCGCTGGAAGGTATGGAATCATCGCTTGTTCAATCCGAAAAACTGCAACATCATGAAGAAGTTGAAGATGAAGTCGACGAGGATGGATGGGCAAATCTCGACGCACCTTCCGATCACGACACACATCAAGAAGTCAACTTGGCCACAGGTCCTGTTCAAAGGATTGATTCAGATTTTTATGACCAACGTGCAGCCCTCGAGGAAGAATTAGCAAGAATGGATTCCAATTGGAAGCACTATTCGACTGCACATAGCCCAGATGAAAAACAAAGAAAAGAATCCAAAGCATTGGATGATTTGGAATCAAAACTAGCTGACGTTGAATTCTGAGGGCGAATCATGGACGTCAAGAGTGCTTCATTGCCTCTCGGTCAAGAACAACCAAGCAAAACATACCCATTATGGATGGAAAGATTTCTAATGCTCTGTTTTATTGCTTCGCTTTTCATTGTACCAAACATCATTGGCGACCACCTTGAAGGAGCGGTTGGCTTCATCACCGCTTGGTGTTTGTACCCGTTCATTGCCATCTGTGGGGTTGAACTCATTGGTCGTTGGATTCAATCTCTTCAGAGTTGAAACACATCTTGCTTTTCCGACTGCGTTTGAGGTTGGGTCATTGATGTTCTCCAGCCTTGTGCAAGTGCTGATATGCGCTGCCACGGAATGAAAAATCGTAACACAGCCATCAAACTGAGGAACAGGAGGGCAGATATGACCAAGCCATACGTCAACGATAATTCGATGGATTCTGAAACTTGACCAGCCCATTGGCTCCCTGTGGTATTGGCAACAAACTGCAGTAACACTTTGTGAAAACCGAGTGCAATCATGGTTGCAATGCCAGTGAGTCCGAGATATCCAAACGTATGTCGAAGATGTGTGTTCAATACATTATCCATTTGCCTGACATATTCTGGGTCTCGCTTACAGGATTCGGGAAGTCGGTATGCATATTCGAGATTTCGAATCACGCCATACGCCGCTTCTTGAAACACCATGATCAGAATAGCAATGAGAATGAGGTTGAATTGTTGAGTAGTCACGAGGTCAATACCAAACAATCCAATGGTAGGATTGGATATTTGTCCATCAAGTGTTGTGAGGGCACCACCGTACGACCCGAGTTGACTCTTGATGAGTGGGAAGGTGAGAATTGCATGAATAGCAAGGAATACGAGAGTGATACCAATAGAGAAGGCGATCGAGCGTCGATGAAGTGACCAAATGCCCCTTGTTCCAAGGATGATTGGACTGAGGTAGATGAAGAGAATCATGACGGACATCACCATCAACAAAGGCCATTCGAGAGTCCTTAATTCGGAATCACTTGGGAGGCGTAATTCAAACTCAAACAACATACCAGCAAGCCAAGAGAGGAGCAATTGGCCAATCATCAAAATCATTAATCCCAGATAAAATCCAAATTTAATTCGCTGTTGCATTTTTGGTGTTTGGAACGCAAGAAGTGCCATGAGGCCACCGATGCCAAGGCCAAGAATGAGTGGCACGGTAAACCGAGATAAACCATCTCTGCCTTCTCCAGTGAGCCAGTCTCCGAGTGGCAGTTGATTTCCGATCAACAACTCAATGGTATCAAACAACATCGTATGGTCAATTGAACCGACAACATACGTGGAAACCACTTCAAGGTACATCGTGATCAAAGCAACCGTAGCCACGATTTGTAGGGTGAGGACCTGCCATTGTTTTCTCAATTGGGCAATATGCAGTGTGCGAGGTTTGCGGTCCTCTCCGAGGAAGACATCGCTTTGTAACTCCACCTCATCTGCCATGCTAATACCCCCTCACTTGCATCAAAGCCTGTGATAAGTCCATATCCGGCATCCAATCGATGACCTGAGCACCAAAACCAGCTAACGTTGTCAAACGATTTTGCCTTTCAATTTTCAAAACCTCGTACGACATACGAGGGATTCGACTCACCAATCGTTCAAAGTCGATACTTGCAGGAGAGAGAACGGTGACCTCGTGGCCACGTCCAACAAGGTCTCGAACAGCTGCTGGAACTGTTCCATCGCCTTCGCAAGATGAAATGATGAAGACAGGGCTTCCTCGACTGAACCGTCCACTGATTGAATTGGTCACAGCTTGGAGCGGCATTTCACCTTTTGCAGTCACGCCTGCAAGGGCGCTTAGAATCTTGAAATATTGCTTATCTCCAGTATCTGGGGGCAGATAGGACAGTTTTTCATCGTAGATTGCAAGAGCAACTGAATCTCTTCGCTTCAAGAAAAAGGAGGCCAAACTTGCTGCTGAGAGCGTTCCCATTTCAAGCGGATTTTTGAGCACCGTACCGATTCTCGCTAAATCACGAGAATCGAGAATGATGAACAAGTCCGTCACCGCATCACGACATTTTTCATTGACCATGAGTTCTCCCGTTCGGGCAAATGCTTTCCAATTGATGTTTTTGAATGGGTCTCCCGGTACATATTCACGGAGGGAATAAAATTCTGAACCTTGACCTGGGGTTCGAAGTGTGGTCGCACCAGTGTACATTTTCGGAGTTCGGCTTCTGAGGAATGCTTCTTCGACGTCTTTGATTTGAGGGAAAATGACAATGTCACTGTGATGGTCGACATACATTTCTTCCACTCCGAGGTTAAACGTGTTTTGGATTCGAAGCGAAACTGGGCCAATGGAATAATGACCACGTAAAGGACACCGAAGCACATATCGAATTCGAGCACTTTCACCAGGTTTGAGATTCAAACTCATCTGGTTGAGTCCACTGCGGAGTTTCATTTCGTGAGGAATGTTGTCGTACACCTCCATAATCTGTGTTTTGCGGTGGCTGCGGTTCGTGATGAGCAATTCGACATACAAATCATCACCTTTGTACAGGTTATCTGCTGAAAGTGTGCGTTGAATTTCGACATCACCATGGCCACCAATCCATGAATTGACGGTGATGAAGGCGACGAGGGCGAGCCCTAAGATCATCATTTGTTGATTTGAAATCATCATTCCAATGAGCACAAGGGCGATTCCGCCCGTGAAGGTGAAGGCTGCTTTTCTTGTCCACATGGTCAAACCTCACTGTCGTCCCCAGGCTTTGATGCGCTTCACCAATGCTACTGATTGTTCTAACGTATATTTTTGTGATGTATCGATTGCAAATTTGGCAAGCACAGGGTCATTGATGAGTTGAACAAGTTCGGTTCCCTGCATCGAATTGAATTCCTCTTGACTTAATCCATTTTGATTTCGAACTTTGGACAAAAAGACTTGCCGAATTTTACTAATTTTTGAATAATATTCGTATCGATTTGCATCTCCGAAGCCGTAATAGATGATACTGAATACATGTCGCCAGCTTTCAGGGTCGCGCTTTTTGATGAGAACGGCTTCAAATGTCATGAACAGAATGACAAAGAGAACGAGCATTGCAAGCCCTTCTCCTGTGAAATACACCAATAAGAAGTACACCGTGTTGTACGAGTCAGCAAGAACTGCATTTTGTGGGTGTCTTGATTCATCAAAAATGACCATCGCATTTGGTGCGGGCGCACCATCTTCTCCCTCAAGTGTACTCATCAAAGCCTCCGCAATGAAATCAAGTGCCCATTTCCGGTTGTCGTTTGCTGGCATCAGTGGTGTGTTCTCATCCAATTGTCCATATTTTCCATCATTGAATCCTTCATAATCGTAAATTGCGTTGATGAGCGCAGAACCATCAGCGATGAAGACAACTCTTCCTCCATCTTGTGGATTGCAACTTGCACGCTCACATGCTTCAATGCTCAAATTGAACTGGCCCCAACGATCTGGAGTTTCCGGAGTGACTTCATTGCTGACCCAAATTTCACCGTCTCCATTGACGTCAACGGTCGCTTCGTTGCTCGTGAGTGCTCGAATAGCAAGTTCCGAGAGAGGTGTTTGTTGACCTTGAATAATCTCAATGGCCGTGATGTTGTTCAGCAAGACTTGGTAGGAGCCGTTGTACTCGATAATTCCATTGTTCCAGTGCTGTTGGCACAATCCAGCGTCTTCAATCGATGGTGCCGAAGTACCGCTGAGTTTGGAACATGGGTGTTGCCCGACGCCATTGGGCTCAGCCCATCGTTCATGAACGCCAAGTGTTGTGGGGTCGATACTGGACCCGTTCATTCCACAAGGTGTCGATTGGACACACATCCAAATGTAATTGTAGTCGAGTTCAGGAACATAATTTGTGTCAAAGACTTGTTCGCCCGTGTAGCGGACGCCAAACGCCTCTGCGATGGTATTAGCGTAGCCATAGTCTTCGAGAATGAGTGCTGTGCCACCCGCTTCGACAAACTCCACCACGGCATCAACCTCGGAAGGCGAAAAACCTGAATCAGACGCGATGGTGATAAATCCTTCATCATCAAATTGGGGGAGCGTCAAGGTGTCACGTTCTACACCGGCAAGAATGTACGTGGTGTTGCGAGGGTCTTCAATATCGGCGAGGAGAAGTGGGCTTGAAACAAGCGATCGAGTTTCGATTCCCAAACCATTGATGTCGTTGCGAAATGCAGACATGTCGTTCCAGTCGTCATCGTAAGCCGAGAGTTGATTTGAAGAACTCAAATTGACAAAACTCGATAATACAGAGAACAACAAAACGAGCATGACGAGCCAAAATGAAGATTGTAGTACAATGCGTCGAACATTGATTCTGCCTGCTCCATTTGCTATGGTCTCACCCCCTCTGTATTTTGTTGAGGTCGCTCATTAACTTTAGAAGGTTGTCCAAAGGTGTGTTCTGTTGCATCGTCAATCTCAGACGCTCAAACGAATGTCTTTGGCCACTGAGTTCACTTGTTCGGTAGGGATTTTGACAACATCAAAATCACAATCAAAGGGTAATTTTTGTGGATCAATATCATCGTTCACTCTCACAATGAATTCCGTGATTAACCCTGAGAACAAATCGAAGTGAAGATCGACGAGAATGCCAAGTTCTTGACCGGTTTGGTCGAACACTTTTCTTCCGATAATTTCTCTTCCAAAAATGGCCATGCTTCGCCCCTATAGTTGCTGGGGTGACGAGGGCACATCAATTCGTCGGTCGGGGATTTTACATTGCTTCGATTCCGAAGCCAAAATCCTTACTCCTCTTGATGTTTGAAAGTCCTGAAGTCAATCTTGCTTCCATTTTGTTGTAGTATTCAAGCATTTCAGGAGTGACTGTCGGACGCACTCGACCAATGGCATCCTCGAAATGGTTTTTGCCAACCTTTTTCTTTTCATCACGCATACAAATGAGTGCAGCTTCACGGCAAACCGCTTCAATGTCAGCACCGGTAAATCCATCGAGTCCACTTAGAATATCCTTGACAGAGAACTTACTCAAAGGCATACCTGCAGAGTGGATGTTGAAAATAGCCTCCCTTGCCGCTGCATCGGGCGGTGGGACATGGAGTACGCGTTCAAATCGCCCGCTTCGAAGGAGTGCAGGGTCTATCATTTCCGGACGGTTGGTCGCAGCGACAACGATCACACCGTCAATGGATTCGACACCATCCATGCTTGCCAGTAATTGGTTGACAACACGATTCGATGCATCACTACCCTCCGTCATTGTGCCGCCCGAACGTACGGAAGCAATCGATTCAAATTCGTCAAGGAAAATAATTGAAGGAGCAGATTGTTTTGCTTTCTTGAAAATTTCTCGGATGGCTCGTTCTGATTCACCGACCCATTTCGAAATGAGTTCGGGACCTTTGATGCTGATGAAATTGGCTTGAGCTTCGTTGGCAATTGCTTTTGCGAGCAACGTTTTCCCGGTTCCTGGAGCCCCAAACAAGACGATACCTCGAGGAGGTTTGATGCCGAAGTGCTCAAACAATTCTGGTTTCGTTAGCGGCCATTCAACCGATTCCTTGAGTCGGTCCTTCACTTCTTCAAGTCCACCAACTTCATCCCAGTTGACCTCTGGTATTTCGACATAAATTTCGCGAAGTGCTGATGGCTCAACGTCCTTGATGGCTTCCTTGAAATCATCCATTCGGACCTCCATTTTCTCAAGGACCTCCGGTGGAATTGTATCTTCTTCGAGGTCAATTTCTGGCAAGTATCTTCGCAAGGCTTTCATTGCTGCTTCTCGAACAAGCGATGCTAAGTCTGCACCAACAAACCCATAGGTGTTGTCAAGAATCCAACCGATATCAAAGTCTTCAGAAATTGGCATTTGTCGAGTATGGACATCCATAATTTCGCTACGACCTTCTCTATCAGGCACACCAATCTCAATTTCTCGGTCGAATCGTCCTGGTCGACGTAGTGCCGGATCCAAAGCATCTCTTCGATTGGTCGCACCGATCACAACAACGTTGTCTCTCCCCTGCATACCGTCCATCAGCGTCAACATTTGAGCAACAACACGACGCTCAACTTCGCCGGTGACCTCTTCTCTTTTCGGGCAAATTGAATCAATTTCATCAATAAAAACAATCGCAGGTGATTTTTCACTCGCTTCATCGAAGATTTCACGGAGTTGCTTTTCCGATTCACCATAGTATTTTGAAATAATTTCTGGACCATTGATACTTTTGAAATGGGCATTCACTTCAGTGGCGACTGCTTTTGCAATCATGGTTTTACCTGTTCCTGGTGGTCCGTGGAGCAACACGCCTTTTGGTGGGTCAATACCAAGTCGCCTGAACAACTCAGGATGCTTGAGCGGAAGTTCAATCATTTCACGAACTTTTTGTAATTGTTGGCCGATGCCACCGACATCTTCGTAGGTGATGCCTTCGGATTGTCCAAGTTCCTCTTCGGCAACCGCCTCATCCTTGATCACAATTTCCGTTTGATTGGTGACTTTCACAATGCCTTTTGGCACCGTGGAGACCACGGCGAAGGGGAGTGCTTCTGCAAAAAGCGTCATGCCTGGGATGAATATTCTATCGCCAGCCACGACGGGTCGCTTTGCAAGTCCTCGTCGTGCAAATCCTTCAATGCCTGGTCCAAATTTGACTTTCTGTTTGTTGGCCATAACGGGGGTGATGGTCAATTTTGTGCAGTCTTTTGCATTGACTTTTCGTACCGTCACACGGTCGGAGAGGCTCACTCCCGCATTTTTTCGAATGATTCCGTCAATTCGTATGATGTCGAGTTTTGAGTCTTCGGGGCGACTTCGCCAATAGATTGCAGCTGTAGAGCGTTCATCGCCTGAAATTTCAACGATGTCACCAGGTTTAAGGTCAAGGCCAGCATCTGCAGCGATTCTTGCTCGACCATGTCCTACGTCGGAAGGTATTGCTTTTGAAACACGTAATGAAATAGAGTCCTCTTCGTCTGCCATAATATCGCCCCGTTGCCTTTAGTATCCGACCCTATTTGAACTGTCCCTCCTCAATTCTTACACGGGTCATGATTTGAATTTGAGTGGTGTGGTATAAACCCCATGATTTTGTTCTCATCGAATATCCACATCACATTCAAAATACCCATCGATTTGGCAACCAACATGGTCCATATCTTAGAAGCGCAACTTGATTTCGTCGATCGAACAAACCCCAGTGGAAAACCTACCGTTCAAGGTTACAACATCATCAACGGTCAACTCACTACTGCATCTGATGGCTCAACTTTTGAATCGAGAAATCCCGGTTGGCTCGATGATGTGGTCGGTGTCTTTCCACAATCGACACGAAGTGATGTCAGCGACGCCCTCGCAGCTGCTCGACAAGCATTTCCTTCATGGGCAGCAACCCCTGCACCAACTCGTGGACAAATCATCGGAAACATGGGCCGACTGCTCATGCAACACAAGGATGCTATTGTTGCCCTTGAAACTCGGGAGATTGGAAAAACTCTCAAAGAATCTGCGGGGTCAGTTCAAGAAGCCATTGACACATGTCTCTTTTTCCAGTCCGAAGGACGAAGATTGTATGGCCAAACTGTGAATTCTGAACTGCCTAACAAAGAGCTGTTCACCTATCGAAGACCACTTGGCGTCTGTGGTATCATCAACGCATGCAATTTTCCTGCTGCAGTTCCATTTTGGAAAATGATTCCTGCCATCATGTGCGGTAATACCTGTGTTTGGAAAAGCCCACAAGATGCCCCGATGCTCTCTTTCGCACTTGCAAGAATAATGCATCAAGCGGGCCTTCCAGACGGCGTCATCAACCTTGTTCACGGCAAAGGAAGCGGTGCTGGCCAGTACCTCATCGATGCAGTGGATGAAGGCAAAGTCAACAAAATCTCTTTCACTGGTTCAACCGAAGTCGGCAAAATGATCGGTGAAGTCTGCGGCCGAAACTTAGTTTCTTGTTCCCTCGAACTCGGTGGAAAAAATCCGCTTGTTGTGATGCCATCGGCAGATTTGGAGAACGCTGTTGAGGGGGCGTATTGGGCCGGATTTGGTACAGCAGGTCAACGATGCACATCCCTTGGAAATCTCATTGTTCACGAAAGCATTTATGACGAATTCCTTGAACGATTCATGGCCAAGGTCAAATCAACCCGAATCGGTGACTCACTTCGACACGACAATGTTCTCTACGGGCCGATGCTCTCAGAGAAGTACGCCAACGATTTCCTCAAAGGTGTGGAAATGTGCAAAGAAGACGGTGCAACACACCTGTTCGGGAAAGGAAGAATTCAATCGGACAACGCCCCCGAGAATTTCCTCGGTGTTGCTGAAGAGGGCGTGTACATGTGGCCCCACGTCTTTGTTGATGTCGATGAATCCATGCGATGCTTCCACGAAGAAATCTTTGGACCAGCGGTGACCATTGTCAAAGCAACATCCTTTGAGCACGCTCTCCACCTCGCTAATGCAAGCCCTTACGGTCTCTCATCCTCGATTTACACCAACGATAGGATGGAGGCTTACCAGTACAAGACAGGCATTAAGGCTGGCATGACAAGCATCAACAACTCAACCACTGGAGCCGAAGCACACTTGCCGTTTGGTGGTGTCAAAGGGTCAGGGAACGGAACAAGAGAATCAGGGATTTGGGTCATTGAAGCCTACTCGTATTGGCATGCTGTCAACGATGAATTGTCCGGAAAACTCCAACTCGCCCAAATGGACGTCGATGAGATTGAAATGGTGGAAGCCGAGATTGATTGGACTCAACTCGCCTAAGCAATGAAGAATCGACATGGTGAAAGAGTGAACCTCAAAGACCCCCGCAATCACGGAAGAACTACATCAAAGAGGTAGGAACATGGGCGAAGGTATCAAACTCCCCGTACTGAATGGTCTCGGACGAACCAACAGAGTGGACAATTGGTGGAGTCAACCTATCGCTATGGCGATTGCCCTCACTGCTGCCCTCGTCTACACCGCTCTTCGATTGTTTTACTATTCTCCTTCAAACAATTATGCTATCGAGTATTCCGTGCAAGGGAACACGGTTACATCACCGATTTTTTCTCCCAATATTCTCGATTGGAGTCTTTTCGAACTCAACACATGGCAACATCCTGACTGGGTCAATGCAGCCATTCTTGTGCTCTGGATTCCATTTGGTTTCCGTGGGACGTGCTACTACATGCGCAGAGTCTACTATCGAACTTTTTTCGCAAGCCCTACAGGTTGCTGGGTCGATGAGCCAAACATCAACAAAATGATTGGGTACAAAGGCGAAAAAAGGATGTTCATCATCAATAATTTGCACCGCTACTTTCTGTATGCTGCAATGATTATTCTCCTTATCAAGTGGTGGGATGTGACCCATACGATGACATTTTCAGGCGGCCGATTTGGACTCACGATTGGTACGTTTGTCATGGCCATCGAAGCCTTTTTGTTGACGATGTATGTTACTTCATGTCACGCCTTGAGGCACGTTGCAGGAGGAGCACTCGACCGCTGGACGACAGGTATTTCCCGACTACGAGGTAAGATGTTCAAGCGGATTTCAATTCTTAATCGGTCGCATGGATTTTGGTTTTGGACCTCTCTCGCGTTTGTATTTCTCGGCGACCTTTGGGTGATTGCCGTCAGCCAAGAGTACGGCGGACTTCAGGACAAAGCCCTGATTTTGTGGGGGTGATACAGTGGCACATGATTATTCCAAACATGAATACGATGTCGTTGTCATCGGCGCTGGCGGTGCAGGCCTTCGAGCAGCCATCGAGTCAGCTCGACAAGGAGCAAAAACGGCAATGATCACCAAATCCTTGCTCGGAAAAGCACACACGGTCATGGCTGAAGGTGGCTGTGCAGCAGCACTGCAAAATGCTGACCCGAGGGATGGTTGGAAGGTTCACTTTCACGATACCATGAAGGGAAGCAAGTGGCTTGCAAATTGGCGAATGGCTGAAATTCATGCCAAAGAAGCACCCGACCGAGTTCGTGAATTAGAACAGTGGGGGGCTGTGTTTGACCGAACCCCAAAGAATGTCATCAACCAACGAAATTTTGGTGGCCATACCTTCCCTCGACTCGCTCACGTTGGCGACGCTACAGGTTTGGAGATCATTCGAACACTTCAGGAACGAGGCATCCACGAAGGTATTGACATCTTCATGGAACATACCGTTCGACATCTGCTCAAAGAAGGTGACCGAGTCACAGGCTGTGTTGCCTACGACCGTGTGAGTGGAGACCTTCACGCCTTTTCAGCAAAATCCGTCGTCCTTGCCACTGGTGGTATCACCCGTTGCTGGTCGGTTTGTTCCGGTTCTTGGGAATACACTGGTGATGGACATGCTTTGGCACTCTGGGCAGGAGCAGAACTCAGGGATATGGAATTCGTTCAATTCCATCCAACAGGCATGGTGTGGCCTCCCTCCGTTCGCGGCATCCTCGTGACCGAAGGTGTACGTGGTGAGGGTGGTCGTCTTACCAACAGCAAAGGTCATCGATTTATGTTCGATTACGTTCCAGAAATGTTCCGTGGTGACCATGCTGAAACCATTGAAGAATCGGACCAGTGGGTCGAAGAAGTCGTCAGCGGAAAACTCGCTACCGTGCGTCGTCCTCCCGAATTACTGACTCGAGATGTTGTTGCCAAAGCCATCAATGCCGAGGTAAAGGCGGGCCGAGGTTCTCCTCATGGGGGGGCATTCCTCGATATATCTCACCGAGGCGAAGAAGCGATTCTCAAGAAACTACCATCCATGCACCATCAATTCAAGGAGCTCGCCGGCGTAGACATCTCAAAGGAACCCATGGAGGTTGGGCCAACAGCACACTACGTCATGGGTGGCGTACGTGTGGACGCAGAAACGCAGGAAACTACGATTTCAGGCTTGTATGCCTGTGGCGAAGTTGCCTCAGGGCTCCACGGAGCGAATCGACTTGGTGGCAATTCACTCTCCGACCTCATCGTTTTTGGAAAGAGGGCTGGCGAGCATGCTGCGAAGCGTGCAGCCGACCTTGCACAACCTGGATTCGATGAGAAGCAAATCGCAAAAGCATGCGATGATATTCTTGCTCCGCTCAATCGAAGCGATGGTGAAAACCCTGGTGCTATTTACGATGAGATGCGTGAAATGATGCAACAAAAAGTAGGTATTATTCGAACCAAGTCCGAACTTGAGCAAGCCCTTGAAGAACTTGAATCCTTCAAGCACAGGGCCATGGCAACTTCTTCTGGGACCTCAAAGAAGTACAATTCTGGATGGCATCAAGCCCTTGATTTACTCAACATGGCTGACATCTCCAAGGTTGCTGCCCTAGCTGCCATCACCAGAGAAGAAAGTCGAGGTGGCCACACCCGTGATGATTTCCCTACACCCGAAGACGATTACTGGGGCAAGCACCTCAACATTATCTGGATGGAAGGAGGAGAAATCAAAGTCCGTCAAGAAAAGGTTGAGCCACTCCGAAGCGACTTGGAAGATGCCCTCGATGAAGTGAAGACGATGATTAAAGAACGAGCTGCAGAACTCGGAGGTGGCAAATGATGTCCCTCAAAGGCCGTGACCAAAAATTCAGAATTACTCGAGGTGAGGGTGATGAGGTCACCATGGAGGAGTATGAAATTACACTCGACGAAGGCATGGTTGTGCTCGATTGTGTTCACCGAATTCAGCATGAACAGCAACCAGATATGGCGGTTCGCTGGAATTGTAAAGCAGGAAAGTGCGGTTCTTGTTCCGCTGAAATTAATGGAAAGCCTCGGTTAATGTGCATGACACGAATGAGTGACATCGTTCAAGAACGCCCTGAGGGTGATGCAGTTGAAATTCGCCCGATGAAAACATTCCCCCACGTCAAAGATTTGGTCACCGATGTTTCTTGGAATTATCAAATCGCACAAAAGATCGCCCCGATCAACGGACCTGAAACCATGAATTGGGAATTCAACCAAATGGAAGCCGACCGCGTGCAACATTTCAGAGAATGTATCGAATGTTTCCTTTGCGTCAACACCTGCCACGTCCTACGTGACCACCAATTGTTTGACGCATTTGCAGGACCTCGAAATCTGGTACGCTTAGCACAATACGAAATGCATCCACTCGACACGGAAGACCGAATTCCAGAAATCAAGAAGGATTTTGGTGTGGAATATTGTAATATCACGAAATGCTGTACTGAAGTCTGCCCAGCAGGAATTCATATCACAGACGATGCAATTATTCCGCTCAAGGAGCGCGTCGTGGACAGGTATTATGACCCACTTCAACGAATTTGGAGAACGATAACTCGCCAAAAAGTGAGATATTGA
>JAYODQ010000022.1:19351-28776 GCA_038106355.1 Candidatus Poseidoniales archaeon | reverse complement strand
TAAGTGAGGGTCCCACACCGAAACATGGATGTTTTTGGCAACGAGTGCTTTGGCAAGTGGCTCCGCAGGCGTTTCTCTTGGGTCGCCAACACCCGGCTTGTAGGACCATCCAAGGAAGAGAACTCTTCCTTGACCTGCAGGAATATGATTGGTGTAGAGAATCTTTTCGATGACTTGGGCCACATGTTGAGGCATGGTACGATTGACTGCACGTGCTGCAGTGATGAGTTCGGCTGGTACACCAACATCTTCAGCCCGTTGCATCATGTAATACGGGTCAACGGGAATGCAGTGGCCTCCAACGCCAACACCAGGCGTGTATCGATGGAAATTCCACTTGGTTGAAGCGGCGTCGAGCACATCTTCAACATCGAGATCAAGTTCAGGAAAAATTCGCGCAAGTTCGTTGACCAGGGCGATATTGATGTCACGTTGAACATTTTCAATCACCTTCGAGGCTTCAGCGACTTCGATTTTTCCTACATACCGAACATCTTCCGAAGTGAGATGACGGTACATCGCCACAAGGCCATGGCCGACTTCCTCACTTGAACATCCCACGACTCGTGCCACTTGACGGACACCGTGGGCCGGGTCGCCAGGGTTAAAGCGCTCAGGGCAATAGGCCAGCTCGACATCAACGCCGTTGACCAGTCCTCGCTTTTCTAATTCTGGAAGCCACGTTTGTGCAGTCACACCAGGGTACACCGTCGATTCAAGCACAACGATGGTGCGAGACCCACGCTCAAGTGCATCAAACACATCGCACCCTGCATTTCGAACGTACGATAAATCTGGTTTGAGGTCTTCAGTGATGGGCGTGGGTACCGTGACCAAAATGACATCGCAATGGGGAACTGCTTCTTGCGTCTTTGTGGTGATGTTCCATCGAGCATCCGAAGCATGAGGAATCAAACCCTCGACTTCGGGGTCGCCTGTCGGATTTTTTTGAGCATTGATGAAGGAAACGGTTCGTTCGGAAATATCGACGCCCCAAACGGTAAATCCAGCATCATAGAAACCGATAGCCGTAGGTAAACCAACATAACCAAGGCCAATGATGCCAATGGTGATGCTTCGTTCCTCGACGGAATTGGTGAACGCTTCGTTCCACCCCATGAATCAAGACCGATGGCTTTGGTTCTTCAATCCAATGGATAGACATTGAAAAGAACAATACAATTGCACGGTTTGAGGTCGAACAACGGTTGTCATCTCAACATTGAGGTCGTGGTATGGACATTCTTTGGTTATCCATCAGAAAACGTGATGACCTGAGTTCATCGACGCAGCAAGGTATACTCAGTGTTCTCACATCACACGGTCACAGCGTCCGTTTTGTTGGACCTGCAAGTCCAATTGGACAGGGTTTTTTGGATTGTGAGTACATTGATTTGCCTCAAAAGAACAAGTGGGGTCGGCGCACGTCAAGTTTTGCAAGGGAGGTCAAACGTTGGCTTGATGTTGAACAACCGAAGTGTGACGCTATTTTTCTCGATTGGCCTTTGTACACGTATTTGCGTTCAAGATTAACACATCTTTCCGCTCCAAAAATTCTCATCGATAGGTCGCCCCCTGCATCGAACGGAATTCTTTCCTTGTTGCAATGGCGTCATTGGAAACAGGCATGGAAGGCTGCTTCAAATGGCTCTTTTTCTGCAGGCTGTGTCGTTTCTGCATCGCACAGTGACTTTGTGACCAGTCGATGTGGAACGCCTCAATGCCCGATCATCACCATTGCCGCAGGCGTGTCTACCTTTTCCGAACAACCGCGTACATTATCCCAACCATTACAATTGGTGTACCATGGTCGCCTCGATGCGAATCGAGGCCTCTCCCACATCATTGAGTTTGCGAAGAAGTCAAGGCATCTAGGCGTTGATGTTCAATTGACCTTGTACGGGACGGGAGATTATGTTCAAACCCTCAAAAATCATCAGGACGAAGTCGTACGCTATGGGGGCAACATCGAACAACATCGTATGCACCAAGAACTCGAAAGGTTTCACTTTGGCTTGCTACCAATGCCCGCAACAAAAGTGTGGTCGATAGCAAGTCCACTCAAACAGAATGAATATCTCGCCGCAGGCTTACCAATCCTCGGAATCGACCATGCAGGTCATCAAATAGACCATCAAGGTGACTTTGTTCAATTGTATGCTCAACATGATTTTTCTTTCTCTGCAATTCAGTTTTTAGAACAATTGGATGAAGCAACCTACCTTCAACTCTCAAAGGGTGCCCTTGAGTATGCACAACATCATTGCACATGGGAACACAGATGCAAGGGCCTGCTCGATGCTCTATCTTCATTGCAGAAGTGATTCATACACCTTTTTCCATTGCTGTTGAACGTTCTCAATCCGACTCGACGAGAAGAACTCTGGATGTCCGTCGTCTTGTAGCATCTCAAGAATTGTGTTTTTCCAAGCTTCAACGGTATGTGTTTGAACCCTCTGCATACCAACGATTGGGAAAACTTCCGGGGATGCAAGCACCTTTGTTCCACAAGCGAGAGCCTCAAGTGCCACCATGGGTTGACCTTCGAAATCTGAAGGAATCAACACGATTTGTGCCGAACAGATGTGCGTGAGTACTTCTTCATCGGAGACCCAACCAAGTCGGTGGATGTTGCCTTCTTGCGGACCATCAACGCCAGTCATCCACAACGAAACAGATGGTCCAAGTTCCTTAGCAATCTGAATGGCAAAATTGTGATTTTTTGTTGGCACATCTCTACCAAGGAGAAGCAGTTTCCCAGCCACTTTTTCAACATCGGGTCGTGGAGAAAAACGAGGGTGCACTGGGTTTGAAATTGAAGTGAGTGGAGCCGCGAATGGTTCAAATCTTTCTTTCCAATCTTCACTCAAGACAACAACAGCAACCCCTGGGTCACCAGTTATCTTCACGAATTCTTGCATTCTTTTTGACTTGGAGGGGTCGGTGTTGTTTTTCATCAACCAAGTGTACATGTTTCCGCTGTGGAGATGAACCACACATGGAATGTTGTGCTTACGAGCAAGCTTCAAAAATTTCTTTTTACGAAGCCAAGACCAATCCGATGCAGCATGGATATGCACGATATCGGGTGCTTGTTCTGAGGAACACAACGCTTTGAATGATGAAGAGGACGAGGTGTATGTTCTCCATTTTGAAAACACTGAACCCTCCTTGTGCGTCGAGAGGGCGGAAGCATACCAACCTTCGGGAGGGAATTCAATCAGTGTTCTCATCACGGTCCGCATACCCCCCTTGGACTCATATGGTCCGAGGTGAAGCACTCTTGGCATGGTTCGTGGTGTGGGTTTGAACACATCAATGTAGGTGGCGAAAAGTTCGATTGTTGGCAAATTGAAGCAGAGGCCTCAAATGTGTTAATCATTTCAGAGAAGTGTGCGTTTACATCCGCCTCTCATCTTGGAGGCAGTGTTTTTTTTGTGGTGCACGATGCCATTTTTATGGTATGAAATTCGTTCAAGGCAATGGAAAAAGAAATTTGTTTTGGACCGCCCTCAAGCGAATCCCAAGGAGCAAAGTCTCGTCATCCTGTTGCCCGTATGGAACGAAGAACGATTGATAGAGCGGAAACTCAACGATCTTGCAGCCCAAAACATTCGAGCCTCCTTATTGCTCATCGACTCGGCATCAACCGACAGAACACTGGCCAAAGCCAAGGATTGGCTTCAACAACATCCTCAGATGTTTGCTGATGTGAAAACGGTGACCATGTCGAAACGATTAGGGAAAAGTTCAGCGGTTCAATTGGCTCTCAAACACATTCAAAGCGATTTCAAACACGACCTGGTGTGTATGACCGACGCTGACGCGACCCTCGAAGAAGATGCATTAAAGCGAATGATGGCTTGGTTTTCAGAAAAACAAATCGGTGCTGTTGGTGCATTACCAAAGAGGCAATCCCAACGACGGGATGAAGACCTTCATCGGACATTTTGGGATGAATGGAGAGTCCGCGAATCGTACCTTGATAGCACGCCGTTTCTCGAAGGCTCTTGCATGATGTGGAGGTCTGAATTGGTGTTGCCCGATGATATTCGGACTCAATCCAATGCCGACGACGCTCAAATTGCTCTTGCTGTACGAACCAAAGGTTATCGAAGCATTGTGGATGAAGAAATCCATTTTTCGGACATCGCCCCATGGTCTCGCAATGAACAATCGAAGCAAAAGATACGCCGAGGCCAAGGTTTGCAAAGGGCCCTTCTTCGCTACCGGCCGGTGATGATTTCAAGCAACATTGGGACGTTTCGCAAGGTGTTCCGAATGCAGTTTCACGCCCTCATTCTTGCACCATTGCTGATTGTGCTCACTATTTCAGTCATGCTTGTACGTTGGGCACAATATTTCTTGTTTGGTACACCAACACCAATTTTTGATACGGTATTGACCATGATTGAAGTTCTCTTCTTGTTGGGGCTCATCTTGATTCGCTATCTCAAAACGCATATTCCAATTGTTACCTTAGCAGGAGCATGGTTTTCGAGCATGCTGTATTTGCAACGCGGGTTGTTTGACATTGTTCGAGGTAAATCTCATCATATGTGGGACCAACTCTCAGAACCAAGAATGCTCGACGTTGAACTCGATCTTTGATTCAGATTGACGATTCGAATTGATAAAAAAAGGGGGGCCATCCCGCCTGCCGAAGAAGGCGGGATGGCAACAAAGCACAATCTGTGCTGTAGGGAATGTTGTCTAAATTCAGTTATTTCTAACTTCACTCAGCAGCAACATTGTTTGTTGTATCGATGACTTTACCTTCACGAGTGTCGGTAATGGTCACGTCAATGGTACAAGCAGTGTTACAAAGGTCTTGGCCGTTTTCCTTGATTCGGAAACCGTCACCAGCACTGAGAACAGTGTTGGTGATGTCTGTACCAAACTCTTCAAGCACACAAGGTCCGGTACCGTCGATACCTGGGTTGTCGCATGTTTGTGGTACGCCGCCATTCACTTCGATCTTGACCGAAATGGCTGACCAGCCGATGTCGTTGCCTTGGTCCATTGTAATTCGGATGAGGTAGTCAGTTGTGTCTGTACCTGGGTTTCCAGTGTCGTCTTCACCTGTAAATTGGTACAGGCTTAGGTCTCCACTTGCGTTGCCCTCTGCGAGTGAGCTTGCCCACACGTAGAGAACACCAGCCAAAACCACGGTAATTGCAACCATGAGGATGGTTGCGATAACTGGGCTGACTGCCTCATCGTTTCTGTTTTCGTTTTTCATATTTTTGTCCTCCTTCCCCATTCGGGGTAGCCTCCCCTAACGCGATTCTTGACTTAAACGAATCGGTTTGGTTGATTCAGTAAAGTGCGATTTTTAGACGAAAAATGCCGATTCTGTAAATTCAGCTGATTCGACAAAACCTGCCCGAGTGGTACAAACAGTTTGTATTTCTTTGAAATCATGTCAAGAAACTAACATTTTTTGGAATATTGGGTGAACAGGGTGAGAGTAACGCAGAGGGGATGGGATGCACTCAAACGAGAACTTCTACAGCCCTGTTCATGTGAGGGCATACTTTCACAGTTTATATTAATTATTTAAAATCGTCAAAAAATGAGGATTTTCATCACTCGACGGTCAAAATTTCTGGTCCACCATCGGTCACATACACAGTATGCTCAAATTGTGCGATGTTTCCACCATCATGACAAGCAAGGACGTGGTATGTTTCAAGGAATCGAATACTGGTCAATTTTTTGATCAAAGCATTCCATTTGCTTTGTCTGTTCGCTTCATCCGAATCAGGAAATGGCTTTTCAAGCATGGGAAATGCCCATCGCTCAGCAAACGGTAAGGTATTGTATCGCTCCTCCAAATTTCGTGCTAACTGGGCGCCGAGTGGTTTGAGTTGATTTTTTGCTCTGGCTTTTCTTGATGAGGTCAGTCCAGTAATGCGATAGATGTTTGAGGAGTTTGAAGGGCCGAGATTCTTGATGAGGCCTGAGGGACCAGTTGTATTGAATGGTTCAACAGCATAAAACGCTCCTTCCTCGACCACACCTCGGAATCCTTGATGGTCTGGGCCACAAGCATACGATGGGACAGAAACACCTGCATGGAGTTCCCAGGGTTTGAGTTGGTGACCGCATAGATTTCGAATTGGTTCAAAACCTGCATCGATAGAAGGTTGAGCAGCTGCCTGACCTACTTTGTACCAAGGGGTGCCAGGATGCAACATTTCCACAGCTGCATCTCTTGCCTCCTTCGCTGCTTTGATCTGTTCCGTGTGGTTGTTTGAATTTCCAATTTCAATGGTGAGGGCGTTATCGCCAATGCATCCTTTGATATGGACGCCGAAATCGATTTTTACTAAGTCACCTTTTTTGAGCACCATCGTTCCATCCCAATCAGCAACACCCTCAATCGAATGGTTTGTGGTAAAATGTGCTGCTAAATCGTTGACGGCGATGGTAGCGGGGAAAGCAGGTTTGCCTCCGTGTCTGTGAATGTAACGCTCTGCAGATTCAATAACATCATGAAAAGAGACGCCAACTTTGAGCTCGTCTTTCATTGCTTCAAGCGTTCGGCGAGCGACATGACCCGCATCTCGCCAATACTTGATTTGTACTTCTTCGACCATTTCACCACGACAATGGGAGGTAAAATGTCTTTGCTCATAATAGTTCCTTTTTTTAGAACGAACAAAAAATGGACTCAATTGATCGTATGTTCGCCAAGCCAATGTCGAATTTCAATTTCAGACAGAACGCCCGGTCGTAAAATGTCGATGTTTGAACCATCAATTCGAACAAACGTACTTCCTTGTCCTCCTGGGCACATTCCTGAAAGAATTGCAAAGGAAGGCAACCCAAGCAATTCGCCGGCTTCCTCTGCGGAATCGCAGGGAGTTTCACCTGCTTCGTTGGCACTTGTGGCGGTAATTGGACCAACCATCTCGACCAATTCCCGTGCAGTTGGGTGGGCAAAAACCCGAACGGCAACCCATTGCCCGCCAAGTCGAGCATCCATTTCGTGATGAGCCTTCAGCACAAACGTCATCGAGCCCTTTGGAAAATATTGCTCGATATCATGAGCAAGTGGAGGGACATCCACAAGGGAACTTGCTTGTTCAAGAGACAACACACCTAAACTCACAGGTTTACCTGCATCTCTTTTTTTGAGCAAAAACAATGCATCAAGCCCTTCTTTTGTGGGAAGTGCTCCAAGGCCAGGTAGTGTGCTTGTTGGATAGGCTACCACACCATTGGCCTTCAAATGTTGAAGCAACAATGGGTCGAGCATGAATGTTCACACATCCTGTTGAACCCACATGCTTAGATGTCGTTGTGCCAATTCTTCTGCCACTGCTTTGTCCGAGGTCTTGATGAGCAGTTGCCCGCTTGGGTAAAGGGTCATGTCGCATCGGCCAGTAAACGTCCAACATAGACGGTTTCGTACTTCGACTTCAAATCCATCTGCCTCGATGCACTCACCGGTTCGTTGAAGAGAAAAAACACCCTGAATTTCAGGAACAATTCGCCATGAATTTTGATTGCCGCACAACTCCATCGAAAATCCATTTGACATCCTAACATCTCCAGATTATTTCTTTGAAATCCATCTGTACGTTCGTTGCCCTTCGTATTCTTCGTCTTCTGCAATATCAACGAGTGCAAACTCTTCAGCAGGGGGCACGACACTATCTTGTTGGATGCCCTTGTGCAGATTTTCGTAGGTTAAGTGGTCGATTGCAATTCGTCCTGCAAGGCGTTCAAATAAATTCCATCGAGCAACGACTTCTCGCCAACCAGGTTGAACAATAGCCTCGAAGACTTTGGCTTTTGCACCTGAGCCATAGCCGCAAAGCCCGAAAATAGCCCCATCGATATTCTCGTTATCCTCAAGGTCCGATTCAAGGGTTGACATCAAAGCAAGGAAAATCGAACCAGTGTATTGGTTGCCAATGAGACTTGAAGCCCGTTGGCCCTTTTCGATTTTTGTTGCATGAAAATGAAGATATTCTGGTGTTTTTGAGATTGAACGTCGATACACGTCCATTTCCTGTTCGAATTTTTCTTTGTGATGTTTTTGCTGTTGTGCCGGTTGGGTGGGTGGCTGTCCGATTTGAAGAAGTACATCCTCCCAAATTGGCGTTCCAATTCGATCGTGACGAAAGACATCCGGGAACATCCGTTTGGCTTGGAACGCATAAGGAAGGTGCATGATGATTCTTGACCATTGCTCTGTGAGTCGCTCATCACCCTGTTGCCATCGCTCCATACGTTCTGCGCGCTCCATAAAATTGTGGAACGCTTGTCGTACCGCATCTTGATAACACCGATTTGAAAATTGACCGTCAAAAATTGGCTCATCTCTATGGACGCTTACAGTTTGCTCGCCATGTGCAAAAATGCCGAGTCTGCGGACGGTTGATTTTGGTAAATGACGAATCATACGGTCAACAATGCCTTTTTTGACGGTTTGGCCTGTTTCTTGAGCGAGGTCCATCACACTCGAAATCACTGACCGAATGGATACCTTTCGCCGAGGTTTGAAAAAATCATGGACCGGTGTTGTTGAAACACCCCAACAATCTGGAATTTCCAAAAGCCGAGGATTCTGGCGAATCAGGAGTGCCCCACCTCCTGCTCCTTGGGTGTATTCACCACTTGAACCAAGGTCGTACTTCGCATTATCTGAGAAAATAACGATACCTATTCGCTCATCTTTGTCACTCGGGCGGGCCGCCCAATCAAGCGTCGTATGGAGGGCATCGACACCACCGATGCATGCAAAGGTCATGTCAACGACATCGCAATTTCGAAAACAATCTTCACCAAAGCGCTCAGCATACCTTTGTGTGAGCATATCAAGAATGTACGTAGCAGTAGGCTTTGCTCCATCGAGAGCGGATTCGGTACCCAGATACATTCGTCCGATCGAGCGAGGGTCGAGATTGTTCCTGTCGATGAGACGCATGACCGCCATTGCACCCATCGTTGCTGTATCTTCGTGAACATCTGGAATGGCCATCGCCTGAAGGCCGAGACCTTTGTTCAATTTGTCGTAATCCGCCCCCCGTAATTCTGCAAAATCCTTCATATCAAGATACAATCTTGGGAAATGAATGGCGATATCATCAATGCCTACACGGACAGTAGAATGTTGAGTCATGAAGTTCACCTTCAAAGGTCAGCAGGCCGTTGAGGAGGCCCGGATGGTGGTCCACTTGGAGGCCCTGTTGGTGGCCCAGAAGGAGGCCCACTTGGAGGCCCACTTGGAGGCCCAGTTGGTGGCCCGGAGGGAGGTCCGCTTGGTGGCCCTGTTGGTGGCCCGGAAGGTGGTCCGCTTGGTGGCCCTGTTGGTGGCCCGGAAGGTGGTCCGCTTGGAGGCCCTGTTGGTGGCCCAGAAGGAGGTCCGCTTGGTGGCCCTGTTGGTGGCCCGGAAGGAGGTCCGCTTGGTG
>JAYODQ010000022.1:0-19251 GCA_038106355.1 Candidatus Poseidoniales archaeon | reverse complement strand
GTGGCCCTGTTGGTGGCCCGGAAGGAGGTCCGCTTGGTGGCCCTGTTGGTGGCCCTGAAGGTGGCCCAGTTGGTAGCCCAGTTGGTGGCCCAGTTGGTGGCCCTGATGGTGGCCCGGTAGGAGCTTCAGATGGCACTTCAACAGCGGGGGCAGCCTCCTCAGAAGGGGCCTCCAGCACAACAGTAGATTCCAACGCTACTTCAGCAACAACCTCAGATTCCACCTGTGGTACCTCAAGAGGCTCAGGGGCATTGTATGGTGAAAGCTCGGGTTGGTGGAGAGGGACTGATAGTAGAGGATCTGGCTTTGGGGGTGAAACATCCAAAATTGGAGGTTGTATTGGTTCTTCGACGTGTGAAGGCACAACAGGCTGCTCATTTTGCCAAGGTGGTGTACGTGGCCCATCATCTTCATCTTCAAGTTTGACTTGTGTTCCACCACCGGAGGCGTTTTCAACAAAATAATCGGTCATCACAACGCTTGAAGGATCAATGAGTCCCTTTTCTTCGACATTTCCAAAATCACCAAGGTTGTTATCAAAAGCACCAGAGAACAAACTTGAACCAATTGAATTCCCTAACGAACGAGATTTTGGTTTTTCATATTCAAAACCTGAAGCATACGGTCCCAAAGATAGTGAAGATGACCCCGATGTCAAAGTGCACGACCAGACGTTTTGGCTTGGATGAAATTCAAATTCAAAATTTCGCGTAAGGCCTGGGCCAATCGATGAAACCCCCTCCCTTGGCTTGAAGGTGTTTTTTCCCATGGTGATGGAGGCATCAATGCCGCCAACAGGAATTGCCGATTCGTTGGTGAGTGCGACAACGACTTGAATCACGTCTTCGTCGTCGTCATCGATTTCCAATCGAGATGAAATCAATTCGATACTCAGTGAGCCAGATTTTGCGTTGTGTTCGTCGGACATACTGCTCACTCGACCGAAGGGGTAGCACCATTATACTTCAATTGCTTGTTAAAATTATCGTAGCCTAACCAAGTTTATGACGCGTCTCAATTGGTAGTGACCAATCGACTGCAGCAACAGTGTTGTGTTTCTTGTCGATGTGCGTACGATATTCTGCGGATTTCAGTTGTGCTTCAAAAAAATCGCGTACGCCAAACCACAGCCAGCCCAAAATCGGAATCAAATACAAAATTTTTGAAATTGCCCTTGGGCCCCAGTGATGGATTTCAAGAGCAGTCCCATTGTCATGAACAATGGCAATGCGAAATGCACGTTGGCCTAGAGAACGTCCAAATCTTCGTCCTGTGTATTTGAAGTAAAGATAATGCGATCCAAACAAAATGACCCAATTGACGATGAAAAACATCGTCGTTTGTCCACCTTCTAGGACCAATCCATATTTGGGAATCGTAGCAAGAAATAGACCCTGTGTAAGCAATTGTATGACGAGGACGATCAAAATGACGTCAGTTGCGAATGCAGCAACTCGCTTCCATGCAGGTGCGATGAGCATGCCGTCGGGTGCTGATGAAAGGATGCTCTGAGCAAGCGTTCCACCTTGATACACTTGCACTGGACTATCTGCCATAACCCCCTGACTCCGCTTTCGTTTTTGAATTCCTGTATACTTCAACTCGTGATGTGCCACGCAAACAATTGTGATTCTTCCATCCATTCAAGATAACTTTTCCAGTTGTGATCGTGTTGCAATGTATGGGGGTGGCCAAGCAGAATAAGTCCACGCCTTGCTCTCGTGATCGCCACATTGAGTCGCCTAAAATCGGAAAGAAATCCAACTTCACCGTTCTCGTTCGCTCGGACGCATGAAAATACAATCACCTCTTTTTCCCGCCCTTGATAACCATCCACACTTTTGATTTCAAGACCTTCAAATGAACCACCTGTATCCCGACTCGAGTGTTCATCAAACAACTCTTGTATGAGGCGGACTTGTCCATTGTATGGTGAAATAATACCAATATCTGCTGGCGAGAGGTCACCAGGTTGAACGAGTTCTCGTACAATTGAATACACCATTGCAGCCTCATCTCTGTTGCGTTTGCTCTTTCCCTCCTCTTCAACTTCTTCAATGCCCATGACAGGTACAAAAGCCACAGGTTTGTCCCAATTGGGCCAAAGAAAACCTGCTGGACTTGGACGTTCTTCCCGAACACATCCATCAAGCAAACGATTCTCGTAAAATCGAGCACTTGGAAATTCTCGAATGGCAGGATGCATTCGATATTGAGTGGTCAACATTTCTGTTTCAAGTCCGCAAGCGAGAAGTCGTTGGAACAATGAAAAATTCAACCCACCATCCTCGGCAGTCTGACTAATGACTGTTGGCGGCAATTGTTGTTGGTCGCCGACAAGGATGAGTTGTCGTGCCCCTTTGCATATTGGTACAAGCGAGGAGGGTTCAGTGGCTTGTGTTGCTTCATCGATGAGGACGATTGGAAATCGTCTGTCAGCAATGATATTGTGTCCACAACCAACTGTGGTTGCACATATCACCTCTGCTTTGGAGAGGACATCATCAATGACATCTCGCTCGATTCTACGGATTTGATTGAGTAATTGGCGAGAATCTCTGTGGGCCAATCCTTTTTCTTTGCCTTTCAGTGAAGCCATTTCTCGATTGAGTTCACGGAAATCATCCCTCAAATCGTTGAGTTCCTCCTGTCGGTGGTGAGCATCGACATGTGCATCAAGCGTCGCCTCACGAAGATGGTCTCGGACTTTCACAGGCCGTCCAATTCTTAGGGCATTGATTCCCATATCGAGGAGCCCCTCGAGTAAATTGTCAACCGCGACATTTGATTCAGCTGTTGCAAGGAGTGGTTGGCCAGAGGTTTGAGCTAAATACGCAAGAATTCGTATGGCGGTGAATGTTTTTCCCGTTCCGGGGGGGCCTTGTACGAGGGTAAGTCGTTGTTGAATTGCAGTTTCAAACGCTTGTTTTTGTGAATCATTGAGCCCTATTTTCCAATCTTGAGTAAGGGAACTTTTTGTTTTCCCGTGAATTTCTGGAGGAAGTTCAGCACTTCCTTTCATGTCGTGTACTGTTCCAAGAATGAGGTCTCGGAGTGGCGTTGAGACTTCCCGTTCAGAGGAATGAAAGGAGATGAGTGCTTGATGCATCCTGTCATGTGCAACTCGATTTGCACCCCGATCGAGTCTCCAATAACCCTTCTTCAAATCTTTTGGCCGGTCTGCAACAACCACCCTCAAGCGTTGTTGATGTTGGTCAAGGACCACACCTTCAACCACCTTTTCGTCCCATGGACGTGTTCTTGAAATCAGAACAATATCTCCATTCGTGAATCGATGGTCCGGTAGATTGATTCGTTTTGGATGTTCAAACACAAGGATGTCATCCCCAAAAAAACGGCCGTTGGTCCTCGCCGTCATATCAAAAAGAGCATAGCCGGATGAAACCAGACGCTGCTTTGTCCATGTTTTCCATCGTTCTTCAACGAGTGCAACTTCATCATCCAACTCGATGCGAATCAATTCAGTCATGCGGTCAAAGTGGTCTTGACTTCTCGACCATTTTGCTGGAATTTTTTGACTCAAGTCGATTTTTTCTTGAGGGAGAGCGGCACTGTTGAGGCGACTCACCTTCCCCTTCTTCATGGTGAATGCGAAGCGTCTTGCCTTCAAGAGTATATGCATGCGGAATGATGTTTAGGTTAATCGAAAGACCCCTATTCTTAAACAGGAATTATTCCGCCGACATATTGGGTGGGTGGATGTTCAAGAGAAAGACATCGTCATCAAAACATCTGCCTGGGGTACAATGTCCTTACTGCGAGTTTGAAAACGAAATCGGAGCAGAAGAATGTAAACAGTGTTATTACCAATTTTCGAAATCTGCGCGAATGCAACCTGTTTCGGACATGTCAACACCAAATTCTGAGATTCTCGATATTTTACTATCCGATAGTGAAGAAGAAGAGTACGAACTTATGGCCGTAGAGGCTGTGCTGACCATGGATGATGTGGTCGTCGATGTTGACCAGTACAACATACTTGAAGCGCAAGATGGCGACGAACCAGAAGAATTTTCCTTTTTCCCCGCAAGTGGTCCAACGCTGACTGAAACGGTCGCATCAACGCCTTATGTCGATGAAGAGTTGACTGGAGACGATCTACCTTCTGACGTAGTACAATTTGAAATCGAAAACATCGACCCACTCGCACAAGTTCCTGAACCTGTTCATTCTGGACGAGGTCATTTGTTTTCTCCCGAAAGCAACACCTCATTGGATCAAGATTTAACAGAAATCATGCAGCCACCGGAACAAATTGAACTCTTTGAAGAGCCAAAGCAACAAATTGTTGTGAATACCCATGTTCAAGTCCCACAAGCTCATCTTCCCGACCTCGACGACCTCGACCTTGATGACCTCGATCTTGATGTTCAACAATCGATACCACCGAACACGGAAGAGCCGACCGTTCCTTTTGCGCCTGTTGACCATACCAGTGTTGCCCAACCTGTCAACGATGAAGCAACACAGCCCGAACCGGAGGACATGACCATGGCTCAACAACCATCCGTGCAAGAATCGCCCAACCCCCTTCGGATTTGGCCCTGGGATGCCCAAGAACCGTGGGACGATGCTGTGGTTGTGCGAGAGGTCGTGGCCATCATGGAAGCCATACAACATGGAAAATTAGATGCAGCCGCACGTTTACTCGACGAATTAGGTCCCCACCTAACCGTGAATCTTGATGTTCTTCAACACATCTGTGTTGCCTTGCAATACGTCAACAGAATCGAACACTCGAAGTGGGTTGCACAGATGGCACAGAGGTGCTATCCTGAACATCCGTCCACCATTGAAGTGAAGAAATTGATTCTGGGGGAAGGACAATAATGTTCACCCCAATTCTTGACATGGCCAATGGATATTCGCTTCAAATTGCTCAAAGAAAGCATTTAACAGATTTGATGCAAGCCTATCAAGAAGACCCAGAATCAGCACAATCAGCCCTTCCTTGGCTTGAACCTCAAAAGGACATCCATCGTCAATTTCGTGATATGTTGTTTGATATCGAATTAAAGATTGAAGATGATTCGATTCATTTCTGGGTGATACATTCAAATGACAACGAATTCGTTGGCATGGTTGGACTTGGTGATGAGTTACAACTGGACAAATCATCGTATAATCTCGGTTATTGGGTAAGGAAACCCTTCAGAAGACAAGGTATTGCAAAACTTGCAGTCGAGCGGATTTTCAAATGGTTGGAATCAAGAAATATTGACACCTATGTTGAAATTGCAGTTCATCCAAGAAACGATGCTGGTATTGGTACAGCAGAATCCATTTGCATCGATTGGTCTGGAGACCGAATTTCAGAATATTTTGGAATTGAGGTTCGAGGAAGGACCGTTCCACACCATCTTTTTGTCATTCACCTTCCACGGGGTGAAGGCGATTGAAATCATGGTTGACCATCGATTCAGATGATTTACGACACCTTCCAAGGTATCAAGGTCATCCAGTTCGGAGTAAGAAATCATACCACGGAACAAAAGGGGAGTTGTCCCACGAGTTTCAACGCGGGTGGTTAGGTTTTGTCAATTGGATGCACACCCATGAATGGGGCATCACTCTATTTGTCATCACAGACATGTTCGAATCGAAGGATTTTTGCACTTTTATTTCTCAACTTCTCGATGATTTTCCAGATCGTATCACCATCGGGTGTCATGGCCATACGCATCGAAGTTGGTCTGCTTGGTCACGTGACGATCAAGGTTTTTCGAGCATGCTGACAACATCAGAATCAATTCTACAATCAAAGGTAGCATCAAATTTTTGTAAGTTTTTTCGAGCACCAAATGGATACATTGCTCCATGGATGGCCCCCATTTTGTCAAAACACGGTTTTCTGGTCGATAGTTCAATCAATCCCTCTTGGTTGGTCAAAAAGAAATCTGCGAGTTCTTGGACAGAGGTTCGCAAGGCCATGCGTGAGCACGGTGTTGTTGAGCGCGAATGGTTGACGTCGTTTGGATTACCTTGCAATGGCCCCGCACTTTTTCGATTTCCACTCTCTCTGAATGCAAAGCAGGCATGGAAAAAAGTCCCCCCGTTGTTGAAGGCAAATGAAGTTGCGAAAGTGGCTGACCAAAATGAAAACATTGTGACCTTGTATTGTCATATCCTCGATTTTGCACGACAAAACGGAACATGGGTGCCTCCACTTGCCAAGCAACAACTCACTTGAGATAAAGCACTTCCAATCAGAGTGTGATGTCCATTCTTTCGGATTGAACACCCCATTTTTCTTGAGCAGAAATATAGACGGCCCCGTCGATGTTACCTTCTCGAACGAGAGAAGAGAGTGCCGCAAGTGCAACAGATTGCCCGTCGATTTCAAAGAAGCGGCGAAGCGATTCTCGGGTATCGGACCGGCCGAATCCATCGGTTCCAAGAACAGTGTAGCTGCCACTGACCCATTGGCGAATCATATCTGGTACTGCTGCGATGTTGTCTGAAACCGCCACTGTTGGCACATGCTCTGAAAGCAGTGTTTCAACCCATGGTTGACGGGGCTTTTCGCTTGGATGGAGTCGATTCCATCGGTCACATTCAAGCCCGTCTCGGCGCAACTCACCGTAGGAAGTTGCAGAGTAAATTTCACTTCGTACTCCGTATTCCTCCAACTTCTCCACAGCATCCAAAACTTGGAGCATAATTGGTCCTGAGCCAATCAATCGAACGAGCGGGCCATCGCCCTTTGGCGCAGCTCGTAGTCGGTACATTCCGCGAATAATTCCAGCATCGACGCCTTTGGGCTTAGGAGGCATAGGATAGTTCTCGTTGTAAATAGCAATGTAATGAAGCACGTCGTTGTTGTTTGCGAACATATCCGTGATTCCATGTTGAATGATCACTGCAAGTTCGTACGCAAAAGCAGGGTCCCAAGCACGAACGGCTGGATTCGTGTGGGCCATCAACAATGAATGGCCGTCTTGATGTTGCAAACCTTCACCGTTGAGTGTGGTCCGACCGGATGTTGCTCCCATGAGAAAACCACGTGCTCGTTGGTCAGTTGCTGACCAAATGAGATCAGCAACTCTTTGGAAACCAAACATGGAATAAAAGGTGTAAAATGGAATTGTGGTAAACTCATGGGTGGAATACGATGTTGCTGAAGCGATGAATGTTGATGTCGCACCTGCCTCATTGATACCTTCTTCAAACAACTGGCCTTTGCTCGATTCTTTGTATTTCATCAACACATTATGGTCAACAGGTTTGTACATTTGCCCGTCGGGGTGGTAAATTCCAAATTCTGAAAACAATGGGTCCATACCAAAGGTACGTGCTTCATCAGGAATGATTGGGACAACGGTTTGGCCGAAGTCTTTGACTTTCATCAGTGCTCTTAAAATTCGAACGAAGGCCATTGTGGTTGAGACTTGTGCTCCGCCTTTTGTTCCTTCATCAAATTCGGCATAGACCTCGTTGCTCGGTAGATCTATCGAAGAAGGGCCAGGGCGTCTAGAAGGCAGAAATCCACCGAGATGCTTGCGTCTTGAAACGGCATATTCAACGAGTTCAGGAATATCTTTGGGATGAACAAATGGATAGGACTCTAATTCTTCATCACTAAACGAAAGACCCATGTCGTCTCTCATCCACTTCATTGTTTCTAGGTCCGCTTTTTTCTTTTGATGCGTTGTGTTTCGACCAGCAAAATCTGGGCCGAGTCCATACCCTTTGATCGTACGAATCAATACAACCGTTGGTTTTCCTTTGTGATTTGTAGCATGATTGTATGCATTGTGGAGTTTCACGAAGTCGTGCCCTCCAACATTGAGGCAGAGATATTCAAGTTCACTGTCGCTCATGGATGCGACCATGGATGCTAATGTTGGCGTGTTGAACAGTTCTTTACGAATGGTTGCGCCATCTGAAGTGAAAATTCGTTGTTCATCCCCATCCACCAATTGCTCAAGTCGAGCGAGCAATTCTCCGTTTGCATCCAGTTCGAACAATGGGTCCCATTTTGACCCCCACAATACTTTGATGACATTCCATCCAGCTCCACGGAATCGTCCTTCCAATTCTTGGACAATTTTTGAATTTCCACGCACTGGACCATCGAGTCGTTGTAAATTGCAATTTAATGTGAGGATGATGTTGTCAAGCCCTTCTCGTGCTGCAAGGGATAATTGAGACAAGGATTCCGGTTCATCTGATTCTCCATCACCCATGGTGTACCAAACACGCGAAAGTGATGTGTTGACCAGCCCACGTTGTTCAAGATACTTGTTGAACCTTGCTTGATGAATTGCAGTCATGGCTCCTAGTCCCATACTCACGGTTGGGAATTCCCAAAAATCTGGCATCAAGCGAGGGTGAGGATACGAGGAAAGGCCATGGCCATCCACTTCTTGTCTGAAATTTTTGATGTGTTGCTCATCAAGTCTACCCTCCAACCATGCTCTTGCATAGACACCCGGGGATGCATGTCCTTGCCAATACACATGGTCGCCACTGTGGCCACCATCTTTACCTCTGAAAAAATGATTGAACCCTACCTCCCATGCATGAGATGTTGATGCATAGGTCGAAATATGGCCGCCAATACCATCAAAATCTTTGTTTGATTTTGTCACCATCATCATAGCATTCCAACGGATGACGTTGTGCAATTTCTGTTCGAGTTGAAGGTCACCAGGATATCCACTTTGCTCATGGGTAGGTATGGTGTTTTGATACGGACTTTCGGTGAAATCAATGTCTACATTGCTTCGTTTGGCCTCGTCAATCGTAGCCTGAAGCAAACGCTGAGCTTCTTCAACTCCCTGCTCTCGAGCGACCGCCCGAATTGAATCGCGCCATTCTTGTTCTGCTTGGGGGTCGTGGTTTGAAAGATGTTCTGACACTCCATGGCCCCCTTGGTCATGCTACTGAGAGGGGGTTTTCAAATCTCTCTCCTTCCATTGTACACAACACTTACTGTTTGACATCAACAAGCAGAGCCCCAGACAATTCACAGAGTTTGGTTGGTGAAATTGGAAAAACAGTATTCGAAGAACCTGCTGCAGCCCAAACAATGTCGAATTGACTGAGGTCTTCATCCATGAACACAATTGGTGGATTGGTGTGACCAAATGGCGGTACACCACCTATTCGATATCCCGATTGCTCAAAGACAAATTCTGGCGTTGCTTGACTTGGTTTTTCGTTCAAGTACGATCTCAGTTTTTTCTTACGGTCAACATTATTTTGACCCGAGGTGATGACGAGCACAAATGTACCTCCAGCGTTAAACACGATGGATTTTGCAATTTGGGCAATGGAACAACCGAGTGCCTTCGCTGCATCTGCAGAGGTCGCAGTTCCAACGGGAAAGGTTTCTGGTTGTGCATCGAAACCGATGTCTCGGCATGCTTGCAACCACAATTCATGTCCGTCCATACTCTACACCTCAGCAAGGAGAGTCCAAGAACACCTTGTCATTTCTTTTTCCAAGATTTATTTCGCTGATTTCGTTGTGGCTCACGAGTTTTTCGTTGATTTTTTGCCCAAGTTTGTCCGGGTTTTGCACGTTCTTCAATGGCCTTCTTTTCAGCGATTTTTTCGGTGTCTTGCATTTCTTTCCATTGGCCACCGATCAGTTGCAACAATTCTTCTTTTGAATTCGCTCCGACATGTTCTTGAGCGCCCTTTGAAGATACCCACAATCGACCTTCATTCAAATGTGGCCGTTGAGGATGCGAAACACCGTCTTCCCTCTTCATTTTTCGAATACCTAATTGTTTGGCAGCTGAGACAAGTTGTTCCAAATCAGGTTTGGATACGGCCGAATCCTTCGGCACCCTTCGACCACTGCGTCGCGATAACTTACTATCAAAGTAGCCGGGCCACACACAAATTCTGTCGGAATTATGGTCCACGACATCCCCTCATAGGACATTGCCCTTAAGGTTGATGAACCTTCATTCGATGAGGGTTCCGTTAATCACACCGTCTTTTCCTGGACGAGATGTGATTTGCACATTGCCTTTATCGGTTTCAATAATTGCACCCTTGACCAAAATATTTCGACGAACGTAGTTTGGGTCAGATTCATTTTCAAGGACGGTAAGGATGGTTCCTGTACTGGTTTTTCCATCGGAACTGCTAATGTTGACGCTGTTTGCAGACATGACTCGAACCATTGAATTTCCACCAGTCTTTCTGTAGACCTTTCGTTTTGGGTCGCCAATGAGGGCAAATTGCTTTTCAGTGGAGATTTCAAAAGCTCGCTTTTTTCGAGCTTGTACAAGTCGTCCACCAGTCGATTTTCTTCCAGATATTCCGTGCCATTGTGCCATGAAGCCAACTCCTCAGCACCTTCCCCACAAACATGCCATATATGAAAGCAATCCTTAGACACAAGTTGCTTTGAATGAGGATAAAACCTCGCCATGTTTCCAAAACAATTCCGCTTCGACCTCATCTCCAATGTGAAGAGGACCGACTCCTTGGGGCGTCCCTGTAAATAGGTAATCTCCAGATTGAACCGGAGCCCATCGATGGAGTGATTCAAGTTGTTGAGCCGGAGAAATCGACATATTCTGCAAGACATCATGTTGTACGATGTTACCGTTGATTCGGAGTCGAATGCCAACGTTGAATTCCTCAAAATGTAATGTTTCTGCATCCACAGGACAGACGTGTTCACTTCCTAAGAGAGCGCTCGCTCGAAAACACTTCGCTCGGGCCCATGGCAACTTGTTTGACTTTAACTCATCTTGTTGAGTTCGATCGGTTAAATCAAGACCAACAAGGATGTGAGTTACGCCGCCGAGCCCATCCAATTTGAGAACACATTCGGTTTCATAGTGCACATCATTTGTCATGCTAGAGAGGGGAATGGTGTTCCCTCGATGAATACAATTCGTAGGTTTGGTAAAAAAAATCGGTTCTTGAGGACTTTCGTTCCCCAATTCTTTTGCATGTGCGTCGAATGTTCGTATAGTACACCATACTGCCATGTCCGTTGGATAGATTCTCGTTTCATGAATCAAACGGTAGGAAATTCTCAAAATTAGGTAACCCGGCCCGTGAACATGACCAAAGATTGGGTGTTGAAGAAGCGCCGACCGGTTCGGAAAAAACAAATTTCACCTTATCTTTTGGAATTGGAACAACATCTTGGCATCGATTTATCCCTTGACCAAGCGTTTTTGGAATTGGGTCAATATGGTCCTTGGACCATGGTGTTGGTGGACAGAGTACCACTTGTGATGGAGGTGGAAGATGATGAATACGACAAGCAGGTGTTTCTTACCTTACGGGGTTTCCTGATGCATCTCGAAGCGAGTCGATGGGTTGAAGTTGATCATGGTGCAATACCTTTCTTGATGAACGGAGCCGATTGCATGGTTGCTGGAATTCAAGGTGCGGATGAGAATATTAGGGTTGGCGACCTTGTGTGGATCCGTGATGAAGTCCATAAACGCCCTCTTGCCATCGGAAGGGCATTGATGTCCGGGCTTGAATTAAAGACAGAATTAAAAGGGAAGGGAATTAGAACATTACATTGGGTAGGCGACGATTTATGGTCTTTGGAATGAAAGTTCACATCAAAACGGCAGTTGCGATGATGCTCCTCTTATCTCTTCCTTCCGTTTTCCCTGTAACTGCTGGTGCTGTTTCAGGTGGCAACGATGTCAACCCAGAGCAAGGCGAAGTACCCTTTACCATCCTTGACCGTACTGCACCATCTCAAGACTTCGCAACTTGGACGTTGTCGATTGAAATGAATGATGAGGCACAACAAAACGGAACCACCTTTGAAATCACGACCCAAATTTGTCTCAATTCTGGGGTGTGTGATCCACCTGTGTTGATGGAGCCCAAAGATGACACTTCGAGCGGTATCTACACAGTTTCACTCAAACCGCCGAGTGACCATACTTACGTCAATTGGCGAGTCAAGGCTTTGTACAGTGATTCATCTTCCGATGTGTATCCTCAAGGGGACTGGTACAAAACATGGTCAACATGTTGGTACGATGATGGAACCTTCGGTGGCATCCACTCAACAACGGATGGGTGTGATGTACCTGGTGCACTGGAAGACGAAGAGAGTCTTCTTCCATTCTTGTCTGTCGTTGCTTTTTTCGCATCGATTTCGGTAGCAAGTGTGGTTTATTCAAGGCGATGAAATTCGATCAATCGAGCGAAAAATCTTGCAGTTCGAGAATCCCACGTGTGCAATTCACCAGATGCGCCTTTTTTTTGATGGAGAAGCCCATTGGCGATTTGAGCATCTTCAAAATCAGAAGGGACAAGTGGCAGTGTTTTGCCATTGAATTGAAATCGAACCCCTCCTTCTTCCAAGCATCGAAATGAACCAAATTCATGATCTATCGAGCCTTCGTTAATTGAAAACTCAACACTCTGTTTTGTGAGAAATGAAGCCATCATTTGAAGAATTTCATCGTTTGACATCGACGCATCTGAACCGTAGACATCGAGAAAACCAAGTTCGGTTGAGTTTTGTTCCATCAAGTGATCAAGGCCACGTTCATCTTCTTGATTGTTCATTTGATCAACTCGAAAAAGTTTGAATGTGACTCCAGCCCAACACCCGTCCATTTGAGGCGTCACCTAACATGTTGAAGGTGTGTTCCCATGATTTTGTTCCAGTTTGTATCGGTTCGCTCCAAGATTTTGACAAATCGATGGTGACGACCCCCTCGAAGTCTTGACTCAATTGGGAGAGGTCAAATCCAATCGCTTCTCCAGGGACCAGAACAAGGTACCCAATTCGAGTGTCCTGATGTAAAGTACCGTCAGACAGGTACAACTGTTGGAAGGCCTCTTGATGAATTCGTCCTGATGATGCATATTCGCTTTCAAGAAAATCAAGAGAAAGTGTCGATGGGATTGCCTGTCTATCGTTTGCAACCGTATCGTCATACACACCCTTGTCCTTCGTTGTGCATGTTGTGGTTCCATCTTCAGTTAGCATCTCGACCAGCACCCAACCTGCAGACCCTTCGTTGTTGACCCAAGAGAGATTCCAATCGGTCACTCCGTTTGAAAAACGTTGGTCGATGGCTCTCCAAATGTAACCTCCTTCGTCAAGTGCAGCTTCTAATCCCTGTGCATTTTGCAACATCGGAACACAATCCATTGCTTCTTGGAGGGAATGCAGCCTCATCGTTGAGTTGTCTGGTAGATGTGATTCACCCGATGTGCCCCAGTCATGGAGGTCTTCAGTCTTCGGTTTGAATGCATTTGCTTCTGGCCTGAGGTCGTATCTCAGTCCCAATTCGATGGATTTGGTACCCCGTTCGAGGAATGTGCGTTTGAACATATGATGAATTTCGAGTTCACCGTTTGGAAGAATAAAATTGCTGAGCAATTCGCTTTCTGTCGAACATGTTGAAGAGGTGTCGGCGTCTGAATTGATGACGATATCAACACGTTGTTGAGTAGCCCATGGTGTAACGCCATCAAGCCACATTGTCATCGAGGCAGAGCCGAGACATAAATCTTGAATTTGCTTGTGAGTAGCGATAACTTTCCACATTTTTGTTGTTCCAATTGTATCGGTGCCAAGCACTCTCCATGCCCAATCGTCGCTGATTCCAGATGCACCTTCGGTGATCAAACTACTTCCGAAAAAACTTGCAAGTTCAACGGGTTGAGTGATTTGAATGAGACTCGGTGACAAACTTGCTAAATCGCCAAGAATACCACCAACGCCATACGTAAAGGCAGTTCCTACGAGTTGGTCACCGAGTGAGACGTTGAAATCAATCTGAGTTGCGAGGGTTTCACTTTCTCGCAATTCTGTCCATGTTGTGATGTCAATGATTGCCGAACCTTCTTGTCCTTGTCCATCCGTTGAACAGGCTCCCGAACCCGTTGGGCTTGGATAATACCGCTTTGCAAGAACTTCTTTCAAATCATATGAGTTTTGAGATTGGACCGTTAACCAATCTCCACCATGGCCACCTTTCATTCTGACGGCTCCAAGACGGTCAAGACTTGATTGAGTGACGAGTTGACTACCATCGCCGTTGATGATGGAGATGCCACCTAATCCGCTGAAATCAATTGAAATCTTACAAATATCATCATCATTGTTCAACTGGTTCAATACAAGTTCAACATATTCTCCTGTTGCAATCATGGAACCATCCGAAATGGTGTACGACATGTTATCACCATATCGGAGTGAATCTGGGGTGAAGGCGTCGAGTTGATGTTCAAGGTAATACCATGCTCCAGCGCTCAACAAAATCAAGACGATGAATGTCGCTGCAACTTTTGGTTTTTGAACAAGGTCAAGCAGAGTTGCAAGCTCTGCATTTGGTTTTTCCTTCACAATTTCAATTTCATGCTGAACTTCATCCACAGTATCTTCGTCAATGAGTTCTGCATCAAACACTTCTGCATCAAGAATTTCTTCTTCAACATCGATTTCAGGTTCTTCTTCGACCGGTGTCAGTGTTTCTTCATCTTCAAGAGATAAGCCAAATTCTTCATCCACATCGAGAGTTGACTCTTTGATGCTATCATCTTCGATGCCGAGTTCTTTTTCGGAGACACCCGCTTTGAGGAGACGCTCAACGAGTTCTGATTTTGTCCCGGATGTTTTGAGGTCGTTGAGGACACAAAGCGCCTTAAGTTTCGCCACTGTCAATGGAGAAGTGTGGTTTTCTGCCATAGTGCGACCTCATGCTGTGCTGACGCTTCTTCTCTTTCAATCATCACCTAATATTGCATCATATGTTCCATTTTTTTGACTACATTGATGCCTCGAAGGGAACATACTGCCCTTGTTCATTGAGAATATAGGGTGTCGGCTCATACGAACCATCAGAATTTTTGAGGTAATAATAACCATCACCCGATGTTTCGTACACTGGTTCACTTTGGGTAACCACTTCTGGTGTCATGGCCTCGGGAGCTGAAAACTCTTCATGTGCAGCAGGGGGTGGTCCTTGAGGGCCACCTGGAGGGGGGCCCGATGGTCCTGCAGAAACGATTGAACTCGCAGCAGCAATCAAAACTTGTTGCTCGAGGGTATGTGGGTCTTTTTCAAGCAATTCTCGGTGGATTTTTCCATTCTTTTGTGCACCGATGAAAGCAAAAATTGACAGTGCAAGACAACATAATCCTACAATTCCAAACACTGCTTGTAATTGCCAAATGCCGCCACGCACGGAAAGTTGTGCATTTCCGTCCATGTCAGCACCAGAAATGACCTTGGTCGTTTCACCGTTTTCTTCAACTTCCTCAACTTGAACATACAAGACCTTGGCACAATATTCGCCAGGGTCCACATCGAAATCAAAGCTAAGGGTTTGTCCAGCGATTGCTTTTTTCATTTGGAATTGATATGCATGTGACTTGCCTTCACGTGCCTCAACTTCCTTTTCTGCCATTGCAGGCGAGGTACAATCTTTCTCGTGGATGACGTAGACGCCAACTTGCACATTGGAAACAGCAGGTGGATCAAACACTTCCACTTCGATTGAAATTGGTACATCGAACACATCCTCGCCCGGTATTGGAAGCCCCATGAGCAAACCGAGGTCTTTTTCTGCGGATTGCGAGAAGTTGTCATCGACTGCGTCAAATGGCCATGGAAAAAGGGCACCAGCAAAGAAAATAGCAGCTATACCAAGGAACAAATACACATTCCATCGAGCGTTACGAAGAACAGATTCTCTATCCTCTTTCGACATTTGTTCGAACAATTCTTCTTGTTCATCTTCATCAACTAGGCCTCCAACCTCTTCGTCTTCGATATCGTCAGCCATAGTGAAAGGACAACCATACAGTTCTTCAAAGAAGCGATGATTCATTTTGAACCTCAATGATTCTGCTCGGGAACCGAATTTTTCAAAAATAGTGGACGCGCGTCTTTCGTTTATGAGTCTGCGTCTTGCCGTCATAAGCAGGGGACCAAGGCTCTACAGTACCAAACGAATCTTGCAAGAAGCACGTGCAAGGGGCATCGATGTCGAAGTGTGCGATCCAATGAAATTTACACTTACCGTATCAAACCAATCCATGGAGGTGCTGTACAAGGGTGCGAAGTTTGAACATGACGCAGTCATACCGCGCATTGGACATTCAATCACCAAACATGGCGTCTCAATTTTAAATCATCTTGAACATCTTGGAATTTGGACCGCGAATTCAAGCCAAGGGATTCTTCACAGCAGAGATAAATTACAAGCATCACAAATTATGGCACGCAACCGAATTCCAGTGCCTACAACGGTGTATGTGAGGGATATTTTTGACGTTGAACACGCTATTGAACAAGTAGGTGGTTTACCCGTTGTCATCAAAGTGACCCAAGGCACTCAAGGTGAGGGTGTATTTCTACGGCACACGCATTACGAAGCAAGAAGCCTTGTTCAAGGTCTTCTTGTGACAGGCAGGTCGGTTCTTATCCAACAATATATTGCCGAATCCCACGGTCGAGACATTCGTGCTTTTGTCGTCGGCGACAAGGTGGTTGCTTGCATGCGAAGAAGAGCGAGAGGACGTGAATTTCGAAGCAATTTCCACCTCAATGGAACTGTGGAACGAGTTGACCTACCTCCAGAATACGAGGAGGCAGCATGTCGGGCAGCACGAGTCCTTGGACTCAACATTGCAGGCGTTGACTTACTTGAGGGTCAGGACGGTCCACTTGTTCTTGAGGTGAATTCATCTCCCGGTTTGGAAGGTATCGAAAAAGCAAGTGGCGTCAATGTGGCGGGACATATCGTTGATTATGTGCTCAATGAGACCGCTTTTTCAGATGTGGATTTGGACCAATTGTTGCGCACCGTACCAGGCGAAGGTGTGCTTTCGTTGCAACTTCGAAATCACCCAAAACTTGTTGGTCAGCGCATCGAGCAATTGTTCAAACCTGGAGCAACTATTCCTGTCTTCGCACTTTCCCGAGAGAATCAGTTGATTTGGAATCCGAATCCAGAAGTACAACTTCGATACAATGACATCATCATTTGTTATGGCGATTTATCAGAACTGAGGGCATCGTTGAGAGCCGCTCTCATTGACCTGCAGGGCGAAGTCGTTGCACCGAAGAACAATGACTCGACTGAAGTGGCTTGACCTAGAAGCCCATGCCACCCATACCGCCCATGCCACCCATACCACCCATGTCAGCCATGGAATCGTTCGATTCGGGTTTTGGTTTGTCAGCGACGAGTGTTTCGGTTGTAAGAACAAGTCCAGCGATGGAACCGGCGTTTTGAAGTGCACTTCGAGTTACTTTCACAGGGTCAATCACTCCTTGTTGAAACAAGTCCCCATATTCACCTGATTTTGCATTGTAGCCAAAGTTACCCTTTTCTTGCTCCAACTTTGAGATGACCATTGCAGGCTCAAGTCCAGCGTTGGCTACGATTTGTCGAAGTGGTGAACTTAGGGCTTCTCGAACAATTCGTGCCCCCAATGCTTCATCACCTTCGAGATTTAATTCATCAAGAATGGAAACACTTCGGTACAGTGCAAGTCCACCACCCGCAACCACACCTTCGGCCATAGCAGCACGAGTTGCATTGAGGGCATCATCGACTCTTGCTTTGGTTTCCTTTGCTTCGGTTTCTGTTGCCGCTCCGATTTTTAGTACTGCAACACCTGATCCAAGTTTTCCGACTCTTTTCTCCAATTTTTCTTTGTCCCATTTCGATGAGGCAAGTTTTGCTTGGCCTCGCAGAAGTTCGACCCTTTCGGCCACTAACTTTTCGTCACCCGCTCCACCGATAATGGTGGTTTTATTTTTCGTCACGATAATTTTGCTCGCCGAACCAAATGCATTGGGGCCGTCAGCTTGCAAATCTCCACCTTTGTCTTTTGCAACCACGGCACCTCCGGTGAGTAAAGCGATGTCTTCGAGGAGGTCCCCTTGTTCGTCACCAAAGCCTGGGGCCTTGACAACACATGCTTTGAGGACCTTTCCTGCGATATTGATGACGAGTGTTGCAAGTGCTTGCCCTTCAACATCCTTTGCAATAATGAGCAAAGGCCGCTTAGATTGCATCGCCGTTTCAAGAGAAGGAATCAATTCTTGAGGCGTTGAGATGCTCTGGTCGGTGAGTAAAATGAGTGGTTGGTCAAGCACAGCTTCTCGACGTTCTTGGTCGGTTACCATGTATGGTGAAATGTATCCTTTGTCAAACTCCATTCCGTCAACGACTTCGAGTTCGGTTTCCATTGATTTTGAATCTTCAACGGTAATGACGCCATCCCTTCCTACCTTTTCAAAGGCTTCTGCGATGAGTGCACCGATGGAGGAATCGTTGTTTGAAGCGATGGTGGCAACCTGCCGAATCATTTCACTGCTGTCGACTTCAATCGATTGAGATTTGAGGTGTTCAACCACGGCGAGCACCGCTTTGTCAAAACCAGCCTTCAGAGCGACAGGGCTTGCACCTGCAGCAACATTTCGCATTCCGGCATGAACAAGGGCTTGCGTCATCACCGACGCAGTTGAGGTTCCATCGCCAGCATTGTCTTGTGTTTTCGAAGCAACTTCTTGAATCAATTTTGCTCCCATGTTTGCAAATGGGTCTTCGAGTTCAATGTCCTTTGCAATGGTCACTCCATCGTTGATGATCGTCGGGCTTCCCCACGATTTTTCGAGGACAACGGTTCTTGCAGCGGGTCCAAGGGTAACCTTCACCGCATTTGCGACTGCATCGATGCCTTCAACAAGTTTCTTTCTCGCTTCATCTCCGTAAACAATAATTTTTGCCATCTTTCTTCACCTCAACCATTGACTTTTGCTTGCAAATCTTCTTCTTTGATGAGCAAATATTCAATGCCTAGCCATTCAATCGTGGTTCCACCATATGCTCTGTGAATGACGCGGTCTCCAACCTTGACATGTTCTACGCCTGGACCAACCGCAAGAATTCTTCCAACATTCATTTTTTCTCGTGCTTCTTCGGGAAGAAGCAACCCAGAAGTTGTTTTTTCAGGGGCAGTTTCTTTTTCGAGCAAGACCATTGTTGAGAGAGGTTCGATTCCTATTGACATATTAACCACGATTCACTACTGAACTATTGGTTGTGTAATGGAGGGCATATTTCAATCTTACGAGAATTCACAACGACATTCTTTCGGCGGTTGTGCCACATGAATTTTTTCGATGGTTTCATTAAGGAGTGAAGATTACTCCACGCCGTCCAATGGACATGGGATGCACGCTCACTTCGGTGAGCAGGCGGTGACGCCAATGAACGAGAAAGACACGCGAAAGCCTCAACCTATGGCTCG
>JAYODQ010000001.1:0-105271 GCA_038106355.1 Candidatus Poseidoniales archaeon | reverse complement strand
GATTTCGATGAAGCCTTTGTTAGCCTAGGTGAATTGATGGTGGAACGTAATCTTACCATTCGAGAAGTTTTTGAAGCCATGGATGCTGATGGCAATCATAAAATTGATGGCCCCGAATTCCAAAAAGGCCTCGAGTCCCTCGCAGGCGATTCCTTGTCACCTCAACATGTACAAGCAATCCTTGATTCACTTGATGAAGATGGTAGTGGAACAATTGACCCTGTTGAATTTATTGATGCGATTCTCGCACTTGATATGGGCATCCGTTCGGATTACGAAGAAAGGAATGAGGATGACCAAGATGATACAATTGAAGATGATTTCCAGATTGGTGATTTCATTGGACTCGTATTGTATGATGAGGACGGCGAAGAAGAAGAGGAAGTGTACGGCACCATCATTGAATTTGATGATGACGAAGGCACGGTCATCATCGAAGAAGACGAAACTGGCGACGAAATTACTGGTTACACTGAAGATGCATTCTTCCCCGAAGAGTGATCGCATTGGATAACGTGAGAGACCCTGTAAACTCTTTCAAAAATGTAGTGCAGTGTCCGGTTTGTGGATGCCTTGAGCATGCTGGTACTTTGAGGTGCCCGGAATGCGGTACATTCCATTCTGGTAGAATTCTTGAAGAAAGGAAAGCCCCAACTCCAGAAGAAGTGGAGAGATATTCAAATCAAATGATCGACCCTGTCAATTACTCGATTCGCCCGAATCAATCCATGCCAGATGAATCATTCGAAGAATCGGATGATGTCATTCATTGGGAGGGGGGGAATACGGATTTCAGTTTCGAGGATGATACGCCACCACTACCTCTCAAGAAAACCGCGGAAATTATTATTCCAGATGATGAGGTCATTACTGAAAATTGATTTTTCCTTGTTCCAACAACAAGTAATAGTATTTCATTGGTGGGCTCGGAGAGAATTGAACTCTCGATCTTCGCCATGTCAAGGCGACGTCATAACCCCTAGACCACAAGCCCGACGCAAGTTAACCCACCAACAGAGCGTATTAAACCGATTCGGTATGAATTCGTAAAATCATTTGACGATTTTTGATATCTTCCCGTTGCATCCACTTTGCGAACAGTGACCAGCCATTCTGGTACGACCATTGTTCATTTGTACGAGTTGTCCATCTCGAATTGGCCCATAGGTTTTGCACTTGAGACAGAATCCTTCCACTTCACTCATCGCTTATCGTGTTCGCCTTTGGTTCATGTTTTTTCAAGACTTCGGAATAAATTCAATTTTTGGGCTATTTCCAACGCTTTAGGCTACCCTCGAAGGATGAAAATTCAATTTTTTTAACGATTCGAGTAGGTCAATCTTCAAAAAAGAGCGTACGTCAAGGATATGGGCCATTAGTAAGAGGAAGGAGAGGCCCCTGTTAGGCGAACGATGTCGCATAACATACATTATGCGACGTTATGGTCATCGGAAAAATTTGTGAAATGCTCAGGTTTAGCTTCAAACACTCCAACGAGGGGTGGCCCAGCCAACAAGGACTCTATTCCACCGTCTTTCGAATCGAGATGATCCAATGCTTTTTGTGAAATCTCCCTCCATGCCTCCTCAGAGGCAAAAACTGAATGAACAAGAAACAGTTCTTTTTGATCTGGATTTCGCCCAACCCACGCTGTGACGCACCCCTCTTGACGTCGTTTGAATTCTTGGCGAAGTTCAAGCATCCTCATCAATCGAGCGTCTTTACCTACCAGTCCAGAACATACAACCGTTTCTACCCAATACATAGTATCACTGAATATCATTTATTATTTGTTTGAACAGCATTTATTTACTTCTCAATGCACAATATATTTGCCATCCAAAGAAGTCGAATGAATGGGAGAATGACCAGGGGTCTGACACCAACTCTCCCAATATGGTGAGTGAAGAACATTGAATGTTGCTTTACCTCCTACTTGAATTGTACCATTTGAATGTTGCTTATCCAATATCGAGATTTGGGCTGCCTGAGAGGTGACACACTTCAAAGCCATTAACGGATGGAGCCCAGACCTTTGTACGGCAAGTGAACCGATGAGGGGCAAGGATAAAAATTGGCAGTTTGGATTGAAGTCTGTCGCAAGAGTAAATGGAATTTCGTGTTCAAGGAGCGTTGAATAATCATGCAATTTTTGACCTAAAACATAGGGTGCACCCGGTAAACAGCCAGTATTTACTTGAGCTTCTTTCATTCCAATACGCGAATTCAATGGTGTAAAATAAGCGTGATCTGCTGTATCGACGTTGAGGTCGGCTGCTAAATCAGCACCGCCACTATGTTCAAATTCATCAATATGCATCCTTAATCGGAGACCTGATGCACGCGATTGCTTCAGTATCTCTTCGGATTGTTCAACGGAGAACCAACCTGGCTCACAAAAAACATCTGCAGATTGGGCGTATCCTTGGTCAACGACTTGTGGTAATTGCTCACTCAACAACTCATCCATGTATTGTTCCTTTGAGCACTCTTTTGGAAATGAATGTGCTCCCAACCAAGTTTGTTGAATCGAGGGCAAGTGATTTATTTGTGATAAATGATGGCCACATTCCAAGATTTTCAATTCCGACTCAACATTCAATCCATACCCACTTTTGGCTTCAATGTGGGTTGTTCCATTGGATAAAGCCGTCCTAAGTCGAACATATCCTGACTCGATAAGTTGTTCCCGAGAAGCATTTCGAGTAAGCGAAGTGGTGAGGGCAATTCCCCCACCCATTTGTTCAATTTCAGCATATGATTTACCTTCATTTCGAAATCGTACCTCTTGGCTACGATCGCCTGCCCATAACAAATGCGTATGTGTGTCAACAAAACCTGGAATGATGCCACGGCCCTCTACGTTGATAATTTGAACTTCATCGGTTCCAGCATATTCTTCTTCAGCCTCGGAAGATTCTGTAATTTGCTCAATCATAGATGAATTAACAACAATTGCTTTTCCAGAAGGAAATATATTGTTTTCATTGGACGGTGTATATTCTAGCAATGAATTCTGCATGTGAGCAATCGTCCCACAATTCAAAAACACCTGCCTCATGATTGCTCCAATACATGAGAGTTCAAGAATGATGGGTTTCACGGATATGTATGAACGGATGGACTGTTGGTATCGAGACGACCGCCCATACATTCTCATTTGGCTTAGTTGACCCAGAAGGAATACCTTACCCCTCGACATCTGATACCATAAAACCTGAGAAAGGAGGAATTCATCCTCGGGAAGCGGCTGACCATCACAAAGATTTGGCAGCACAACTTTTCCGAGGAGCCTTGGAAAGTCAAAACATTAGCATAGAGGATATTGGTGCAATTTCCTACTCACAAGGACCTGGATTGGGTCCATGCTTACGTGTTGGAGCCGCCGTAGCGCGAAGCCTGTCTACCGCTCTTCAGGTGCCTCTCATAGGTGTGAACCATTGCGTAGCACATATTGAGATAGGCCGGCAACAATGTGGTTGCGACGATCCCGTCTTGCTCTATGTTTCAGGAGGAAACACGCAAGTCATTGCACGATTAAATGGTAGATACAGAGTCCTTGGTGAGACACTTGATATTGGCATTGGCAACATGCTCGATAAATTTGCAAGGTCCAATGGCATACCCTTTCCCGGTGGGCCCGTTATTGAAAAATTAGCACTGCAATATCTTGAACGAGTTACAAATCCAACACTTGAAGGCCTTGAATTACCGTATGCCGTTCGTGGCATGGATCTTGCATTTTCTGGACTTATGACTGCTGCACAACGGCTTGTAGAAAATGGACAGCCGCTTGATGCTGTCTGTTGGTCTCTTCAAGAACACGCCTTTGCAGCTTGCATAGAAGTTGCCGAGCGGGCACTAGCACACACTGGAAAGTCTGAGGTTTTACTTGGAGGAGGAGTTGCTTGCAATGAAAGAATGAGGACGATGTCAAAATTGATGGCTGAGGAGCGAGGAGGGCATTCCTTTGTTCCTCCCAAAATGTATTGCATCGACAATGGAACGATGATTGCTCGGTTGGGATGGTTAGAACTTCAAAAGAGAACAACCGAATTACACCAAAGTGCTATTGATCAGTATCTTCGAACTGACCAAACACCAATCGTTTGGACATAATAACAAAGCCATACACATTTTAAACGGTCAGCATACGGTTTCGATTGGGGGAGTGCCTAATTTCCAATCGTAAGAAAAGCGAGCCGTTCAATCCGTTTGCTCCTAATGCGGCGCAGGAACGAAAGCGCATGCAAGAATCTCGTCCTCCGCAACAAAAGCGGCCGGAGCAACGGCTTCCACCTTCAACTGTTGAACCTGTCCAAAAAACACTTCAAGAACGACAAGCTGAATCGAAACAGCAATTGCAGGAACAAGGAGATGTGACACAAACAAAGTTTGTCGAATCAAGGACAACTACTGCCCCCAAGCCCCAACCATTCAACTCCACAAATGAGAGGGCAACGAATTCAAGTCATCCAAAAATCCTGAGCACTGAGGAGCGTAGGGCAAAATTAGCAGAGCAATCTAAGACTCTCAAAAAGGAAGTTCAAGTCATTACTGAGGTTACAAAGTCAGATCGAGTACACATCGAACCAGAACCAGCTAAAGTTGCAGCAACCACCGGAAAAGTAAATTCTTCAGAAGTCGTTGTTTCGCTTGAAGAAGAAGAATTTTCAGATGAATTTCAAGAAGGTAAGAAAAGAAGAAAATCATCACGAAAAGACGTTTTTAAGAAAATAGAAACCAAAGTCACTGATACCTCGGATCGTCGTCGACCAAAAAGAAGGATAGATCAACGAGGCGGCGGATCACAGAAAAAGGAAAAGAAACTTGACTCGAAACGGAGTATCGAATATCGCTTCGCAGCAAGAGAGATTTTGGACAGCCCAAGTGTCGCAGAAATTCACCGTTCCAATATTTTGGGTCAAGTCTGGGCAAAGGGAGAGCGAATGGGCATTGATGTAGCCATCGAATTTATCGATGAAAAGATCAATGAAGGTATTTTGAGTCAAGACATTGGCCAACAATTGAAAGGATTAGTCAAAGAAATGACAACGAGGAGATAAAAATGAAGTTAGAACAAGATACAGTAGCATCAGTACATTACACAGGAACCCACCCCGAATCAGGCGAAGTCTTTGATTCAAGCGAAGGAAGGGACCCCCTCACCTTTTTGGTGGGGCACGGTCAAATGATACCTGGGTTTGAAGAAGAAATGCTAGGGGCAGAAATAGGGGAGCGACGTGAATTTACGTTAGAACCATCAAGAGCTTACGGAGAGCGCGATGATAATGCACTTTTGCAAATTGAAAAGTCAAATTTTGAGGAATTGGAAAAAGAAGGTTTGTTGGAAGTAGGAATTCAACTTGTAGCTCAAATGCCTCAAGGACCTGCACCTTTCACGATCACCGAAATCGGAGAAGACATGGTAACAGCAGATTTTAATCACGAGCTTGCAGGAAAATCACTACATTTTTCGGTTGAAGTCGTTGAGTTACGTGCTGCAACCGATGAAGAAAAAGCACACGGCCATGCACATGGCCCCGGTGGGCACCATCATCACTGATTTGTTACCGTACTTTGATGAACAACCACACCCTCCCTCAAATGAAGCCGATGAGAAAGGAAGAGTGGAAAACACTTAGTGGGGTACATTTACCACACCATATTGTAACTTCAAGTGATGTAAATTCACAAAATGGTAGTCAATACGAAGAAATTGCTGGTCATCCTCCTTACACGAGGGGCATCCATGAACAAATGTATCGAAGCCGTCTTTGGACAATGAGACAATACGCTGGATTTTCGAGTGCATCTGAAACGAATTTAAGATTCAAATTTCTTTTAGAGCAAGGACAAAAGGGGTTGTCTGTAGCATTTGATTTACCCACCCAACTTGGAATTGATGCTGACCATGAACTTGCTTATGGTGAAGTTGGGAAAGTTGGCGTTTCCATCTCTTCAGTCGAAGATATGAAGGAACTCTTTGATGGAATACCAATGGATAAAGTGAGCACTTCAATGACCATTAATTCTCCTGCAATGATTGTATTGGCAATGTACATTGTTGCTGCAGAAGAACAAGGTGTCCAATCGAATCGCCTGCAAGGGACCATTCAAAATGACATTCTCAAAGAATACATTGCCCGCGGAACACACGTCTTTCCGCCCAAACCCAGCATGAGATTGATCACAGATGTGTTTCAATTTTGCAACAAGGACGTTCCGCTTTGGAATACCATATCAATATCTGGATACCATATACGAGAAGCAGGTTCAACAGCGATCCAAGAATTAGCATTCACATTAGCAAATGCCATCGAATATCTGGACGCCGCCATCAGCGTAGGTTTGGACATTGACGATGTTGCACCAAGGGTTTCTTTTTTCTTTAATTGCCACAATGATTTTTTTGAAGAAATTTCAAAATTTAGGGCAGCACGAACTCTTTGGCATGATATCGTACAAGAACGCTATTCGCCACAAAATCCACGGTCTTCGATGCTTCGCTTTCATACACAAGTAGCCGGAGTAAGTCTTACAGCACAGCAACCACTGAACAACATTTCTCGGGTCACCATTCAAGCACTCGCATCGGTTCTTGGTGGAACACAATCACTGCATACAAATTCGTATGATGAAGCACTAGGACTTCCTACCGAAGCTTCTGCAACCGTGGCCTTGCGAACACAACAAATTATTGCAGAGGAATCAGGAATCGCTGATATCGTCGACCCACTCGGGGGGTCCTATCATGTCGAATATTTGACACAACAAATGTACATTCATTCAAAAAAAGTCATCGATGAAATTTTACAAATGGGTGGAGCATTAAGTGCAATTGAAGCCGGCTGGCAACAGAAAGAGATTCATTTATCTGCTTACAAATATCTGCGAGAAATTGAACAAAATGTTCGGAGAATAGTGGGCGTAAACTATGGAGAAATGGACGAAGACAACAACATTCCCACCACGAAAATCAATGCAAATCTTCAAGATGAACAAGCTAAAAAATTAAACATGTTACGAACAAATCGAAATCAAGAAAAGGTAGATTTGATTTTGAATGAAATAGAAAACGCTGCGCGTTCGGGTGAGAATTTATTTCCGCTTGTCATCGAAGCTGTTCGTATACGAGCAACCCTCGGTGAAATTATGGACTCAATGAAAAGAGTATTTGGTGAATATATGTCTCCTTCTGGATTTTAGGTGATCGAATGAAAATTGGTAGTATTTATCTAGACCACATAGGAATTGCAACGAACTCCCTTCTTGAAGGCACTCATTTTTGGAAACTCATTGGTTTGAACCAAAATGAGCATGATGAAGCCAACGATGAACAAGGCGTCAATATTCGATTTTTTTCAACCGATGATAACTCTGGTAACCCCATCGCACCAAGAATTGAACTTTTGGAACCTCAATCCCCGGATTCACCAATTGGTCGATTCCTTCAAAAAAGAGGTCCTGGAGTTCAGCAAATTTGTTTTCGTGTCGATAACATTCGAACAATGATTGAATATCTCATGGCCAACGGAATTCGAATGATTGATGAAACACCAAAAAATGGTGCAGGAGGATGCAAAATTGCATTCGTCCATCCCTCTTCAACTGGTGGTGTGTTGGTAGAATTATCTGAACATGCACCATGAAAATTCATGCCAACTAATATATTGGAACATCGTTTGAGTGTTCACATGAGAACATGCATCGACCATTTGCTTGCGTTACCTCACATTGATGGGCCAAGATTGAAACAAGAAGCAGATTTTATTGCTCAACGACTTGATGAGTTGAGAATAAAGCGAATTATTTCAAACGAAGCATTTCTCGATGCAGGAGCAATACAAGGTGCAATCGAAATGATTGCAAATTTGGTTGAAGTCGGAGTACATCAAACTGAAATTCATCAAAACCTTCAATCCCAATTGGAGCGGGCAATGAAATTAGAAAGTAAGCATCCAGGCCTAAACCTTGCAATCGAGCAAGGAAGGGCGAGTTGAACTCAATGGTGGAAATGTTACTCACCGCCCGTAACGTATCGAAAAACTTCGGTGAATTACGGGTATTGAATTCGGTGGATTTGGATATCCAAAAAGGAGAAATTATTGGCCTCGTTGGTTCGAATGGCGCTGGAAAAACGACATTGCTTCGTCTGCTCTCTGGAGTGTATGTTCCATCAGAGGGTGAAATTCGATTTGAGAATGGTGAATCCATAGAAAAAGCCAGGCAAAGAATTGGTGTAGTCCCCGAATCGACTGGTCTCTATTCACGGCTTACAGCTTGGGAAAACATTCGATACCATAGTCGATTGTATGGAGTTTCAGATGAATTTGCATGGAGGAGGACATCACAACTTGCACTACCACTCGGTATGACTGATGCTCTCGCACGACACACCAAAGGATTCTCTCGTGGAATGAGACAAAAGACCGCTTTACTAAGGGCTCTAGCACATTCACCTCATTTGCTTTTACTCGATGAACCGACTGCTGGTTTGGACATTACAAGTGCAAGAACACTCAAAAAATTGATTCAAAAATTGAAAGACGAGGGCGGGACAGTTGTATATTCAACCCACCAGTTAGCTGAGGCAGAGCAAATTTGCACACGAATTGTGATCATCCATAATGGAGACATTCGAGCGAACGGGACCGTTAAAGAGATTTTGGAAGCAACTCAACAATCCACACTTGAGGAAGCCTATGTAGAATTGACAAAGGATGATGCACGGCAAAGATTTGAGAATGAAGAAAAATCAACAAAAATTTCATCCATGTGGAGGCAACTTTTCACTGGAAAACTACCGCACTATGAAACCGGTGGTGATGAAAGTGAATAAATCGGGTCACCGTGTTCGAACAATCGCCAAAAAAGAATTGGTTGAATTTGCACGAGACTGGAGAACGATTCTCGCTATTTTGGTGATACCATTGCTCCTTTTCCCTGTGCTGTTCATCTTATTTCCCGTCTTACTCGAGTCAGAAGCTGAAGAACGAGAACTGATGGAGTTGTCGATTGAAATTCAAACAAATCTTGATCCCACTGAATTTAATGTGTACTTTGAAAATTCGAATTTCAATATTTCGATTTCTTCACCGCAAGATGAAAATCTATCCTTTATTTCTGATGTAGACCTTGAGTCTCTTCGGAGTCTCAGCATAGATGCTATACTCAAAATTAGTAAAGAAAATGAAACCTATACCTACAATCTCCTTTATCTATCAACGTCAGAAATGAGCCTGGAGTCGAGATCACGTATACTACAGATTCTGGATCAGTGGGAGCAAGTTGAAGTTGAAACACGGATTGAAGGTGCTGGACTTGATGTTGATGATACATTAGACCCAATTCGCTCTGAGGGTCAATATGTCGCAAATGATGTTGCGACGAAAGGAGAGCAATCGGGAATGATTCTTTCATTGTTCATTCCATTGGTGTTGTCGGTATGGACGTTCACTTCAGCCATCCAACCATCAATTGATATGACCGTTGCTGAAAAAGAGCGAGGCACACTTGAGGCACTACTTGGGTTGCCCTGTACACGTAGAGAATTGCTTTTAGGAAAGTGGCTCGCTGTTGGAACGATTACTGCCATAGGCGTTGCCTTGCAAATCGCTGGATTGCTCTTTGCCATAACATATTTGGCTTCAACAAATATGTTTAGCCTGCCATCTCTGTCCGCATTAAGTCTCATCTTACTTTTCTGTGCAGTGCTCTTGTTTGCAGTCATGGTGGTTGCAATTGAACTCGCAATCGCCATAAGGTCGCATAGTGTAAAAGAAGCTGGTTCGATACTCGGACCGGCTGTTTTGTTCATCTTGTTTCCAGCATTGTTCAGTCAAGTCATCAATTTGGATAACATTGAGTCGTTTTGGTTTGCAATTCCAGTGGTCAATGTCATGCTTGCATTACGTGAATTACTTATGGACAGGGTTGTTTTCGACCACATCGTTATTTGGATTTCAACATCGTTACTCTATGCAGCAGCAGCTGCAATGTATGCATCTCGGCAATTCAAACGTGAAGACCTCGTCACGAGCATCAGTTAAGCGAATAACTCATGAAACATTCTCTAAGAATGGTCATGATGAGGTCGATTTCTTCGGATGTGATTTCAAGGTGAGAAGTAAATCGAAGTGCATTTATGCCTCCGTGAATAACTCCTAACCCACGCATTCTGCACCATGTTTCAACGCCATGAAATCCTATCACTGGGTGTGTTTCTTGATTTAATTCAATTGAACATAACAAACCTGTTCCTTGAACTTTCAAACAAATTTCTGGAAATTCATCAACGAAGGTGCTCAATTTTTCAACAAATTCGATGCCTCGATTCCTAATGTTGTCTCGTAAGCCATCCCGTAGGCTATCGAGCACCGATATTGCCACCTCTAGTGCTCGTGGATTTGTTGTCATTGTGTTTCCGTAAATTCCCGCTGCATACAAATCAGCTGCTCGGGTGGATAATCCAAGAACGGACAAAGGGTACTGCCCTGCATTCAATGCTTTTGACCAGGTCTCACAATCTGGTACCTCACACGTTTCAAAACCTGGATAATCCACAAGTGACAAACATCCATGGCCTCGTAATCCAGCTTGAATTGAATCAATGAGTAAAATTGAACCATGTTCTGTTGATAATCTGCGGGCTTCATCGTAAAAAGCACGGTCAAGAGCTTGTCCGGGATTGCCTTCACCCTGAACTGGTTCAATTGCAAATAACTCTATGAATTGGTTGTTTTCTTCAGCAGATTGAAACGCGTGTTGAAGTGCATCAACATCATTTGCTGGAACAAGAATAAGATTTTTGCGATGACGGAACGATGCCAAATTTTGAACGTATTTGGATAAACACGAATGCGACATTTGTGCAGGTCGATCGGTTCGACCATGGAAGCCTTGAACCACGGCCATCATGACGATTTCTTTGCCTTCATGCCTTCCGCCCGGGTCAGTCAATAATTTTGCATTTACATCAGCAATCCTGCAGGCGACGGTAACAGATTCAGAACCACTATTCATACAGATGAACCGATCGAACGGACACTCCCCTCTTGAATGGCCCAATTCCATGCGCATTCGTTCATTGAATTTGAATTGAGAAAATGACGGCGTCATGACATTGGCCATGACCCAATTCTTTGACATCGCTTGAATGACATGTTCAGGTCCATGCCCAAATCCCAACATACCATACCCCCCATTGTCATGAATGACTGCACCGTGCGAAGTCACAATCCAAGGACCTCTTGCTGAAAGTGCTACATATGGATTAATTGTTGGTGCGGAGTAAAAATTTACGAAGCCTTCCTGCAATTGTTTACATAACTCTAGTTCATTCATCATGAACAATTCTTTACCGTATTCGGTTTCAATGGTATTTCGGTACTCCATTGCCTCCTGAATGGCAATTTCTAATGTGGGATCAACTCTCGAAAAATGGGTTATTTCGTCGTTGGTCAAACCCTGCGTTGATTTTTGACCAGAATTTTTTCTCATTTTTTCGAGGATGCTCAATGATGCGGTCATGGACTGCATATCAACTTTGCAACCGAGGCGTTCTTTCAACCTTATGGCTATCATGTTGATGAAGGAAATAAATAATCGCATGATAATATTATAATAATACTATAGTATGCAGTATAATATGCCAAAGATTTCACTTGATATGCCGCAAGAGCTTGTTGACGACTTGAAAATCCATGTTGGTGACGAAAAGAAATTCATCAGTTTGGCTGATGCTATTCGCACGGCTTGTAGGAAGATGCTCGATCAATTGGACCTCATTGACGAACGGCATGGGAGGAGTGGTTAACATGACAAATAGAAAAGAAGCAGAACAAGCAATTCGAACACTGCTTGAATATCTCGAGGGACGAGATGCTACCAATAGAGAAGGTTTAGAACGAACACCTGAACGTGTCATTGAATCTTGGGATGAGATTTTTTCGGGTTACAATCAATCTGCTGCCGACATCTTGGATGCAACTTTTAATGGAGAAGAATACGATGGAATTGTGTTACTCAAAAACATTGAATTTGCATCGACATGTGAACATCATTTGCAACCTTTCAATGGAGTAGCTCACGTCGCTTATATTCCAGTTGACAGAATTGTCGGCATCAGCAAACTTGCGCGACTAGTCGACCTTCATGCGAGACGGTTGCAGAATCAGGAAAGAATTACAAAATCCATAGCAGATGATTTGGAGCAACATCTCGGTCCTTTAGGTTGCGGCGTGATTTTAGAAGCATCACATGGATGTATGCAATGCAGAGGTGTGAAAAAACAACAGGCAATCATGACAACTTCAGCTATGCGAGGGGTCTTTTTTGAAAAACAAGAAGCGAGATCTGAACTTCTACAATTGATTCGTTCATAGGTGAGAAGATGAACGATTGTGGTTTGTCGGGTGATGTTATCAAGGATCTAGCATCAGATTTAGCAGTAGAATACAATATCGTCGAAATTTTCCATTCGGTTCAGGGAGAAGGTCATCGAGTTGGCATCCCCCATGTCTTTGTGCGATTTGGAAAGTGTAACTTGCAATGCGAATGGTGCGATACTGATTTTGAAACATATTCAAAATGGAAAGCGATTGATATTCTTGCTGAAATCATGAAATTTAATTGCAAGAATGTGATTTTTACCGGGGGCGAACCGATGCTCAATGATTTATGGCCACTTCACCGATTACTCAAAACGAGGCAATACTCAATATCAATCGAAAGTAATGGAACCATTGCCATCCCCGAAGGCCTCGTAGACTGGATCACCATCTCTCCAAAGGACCAAATGTATCCTCATGTAAAAATTCGACAACGGACCGGTGATGAATTAAAGTGTGTTTTTGTTGGCCAAGAGTTAACAATGTACGATGAATTAAAGTCGGGTTTTAAGCATCTATACCTTCAACCATGTTACATTGAGGCCGATACGGTTGAACAAAATGGAATTAATTTCTCGATGACAGAAGAAGTTGTCAAAAACAATCCAGGATGGAGATTGTCTCTACAAACCCACAAATGGATGGGGGTGAAATAGTGTCCAAACAAATAGCTGTCATCTCCCTTTCAGGAGGCATGGATTCAACATCTCTCGTACTCCATTATCTTGCAAAACAATTCAATGTCATTGCAATTTCATTCAATTATGGTCAAAAACATGCAATCGAAATCGAACGGGCAAAAAGTTTCATCCAATTGTTGAAGGACTCTGGACATAATATTGTCCATGAAATCGCAGATTTATCGTCTGCAATGAAACTATTCAAAAGTGCACTTATTTCGGAACATGAGAGTATACCAACAGGCCACTACGAGGAATCGCAAATGAAAGCCACAGTTGTTCCGAATCGCAATGCCATTTTTTCATCCATTGTCTACGGCAAAGCACTTTCAATTGCCCAAGAGTTGAATTCATCTGTAAAAATCGGCCTTGGAGTTCATGCTGGTGACCATGCAATTTATCCAGATTGCCGCCCTGAATTTTATGATGCACTCTCACATGCATTCTACCTTGGTAATTGGGATAGCGAACGAGTCTCCTTTGATTTGCCTTATTTACATGGAGATAAGGCAACAATTTTGCAAGATGCAATTCAATCTTGCGAGATATTAAACATCGAATTTGATGATGTATTCAAACGCACCATAACCTCTTATGAACCAGATTCAGAGGGCCGTTCTTCAGGAAAAACCGGGTCTGATGTCGAAAGAATCCTTGCATTTCATGCCGTAGGAAAAAAAGACCCCATTGAATATCAAATGTCGTGGGAAGAAGTTCTTCAAAATGCGTTAAGTTTGGAAAAAAAATTCCTCGATGAAAAATATAAGTCGACCTTAACAGATCTTGAATATTACGTCACACGGCAATCTGGTACCGAGCGTCCATTTACAGGTACATTGTTGTCTGAAAAACGGCAAGGAATATTCACTTGTAAATGCTGCAACCACCCTCTTTTTGACAGCATTTCAAAATTCGATTCAGGGTGCGGGTGGCCTTCATTTCATAGCGAATTAGATTCAGCACAAATTGTACGAATTGAAGATTTGAGTCATGGCATGAAGAGAATCGAGGTGCGTTGCCATAAATGCGATGCACATCTAGGTCATGTATTTGATGATGGCCCGAGAGCTTTTGGTGGCGAACGATATTGTATCAATTCAGTATCAATGAATTTTGAATCGAAGGAGGATGAAACATGACCACAAGAATTCGTCGATATGTAGAAACCGATACAGGACACCGTGTGCCAAATCACAAATCAAAATGCAAACACATCCATGGTCATAGATATCGATTTGAAGCTGAGATCGAGGGTGATGTAGTTACAATGAAAGGGGTATCTGAAGAAGGAATGCTCATGGATTTTAGCGATGTATCCAAGATTCTTCAGGTGCACATCCATGATGTTATTGACCACGCATTTGTCGTGGCAGAATCCGATGTTGGTCTTCGTAACCTCCTTGAAAGCTTACCATCTGACCACAGAACCGTAGTGGTTCCTTTCATCCCTACTGCGGAAAATTTAGCAAAGTGGGCTTTTGAACAAGTCGAACCGCATATTGAAACAGCGTATGGAAATACTTTGCGCCTTGTTGCTATGCATTGCCGTGAAACACCAAAAAGCACGGCCTCATGGTATGCAAATTAATCGTTGACTCGACGTCTCCGTTTTTTGAGCCAATTCTCATCTTCATTGACTTTTTGAAGAGCAGTTGTTGCATCAACAAATCCACCAATGAGCCTTGTAGCTTCATCTTCGGTTGGCTGTGAACGATGTGTTGACCTCTTCAGAACAGATGAGAAAGACTCTCCTCGTTCCTCCAGCCCAGGTAATGCATGGCCAAGTTCATCGATACTTTGATTCAAAATTTGCCTCAACTCGGGTGAAATAGTTCGTGCAATTGGAACTATCTCGGGCAATCCAGGGTCTTTTCCAAGATTGGATAAAACTCGACCACGTTGCAATTCGTAAAGGAGAGCATGAACTGCATGGCTCAAATTAGCAACTGGATACCCCTCCCAAGTTGGTAAAGTTATGAGGTCATCACACCGCAGTAAATCTTCAGTAGAAAGTCCCTTACCTTCTTCACCAAAAACCAAAGCTACTTTGCCTACATACGAAGCAATTTTTTGTTCAAATTCCCACGGATATAAGAAATGACGCTTCGAAGTTTTTTCACCAACCTCACGCTTACCCGAAGTACCAAAAACCAAGGTACAATCTTTGACTGAATCTTCAAAATTGTTGTAGATTATTGCTTGGTCAAGGACACATTGTGCATGTTTAGCACGGTTTCTTGCTTCATCTGAATAGATATCGCACTGCGGCGATACAAAACTAAGCTCATCAAATCCGTAATTTAGCATCGAACGACAAATGGCACCGACATTTCCCGGGATGGACGTACCTACTAAAATTACCTTCAAAGTGAAGGTCGACGTAGGTAATGGAATCTTCTGTCGGTCACCTATTTTGACCCCTCCCCTTGGACAAATGCTACAATCCATCGAGGGTCAATGTTTTGATACACAAAGAAGAGGTACCCCTCGCCTTGTTCTCGGTCTCTCATGATGACAGAGTGTTTGCGACAATTGTACTTCAATCGAAGAAATTGGATAAGCTGTTCCAACTCACTTGATTCATTCGCATGAATGCTAACTGGTTGACGGTCCCAATCGACTCGGACCGCCAAATATAGACCACCTTAGTCTGTCCTTCTTTGACGATATCGGGTAACATAACCAGCAATCCAGTTACGTAATTTTTTAGATTCAACATCTGTCAATTGTGTAACAACATGTTTGTTGTGTTCAAAATCATCTGTGAATTTGTCACCATGCTCTTCCACAAGGCGAATAGCGCGTACTTTAATGAAACTCGGTCGAATATTTCCCATCTTCATCACTCCTCATACAATCGAACTTCGACATCTGGCATATCAGGAACATCGTGTCGAATTAAAAGCAGACGTATTTTTCGTGGAGGGTTTTCAATGCCTCTTGACCAGATGTGCTTGTTCACATTTTCATCAATGTAAATGGTTTCATCTTCTTGAACTTTACAATGTCGAATGACTTCTTCTCGAATGATTTGCATTGCTCTAGGAGCTCGCTTAAACCTCGTAATATTCCAAGCTCTTCGCAATGGAACGGTTAATTCCGATTCTTTACCTCGTGCCATGTGATCACCTCAACGTTGGAGTTTGCTCCTTCTCCAGTGGTGTCTCTTGGGATGAGATACCGTGTTTCTGTTCGTTTTTAACATCACCCAAACCGGAACACGTCGGTTCTGTTTGGTAACTTTATTCAATCGTATTTTTTTTGCTGCTGGTTTATTTCTTGACATTTTGAGCACCTTCTCAGATTCTTCGGATTGACGTATCTCTACGGCTCTTGGAAATTGATTCAAGGAACGATTTGAACTGTTCATCCGACACGGGACTAGTTAGCATTCCTTCTTGGATGTGTTTGACCAACTGAATTTTTATTTGTTCAGCTTTCGCAAGGTTGGCTAGTGTGAGTTGTGTAAGGCGCGTTTTTGCCTCTGATGAAAGATGAAGCCGTATGAAAGTTTCAACTTGTTCTTGTGCCACCAATTTTTGTTGGCGTTGAACTTCTTGTTCTTCTCGCTCTAGGACTTGTTGTTGAATCTCTCGTTGCAATTCTGCCCTTCGTTGTTGCCGGAGCATGTCGAGTTCATGATCATGAGTCATCGACACCACCTCCACCTTTCCACAACCAAATTCAGTATTTGCTCAAACCAGGGTATTGTTCTTCAACCTCGCCACGAACTGCGTGGGCGATGTTATCGACGAAGGATTGTCCAGTTGATGTCACGACCCTACCGGCGTAGAGTTGGACATCGTCGTCACCATCTTCACCTTCAATGCGTCTGCTTTCGACTTTTTCAACCAAGCCAGCAGATTCAAGTTGTTGGAGAGCGGTTCTGATAATGTGGCGAGATCCTGCGACTGGTCGGTTAGGCTTGGAGCCGTAGTTCTTCTTTCCACCGAATTCTTGGGATAGATGAGTCACACCTACCGGACCATTGCGGTACACTTTGCGAAGAATTGCAGCACAGCGGGTAGCCCACCAATCCGGTTGGGATGGTGGTAATTCCCTGTTTGCACCTGTCTTGACATGTTCTGCCCATTCTGGCATCGAAACATGGCCATTTTCTGTGAGTGCAGTGCTTAATGCAGCAATCATAGTATCCGCAGGAATATCATACGCAGTCGTCATAAATACACACCGAGCAAGTTGGCCACCCTCCACCCCTATATGAAAACAACGCATCGTTTGAGGTGTAATTTCAATGCTGTTTCTCGATTTGAGATATACAAGACTTGATGAAGATGGTTTCGTTCGCAATCATCATGAAGAAGGCTCTGGCACAAAATCCCAACCTTCTAAGAACTCTTCTTGGTCTATCGTTTACATTGGTTTTTTTGCTGGCTTACGCCGTTTATGGGGCAACCATCTCTCCGTCCTATTACCTGTACCAAACCGATTCAAATGTCGAAACATATGAAGGCAATGCGAACCAAACATATTACAACCAAGAATTCAACCAAACCACTTGGACTTGGTATATCCCTGCAAATCCAATGAATCTCACATGGGTGAATGTTTCGGCTGAAGGGTTGTCATCGTCTGCGACATTGAGGGTTTTGAACTCAGCAGGAACCTACAGTCACCCCTCACTCGGAATCAATGTGCATTTATCTGGCAATCCAAGTGAAGATTTTGTGTGTTCAATCGAATGCTCAAAAAGTACTGTTCACGAAAAACAACTCGAAGAAGGAGATTCCCTCTTTATCGCAACCCTCACCGACCCAGACCCAGCTCGACGCTCCAATGGAACAGTTCATGCTTCATCTATTGAGGATGCAGAACTTAAAGCGCGAGCACTGATTACCTACACTCATTCTCCTTCGATATACACGATTGAAGTAATCGAATTTGGGAACAGGTCAACCCAACCAACAATTTCAATCACAACAGTCAATGAAGAATTTGGAACTATTGCATTGTTTCACATCGATGCTGCTACAGAATTTTTGTGGGCACTCGCGGCCGTCATCGGCTGTTTTGCAATGATCCTCGTGCCCTCATTCACAGTGTACATCGCAGCCAGGAGCAAGGAAAAAAGGAATGAGGAAAAAGTACGCTTGTCTCAGGTGAAGGTAAGTGAATCTGTATCTGCTTCAAATCACGAAGAAGAGGAATAAACTTCTGAACATCTCTCATATATACTTTGAATCGCTGTGGCGAAACGAGCGGAATGAGGGGGGCGGTCGTTTCTATACTTCTGTGCATTTTGATGATTTTTCCATTGACCCATCCTATGCAACAATTGGAAATTCCTCAAGCCGAACAAGCGTCTGGCCGTGCAACTGGTGTAGACCTGACCGTATCAGGCATCTCAATATTCTATCCTGATTCATCAAATTCAACAAAATATCGAATGTTTTCGTCAAATTATCCAATTGCAGGATTCAACCGGCCACAGTCACTTTTTGCCATTGACGCCGTAGTGAATGTCGAAAGTCAAATTGATATCATCATCGAAAATCTAGGCACTGCATCATCAGGTGTGGTAACCGTATCTGCAAAAATACTCCACAATGAATACTCATATTTTGAAATTGCAACTGCTTCAACTCAAATCAGCCAAATATCGGGGGGTTCACAAAGTACAGCATCTGTAAAATTGACTCCGACATATTCGGGAAATCATTCACTTGCTATTACTGTCACGCCAACGATTACTGATGATGATCCAACAAACAATGATGTTTCTCGATTTTTCACTGTCGCCTATCGATATTTCAATTGCGATACCTTGACTGGATGGACTGCTGGTTCCTCGTGGAATCTAAATTCAGATACCTCCATTTCGATGGGAACTGCATGCCACATTGGTAACGGAGAAGCGTCAACCTATCCAAACAATTTACAAAGTGCGCTTGTTTTTCCTGCCATGGACCTTTCGGATGCGCATCCGAATCCACTTCGAACCAATGGAATCTCCTTCTACTACACAGGAAGCCTTGCTCCCAATGATACCATAAAAATGCAAGCTTTGAGTTCACTCGGTGCTTGGAATGACCTTGGAACACTTCAAGGAACTGTTGATAGCACATTTCTTGACGGTGCAAATTGGCTCACTTTTAGCCTCGCTGACAAAGGTGCTGCATCACCCATTGTACCCATAAACTCACAATATTTCCATCAGAATTCTCAATTTCGATTTTTATTCCAAAGTGATGTTAGTGGAAATGATATCGGGTTTTGGTTTGATGAAATCATCGTTCTGTACGACCAAAAAGTTAGGCAATCCGAATATGGAGTTTCAGGTCAAGGAAAATCAAGTGTTCCGTCATTGCCTAATGAGTGGGGTAGCATTCGAATTGAAGTCACAAATACAGGAAATATATCTGAAACGTTCATACCAGAAATATTGAATTTGCCACAGGATTGGGAAGTGTATTATTCAAGAACGACCGGAACCAGTTTCGACCCACTCGACGGCGTCATAGTAACGCCTGGACAACCTCATCTGTTCGATGTGAAGTTCAAACCTGGCCCAAATACTTCCATTGGATTCCATCCGATGCAACTCAAACTGTATTCGGAATTATATCCATCGATCACGACAAATGTGAATTTGCAATATCAAGTTCTTGCAGATAGAATTCCTGTGATACATCCCGCATCTCCAAAACCAAGTTGCCCCCCCACCTATTCATGTCCATTTGAAGTGAGAGTTGAAAATATTGGTGCTGCAACTGATGTCTTTGATATGAGTATAGATGCCACACAACTCCCCTCAAATTGGAATGTGCAATTTGACTGGAATCAGGCAACGAGTGTATTGTTACGTCCAAATCAACCTCTAAACATTGGATTTATTCTCTCAATTCCAATCGATGCTTTACCTGATACAATGTCAGAATTCGAATTCACAATCACAGCACAAAACGACACAAGAAGGTCAATCACATCGAGTGTTGGTGTTTCAGCATCGATGCTCAGTGATGCAAGCGTTGATGTTTCACCAACCTTTGCCGGCGGACTACATTTTGTTGATCCCGGTGACTCATTTACACTTTCCTTTACAATTTGGAATAATGCAAGTCGACAAGATATCTTTGACATGTCTGTTGAAACTGTCGATGCTGGCCAGTGGGTTGTCCATCAACCAACAAGGACAAATGCTGTACTTAATTCAGGAACCTCAACAACCTTCGATATTGTCATCGATGTTCCAGAAAATGCACAAGGCGGAGATAGAGGGCCAATCATCACCCCAATTATTCAATCTCAACGAAGTTTTATGGAAATTCGGGGTTCAGAATTTGACCGCTTTCGCGTCAATACATTTTACGATGTACAACTTGAAGAAGTTAACATACCTCAGAAACTTACTCCTGGTCAAGCAAACGAAATTCTACTTGAATTATCAAACCTCGGCAATGGCCAGTCGGACGTGAACATTTCTTTTCCTGAGTTACCTGAGACCTGGGAATGGTGGATTGTGGATGAACATGGAACTCTCATTCAAGACAACATTGAATTGAGTGCACCTTATGACCTCGAAGATATTCTTACCATATCAGTTTGGATGTTCTTGCCGAACAAGGAAGGAGCAGGGGAATTTCACACCATTGAAGTTGTAGCTCAAACGATAAATGGTCAAGACCTCAACACTGAAAATAACGCCATTGAATTTACCATTATCACAAGCTCAATACGCATTCCGATGCTAACGCTTGGGAATCAATCAACAGAAGTTGAGAGCGGAGGGTCCGGATTTGCAGAATCAATTTTGACAAATTTAGGAAACGCAGTGGACGATAGACTTTCAGTAAAAGCCAGTCTATCTGTCCACCCTCCAAATGCAGATATCGTAGCATTTTTCACCGTCAATGGAGGAGATAGGCAACTCAACCAAAACGTGCAACTTCAGTTGCTTCCATCGGAAGAAATTGTGTTGCGTACTGAACTTTTGTTACCAGATGATCTTTCGTTGAATTCTCGTATCGTTATTACCTATGAAATCATGGGGGCATTGGACGAAAATGGACTACCATACACTATGGAAACCGAAGCAATGATGATGGTCACGAAAAAAAGAACGCTTAACTTCGGCACTTCACAAGTTTCAACAGAGAAGATTGAGTATAATTTGGCATCGCCATTCTATGTAAATATTTCAAGCACTTCATCACAACCCGAGGTAATTTTTGTAGCCATCGAACATCCAGAAAGCTGGCAAATCCTCTGTCAAAAAGTTCTGTATGATACTGAACCGCTACAATTTTCTCTTCAGCCGGGTATGTCGATTGAACAAAGACAAACGGTTGAATGTGAAGCTCGCCGATTCGGGGGAATTCTAGAGGGAGACATTGTTATCGAAGTTTACACGGAAGATCTTTCCAAATCGCAATCGTTCACCGTTTCAATGATATTTGAGCAGGAGCCAATCGATGACGGCATGAGCACGCAGCAAATTGCAATCTTTGGAGGTGGAGGTGTCTTGCTTTTGGTAAGTTTGCTCTTCATATTACGTCGCAGAAGTGTGCTCGAAGAAATCGAAGAAGAAATCGCTCCTGTTCAACAGAGCGGCCCCCCAATTAGCGAAATTCAGGCAACTTTGGAAACATCAATGCAAACTCAACATGAAACTCAACATCCACAGACACCACAGTTCAATGTTGAATCAACTGTTTCTACTGAACCAGTGGTTCAATCAGGACCCCCGTTACCAGAGGGGGGATTGCCAGTTGGGTGGACAATGGAGCAATGGCACTATTACGGGCAACAATACCTTGATGGAACACTATGAATAAACACTAAGTTCACTGGCTTTTAGCACCACCATGGCTCAGGAGATGAACACGTTTCCACCACTTTGGTATGGGCTCTTACTTTTGGTTTCGGCGTTTGGGGTCTTGACGTGGTATCTTCGTAATTTCACGCAACGGGTTCAACTCACAAGGCTCACGGCCCTCTCCGGTGTTACTTCAATGCTGCTTCTTGTCTGGTGGACATTTACCTCGTATTAGGTGATTGAATGGTCGAATTAGAGGGACTTGAAGAACACCGTATGGCAGGGACATATCCTTGTCGCCTCCCTGTGTGGTGGGCGAGACACGGAGAAATTAGTAAGCAACCTCAAACACGAGGGGTTTCTGGCAAGAGAATTACTCTACGCATCGAAAAAAAGTTCAACCGATTTGAACGCATGCTTGCTCGAATTTTTCGTGCACCGAGAGAATTGAAACGACCCCTTGACAACATGAACAGCATTGTATGGGAGTTATGCGATGGCCATAGAACATTCAATGAAATTTGTCAAACGATGAACGATACATTTCACGATGAGATCAGCCCAGTTCTTCATCGAACCGAATTAGCCATCCTTCAATTCATGAAACTCAATTTGATGCTTGTTCTTCAAGACCCTCTTGATGGGAAATGGAATGTCGGCCCAGGCTTGACGCCAAAAGGACAAACGTTGTCGAATGTTGACGAAGATTTTTTTGAGACTCAATTACTCGACGGCGAAATACCTTGACAGTCGCTTTATTTGAGAAAAATTTTCTAGTGGTCGTCCGATAACACAATCATTTTGAGTCAGTAAAAGTGGCCGTTGAAGATGTTCAAAATGTTCGAGCAACAATTGAATTTTTTGTTGCTTTGAAAGATTTTTTGTCTCAATTTGAGTACTGTTCCTCAGTAAATCAGAAAACTCTCCTTTGTAATTTTGAACAATCAATTGGGCTTCATCAAGACTTAATCCGACTTCAAGGTAAGCAACAACCTCCACCTCAAGGTCCCGATTGGTCAAAAATTGCATTGCAGTTCGTGATTTGGAGCATCGTGGATTGTGAAATAGTTTCATTGCATTGCCTCCGTTGGTTCCCATACGAATCGAAAACCAATGCCATCACTTTTCTTTGTTTCAAGAGCATATGAGCGATGAAAGGAAGTCGTTGAAGTGCCATCTGTAAACCAAGAACCACCTCGAACGACACGTTGATTCGAATTTGCTTGATAGGGTATTTGAGTTCTTCTTGTGTTGTAAGAGTCGTTCCACTTGTCTTCACACCATTCGGAAACAAGACCATGAATATCGAAGAGGTTCCAAGGGTTGGCCTTTTTCCCCTTGACTTTGTGTAATTTCGCTCCTGAATTTGCTCCATACCATCCGTATGTTGACAACTCATGTTCATCATCACCAAAACTCCAAGATCCTGTTGTACCAGCTCTCGCAAAGCATTCCCATTCTGCCTCACTTGGCAATCGCCAAACACCTTTCAAACCAAGAAATGTTGAATCTTCAGCCCTTTGATTGCGAAAGTCAATCATCTTCTTTACTTCATCAAAAGAGACTGACTCAACTGGTTGGAAAAATGAATTCAAATCTGATTGATGTTTTGATGGATTCTCATGCAAAAGTCCGTTCCAAAGGCCTTGAGTGCAGAGGGTCTCTGCGACAAAAAAAGGTTCTGTAATCTCAACCTCATGCGAGGGGGAGGCTCTCAAATCCTTACCTGAAGCATCACCCATCATAAACGAATGAGGTTTGATAAGAACATAGTTGAACCCAAATGAATCGGTGATGTATATCTGGTCTGACATTATCTTCACGACGAAAATTTCTCAACGGTCTTCATGACAGAATTGACGATATCATGCAATCGATGGTTGAGTGATTCATCAGTCAAATGACCATGTTCGTCAAATGCGTCCTTCACATGGCCAATCACAAGTTGTTCAGGCACGGACCAACCATGTAACCACCGAACAATAATACGCATGTGATTGATAGTGTTGCTGTTCGACATACCGCCAAGTGTTGACATGAGCCCGAAGACCTTGCCCCCTACATGTTTATCGTACATCCAGTCAAAGGTGTTCTTCATGACACCGGACAAACTCCCATGATATTCTGGTGAGGCAACAAGGAAACCATCGCACTCAAGCAATAGGTCTTGAAACAATTTCACATGAGGGTGATTCCAACAACCTTCTTCACCAACAAGTGGAAGTGGCGTTTGGGTTGCATCCCAAAAGACGACTTCTGCACCTTGTTGTTCAGCATATTTCAACGCTAGTCCTACCAACATACCACTTTTTGAATTTGGACCATACTCACCGCACAAACCTAGAATTTTCATCATACCACAATTGCACCCAAAAGGCACAGAATTATGAATGTAAGGTTTTGTCGGGAAGTCAAGGAGAAGCAACGCTTATTCAATCAAGCGATTCGCTTAGGAGTGGTGGTAACATGACGGACGATATCTACGAGACCGACTTGGATGATGACCAAGATGACATATCGCAAGATGAACAAGGAGATACATCCATGTCAGAAGAAGAACCGACAATCGATTCTTTTGAGGAAGAGTCTGAAGAAGACAAAATTTCAAGGGAAATTGAGGCCTTACTTATTGTGGGGGAAGATGCTTCACGAAACAATGACATCAAAGGGGCCCTTTCATCCTTCAACAAAGCCATCGCCCTCGACCCGTCGTGTGACATGGCTTGGTTCAATCGAGGAGTCTTGTTGGAAGCTCAGCAGGATGCAAGAGGGGCTCGACAATCGTTTCAAATCTGTCTTGACCTCAACCCAGACCACGCTCCTGCAACAGCAAACATGGCTATTTTGCTAGAGCGAATTGGAGACTTGGAGGGTGCATACGAAACAGCCAAACGTGCACTGTCGTTCTTCCCAGGGCACCCTGCATTACTTGATGTTCAATCTCGATGCAAAGGCAGTGGTATCTCGATTGCAGTTGAATCAATGCAACCAAGCATCAAGTTAACGCAAAGTTACGATGAAGAAGAAATGCAATCCGTTCTTGAAGAAGCTGGGCTTGAAAATCCAGAAGATGTGCTTGCCGAAGCTGTCCATCACGACGAGGATGACAATCAGCACCTTGACATCGAAGAATTACGAAGTGCAGCAAGTATGGTTGTTGCAAAAGAATCCGCTTTACAAGCGACCACTCAAGAGCAGACCATTGAAACTCTGACCAGTGAACCTGAACCAGAGATTGAGGACCACAACGAAGAAGATGTTCTCAATCAATTGCTTGATGAAGCACGTCAGCATTTTGAACGATCAGATTTCAAAAACACATTTACCACACTCAAGCCACATCTCAAGAGTATTGCAGCCACAAATGGAGAAGCTTGGATGATGGCAGGATTATCACTCTCCAAACTCGGGCACGATACACATGCTATCGCATCATTAACTCACGCATTGAATTTGAACAATGACAGTCTTGAAGGCTGGATGGCTTTAGGTCAATTGCAACGCACCGTGGGTCAATCCATAGAAGCAAAACGAAGTTTTGAGCAAGCCGTCATACTTGACTCAAGCAATAGTTCGGCTCTTCAAGCCATCAACCAAATCTCAAAGGATGCTGGACTTATTGAAGATTACCTCAACTCATTGCGGTCGTTGACAAGTCTCGGTAATGAAGTTTCAAAGCATCAACTCATCCAAGTACTCCTTGATTTAGCGGAAGGGGAATCAACCATTCTCGAAAACACCCAAGGATTGCCTCCTACCTTGCCTGCTGGCCCCGAAATGGCAACTGAGGCATTGTCATTCATAGGCGATGAGGTCTCTGGTGCACATGCACGTGCACTTTCACTGTCCAACAACCATGTAGCATCCATAACAATGTGGAAAACTCTGATTAAAAATGATGGTTCGTTCGACCATTGGACAGGTTTAGCTCGTTCTCTTGAGAGAGCGGGTGAAATCGAAAAAGCTGAAAAATGTCATGCCAAAGCACGTTCTCTCCTTAATCCTCAAGGGGCTACTGAAGCATCAGAAGTACAGTATCATCAAGAGTCACCCTCGCCAACTGAGCAAAACCCTCCGCAACATGTTGATGCAGCTCAACACGAATTGTTACTTCAACCAATTGAACCAATGCCTGTTCAATCAGAACCGCACAATGTTGCTCCAGAAACACTTCACGCTAATTCCGTTTTACAAACACCAATTGAGCCTCGACCTGTTCGAGTCGTTGAGGAGAATCCCGTTGTCGATTTAGCAAAGGCGGCATTGGATGCAACTGAAGCACTACAACGCGTTCAAACAACTTCATCTCAATCAAGTTCAATTGCAAACCATGATATTCAATGGTACAATCAGGGCATATTATTGCTTGAGGATAAGAAATATCGTGAAGCACTATCCAGTTTTGATAAAGCACTCACATCCTTCAAAGACGATGAAGGCATGATCATTCGAATTCTCAATGGCCGAGGAAATGCGTATTATTTCTTAGAGGAATTCCCAAAATGCATTGAATCGTACCATCAGGCAATGATGATACGTCCAACCGATGTTCGAGGACAAACTCTGTACAATATGGGGGCAGCTTATGCGTCCATGGAACGTTACACTGATGCGATAAAATGTTTCAAACAGGCGATTCCACGTGGCCTTGATGAATCCACACAACTCGTAGCAAAAGACCAAATTAGACGATGTGAAATTCTTAAGAAACAGCAACTCAAGAAAAACCGCTAAATGAGTTCATCAACAAACAGATTCAAAAATCTCCACATGGTGGGAATAACATGGACTGTGGCACATGCGACTCCGGACCTGCAATTGTCATCAATGCACCTCAAGTTGTTGAAGTTGAACTTACGATGACACAAAAGGCTACAGAAATGCTTGAAGACGCTTTTGGAGATGACCGAAGTCATGCTCTCCTCGTGGGCGTACTTTCTGGCGGTTGTTCAGGCTACATGTATGATTTGCAAATTGTAGAAAGTACCGACATCGATTGTCAAGAATTGGAAATCAACGGTTTTCGTGTGCTCGTACCCAATGCAAGCAGTCACCTTCTCAACGGTATCGAAATAGATTATGTTGACAGGTTAATGGGCGGGGGATTCAAAATTAACAATCCCAATGCCTCAAGTTCTTGTGGATGCGGCGAATCATTCTCTTGAGGTTGCCCAATGGGTTTGATTCAACTCGATTCGTACGTCTTACTTCTCTCAGGTAACGATTGCATAAAATTCGTCGATGGCTTATCTACGAATAAAGTAACAGGAACTTGCACCACAGTTTTTACTGACCAAAACGCGAAAATTATTGATATGGTCGATGTCATCGAGGTCGGTCAACAAATTGCTCTTGTGGGCTTTGCAAATTACAAGGAAAAACTTCTTCGGCAATTGACATCGAAAATTCTTCAACAAGATGTTGCTATTCGGGACATAACGCCAAACAACAAGGTCTATCTTAGCACTGAACATTTTCCTCCAGCTGATGGAATTACAGTTGTACCAACATTTCGTGGTTGGCTCATTGTTGCCTCGAGTTCAATTCAAATTGACATTACATTGACCCTTGAAGAATTTAATGAGTACCGAGTCAACAACATGATACCTCACCAAGGCCATGAGATTGTACCAAATTTACATCCATTCAATTGTGGATTAGAACATTTGGTCCATGAAGCCAAAGGTTGCTACATTGGTCAGGAGATACTGACGAGAATGCGAAGCCGTGGTTTCCATGGGAAAAAATTGATGCGAAGAAACAATCCTGCTGAACATGTCACAACTCAAGGATACTCTCAATCGCTATGTATTGATCGACAAGAAGATGAAGAACAACAATCATGAGTGCGTTAAACCTCGCAAGAGCATGAACAGATTGGTCTATTTTCCAGTTCCCGGCAGAGGAGAGGCAAGCAGGGTTGCTTTAGCGTTATCAGGACTTGAATGGGAGGATGTTGAAGTCAATGGTGAACGATTCGATACAATGCGTGCAAGTGGAGAATTACCTTGGAATATGCTACCTGTCTTACAAACAGAGTATGGAACAATAGCAGAGTCCTCAGCAATTTTGCGTTATGCTGGAAAGTTCGCTGGATTGGTTCCAGAAAACCCATACTTGGCAGCGAAAGTAGATGAATTCATTGATGGAATGGGGCCCTTAGCTCGTGGGCTTGATACGACGTTTGGAATTTCAGACCAATCAGAGCGAATCCGCCTACGGAAAAATTTGTTTGACCATGGAGGTACTTGCTCTGAATCACTCCAGAAATTCGATGACAAGTTGCGAGATTCAAACACAGGATGGGCTGCTGAAACTTATGAAATGAGTATCGCTGACCTAAAGTTATTTACTGAAGTATTTGCTCTTTTTTCTGGAAATTATGATGGCATTGATGTTTCAGTGGTCCAACGATACCCACACCTATTAGCTTATCATGATAAAGTAGCCAATGAACCAAGGATATTGAGCCATTACGCTCATGTTGAGCCAAATGATATCCGATGGACATTCCTTCCGGGTGCGTTCCATACAAAATGATTCGATTCAACTTTCTCGAACCATTCTGGGCGTATATTTGTCTAATACCCTAGAATTTCTTTTAGCTGGCTCTTGTAAAATTGACCAGAGCCTTGGAGAGATTCCAACTCTGAACTATTCAACTCAATTTCAAAGATTCTTTCTACACCATTTGCCCCAATGATGCACGGGACTCCGATATACACGTCATCAAGACCATATTGTCCTGAAAGGTAACAAGATGCGGGAATCATTCTTCGTCGGTCATTTAAAATCGATTCAGCCATGATGGCGGCTGCCGAGCCTGGAGCATAAAATGCTGAGCCATTACCTAGGAGTTTTACAATTTCGCCACCACCACTTGCCGTGCGCTGCGAGATGGCTTCAATGGTCGCTTCATCCATCAGTTGGGTTATCGGAATACCACCCACCGTCGTGTATCGAGGAAGCGGAACCATCGTATCACCGTGACCACCGAGGACCATTGGTGAAACGTCTTCTTCAGCACAGTTGAGTTCAAGAGCAATAAAATGAGCCATTCGAGCACTGTCAAGAACACCAGCTTGACCCACCACGCGATTTGTAGGGAAACCGGTCACTTTTTGCATGTGATAGGTCATGAGATCGAGTGGGTTCGTTACGACCACAATGACACAATCGGGAGCATGTTCTTTGATACCTTGACCCACTTGTTCAACAATTTCTGCATTTTTACCAATCAAATCCTCTCGAGTCATACCTGGTTTTCGTGGAAAACCACTTGTCACCACAACGACATCTGAACCTGCAATATCAGCATAATCCGATGTACCAATGATTTGGCCGTCGTAATTGAGAATGTTTGAATTTTGAGACAAATCAAGTGCCTTTCCTTTCGCAAAGCCTTCAAAGATATCTAGCAAAACAATTTGTCCAATTTTCATCGATGCTAATGCGAATGCGCAGGTAGCACCAACATTTCCTGCTCCAATGACTGCAATTTTGCGTTGACCCCTCATGTTCTCACGTCTGTTTGCCCGCTTCTTGCTCAAGTCCATAAGGTAAATGGTTTCATATTCTCAATCTTTGATTTGAAAGTTCATTAGCGTGGTATTGAAAAACCTCGTTTGATTGGGAAAGAATGTCCACAATCTCATATGGACGGTGATAACGCATGACTGATGAATCATCAAGCAAAAATTCGGCACTTCGATTGGGTGTTCCTAAAGAACCAGAAGGTGAAACTCGTGTCGGTTTGGTCCCTTCCAGCATCAAGAAATTATCGAAGGCAGGATTCAAAATTTTTGTAGAACATGACGCCGGACTCCTTGCAAATTACAACAATGAAGAATATGTTGAAGCAGGGGCTTCTTTGGTCTCAAGGTCAGAAGTATTTGCCTGCGAAAATATTCTCTCAATTCAATTCCCCAGCATCGATGAATTACAAAGCGGAACAAACATTGCATGTGTTGCAGATCCTTTTCGACATCCTGACCGCGTATCTGCTTGCAAAGAGAAGGGAGTCAATTTACTCTCGATGGATATGATTCCTCGTCGACTCTCCCGTGCACAGTCAATGGATGTCAATTCTAGTCAAGATAATCTTTCTGGATACAAAGCAGTATTGCTCGGTGCAGCTCATGTACCTAAGGGCATTCCGATGATGACTACATCTGCAGGGACTGTCAAACCTGCAAAAGTGGTCGTGATGGGAAGTGGAGTTGCAGGTTTGCAAGCTATCGCCACTGCAAAACGACTCGGTGCCATTGTGTATGCTTCGGACGTACGAAAAAGTGCTGCAGAGCAAATCGAATCGGTCGGTGGCCGATTTATCGAAGTCGATGGAATGGATGACTTTGAAGATGAGTCTGGATATGCTAAGCCACTAACCCCAGAATTTATTCAAAAAGTAAACGATACTGTCTGTGCAGTCGCAAAGGATGCAGATATCATCATTACCACAGCTCGCATATTCGGTCGGCCAGCGCCTATTACCGTACCTCAGTCTGCAGTTGATTCATTCAAATCCGGAGCGGTTGTTGTGGATATGAATGCAGATGTAGGTGGCAATTGCGAAGCGACCAAGCCAGGTGAGGTCATAACAACCTCAAATGGTGTGATTGTTGTAGGAACTTCGAATTTACCAGGGACTCTTGCAAACACCGCAAGCATGTTGTATTCAAACAACTTGACCACATTTTTCACCTCTCTTGTCAAAGACGGTCACGTTGTCTTGAGTGATGAGGACGACATTTTGGTAGGTGCCCCCGAGGGGTCTGACTTTTTTGTGAAGGGTATGGGGGGTGTGCTTTTGACAAAAGACGGAGAAGTACATACCAAACAAACGCGATTGATGGAGATGATTTGATGGTGCTTGAAATTATTACTGAAGATATGCTCATCGCAAATTTGACACTTTTTTTGCTGGCAATTTTCCTTGGCTTTGAATTGATTACCAAAGTGCCCGCCACATTGCACACTCCATTGATGAGTGGTGCGAATGCAATTTCTGGCATCAGCGTTGTAGGAGCACTCATCGGTTCAAACGTGGCTTTCGACCAAGGAAACACCGAACTCTCGGGTATCCTTGCATTTATTGCACTCGTTCTTGCCATGATCAACGTCGTGGGTGGATTCGCCGTAACCAATCGAATGCTGAATATGATTGCTGGCAAAAATAGGGGGAAGAACTGATGGTCGACCTGCAAGGAATTCTCTCAAATTGGACGGCTCTTGGCTATCTCCTCTCCGCTTCATTCTTTATTTTCGGCCTTAAGAAGTTGGGCCACCCACGGACCGCACCTCGTGGCAACTTGTACGGTGCAATCGGTATGCTCATTGCCGTCATCACAACTGTTCTAGATATGCAATTGCAATCAAACTCGAATGACCCCATGAACTGGACACTCATCGTTGCAGGACTAGCATTGGGCTCTCTTATCGGTTACATCATGGCTGTCAAAGTAGAGATGACTGGCATGCCAGAAATGGTAGCATTGTTCAATGGTTTCGGCGGTGCAGCATCTGCACTTGTTGCTTTTTCTGAGTCCTGGAAGTATGCCCAAGATGCCAGTGTTTTTCCTGATGATCTCACAAAGGGAATCGTCGTTCTCGCGGCCGGATTGTCAGCCCTCGTTGGATGGATGACGCTCACAGGCTCACTGCTCGCCATGTACAAACTCAAAGGTGGAGTATCCATCTTTGGAAAATGGATTCGAACACCAACATGGGGCCCAAGTTGGCTCAATCCAATCAAAGCATTGCTCATGGTTGGTGTGTTTGCCCTCATTTATTTGAGTATCAATGAACCAGACAATGTCCAGTACCTCTACGCTATCGTTGCCATATCGTGCTTGCTCGGCATTATCCTAGTGTTGCCCATCGGAGGTGCGGATATGCCTGTCGTTGTATCCTTGCTCAACTCTCTCTCCGGAATCGCAGCAGCCTTTACCGGTTTCATTATCCAAAATTCAGTGTTGATTGTTGCAGGTTCACTCGTAGGGGCATCGGGTCTTATTCTCACGTTCATCATGTGTAAAGCAATGAACAGAACTTTGGCAGATGTATTGTTCAAATCCTTTGGAGGAAGCGTGAAAGAAGCCCTTACACGAACCAAAGTAGGTTCAGACCCCGACGAGGTTGCAATGATTCTTGACGGTGCCCAAAAAGTCATCATCGTTCCAGGCTATGGCATGGCGGTTTCACAATGTCAGCACCAAGTTAAGGAATTCGGTGATCTTATCGCTGAAAAGTACGAAACTGAAGTGAAATACGCAATTCACCCCGTTGCTGGAAGAATGCCCGGTCACATGAATGTCTTGCTTGCAGAAGCGAATGTTCCTTATGAACAACTCATCGAAATGGACGAAATAAATTCAGAATTTCCTGAATGCGATGTTGCTCTTATCATTGGAGCAAACGATACATGTAACCCAGCGGCTCGAACTGGGGAAGGACCCCTTGCAGGAATGCCAATCATTGATGCCGACCTCGCAAGAACGGTTGTTATTGTCAAAAGATCGTTATCTGTCGGTTATGCTGGGGTTGACAACGACCTCTTCTACATGGATAAAACTATGATGCTGTTTGGCGATGGAAAAGCAATGATGACCTCACTCAATAATTCAATTAAAGAGTCATAGTCCTTGAATTTCACAACGAAGTAAAGCAACATTCAAATGACGAGTTTATGTGGTAGGTTTGGTGAACGAATGACATTAAAGCGTAAATTCTTCCTCTCGACGCTCGTGTTTTCGATGTTACTCATCGCACCAGTCATGGGCAACCCAAATGGTCCTCCTTGGATAAATAATGGTGACCCCATCGTAGAAACTGGGTGCACATGTCACGGAGGAGGTTCACCATCAACTGAACTTGTTTTGTCAATTTCTGGTGTCCCCAGAACTTATAATTTGAGTCAGGCGTATCAAATGACCATCTCATTGAGTCATGCTTCAAATGATGAAGGTGGATTTGTCATTCATGCCTATGAAAAGGGTGAATTGATTCCTGGTGTCGGAAGCCAAATCGTCAAGGATGCAAACAATGAAGATGTTGCAGCACTTTCGCAACTAGAGCCAGGAAACTCTTGGGTCATCACTTGGGTTGCCCCAGACGAAGACCTTGGGCCTGTAGCATTTCAACTGGCTGGCAACGCTGTCAATGGAGATGGCATTCCAAATGAATTAGACCATTGGAATATTCTTTCTTTCTCTATACCTGGTCCCTCAGATGCAGCAATTGTTGCCCTCGACGACATTTCGCTTCGAACCATTAGCGTTGGTGATTATGATTCATTGTTTGTTGCTGTCGAAGACCCAGATGCACTTGAAGCTGAGCGACAAGAAAGTATCGCTCACAATTTCTTTGCAAATGGCAATTTGTATTATTGGACTACACTTGCATTAATCTTGGTTGGTGCAGTCATTCAAGGAGAATTTTACGAACGTAAATTCGGTGGAGGGCCACCACATTTAGACATGAGTCTTGCGATACCTCAAGGCATCCGCAGAACCATCGTGTCCCTGATTATGGTCATCATCTTTGCATGGAGTGTTGATACCTCACAGTCGTGGGGAATCATACTTGTCTTAGCCATGGTCATGTTGTGGGCAATGTTTGGCGTGTATCGAACCATTGTTCAAGCACGAGCCCCGAAGGTGTACACAGATTTGATTTAGACATGTCATTCCTTAGCGATGATGATTTCGATGAAAGTATTTATTCTCACTTTGATGAATTAGCACTTCGTATAACGATTATCTTTGTGTCATCGATGCTTTGCATAGGGCTTTGGTCGATGTATATCGATGATGCATTACTTCGCCTCGTACAATATTTTACAGTCTGCCATTCATCTTGCCTCAATATTTACGACCCAACTCAATGGAGTCGCATTCGATGGTTTTCGACCATCTTATTGGGCATCATCTCAGTGAGTCCAATGATCATGTATCACGCTTACCAATTTGCTAAATCGGGTCTTTTGCCAAAGGAACGTAAAATGTTCAAATATTGGCTTAGTATTACTGAGATTGCAGTTCTATTCATTTCTTTGCTCTCTCTTCTTTTTGCCAAGTTGCTCTTTGAACAAGGGCACAACTTTCATCTTGGACTAGGATTGGAACCAAAATACGATATTGTGAGTATGCTATCCATTTGGATGAACCTCTCCCTTTTTCTGCTTCTGCTAACATTAACATATTCTGCATTTTTATTATTGCATATATTTGGTATACTGACTCATGAAAATAACACATTGTGGTCGGTCCGAATTTTTGGTTTCGGCTCGCTACTTATTCTTGCTTCCGTATCAACCTTTGAACTTCAAAATGGACTGATGCTTGCTATTGCTTATATCCTATTGACAAAAATCATACTGTCTTTTACAATCAAGATTGGAAAATCGATAGGTGGGATTGAAGATATACTCGATTCTGAAGGCAAAAGGATTCGGAATTTACTTGTTGATTGCAGTTGCGACCATGCGATGAAATATTCAAATATCATTCCAAAGAGCGGAATGAAATTGATTCAAACTCAATCAATCTGTACTTTACCAACCTCGAGAAATGAGGTTATGCATCAATTGATACATAACCGATGTACGCACCTTACCATTCTTGGTTGCGATGGAAATGCTTGCCCACAAAGATTTAATGAAAATTTAAATCGGCTTGAAGTTCAGAAAATTGGGTTAAATTTGCATTCAATTGTACATAGGAAAGGTCAAAACTTAATTCAACAATCGGATTTTGAGAACCAATTATTGACAAGTGAATGCATCTACGGCCAAGATACTGCAACAAAAAAATATGTCGAATTGCAGGCCATATATGGGGAGCAATGTATTGTTGATTCAAAAAATTCGAATCTACCCCTTGAAGTCAACACAAAAATAATTCAAACACTTCGAGGAAATGAAAACATTTGATGGAGTTATCATCATGCTAAAAAAGCAGATTCTTGGCTACTTCATAGCATGTTTGTTTTTCGGCCTCTCAATATTAACTACCCTCCAAAGTGACATGATAGATGATGCATTTGACTCTATCAAATACGACATTGATAGAGAAGATGAAATGAGTTTGGTAGGTTTTGATGTGAATGAATCATGGCTTGTTCTGCTCGTTGATTTCTCACATGATCGTTCAGACCAAAGTTCAGTTGCTCAAGCACAGCAACTCCTCGAAGAGAATGCACCATCTTACTTTGAAGAATCAACTGGTCGTCAAGTTCATCTCAACATTGTCGTCCACGATATCATCACTCGAGCATCAAATTCACTGAGTTATTACGGTGCTGATGAAGGTGGGGAACGTGACACAACTCAGGGAGAATTCATGCCTCAATTTTTGGCCGAAGAAGCAGTTTCAAATGTTGAGCAATCAGTAAACTGGGTGGATTTTGATATCAATGGCGACAAAGTAGTCGATAGGTTGCTTATCCTCCACTCGACAAGAGGGCAGGAAGAAGGCGTGAGTAACTCAAACAGAATTTGGAGTCATTTTAGTTATTTTGAAGAACCATACATAACAAATGATGGTTATTCCATCAATCATTACACAATGGCAAGTTTGAAATCAGGACAAAATGGAATTGGTACACTCCTCCATGAAATGTTGCACCAAATGGGTGCAGCTGATTTGTATCCCTCAGAGGATAGCGACTATTCGTACTGGAATGGCATGGGAATTTGGGATATCATGTCAAGTGGAAATTGGAATGATGATGGGAGAACGCCGTCACTCCCTTCAGCAGCTTCAATGGAACTCATAGGAATGCCAATTCACAATGATGTTGATTTACAATGGCCAAGAAATTCCGATGCACCTTGCTTTGGCCCTACGATTAATTTTGATGGAAGAAGTGAAGGCGGCAAGGCTATCAAAATTCCAATAGGGGAACAAGAATACATTTGGATTGAATTACGGACACAAGAGGGATTTGATGCTTCATTACCCGGAAGTGGATTTCTTGTTACGTTTCAAGATACATCGGTTGGGAATCTTGTAGAAAATTCCGTGAATCAAAATCCTAACACACCCTACTTGGTAGCTATTGAGGCTGATAACGCAAATGACGTCATCAATGGGGTCAACGAGGGTGAGCGGGATGATTTGTTCCAAAATGGTTCGACATTTGGGGCATCTGGCGTACTGATTTTCAATCATGATGGAATTCGTGTGGACTGGATTGCTGAAGTTCACTTGAATGAGACTCATCAAGAAATTCAATTCTTTGCTCCCAACTGCTCACAATTTCTCAATCTCGACCTCGAAGATTTTGTTTCACTTCATGAACCATCATCCCCGTTTACCATGAAGGGGGATTTTGTTGAACCGTGTGAATTCAATTTACAGACAAATGATGGACGTAGTGCAACGGTACTGCACACTGAAACCTTAGCAACAATTTCTTTTGACCAGCCAGCACAAGCAAAAGATTCTGTCATTCTTTCTGGCTCGATTTCTTGTTCAAACGGTGTTGTACATTTGCATCACCGTATGCTATATTCCGAAATTATTCCCCTCCCAACGGAACAATATAAGGCTAAAATTCGATACACGGAATCAACAATTCTCCAAATTCCATTCCCGTTTATCGGGGATGGAATTGAAACTTTTGATGTAAAAATAGAAGGCCCACTCGCACGAGTCACCAATGATATGAATACGATTCAGCTGGGATCTGAAGCAACGACAATTCAACTTGTTGTCGAGCCGAATGACCTTCTCGTTAGTAACATGATTGTTGAAGGAACAATCATTCTTCAATTGGCTGGCATCAAAGAATGGAGATACCAGATTTACTTAACGACGGACTCAGAAGAACCACTCATCGATTTTTTGGACAAACCATCAACGGTCACTGCTACATTTTTGGGTTTCACAGGCTTTGTGTATTTTGTGTCAACAACCGTAACTTTTTGGAAGAAGGAGAAAAAACATTCTCCTCAGCAAATCACTGAATTTGAAAACAATTTCTCTTCCGTTGAGCCCTCCCAATCTATTGAATTCGATGCTTGGGGAAGGCGACTTGATTAGGATGAATTCCATCGAGAGATCGTCATGTACTTCCATTCTCTATCGATATTGGAATAGGGATAAGCCCAGGCTTTGTTCACGCCTTCTGATAGGCGCAAGGATAGGCAGAGGGATTCGAAATTGTAGGGCAAATGGTCGATATCTGGAATGAGATACGGAGCATGTTCATCTTCCATCGGGGCTGAATAGGCTCTCCAACAGCATCCGAATTTGAATCCCGGGCGCAACATCAATCCTCTTCGAACAAGATCAGCATAGAGTGATTTTTTATCTGTTTTCTCAAAATTATTTGATTCCCGTAGAAATTCAACTTCCTCATTTGAAAAAAACAAACCTGACAAATGAGATACACCAAACGATGGAAGGGGCCACTCCCTCGCTTGTGAAGGTAGATACCACCCCTCCTTTGTTCTACGAATGGATTTGAGTTGAAGCTCAAGTTCGGCTTTGGAACGGCCGTCCAATGTTTCAGGAGAATCATGTCCACCAAAAGGATTCAATTGTTCAATTTTGTAGGATGTCACATCCATTTCCCCATCAATCACAACGAGTAGTGCTTCAATACCCAAATCAAAACACGATGTTGACCAATCAATCAATTCATTCCAGTCGATGATTTCAGAACTGTGGACCCATCGCAATGCACCTAATGGCACAGAACTCTGCCATTTCATGGAACGGTCCCAAAAAGCACCCCATGAATGGTCGGGTAAAACAAACTCTCTATGCATTAGATTTTCATTGGGAACGAGAATATTTCCTCCGTTTCGGAGCACGTCATAGATGACGATTTCATAAGGGAGCGAGGGGAATTCTTTGATTAAATTCTCAAAATGAAATGATTTTGGCAGAGGAACATGACGATACCAAAAACAAAAAACCAATTCATAATGATTAATGGTGAATTTCGATTGTTCAAACATCCCAATTCCGCTCTTTTGGTAAAGACGTTGTGCAAGCGGCAAGTCAAGTTCCCATTTTCCATGCACCAATTTTGGAGCTTCAATGGATGATTGTGGTGGAGCGTTTGGTGTACGTGGTTCACCCAAACTTCGAACGGGTCGAACCCGAGGAGTAAATTGACGGCTGTTTCCGCCCATGGCCATTGGTGTTGACAATTGTTTTTGATGTCGTCGCACCATTCATGAATCAAAGACACCGATTGTGCTATGTGATAGCATCGATTCGGACTTTTAGGTGAGGGTGTGGTCAAAGGATTACTTGGGCAGTTCTCTGCAGATCAACGAACTTTGCTTCACCTGTACGAACATCAAATACGAACGAGTTCCTATGATGCACCAGTAGAAGTTACTCAAATCGGAATTGCAGCAGCAATTTTTGTTCAACGAAAACATATTTCGAGGACATTAAAAAAATTAGAAGATAAAAAACTCATTAAATTTGAACTTAGGCACATCGCAGGAGAAAGGCAAAGAAAACGTACGTATGAATTAACATCAATCGGATTTGAAGCCTGTCACGAACTTACGAAACATATCAAAAAACTAGACGTTCAGAAGGATGGCTTACGTAAAGAATTTTCATTGCACTTCCCCTCCTTAGGAAGTTGGCTAAAAATTCTATCTCATATCGACGAGGATGGAGTTTGGCATGAACAACCTCTCGTATCCCCAGTTTCAGAGCCCGATGGCGATTTATCCGCCAACGGTAAATTGGTCGAAGAATTAATTCGACGCCTTTTTGCTAGGGCTTGGGAGGATGGTAAAATAACAAAAGATGAACAAAGTCTCCTCAATGAGGTCGTCCAGTTTTGGGGAATTCATCCAAAAAGAGTATTACTCATCTCTGAGGAAGCAAGAGGAGAAGTTGTGGCACCTGAGCCTGAGGAGATTTATCTTGAAATGCTCATTCAAGCATTAGAGGATGGCGAAATTCAGGGTGAAGAATTTGGATTGCTTGAAACGATGAGAACTGCATTTGGAATCGATACATCGGCCCATCAAAGGCTGCTCGAACTCGCTAAAGTTGCACACAGCGAAAATCCTCATCTCCCGGTGTACAAAGAAGCCTTAAAAACGGCCTTGCTTGATGGAATAATCACTGATGATGAACAAGCCCTGTTGTACACATTACGAACTCAATTTGGAATTACTGAAGATGAACACTTAGAATTGTTAGAGGAAATACGGAGTTGATGGCAATTGGGAATGACAGACGACGACCAAAAATTATACGACAGATTTTCAATGATGAAAAAGGCACTCGCTCAACCCTCACAGGGAAAAGTTGTACTTGTTGGAGATATCGTCCTTGACAGGTATATCCATGGTGTCGTTCAAAATTTGAATTCAAGAGCACCAGTGCCAGTTCTTCGAGAAACCAGCAGAGAGGAAGATGCAGGAGCGGCAGCGCATGTGGCTAGAGGACTTGCTTCAATGGGATTTGATACAAATTTGTTTGGAGTTGTTGGTGACGATGAAACAGGTGAACTCATTCTTCAATCGCTTGAAGAGGCACAACTATCGACTGAAAACACAATTGTAATTGAGGAGTATACAACTACAGTCAAGACCCGTTTACTTGGTAGCAGAAAGAGTTTGATTGGAGATGAGCAACTGATGCTTCGCTGGGACATCGAAGATGACAATCCAGTTCCATCGGTAGCCCTTCGAGAACTGTATACGAAAGTAAGCCAAACCATTGATGGAGCCGCCGCTTTGATTCTATCGGATTACGGACTCGGCGTCGTTACCGACGAGGACACCGTGAGTCTCATTCAAAGTGCCAAAAAGAGCGGTGTCCCTATCATCGCTGACCCGAAATTGACTGGTCTGCATCGTACCCAAAATGTGGAATGGGTTGTATTCCAACAACAAGGGATGGAATTGATGCGAAGAAGGTTGGGTGCAGATTCTGATGAAGATACAGCCAATCAACTCATGCATGAGTATCATTGGTCACATCTCGTGGTCGTTTCAGGAATAGATGGAGTAACAATTTATTCTAAGAATGAAGTTACTGTTCATGCACCATGCACGATTTCCGAGGTTCGACAACTCATCGGCTTATTGGATGCAGCAGCTGTAGCTATCGCTGTGGCTTTGTATCACAAGTTTGATGTTGAAAATACGGCGTATTTGATCAATGCAACCTGTGAAAGCATATTGACGGCAGAAGAAATGAGAAATTTCGTCATTACACGACAAGAATTATTGCATCGCATTGGAGAACACGCTTGGAATCTTCAAGTCTCCAAACGATAGGTGAGAATTTGGGATTTATTCAGTTTCCAACCACCGCTGACGTGGGAGTGTTTAGTTATGCACCTACTTTTGAGGAGCTCATGGACCAATCAGCAAAAGGTATGATGTCTATTTTAGCTCCTTCGTTGTACAATATCGAGCCACATCAAGATGTTCGCAATGGACAATGGAATTCAATCTTTGATGGCCCCATCGACAAGGAGATGATTATGATTCGATGGCTCGATGAAATCTTATTTCGAAGGGAGATTCAAAAGCAATGGTATCTCGATGGGAAAATTTCGATGCAACACACAGGAAACGGTTGTCAAATTCACGCCGATGTCATCTTTATCAATTCAGACGTGTACACCCCCGAAACCGAAATAAAAGCAGTCACATCACACAACAACTTCGTTCGGATCCTAGAAAGAAATCAATCCTTCTTTCACGAAGATCATTCAATCCCAGAAATTGAAGGTCCTGCATGGATAAGCCAAGTCATCTTCGATGTGTAAAATGGGAGGGCCAAGGGTGGACGCCCGTTGCCCCTGGCCAAGCCCACACACTTTCTCCATCCCGTTACCCCACAGCACCCATGGCCCCAGGTAGGGCTGCTCCGTTCCCGGCCTGACCTAGTCCCCCGGTTATTCCATTCCCGTTTCCTTCCGGATACGGTTCAAGACACCCAGGTCATGTGGGGGCGAGACATCAACGTCCGCATGTGGAAACCAAGGGCCCGCTCTCGCCGCCCCAAGGCGTTCGGTCCACCATAACGACGATTTGTGATGTAGGGTACGCCGAGCTCCCCACCTATCCCGACAATCGTTCAAACGGGTCATATTTCAATTCAATGGTAATGAGATTCAAGATTCGGCCTCATATTTTGAAGGACAGGATGTCTTAATTGTCACGGCTTCGAGTACATATTCACCGTTCATTTTGACAATTTTACCTTCGGCATAAACAGTTCTATTGTCATCTAAACCATTGGAGACTGCTGCGTTTTTGAATGAGATCACAATCATAGACGATTCTCCTTCAAGAGTAAACCTCATGGTATCGTTGTTTAAGCTTCCATCGAACACTTCGCCTCGAAGTGCAACTTCTTTGCCCACAAAAGTTTCAGGGTTTTCCATAATTTCATCGACAGTCCGTGTGGGCTCGGGACTTTCCAGCAACAAAGTGGAAAGGAGTAAAATTGTCAAAAATCCTCCAGTGATGAGAAGACGGTTGCGACGAGACCACATTCCACTCACCTTTTGCGTAACACCGTGCATTAAAAACCATGGTCTCTTCCTACAAGATCATGATAATTTGAGATTTTTTCTTTCTTCATCTCATTCTCAATACCCCTAACGATGGTCTTGACGATACTCGGACCTGAAAAAACAAAACTCGAGTATGCTTGAATCAATGTGGCTCCAGCACGAATAGATCGTATAGCATCATTTGCATTCATAATACCCCCTACCCCCACAATGGTAAGTTTCCCTTGTGTGAATTTGTAAGCCTGCGAAATCATTTCAACCGATTTTTCATGAAGAAATCTTCCACTTAATCCACCTACCTCTTTAAATTTCCTTTCCTCCATCGAATTTTGAGATATTGGCCGAGCGGTCGTAGTATTGCATACAACAATCCCATCGAATTTTGCCTTCATGAGTGTTGTCAGGATTTCCTCCAATTCATGGGTCTCCAAATCAGGAGCGACTTTTACTAACATTGGCTTTCGTGGACGACTATATTTTTCAGCCATACGCTGATTTCGATGTTCACAAAATTCAAGTAAATCCAAAAGATGTGTTTCGTCTTGTAATTCCCTTAGCTGAGGCGTATTTGGAGATGAGACGTTGACCACAAAGACATCAACATGAGACCATAGCCTTTCGATTGTCGTAGCGTAATCATGTTTTGCATCTGATAGTTCAGTGATTTTTGATTTCCCAATATTTGCCCATAGTGGTTGATGATGCAAATTTCTTTTTGAGGCTTTATTGGATAAAAAATTAGCCATTGCATCCGAACCGATGTTATTGAAACCCATTCGATTGATAAGGACCTGATGTGAATCAACCCGAAACATTCTTGGTTTCAAATTCCCATCTTGTTGATGCTCAGTGATTCCACCAATTTCAGTGAAACCAACGCCGAGTGACGACCAACCCAAGAGTGCTTGAGCGCTTTTGTCCATGCCTGCTGCTACACCAAATGGGTTGGTGAAATGCAGACCGAATTCTTGAATGTTCATATCGCGACGTGGATCATAGAGGCCTTTGAGAAGATAGCGAGTCGCAAAAAAATGCGAACTCATTCGGAGGGTCTTGATTGAACGAAGATGAGCTTTTTCCGAATCTTGAAATTTGAGGGCAGGTCGTACGAAGAGTCGATAAAACAGCCCCATCTTTGAAAGGGATACGAACCATGTTTGAAAACTTGTCTTGTTTTCGCTACAAATGATGCGGATTACAGACCCTCTGTGGCCAGCGGTTCGGGAAGTCTCAAGACGAGTTCTCAAGGCCTCAAAAGTGAATTTTGTTTTCCCTGAACAATTTGAACAACAAATTCACATTTTTGACCTGAGCGTTCAAGAACATTTACCTTCTCGAATTGAATCATCACTTTTTACCACATCGACGAGTGCGTCGTGGAGTATACAATCAATGCAAGGATCTCTTATCGCATCTCAAACAAAATCAGATGACTTGTCGTATGTCTTTATACCCTTGCCATGTGAAAGATTTCTTCAAGATTTTTTGAATTGTTGTGAAGAATTACTTAAGGCAGGATACCCTGGTTGTGAGGATTGTATTCAAGACGTAAGAGGTTCAAATTGGGATGAGGAACTCAACAGAAATCAACTAAGGCAAGATATCGAATGAAGAACTCAATAACTATTTTCTTAGAAAAGGAGAGTTCAAGTAGATTAGGCTGTGGGGAAGGATTGTGTCGATTGTTATCATCGCGGAAAAACAAAGTGTAGCACAAGACATAGCATCAGTCCTAGGTGTTTCGAAAAAAACAGACCACTATTACGATAGTCCAGACCTCAAAATTACATGGGCATCAGGACATTTGCTCGGGTTGAAAATGCTTGATGATTATGATCCCAAATTCAAGGATTGGCAAAAATCAGTTGACCAGTTACCCTATATTCCTCAACAATTCCAGTTCATACCAGAAAAACGGACGAAAAAGCAACTTGATGCTATTCTCAAACTCATCAAAGAAGATGGTGTGAATGAAATTGTCAATGCGTGTGACGCAGCGAGAGAGGGTGAATTGATATTTAGACGAATCATAGAATTCGCCGATCTTTCAACAGAGACGACACGAATGTGGTTTCAATCAATGACGCCTAAGGCAATTTCACATGCATTTGATACAAGAAAAACGAGTGCAGAATATCAATCGTTATCTGATGCTGCATACGCAAGAAGCGAAGCAGACTGGATTATTGGCATGAATGGTACTCGAATTGCCAATAAACATCTTCCTAGGAAAAAGGGACAAAGGGTCGCAACCTCCCTTGGAAGAGTTCAAACAGCTACACTGGCCATGATTGTAGACCATGAGATCGAAGTGCTTTCTCATATTCCTGAACCCTATTGGCAACTTCATGCCACATTTGCACATGAGGGTGGCCTTTGGACCGGTAAATGGTCGAGGTCAACCCCCACTCCTCCAGACCAAAAAGAAGACCGAATTTATGAACTTACTGAAAAACAATTCTTGGAATCGATTCTAAGAAATGATTCATCTGTACTCGTAGATGAAATTACTCGTACCAAGAATGAACGACCTCCACTGAATTTGGATTTAACAAACTTGCAGAAGAAAACCAACTCCCTATGGTCATGGACATCAAAGAGGACACTGAGTGTTGCGCAAGACCTATATGATTCGTTCAAATTGATCACTTATCCAAGAACCGATTCACAATATTTACCTGAAGATATGAAAGATACGATAGCTGAAACAATCAAAAATTTGGGCCAACAAAAGGATTATGCTCAATTCGCCAAAAATCTAAGTTCAATTGGATTGCTTAATCAAGAAAGGAACTTCAATTCTTCAAAAGTATCAGACCACTTCGCAATTATTCCAACAGGTGAATCTCCTAAAGTAAAATTATCAGGGGACCATCAGAAATTGTATGATTTTATCGTTCGAAATTTCCTTGCAAGTTGGTATGCAGAATCCGAGTGGTCCGTTGTAAAACGTGTCGCATCAATCCAAAACGAAGTCTTCTCAAAAGAAGTAGAAATTCTCAAATCGCCTGGTTGGAGAGAGGTCATTCCAAAAAACAACTCAGTACCTGATGATTGGTTTCAACTGTCTCAGTGTCCGGAGCAAGCAACGTTGTCAAGTCATGAATTTTCAGAAGAAACCACGAAGCCTAAACCACGTCTCAAGGAAGCGGGTATCCTCAAACTCATGGAAAATGCTGGTAATGTATTGGACGATGATGAATTTGTTGAAGCGATGAAGGACAAAGGGCTTGGAACTCCTGCAACTCGTGCTGAAACCATTGAAAAGTTAATTGAAAAAGCATACATTCGTCGTTCAAAATCAAGTACCATTTCAGCGACTGGTCACGGGATACAGCTTGTTGACATTTTACGCCGAATACCAATCGAATGGATCACGTCCGCAGAATTAACTGGAGAAATGGAGGCTTCACTTCTTTCAGTCCAGCGTGGTCTGTTACCAAAATCTGAGTACATGGAAAGGATTGTCCAGCAAACCGAAGAATTGGTTTCAAAAATTCGTACTCACGAAAGGTCATCGCTCTACCAGACTGAGGCCTCGGTAGGCTCATGCTTGCTCTGTGGTAAGGCGATTGTTGAAACTACGTTATCGTATCAATGCGAAGCAAACACCGGCAAGGGCAAAGGTTGCGAATTTGTTGTTTGGAAGGAATCAAGTGGGCGATGGTACGATAGAACGACGGTCAAGCGACTAATCGAAGAACGACAGATTTCAAATTTGCATGGTTTCTTTAATTTCTCTGGGGAACAATATGAAATGAATATAAAAATGGAAGACAATGGTCGCATTTCCGCACTCAACACGACGAGTGAAATTGCAAGTGATGAAGACGTTGAAATTTCATCGTGCAGAATTTGTTCCAATGGTACAATTCGTAAAACAAGTACATCATACCAATGCGATAACAAAGATTGCAAATTCAAGGGTATGCAAAAAATCATGTGCCATCGAGAAATTTCGACAGAAGAGGCGAAAATTCTTTTTGAAACCGGCAAATCCGAATTATTTGAGGATTTCATTTCTAAGAAAAACACTCAATTCAGTGCGTATCTTATCATTAAAGGAAATAGTGTAAGATACGAGTTTCCACTACGAACCAAAAACGAAGGGCTTCCAAAATACAATGTGGTACCCGGAGTGGTTGCAATATGTCCTGTACACAAGTCTGAAATTATTGAAACCGAGACGCATTTCCAAATCTCTGATGATTCTGGTCAATGTAAAATTCAAATCGCTAGACAACTTTCTGGAAGAGAGTTGACACGTGAAGAGGCAAAGATACTCATCGAATCGAAGGAAGTTGGGCCTTTTGATAATTTCATTTCAAAAGCTGGTAAACCTTTTGCATCCATCATTTACATGAAAAAGAATGAATCGATTGGGTATAAATTCTCAAAGCGTCCGTGAATCAAACTATGACGAACAATGTTGAAGGGTCGCAAAGGTGTCGAGCGACTATGGACGAAGTCGATGTTGTCATCGTTGGTGCTGGCCCCGTTGGAGGCTATGCCGCTCGATTGCTACGAGAGCACAACATCTCTGTTCATCTCATCGAAGAGCATGGCGAAATCGGTCGGCCATTCCAATGTGCCGGTTTAGTCAATCCGAGTGCAATTGAACGAATAGGTGATTATTCTTCGGTTCTGCAAGAAATCGATGGTGCCCTCATCCATGGGCCGAACGGAATTGTTGTTCCGGTAGGAACTGAAGGAAAAATTCGAACATATTCTGTGTGTAGGAAAAAATTCGATATGCTGGTCGTTCAACAAGCCATTGAACTTGGTGCAACAATATCAATGAATACCAAATCTGTGGATGCAGAAGTCATGGAAGATGGTGTACGATTACATCTGGAACAACAAGGTGAAATCAAAACAATTCGTTGTAAACTATTGATTGGAGCAGATGGAGCACATAGTTGGACGAGGCGAAAATTCAAAATGGGATATCCGAAGGAAACCATGATTGGATTTCAAAGCGAAGTTACAGGTTACCAATCAAAAGACAGATGGTTAGAAATGTATAGCGGTAGTGAAATCGCTCCTGGTTTCTTTGCATGGGTAATTCCTACTGGCTTTGGAACACATCGAATTGGAGTTTGGTCGACTGCAAAACATATGCTTAATGGTAGATCGATTGAATCTTATTATAATTCATTGCTCAATCATCCCCTATGGTCTGAAAAATTCAAAGATGTCAGAGAAATCTCACGTTATTGTGGACCAATTCCTGCTGGCATGGTTCAATTTCCCGTCAAAAATCGAGTTATGCTGTTAGGTGATGCTGCTGGAATGGCCAAACCGACGACCGGTGGGGGGATTGGTCCAGGATTTGAACAAATCTCACTGATTATCGAACCCCTCTCGATGCTTATTCAAGACAATAAACTCGGACATGAGCAATTGAAGAAACTAGTTTCCAAGCCATGGTCTAGAATGAAAAAAGAGCAGGATAGAGCACGTAAACTGCGCAATATCTTAGTTTCCGAATGCGATGATGCAACGCTGAATAAGCACTTCAACGCATTTTCTGACCCCAAAACAATTGAACTCATTAACAAAGTTGGCGACATCGAAAAACCGGTTCCGCTAGGAATGGCTTTGTTGAAAAATGTTCCAGCGTTTCGACCATTAGCGTTGAAAACTGGCGTTAAATTAGTCTTAGGTTCGTGATAACTTGGGTGATTTGGAATCGATATCCAAAATCAGATTTCCACCTTTTGATTCATCTCGATGGAATCCAGAATTCATACCAATGGCGGTCCAAACAGAACATTTAGGTCATTTCCAGTCCCTCGATGAGGCAAAAAAGAAACTTGAGACAGTGCACCCGTCTTTCTCGATCGGGAATAAACATTCTTGGTTTGTGAAGAAAGAATACTCCTTCAATGGAGAGCCAATTGAACTTGAATGGGATTCAAAATTTATAGATACTAATAAATTTCCAACCATTGTCAAACGTCAAAGAAGAGGATGGTATCTTCACCCTCACCCCATTCACTCACTTGTTCGGCGATTGATTAAATTCTCTGTCATTGTGCTCTTGATTTGTCTCATGTACCTCTTTATTGAACCTGTTCTTGCAGGATTTGGTCTACCCGGTTTCGGCACCCAAACCATTCGATTTGGATTACTCGATTACCCTCTTTTAGCTATTCTTGTGGTCCCTCTCCTTTTTGCACCAATATTGATGAGGGTGTATGGTAATTTTTCTGACCTTCGGTCACAACAGGGTTTCCTGAAAGCAGAGATTGAAAACCCACACATTGTTTTCCATTCAGAAACCTCTTCAGATTCAAATCTTGAAATCTCAATTCAATTTCCATATTGGTCAGACCAATGGAGGGAGGTGGAAGTGTCTTGGCAAGTCGGAATTTTGCCTCCTTCGAGAAATGCATTGCTCACGGCACACCAAAGAACGGAGAAAATGCAACCCCCACCCGGTCTTTCAACTGAATTACCACATCATTGGGAAGCGAGTCTCGATGACGGAACAGCTGGAGGAGAAGATGCACCAATGGATTCTCGACTCGTCAGCGGTGGGCTCTTTCTTCGACCGATGAGAATTTGTGAAAAGGGACAAAGTTCAGTGTGGAAGGAAGGGCAAATTTTGAAATTAGCTCCACCTTCAACAATTTGGCCAGGGACAACCTGTACTGAGCTCATTCGAATTCATTGGGAGTGCATCATCACAATTCATCGCAATCAGTTAGCTCCTCTGTACTATGTTCAACCGTTAAAAGTTCATTATCCCCTTGAAAAAATTAAGATCGACCAAATCTCAATTCACGACGGAAGGATTGAATTGAACGATGAACATCATACAACAAGTTGATGAAAGTCATCGACGTAGCGAGCCTATGGGAAGGAGAGCATTTTCTGCACTTTTTTTCGTGTCAATGATGCTTCTTGCAGGTTGCACATCTTCTGTTGAGCAAGATAATGATAAGCCCATTGAACAAAATGAAGTTCAACCAAGTTCAGTTGATATCACTTGGATCACACTAACAAATGAGGTCTTTCTCGGAGATGACGCTAGAATATCGTTCACCTTGCAAATTGAACCGATGATATCGGTGCATGTTGAGCCATTGATAATTAGTCCATCGGTTTCTCAAATTACTGAGTTCAACTGGTCATTATCGGCGGACATCTATGACCTGCACTTTATACCTGAGAGGGTAGGTGAATATCAAATCAAAATTAGTGTGAGAGAATTCGAAAACTCAGATTCGCTTTTGAAGGATTACGATTTTTTCAACACAATTACCGTTCAAGAATCTCAACAGAGTGCCCCCGTTCTTGAATATCCTGCAACGATTTTCTTAGAGGAGCCAAACATTGTTTGGATTGAAGGAATTGCTCTTCATGCTGATGTACCAAGTTGCAGTTTGACATACAAACTTCAAAGTGATGAAGGCACAATTGGGCTCGACGAAAATGGACATTGGAAAGCCTTGTTTGATTTTACTGAAATTCAAGAATCGGTCGTTGTTGTCTTATCGATAACTTGTGGCAAGCATAATCAAAAGTCCAGTCAATACTCAATTCAAGTCATTCCAGAATTTGATTCAAACGATGGTGATGGTGATGGAATAGAAGATACCATAGATCGCTGTCCTGAAGGAGTTGGAGAACGAGATGGTTGGCTCTCTTCCCCATCAACTGATTTTGATGGCGACGGATGTCGAGACTTCGATGAAGATTCCGACGATGATAACGATGGAGTCATCGATTTGTATGACCAATGTCCGGATGATATTGGCTGGACCAGCACCCCCGACTCAGACCATGATTCAGATGGATGTCATGATGCGAATAAAGACAATGATGACGATGGAGACGGAGTTCTCGACACAAATGACCTCTGTCCAGTAGGACGCGTTGGTTGGGCTTCGAATTTTTACAGCGATTGGGATAGTGATGGTTGTGAAGACATCGACGAGGATGATAATGACGACAACGATGACTATCAAGACAACGAAGATGATTGTCCAAAGGGTATCATCGGTTGGAATGCATCAAGTCAAACTGATTTTGATATGGATGGCTGTCAAGACCAACAAGAAGATTTGGACGATGATAACGACGGCGTGATGGATGTGAATGGAACAGGAGACCAATTGGATCTTTGCCCATACACACCGATTGGATCTACGGGGGTTGATGAGTTTGGTTGTGCCGCCGTAGAAAGAGATACCGACTTCGATGGGGTCAACGATGCAGAAGACCAGTGTCCAGGTACACCTCTTGGACACCAAGTGAATGCCGTAGGATGTGCAGATGTCGATGGTGATGGCGTTTTTTCAAATGTAGACCAATGTCCCGATTCTCCACCAAAATGGTCGGTGAATGAAATTGGATGTGCCGTGATTCAAGAGCCAATTGCCTTTACGACTTCTACCACATTAAACGCACCGATGCAAATTGTTCCTCAGTTTAGCGTACCAACTCTTGATGGAACATATCATTTTCAAAACGAATGGAATGGAGAGGATGTGTACTTTTTCATGTTCAAATATACAGATAGCTCAGGCAATTCAAATTCAGGCACGTGGGCACAAAACCCTGGCACATTCATCCGAAGATTGCCCTTGAACACACAATTATTCTTTGGCTCATTTGATTCATCATACCATAACGATGTGGTCACAAGAAAATCAGCGGTCTTAAGTGCATTATCAACAGAAGAAGAGTCACATTGGAATTCACGAATTCATTATATCGACATGGATGCAAGCAACATTCAGGGTGGCTTAGGTAACATCATATCTTCATTCAATAATCCACTTTATTTCGGAATTGACCGATTCCAATTGGCAAGAGAAACAGGTTCTCTATACGCATGGACAACCCAATCGAATGACCCCAAACATTTGACGTATGAACCACATCAATGGAATACAGAATTCCCAGTCAAATTAAGAGAAACCGACCCAGCAGTTGAAGTTGTGACCATCTTTGATTTTTCAACACATTCAGGTGGTTGGTCAAGTGGATTTTCATCGTTTTCAAACGCAACCATTGACCTCAACAATGACATCTCAACATATGACACCCTTGAGGTATACCACGAACACGCCTGCTTCGAACGAAAAAATCGCTACCAAAAAAGCGATGGTTCGTATGGCGGATGTCACGAATGGGATTATTTAGCGAACCTCTACATTTGTGATGAATCCAACTCAACATCTTGCTCAACAGAAATGGTTCGATGGATCACCACATACGGTCGAGAAGGTCAATGGCTCACCGATATTTCCCCATATTTGTTCATGCTCGAGGATGGACAAGATAGGCGATTCAAATATGGAGGAGCAAACAAGGGAGATTTGACGGTGAAATTCCTCTTTAGTAATTGGGGTTCATCAGAACGCGCGCATGACGCCACATATGCATTTTCAGGTGGGCAGTTCGATGGAACATACAACAATGAATCCAGATATGTCCGAAGTTTGAATTTTTCAATACCACCCTCGACAACGAAGGTCGAGATTGTTGCTACTGTCACAGGTCATGGATTTGGAAAAGACAATGCGAATTGCGCTGAGTTTTGCGACCATGAACACCATTATTTCTTAACGCATAATGGAACACAACATACTGCATACGAATGGCACCCTATCGTGTATTCCAGCGAAGGTTGCGAAAATGAAGTGAACAATGGCGTTGTAGCAAACCAATTTGGTTCTTGGCCATTTGGCCGAGCAGGCTGGTGTGCTGGCCAAGATGTGAAACAATGGAGATATGATATTTCGGACTGGCTCGATTTATCGCAGGCAGGAAATACAGGCTATGAATACAAACTTGATTATCGTGGTTTGTATAATGGGCAAGAGTATGTCCCCTCGGATGGCATTGGAAATGGTCAACGGCAGATTCGAGCCGTCATCTATGTTGTTTTCTACACCTCAACATCTTAGAGTGAGGGTGGTGGAGATGCTAATTTTTCCCTTGGTTTTGAAAAAATAATCGTTTCGAGATGGTTGTAATCGCTATCTCTCTTCATCGGTATCAATCCAGAACGAACGATCGAGGTTTGTAATTCCACCTCAGTTGCCTGTACTTTTTTGGTTCCCGAAGCAGATACAACATTTTCCTCCATCATCGTTGAACCTGCATCATCAGCACCAGCAATCATGGCCATTTGTGCTATCTTCATTCCCATGGTTGGCCACGAAGCCTGAATATGTTCGACATTATCCAAGAATAATCTTGATACGGCGACATGACGCAGATATTCAGTGGACCCTGCTCCCAACTCAAATCGATTTCTACCACGATTCCTTTTTCCGAATGTATTAACTTCTAATTGCACTGGCCATGCAATAAACGATGTGAATGCTTTACCGTAGTGAGTTAACGAGTCATCTTGTAATTCCCTAATCCTTCTCATGTGCTCAACTCGGTCAGCGAGACTTTCTCCAAAGCCAAACACATTTGTAGCACTGGTTGTCAAACCAATGGATTGGGCTTCTTGCATAACTCGTAACCAATTCTCAGGTGAACCCTTTTTTGGCGATACGTCTTTCCTCACATTCTCAACGAGCATCTCTGCACCTCCACCGGGAAGACCGTGCATCCCTGCTGCTTTGAGCAAGCTCAACACCTCCAATGTCGATTTCCCAGATACCTCAGCGATTCCTTCAATTTCAATGGGACTAAAGCAATCCAGATCTATCGAAGAATGGCGTGTTCTTAGCAATTGAATCAAATCGGTGTACCATTCGAATGGTAACTCTGGATTGACTCCTCCCTGCATTAAAATTCGTGTCCCGCCTATTGATTCTAGCTCAGTAATTCTTTGAGAAATTTGGTCATAACTTTGGGTATAGGTTTCGACATGGTTGGGTGGTCGATAAAATGAACAAAATTGGCAGTTGATGGTACATACATTCGTGTAATTGATGTTTCGATCGACTAAATATGTGACAATGCCAGAGGGATGCATCGTCATTCGCCGATGATGTGCTGCTTGCATGAGAGAGTGGAGTGGAGCGTTCAAGTAGAGGTCCACGGCCTCGGCGGATGACATTCGGAGGTCAGATTTGTTGTCACGTGTCCATGTTGCTTGCCGCGCAAGAATGTCAAGCCACTGCATACCATCACGCCTAGATTCCTTGACCAATAATTGACTCTAATTCTTCAATTTCTTTAGGACAATCTCGAGTAAGAACATCGGGTCCATTTTCGGTAATGAGGACATCATCTTCGATACGAATGCCAATGTCAGCGTACAATGTGGGGCAGTCAACATCTGGCCTCCAAGCCCCAAAATACAATCCAGGCTCGATGGTCAACACCATGCCAGCCTCAAGCAAACGAGGAGTTCCATCCGGTTTGTACACTCCAACATCATGAACATCTAAACCAATCCAGTGACTTGTGTTGTGCATATACCACTTTCGTAATTCGCCCGTTTCCATATCAAGTGCATCATCGATTGATTGTTCGATGATGCCTAAATCAATAAGACCTTGAGCAAGGACTCTGCGTGCAGCTTCGTGTGGGGCTGTGTATGAATTTCCAACAACACATTGGTCAATTGCAGCTTTTTGTGAATCCAACACAATTTGGTACAAACTTCGCTGTGCTTCAGTAAAAGTCCCAGAAACGGGCCATGACCTTGTAATGTCAGCCGCATATCCTCTGTATTCTGAACCCGCATCTATAAGGACAACATCTCCATCTTTACATGGAGCATTATTTGCTCTGTAATGCAAGATAGTTGCGTTTTCTCCACATCCTACAATTGATGGATATGACCAACCCGAACAATGAGCATATGTGAAAAAACCTTCGATAATCGACTGAAGATGACGTTCATTCAATCTTGGTTGCTGAAGACGCATCGCCAACTCATGGGCTAAACTTGAGACTTGAGCTGCATACCTCATCTGTGAAATTTCAGATGAACTCTTGATCAATCGAAGCTCTGAAAGGTACGTTGATGGGTCTTCTATGCCAATTGGGCCACTACCAAAATGCTGTCGATTTCTATCCCTTTTTTGAATTGCATGAGTTACAAGATCATCAATAGCATGGATGACACCTGTTCGAAGAAATACTCTCTTTGTATCGACCAGAAATTCGTTCAATTTTTCGTCTAAATCCTCAATAGAATATGCTTCATCGATAGGGAAGTTTGCCATTGCACCTTCAAGTCCTGGACGACGACCTTCCCATATTTCCATGAGGGTATTTTTTGGTTGAACAAACAAAGATGAAATCCATTCACCTGATTTTTTGTCCTTTCGCCCAACGAATACAGCTTCAGGTTCAATCCATCCAGTGAGATAAATGAAATCGCTCGAGGTTCGATACCTATAATGGACATCGTTTGAATGTGTAGCCTCCACAGGTGCTGGTAGAATAAATAAATCACCAGTTAAAAAGTGAGAGAACAATCGACTCTGCCGTTCTCGATATTCGCTTTTGTTAACGGGTTCGGGCTCTTGTGGGAGTCTCTCAAGTGCTTCGGCGAACATATCCATTCCAACATCTCACATTTTTTGAATCGTTGCATTTAATTCTTGTTCAACTTTCCTTTTTTGTATCAAGTTCTGAAGTCCATTTTGGCAATTCAGTCGTTGATTTTCCTTTCTTTTTAAAATTTAGATTGTATACGATAAGGAACACAAAGAGACTGGAAAGAAGAAGTACCCCTGCAAACAATGAATCGATCTGTGTTGAGGAAGTATCATGATTGGAATTGACGATGTTCAATTGCATGGTAGACAAGGACACACTTCCTTCGTCATCCGAAACTTGCAAAGTCAGAACATATGTTCCTTCCGTGGTGAAGATGGTTGAATTCACCATTGTATCAGAAAACACGACGACTTCACCATTTGGAAAAAGGATACTCCAAGAGACACTTGTTGGGTCTAGAACTTGATTTGGCAGAGTGTAAATGTTCCATTGTCCATCTATATTGGCTTCCAATGTCATTCCAGAGGTTAGTTTCATTGTATCAAAATAAATGTCAGCCAATGGCTGGATATCTTCAACGACAAAGGATTGATTCGTACGGTTATAATGACCTGCAGAATCTCGTACCAATACTTCAATAGTGTATGTACCTGGTACACTTAAGTTGAGTTCGAGCCGATTTTCATCAATAATTTCGGTAGAAGACAACGAACGAACACTTCCTGTAGGAGTACGGAGCATCCATGTCAAGACCTCACTTGAGCCTGTATATCCATCGTCAATGTTAGCAAAAACTGAAAATTGATTATTTTCTTTTTGATTTGTGTCAAACTCAAGTTCGACGTGGGGAAGTTGTGTGTCAATGTGAACTTGAAGATAGATTGGTGCTGAATTCACGAGTAATTCATCGATAAGAATCAGCTCAAAATCCCAAATTCCATCGTCCAAATTTAAGACATCGGAGTTAAGAGAAATTGACAAATCATTCCCGCTGGTTGAAAAATTCAACGGAATTTGAAATCGTTCTTGGAGACAGACCCAAAATGGTGATTCGCACACATTTGCTATAAGTTGTGCATCGGATAGCGATCCGGAAGGTACGAATGCTTTTAAGGTGACAACCGCATTTACTTTTGACAATAGAATTCTATTTTGGGAAGTAAACGATGATTCAAGAGAATGAGGCAACATAATTTCAGGCCGATGATTTGTCTCACCAATGTACAACAAGATGTTTGATTGAATCACGTCGATTCCATCAGGCAATGAAATAATGAGGTAACAAGTGCAATTCAAATTTTGAACTTCAAATTGTAAATTCCACTTCCAAAAAGAATCACTGATTGGTGAAACGATGGTCAAATGGTCTCCTGACTCAACCAATGTTGTCATTGAGGGGTTACTCACATCCCAAAGTTTCCATGTAGCCTTTTTCATCTCAATGTTTGAATAACCAGATAGGTTGACCGACGAATTCGTGACCACATATCCATGTTCTTGTTCAAATGTTATGGAAGGCTCGGATGAAGACGAAGTCTCAGAAATCAGTGGCAAAAGAAACACAATGAGAATGAGTGTCGCTTTTAATCGGGCCATGAATTACACTATTCCATCATGATTCAAATGGATCGCAGAGTTCTCCTTGTCCTGGGAATGACACTGGATTTCGTGGGTTTGTATCCCATTTGTATTCACAGTAATTGACATGCCCATCTCCATCGGTGTCGACCATCCGGTCAGCGCCATCGTATGGGTCAAACTGGAAATGATATTCCCAACCTGTTGCCATACCATCGCCATCATGGTCTTGATAATAGACTTCAGGTCCATCATTCCATTCGTCTCCATCTGTGTCATTTCGAACTGGATTCGTTCCATTTTGCATTTCTTCATAATTGGTATAATTTTCAAGGTTGTTGTAAAACCGTTGTCCATCGGGTGTATCAGGGTCGATGTTACATTCTGAATTCGATGTATCGTTGTATCCAGGACAGTACTTCTTGATGAGGCCAGTACGATTCAATCCATCTCGGTCTGGGTCTTCCTCACCATCATTGATGCCATCCAAGTCGCTGTCTTTCATAGCAGGATCCATCACACCACGTGCACCGTTTGCACTAAGGGTTTGGTTGTCGATAAGTCCCAAATCAAACGCTAATTCAGAGTATGATACTTCCCAACCATCAGGGAGCAAGTCGCCGTCTGTGTCATCATCCACTGGATTTGTGTTCCATCGGTCTGGTGCTTCTGCACTGTTAAGCAATGTATCATTGTCAACATCAAAAACATCATCTGGTAGGGAGCCCAATGAGGGGTCAAGTGCCCACCGACCATTGCAACCATCACATTTTTGATTGCTTGGCATGGAGAATCCTGTCAAATTCATTTCGCTCACTTGGAATTTTGGCTCAAGAACGAAACCGCCGAGCCAGTTCTGCCAAACATAGCCACCAGGTTGCATCGTACAAGATGATGTTTGTGAAACTTCACAGCCAGGTCGTAACCAAGTAGAAGTCGTAACCCATAGACTATGTGAATTCGTGTTATCTTCAGCAGATTTTACCTGCATCTCCCAGCCATCCAACATACCATCTGCATCTGTATCATTGATCAGTGGATTCGTCGGATTCTGGAATGGTCTTGGAACGTAAAGAACTTCTTGTCCATCGACAAGACCATCATCGTCAGTATCGGATTTATTTGCATGGGTCAGGAAATTATCTTCACCAGCAATGACCTCCTCCCCATCCTCTAAACCATCATTGTCTGTGTCAAACATACACGGGCTTGTTGAATATGGTACACCTTCCCATTGGAAGTTATCGCCAGCTTCTTGAAGATCGGTTAAACCATCCGAATCTGTATCGGGATTAGATGCATTCGAGCCACCATCGCAAGTCGATGAAAATTCTTCATAATCAGATAGTCCGTCCATATCGGTATCATAGAGACCTGGGTCAGAAGTAACCCATGTTTCCTGCACACCACGATTAATCACAAGAATTTCCCAACCGAGGACCTCGATACCATCGATGAGTCCATCGCCATCGGTATCGGCAACGAGAGGATTTGTACTTCGCCCATCAAGTATGCCATCACCGTCACGATCTCGTGCTTGATATTCCATGAGGTTCGTGAAACGTTCATGTTCTTCGACGATGGTCATCCATGTGAACAAACGAGAATCAACGGTGTCACCGTTTGCAACATTGATGTCATACACGTATCCATCGACTGGTGATAAGAGAGGAATAATCTGCTGATTTCCTCCACCAAGTGTAATTCTAGCCCTTGCAACTGTCTGATTTGCAATGACTTCTTGACCTAAGATGACATCAACGCTGTATACAATGGCCGTCAGTTCAAGAGTATCGTATCGAACTGCTCCATCACCATCGGCATCCCATCCATCCATGTCGGGGTCCTTGTCAAAATTGCTGCTATCCCTTGGGTGCAAGCCATTTGCAGCTTCCCACTGGTCAGGCATGAGGTCTTCATCGGTATCCATTCTCCATGGTGATGTGAAATTGTCTTCTCCGAAAATTTGTGCGACCATATATTCTTCAACATTGTTGAGCCCATCTTCATCCCAGTCGTTGTATCCATCTGATGCGTTAGCAGGGTCAAGAGTTTTCGACGAATCTTTGTTAGGTGCTAGATTGGATTTTGAGTAACAGAATTCAAAACCATCTGGCATTCCATCTCCGTCGGTATCCCAATCAGATGGGCCGTTTAATTTACCGTCACCATCCATATCTTGTCGAAACCAAGTGGTGTCAAAGCCAAAGAAAGGTCCTGTGGTATCAATGAATTCTACGAGACCTCTGTTGCATTGTTCGCCCAATCCTTTCTTGAGAAGGATCGTTGAGTTAGCAACTTCAATGATATCATCAATGAGGTCCATGTCAGAATCACGAGCGGTAGGGTTCGTTCCGTACAATTCTTCTTCAAAGTTTGCAAGACCATCGTTGTCGGAGTCAAGAACCATGTCACATGAATGTCGATTATTTACTGCAAGGTCCATCCAATTCATTTCACCATCTTGACCATCGTATTTCTGCATCAACGCTTCGCGCATTGCGGAGTCCAGCAGAATACAATCCCAATTACCGCTGAGTGGATTGAAGAGAGTGATATCTCCACCTGGAGTTTGGACAACCATGGTGTAAAGCGATTCCCATTTGTCATTGAGTCCATCGTTGTCGGTATCTGCACGTTGAGGATCGGTTCCAAGTTCTTCTTCGTCCTTATTGGTAAGTCCATCTCGGTCGGGATCTCCATTCGGGCCTTGATTTGGGTCGGGCCATGAGTCAGTTTCTTCTTCGACCTTCCCATCTTCAGTTTCGGTATCACTTGTAGGATCATTTTCCAGATCTTGAGATTCTCCATTGTCAAGTGGATTCAACCCATGTGCAACCTCCCAACCGTCACTCATTCCATCGTTATCTGTATCCGGATTCATTGGGTCAGTTCCATATTGAGTTTCTTCAAGTTTATCGGATAATCCATCACCATCAGTGTCGGGAGAATCAAAATAATCCTCACCTTCACCCTGAATGTTTTCTTCAAGTGCACTGTCAAATCCACCGATTCCTTCGTTGGTTTGATAAAACCCTGAAACGCCTACAAAGAGGGAACCAAAAATCAAAGTTGAAACGATTGAGATATACGCCATTTGATTAGGACTTAAACTCATTGACATACCCCGCACATCTGTGCAATCACTCCGACTACTCATATCGGTTATAGAACTTCACCCCTGCTGAGTAGGGGCACACAACACGAAAATGTATTTTCACACAAACTAAACTGGTGAAAACATGAACAAAACTCCCGATTTTTCGATGACAATGGAACATTTGGAACGAGAGCCCGTCGCCTTCTCCCATTTTGACCAAATTTTTCCGATAATGTATGGTGCATTTGTACTACGAATCAGGAGAGATACACATCGAGAGTGAATGTCAAATTGTAAAATTTGATATTGTCCAAAACCTCGGTTTGGTATGATTTGCCCCAGAATGTTAGTCCAATCGTCTTCTGTTTGGACAAAACTTGGTTCTGTAGATTCCTGTTCTGCCAGGGAACTCGCAATGAGCACACTTCGAAAAATCTGAATGTGTCTGTCATGAATTCCTTCAATTTCAAGAAGTTCATTTTTACGATGTTTTGTGTCAAATTCTAATGGCAGCATGGCGTGATAAAAGTGAAGCATTGTGTCCCGTGGTAAGAAAAAACTTCGTTGCTCATCAAGATACCATCCAGAGGGTCTTTTATCAACTTCAAATGAGGAATCATATTCAATGGACGGCTCGATATCAATATCCCAATCGAAAGAATCAACTTTTGATACACTCTTCATTGGTTTTTTTGATGGTTGAAACGAAAGTTGCATCGTTTGGTCATTCAATTGATTTGATTCAAATTTCAAACGTTCAACTTCAAAAAATTCCATGGCTGCCAATGCAAAACCTACGGTTAATTCTGTTTGAACACTTGCTTGAATTATTTTTTCTTTCGGAAAAAATAAGCCCCATCCAAATATTTTCCATATCTTGTGTACAGATGAAGTAAACTTCTTCATACGGGCGAAATAATTAGATTTTTGAAGTCCAAAATATGCCAAGGATTCGAATGAATCTGTTGCAGCGTACAATAATTTTCGATGAAGTGGACTGTTTGAAAGAAGGTCGAGATGATGAAACCAAGATTGGAATTCCATCATTCCATAAACGTACAGTTCAATGTTCTCACCATAGAGAATTGTGCCATTGTCGCAAGTCTGAATACCCTCGATGGATGTAGCCACTACGATCACTTTTGTTCACGGATACCCTGAGAGTTCATCTTCATTGAAGCAGTAACGAACTGTTTGGAATTCAGATTTAAGCTCGCGAACGGCTTGACGGACAAGTGAAGGTTCTTCACCATCGAGGAGCACACGCCGATACAATTTTGCAATATCTTGCATTTCGTCTGGTGACATGCCTACTCGTGTTAATTCTTGAACACCTAACCGTAATCCAGATGGAGACAAAGCCTTTGTATCCCCCGGCAACATATTCATGTTGGTGATGATTCCTGCTTTCTCAAGCACAGCAGCTGCTTTTGCGCCAGCACCTGAGTCTAAGTCACCATGCCGAGTCACGATTTGATGCGATGCAGTGAACCCTCGTGATTCGGCAAGTACATCAAAACCTTCAGTGGATAAAGCGGATGCAAGTGCTTTTGCATTCGAAACGGTATCCTTTGCATATGCAACTCCGTACTCTTTGAATTCTGCGAGTGCCACGACTTTCCCAGCAACATGATGTAAATGATACGAGGAACAAACGCCGGGGAACATTGCATTGTTTAATTTTCGATGAAAACTCTCATCTTCTGATGAAGAGAGCATAAATCCACCTTGAGGCCCAGGAAATGTTTTGTGACTAGAACCAGTCATGACATCAGCACCTTCTCGTAATGGGTCTTGAAATTGCCCACCTGCAATTAGACCTAACACGTGGGCACCATCGTACATCACATTGGCTCCGGATTCTTTTGCTGCATCAGCCATTTCCTTCATCGGCGTTGGAAACAAAAAAACCGATTGCCCAAATAGTGCACAATCAGGTTGAACTTCACGAATCATTTTACATGAGGCATCTACATCAGGCTCCATTCGTTCTTCGTCCCAAGGGTAAGTGGTCAAATCAAGATTACGAAGTCCAACTGCACCCATTCTTGCGTGTGAAATATGTCCGCCATCGGCGGTTGACACTGCGGTGATTTTTCCTCCAGATGGAGCGAGTGCTTTGAGTGCACCGATATTGCTTACCGTTCCTGAAGTGGATTGAATATTTGCAAATGGTGCGTTAAAAATTTCTTTCGCCAGTTGGATACCGATGGATTCTATCGTATCAAAATCCGTACATCCCTGATAATAGCGTTTACCTGGCAATCCCTCAGCATAACGTCCGTGCAAATCACTGTTCACAACTTCAGCTACCCGTGGTGAAATGATATTTTCCGAAGCGATCATAGGAAGTCCATAGCGATACAATGAGCCACTATCTTGAGTTGCCTTTAGAACTTTATCGGCGTATTCTGTGGATTGTTTGCTTGGTTTCCATGCCCCAGGAACATGAGTCATAAACAGGGAGAAGAAAAACGGTTCATGAATTGATTGATTGATAGTTTTGCTCAATCGGTGAGACTCTGAACATTCTTTTCGCTTCGAATGGTGTTTCTTGGAATAAATCGTTCTTTGATATCGACTTTACCACTTTTAGCAAGTGAATTTAAACTCGCAGGTAATTTTCTCTGGATATATTGTGGCCTTCCACGATATGCCACATTACCAAGATTTCGTTGAAGCACCGTTGTTTCCTCCTCGTTCTCGATTGGTCTCTTCAACCACCAAGCTTTTCCAAGTATTTGGAAACGTGGAGGCTTGGCATTAACGAGTTTCAAAGCTCGCTTTTTGAGCCGTGATCGAACAACCTTATCACTATCCATCGTACATCGATGAATCATCCATGCTGGCAAACCAATATCAAGAACAACTCCGCTCACTGTGACAAGAATACCCGATAAGAGAAGGTGAGTGCCAATTGGAATGTTTTCCTCTTGGGGTTTTACCTTGTATCTCTTCATTCGCTTTGCGTACTTTATCATCAACGCTTGGTCTCTATGTTGAATCAAATGTTCCTGTTGAGATTTGAATCTTCGGTAAAAGAGATAAAATGCAAAACCGATAAGGAAGGCAATTGCCCCTTCAGTTTGAGAGGTGAGGCCGGCGTAAAAGATAGATGCTGCGATGAGGAGTGGAAACAGCATCCCAAACACAACTACATACGATATGATTCCACTCGAGTATCTTGAAGGCATACCTTGTTTGACAGATTCGTGGGCAGCGATAAGCACATTTGCCGTTAATGCTTCATCCATGCCTCCCTTTAATTGAATTGCAGCAAAAGCATTGGTTGGTGCTAAGTCAATCCAGCGTTTGAGTTGTTTTCCTTTATCCAAAACGATGGAGACTTCAAGTTCTTTTCGACCTTTTTGACCATATCCAAAGATTGCAGAGAGTGCAAGGACACGCGGGTCATTTGGATCACTTTCTATCAATTCATCGAGTATTTCTCGAGCATCATGCCATTCTCCAATGTCAACCAGACATAGCGCAACTGCAATTCTTGGACGAACACCTGTAGGATTCTGGCGAACGAGGCTGTAAGCTAAATCGAGAGCTTCATCGTACCGACGTTGTGCCCTGAGCAATCCAACCATAGATAATTGTGAAGTCAGTGTGATTTTGTTTTTCGACAATCTCATCTCTGAAGGAACTGGGCTCCAATCAGACAACATCTCCAATGTATCTTGCAATTGCTCAATTATTGGATTGTTTTCCCAATCCCACAAATCATCCTCTGAGACATTTCCTTGCCAGGGGTCAAGCCATTCAGCAACAAACGATAGAAGTTCGGGTTCATCGTATCCTTCGTCTTGTTCCAATCCGTTGAGTGCCTCTTTCGCAGCATCGAGTCTTCGAAGAGCAAGATAACCTGTAGCAATGACCATACGAGCAGGGTCGTCATCTCCACCCGCTTGGGCAAGTACTTTTCTGCCTTCTTCAATGGCCTCAGGCCATAATCCGCGTAGGGCTTTTTCCCACATTGATGCACGAATTTTTTCTTGACGGATAAGTGAAGGGTCACCAGCAAATTCATGCTCTTGAATACGGATCAACAAATCGATGTCCTCTTGACCTGCAGCGTCTTCAATGAGGTCCCTTAACCAATCCCCCCCAGCTAATTTCACAGCACCCTCTCGACGAGTTTCTGGGTCCAAATCAAATGATAATTTAGAAAGGGAGCCAAATTTCGCAATGGACAAAACCCAAGTGAGAAGAAAAATAACTTGCCCAACAGCAATAAACATCCAAGTTGTAAGTAATCTCAATCCCTCATCAAAACCATTTGCTTCAAGCACATCGATCATTGGCATAAGGTCTCCAAATTCTTTATAGCAAACCAAGATGAGCAACAAGACTGTGTACCCGGAAAATCCAGCAAAAGCGAACGTAAGTTGTCTTGCTTGGGCACTCTTTTCACTTCGTATTTCACGGGGGGTATCCAGTGTAACACCAAAAAGGCCACCAAAGGTTTGTCCACCGAGAACTAAGTTTCGAGTTAACTCAAAAATGAACGCTAGACCTACAATCGCAATGTTGAGTGTTAAATAAAGCGAAAGGAATTCCGGGAGTTTCTTGATAAATTCAAGTTGACCTAAGATTTCAGAAATTTCATCGATATTCGAGTAGAGTGCATGACCAATAATGCCACCATAATTGAGAACTTCTTCTTGATTCACTGGCTTGTTGATGAGAACATGCAAGACTGTAACGATTCCATTAAGTGCTGTAACAGGCATCGTAATCAAGAAAAGAACAAGAAGAAATGAAAATATCCTACCCACAAATCCATTCTTGTCTGGGTCGATTGGGTTCGCTTTTCCTCGGGTTGTTCTCCATTTACTAATGAGAAGCATATTCCATGAAGCACCCATGATTCGGCCGTATGCAAAAATTGTTGGCCCCATAAAGGCCAACATACCAATAGCAAGCCATAGCGGAGTAATCTTACCTTCAATACTTTGACCATACAGAAGAACAGCCGACGTCGAACCAATCAGTACGCCAATTGTGACTAATCTTCGAAGAAGCGTGTTGATGAGCGAAGGTTTCGTCGAACCTGATTGGCGTCTTCCAAGAATCTGAACATTGAGTGTTTCCCATGGAGAAATAATGACTGGAATTGCGATCAAAAGTGCAATAAACATCAAATTAATTTCATAAAATTGGTCTGCATCAAAAAGTAATTCCGCAATCAAGATGAGTACACCTGTGAGCCCCATGAGATAAAGAATAATACCGTAATTCACCAAGTCGACTTTGAATAATTCCCTGACCTCTTTTGCATTGTGTGTGATTCTGTGTACTTCATACACGTTATCGTCGACTTCAAATGCTACTTGTAAATTTGACAATTGACTGGGAATAAACCAAATTCGTATAAAAATCGCTGTCAAAAAAGCGAGGATGAGTGGAAAATAATTGAAAAAAGTTGCCTCGGATGAAGTTACTATGCTTGAAGCTTGGACTGAAGGAATAAGGAGTAAGGATGCAACAATGGCCATAAGTATTGCACCATTTTTACCCATATCACCACCTCCTTCGCTTTTTTTTTGAATTCATCGTTTGCCTTATTCCTTCTGTGATAAAAATTCTTCAATTTTATCAAATGCACGTTCCAATATTTGGACGTTCGCCAAGTAGACCAACCGGAAATGACCCTTTCCTAAATTTGGCGAAAATCCGCTACCATGAACAAGCAAAACATGCTTTTGTTGGAGCAGTTCCAGCACAAATTTCTTGTCATCATCTTTCCATTTGGGATGAGTGATTTTCACAAACATATAGAAAGCACCTCTTGGATGTTGTACTTCCAATCCTTCAATAGATTGGATACGATTGATACAATAATCACGCTGTTTCAAAATTTTAGATTGATATTCCTCCATCCAATCCTTTGGCCCCTCCAAACCTGCAAGATATCCGTATTGAGCAGGGGTTGAGGCACATAACCTCGATCTCAGAATTCGTTCGATACCATCACGAATCTGATCGCATCTTTTCTGCGGGTCGTGCAGAGCAAGATATCCAATTCGCCAGCCAGGTGCATAATACACCTTAGAAACACCATTCAATACAAAAACTGGAACATCGGAACTACATTTTGCTGCAGAGGTGTGTTCCCCAGAAAAATCAAGTCCGTCATAAATTTCATCGGCAATTAACATACACTGAGGATATTTTCGGAGAATCTGAAGTAATCTATCGATTTCATCTTGCCCACAAACTGTACCACAGGGATTATTCGGATTAATGAGTACAAACAACTTGACATTTGGGTTCATCTTTGACTCGATGTCATCGAAATCAATGCTCCATCCCTCGTCATTCTTCAATTGATACTCGATTGTCGATGCACCATACATCTGAGGGTAAGCCATGTATGGTGGATAATGGGGGCCAGGTGCCAAAATCTCGTCACCTTGCTCTAACGTTGCTGCGAAAATAATTTGGAGAGCTTCAGTAACCCCATGAGTCACATACACATCTTGTTCGTGAGCATTCCATCCTTTTGACCGTTCATCGCTGGCGATTGCTTTTCGCAATTCGGGAATACCATAGGAGGGTGAATATCCATTTTTCCCAGAATCGAGTGCGTCTTTGAAGGCATCAACCATATGTTGAGGTGTTGGCAATCCTGGGTAAGCTATCGGGTCACCGATATTCAATTTGATAATTTCATGCCCTTGCTCTTCTAATTTCATTGCAGGTACAACAACATCGCGAATTGCGTATTCTATCTTCATTGCCCGCTGGGTTCCGTGAAGGGCGTTGGTCGGAGTGGTCATAGGTTCACCATCATAGTTACAAGTCATCTTTTGAAACATTTGCCAAAGTTAAAATTGTATTGAAATGCTGGTCCTCAACTGGTTGAACCGATAATCTCTGTCCCCTTTTGAGAAGCAACATTCCGTCCAATTCGGGTACCAATTTGAGTTCATCAAGAGCCAAGGGAGTTGCAAACTCGAGGACGGGAGCGATTTCAACCATCATCCATCGTGGTGCATCAGGTGTCGATTTCTCGTCAAAATAATCACTGCTCGTATCCCATGAGGTATGGTCGGGGTATCCTTCTCGCACAACCTTTGCAATTCCAGCAATATGTGGTGGGCTGCAATTTGAATGATAGAAGAGCACAAAATCACCTCGTTTCATGTCATCTCTCATGAAATTTCTCGCTTGATAATTTCGAACGCCATCCCAATGGGTTGAACCATCAGCAATCAATCTTGAATAGGGATACACATCAAGTTCGGACTTCACAAGCCAGTGTCCCATGCCATACCCTCAAAGCCCATAGTCTATGGATTTGCTCATTACCATGCATCCACAATTGTGCCTTTCAATTCTGCATCGAGCACATCGTATTCTTTTGTTGTTTTCTTTTGAAGCCCTAACTTTCGAGCCATCCCCGGAGCACCATCAACTGCACCGATGCCTAATTTTTCCAATGTGACAAAGATCGCAGGTAACAAAATCAATGCACTTGCGGCGGCGACCCATAATAAAATCAGAATAACTGTGATAAATGGTTTAATTTCAGGAATAGGGATACTGTAAGCGGTAAAGAGACCCAAAGAAGTGACCATTGCAGCCTCAAAGAGGGACATACCAGTTCCAACCGCAGCACTTCGAATGGCTTGAATTCCTCCACCCAATTCTTTAATTCGATTTGCAATGTGAATCGAAAAATCAACCCCTACGCCAACAAGAATTGAGCCGATCATGACAGTGACAAGGGAGAGTGATACATCCATTTGCCACATAACAAGCCATTGCATTGCAACTGTTGCAATAACAGGAGATGTGGTCCAAATTGAATATTTGATGTCTTTGAACACAACGGCAAGGGTGATGAGTGTTAAGATAATTGCAAAACCAAGTGAGGTCCACTGAGAACCAACAATGAGTTGATTGACTTCAATTGCAGTCGCAGCAACCCCAGTCAATTCTTCAGCAGACTCGCCATGGTCCCCTTTGAAATTGAACGCTGCTTCATTGACCAATGTAACACTCTTTGCAGTATCGGCAACAGGGATGAATGGCATATCAACATATACAAGCGTTCGATTGTATCCTTCATTGACGAAAATACCACGAGTTTCATCGGTAAGAGATGCATAAAAAACATCAAGAAGAAAAATTTGAGTTTGGGCATCACCAGGTAATCCATACAAATCTGGGGCTTTGAGAATATCCCAAAATGAAGTATTTGCATCAATATTTTGGTTAAATAAAGCATTAGCGAAGTCTTTGACGTCATCAGGTAATGGCGTATTGTTGATGATTTGAGCAGCATCGCTCGATGAAACTCCAATCGATACACCTGAGGCTTTCATGAGAAACACGATGGATACTGCCGAGGTGTTTTCGATTTGGTTCAGTTGCAACTCCAATCCTTCAATTTTTTCTAAATTCCCATAAGGGTCATCGTTTGCTGGGTCAGAATCTCTCAAATCTCCAGTGACCTGAGCATTCACGAGCACCATTCCAACTTGACCTGCTTCAAATTCTCTGCTGAATTGTTTCATCTTGACAACTGGAGACTCCCCTTCAGGTGCCATTCCAAGTAAATCGATGTTCTCTTCTACATTTGCTTGACCAATAGTTGCGGAGAGAGCAATGATCAATGCGAAGAACACCAAAACATACCGATTTCTTTTGATAGGTACATCGACCATCAAATCAAATGCCTTTAGTGGTGGATGGGATGGTTTACGCAAGTCGAGGATGAGGGTTAAGTTCGGAACCATAAAAATTGTCAAAACATATACAATAACAATTCCAAGTGAAAGAGCAATACCCACGGTTTGTATAGGGGCCATCGGAGTGAACACCAAACTAATGAAACCGATGACCGTTGTTACCGCAGATAAGAAGACCGCACGTCCCGTAGATGTGAGGGAAGCTCGCATTTTTTCTGCTTTCTCTCCTTTTTCCTCGGCGTACCTGTTGGTGATATGCAATCCATACGACACGCCTAGGGCTAACAGAATTGGTCCAACGATGATGACTGTCATCGTCACCTCATAATTCGTCGCACCGATGATTCCAAGGGTCCAAAATACAGCACACAAAGTAGGTAAGCCAGCAATAATGACAACCTTGATTCCTTGAATTGGTCGAATACCCGAAAGACCCGATTGAAGCAAGTCGGAGTGAAAGACAAACAGACCAATTGCAACCAATACAACAGCTAAAGGAAAAATTTCCCAGAACAAACGAAATGAAAATTCAGTTACTGCGTTGGTGATGGGGACGGGTCCGGTTAACGTCATACGAATACCTAAATCATCCCATGTACATACTTGGCCGCCATCTGGACTTCCATCTTGGTTGAATTGGCATGGACGCTCTTTTTTGGAGATGTTGTCAAGCAATGCTTGAGTTTCTTCAATAATTTGTTTGGCTGGTCTGTTTTCTGTGACAGCAATTGCCATAATGGCCCTATCAAGGACACCGTCCGGGCCGCCATCTTCAGCACCTGCAACATCACGTGCCAATTTATCAAGACCTGCACTAGGTTTGCCATCTTCGTACATGTTGTTGACGACCAAATCAATTGTGTCTTGACTGGGAATTTCATACGCACCTCCAATTTGCTCATCAGTGAGAGCAAATGCTTCATTGAGCTGTTTTGCAAGTTCAGCGGACAGACAGTCATCAGTTTGCCCTCCAGGGCAGAGTTGTTTTCCCGACTCTGTGATGAACGCCTCCCGAATTCGAGGTGCACTCGAATTCACTTCTTTGAGTACAGTCGAAAGTGATAAAATGTAAATGACGTCATCCGATTCATCGTTTTGAATTGGATTTAATTTCTTCTCAACATAACTAATTTCTTGAAGAATTCTTTGGTCGGAGATGTTCCTGTCAGCTGACTCGATGTAAATGATCATCACATTTGTTGACCAATCTTCCTCCACCTTTCCAATCAATTCTGCGACTTTACTTCCATCCGGGAGGTAGACCTCAAGGTCTCCGTTGACATTGAGGGCGGGATTCTCGGGGTCATCATCAAAGCGTGTATCATCGAGGAACCCGGATTGTGTCACAAAATATCCAGATAGAAGTAAAAACAAAACTACCGTGGGAATTGGATATCTTGTGATCGCTCCTGTAGCACCAGTTTTTTGCCATTCACGTTGGAAACGTTTCGGTGCTTCTAAAACTGCGTCAATTGTTGTTTTAGAGTCCATTTTTTTGAGTTTTCTACCAAGGTCAGCACCTTTTTTCGAAAAATGTTTTTTACTCTTTTCAGTGATTTCACCAATTCTCTGAAGGCTGCCACCTCGCTTGGGGGGTTGTTCCTCAGGTGAAATGGTACTCAAATGCTCACCATTGTTATCCAGACCCTCCTTCTTCAAATGGTTGCCGACAAAAATTCAATGTTCACCATGAGATTCATTCAAGATGCGACGATTTCAAAAACACCAGTCATGACGACAAGTTGGACCCGCCAAGTTACATGGTCGGGGCCGGTGAGGCACATGCCAACTCCAAAGTTACCCGAAAAACGATGGTCTGTTGACCTTGAGAAACAAATTCAAGAAGAACACTATGCGGATGCGAAAGTGTATGCAAAACGTTACGGTTTCAAACCAAACTCCGGAAAAGAGATTTTCGTCATCGATACACCTCCGCCTTATCCCTCTGGAACGTGGCATATCGGAGCGGTTGCACAATATTCAATGATCGATGTTTTGGCACGTTCACAAAGACTTCTTGGGAAAGAAGTGTATTTTCCGTGGGGCGTCGATAGAAACGGAATCAACATCGAGTTTACCGTTGAAAAGAATACCAAGCGTAAAATGAAAACGTATGAAAGAGAAGAATTTCTTCAACTCTGTAAGCAAACGATTGAAGAATTCACGAACGCAATGCGAACAACTGCAAGAAGGGTTGGCCTTTCCTGTGATTTTGACCGCGAATACCTCACTGATGCACCGAATTATCGATCTGTTACACAATCAATTTTCGTGGATTTGTTCAAGCAAGGAAAAATCGTGGAAGACCTTCGCCCCAACATCTACGACCCTGTTGAAGGAACGACCATCGCTGATGCAGAAGTCGAACGAACATCGAGAATGACCAAACTCGTTGATGTTCGATGGACCTGTGAAGACGGAACTGATGTCATAATATCTACAACGCGCCCTGAACTTATTTGTGCATGTGGCGTTGTCATGGTTCATCCTGAAGACGCAAGATATCGTCATTTGATAGGTAAACGCATCACACTTCCAATACCAGTTGAGCATAGAGATGCATCGGTGATCATCCAAACCCATCCATCCGTCAAAAGTGAATTTGGTTCAGGTGTACTGATGGTTTGTTCATTTGGGGACCAAAACGATGTTGCTGTTTTCCGAGAATTGGGGCTTCAACCCTTCCAAGCCATCGACCTCGAGGGTAAAATGACCGACATTGCTGGACCGTTTGCTGGCTTATCAGTTATTGAAGCTAGGAAAGAAGTCATTGCTTGGCTTGAAAACAACAACCGTCTCCACAACATCGAGGATAGGGAACAAGAGATTCCAATATCCGAGCGGGGCAAGAATCCAGTCGAAATCATCCTTCTCAAGGAATGGTATGTGAAACAAACCGATATGCAAGATGTGATGAAAAATCATATCGAGGAAATCGAATTTCATCCTCCTCGAAATCGGCAATTTTTACTTGATTGGATGGAAAATATAACCATTGATTGGCCAATTTCAAGAAGGCGATGGTACCACACCGAAATACCCGTGTGGTATGCAGACCAAGGTCGTAAAATCATTCTTCCACCCCCAGGATCATATGTACAACCATGGAAAGAAGAACCTCCTCTTGGTTCAGAAGTGATCGACAGAGATTCTCGAGAGTATCTAGGTTCTTACGACGAAATGAAAGCATCGCTCACAGACATCATTGGAGAAGAAAAGGTCTTTGATACATGGATGGATTCTTCAAATTCAAATTTATTCACAAGCGGTTACCTCAATGAGCCCGAAGTGTTTGAACGTGCATTTCCAACAGCACTACGACCACAGGGGAAGGAAATCGTTCGCACTTGGCTTTACTACACCTTGCTCAAATCATCCCTTCTTCTCGATAAACCTGGGTTCAGGCATGTTTGGATAGATGGTCTTGGAATGGACCCTTGGGGTCGAAAAATGAGCAAATCCCTAGGTAACGGAATCGATGCTGATAGTGTTCTTGAGTGTGGGGCGGGTGGAAAAACTGCAACCTGGAAAATCAAAGGCCCTGATTCGCAAGTGGTACTGAATGCCAATAAAATTGGGTCGGAATGTTTCCGTCTTTGGAAGGCATGCGACGCTCAAGTTGGTGATGATTTTCAAATCAATCCAGAGGACATCGAAAAGAAATATTACGGGGTTTTAACAAAATTATTCAATGTTTCAAGATTTGCGAGCCAATTCGAAATTTCATTTTCCCTTGATGAGGCCCCAATGGAACTTGAAATTGAGGATGAATGGATTTTAGCAGAATTTCAACATGTGTTGGAAAAAGTAACCAAGGCTTGGAGAGAACTTGATATTTACACGGCAACGCAAACCCTCAAGGGATTTGGAACCGGCATATTACCATCCCACTATCTTGAGATGGTAAAATCGAGATTGTACGATGATGATGTTCGTGCAACGTGGACGATTCATCGAATTGTTCGAGACTTCATGACCCTGTTCAGCCCAATATGTCCGTTTTTTACACATCATATTTCTTCTGTTCTCTATGGTCAATCAGCAGTTGAATGTGATTCAATACCTCAACTTCAGATTCAGTCATTCATCGAAGATGCAACAAGATCCCAAAATTTGAGATTACTCTCAAACCAAATTCAGGAATTCAATGGCATGGTTTGGAATGCGAAAAAAGAGAACGGCCTTTCACTTAATCAGCCCATCCAAGGTATCTCGATACCCAATGAATTAAGTGCATTTACGACAACTTTGGTTCGAATGCATCAACTCGAATAATCATACAAGTGTTTCTTGTCGAAATTCAATGAATTCTAAATGACTAAAGCGAATTCCGATAAGGCGCATAGGCTTGTCAAACTCAACATTTTGTGCAAATAGATATTGTGCTAATCGCAAAAAAACATCCGGGTCATCCATAGCAACTGGTATACTTTTCTGAAAAGTATAGGTTTCAAACCCCTGATATCGAATTTTGACTTCGATGACTCGTGCACCTGCTTGCGCCTCTTGAAGCAGTTCTACGCATCGATGGAGTAATTTCTCAAGGGCCGCAAGGACAAATTCAATATCATGTGTATCTCGGTCAAATGTTCGTTCTTTTCCTATTGATTTTCGTTGATGAAACGTATTGAGTTGGTTGCTCGTCGTACCTTCGTAAAGATTGATGACCCAAGTCGCAAATCGTTCGTTTGAAAGTTTCTGAAGCCCTAAGAAGCCTAACCTATACATTTCATCGACTGTTTCAACTCCCCACTCCGATAGTTGCGTAGATGTTTTAGGTCCGATTCCCGGAACTTGTCGAACACTTCGACCATCAAAAAAGGCTGAAATTTCATTGGGGAGGATGCGAAAAATTCCGTTTGGTTTATTTTCTTCACTCGACATTTTTGCAAGTATCTTGGTTGGTGCAACTCCAAAAGAAGCTGATAACCCAATTTCTTCTTTGATTTGAAGTTGCATTTTCCGTGCTAAAGCAAATGCATTATCCCAATCACCTTCTGATCTCTGCGTGACTTCAAGGTAAGCCTCATCGATACCTGCTTGCTCAAATTGATCGGAGGACGAACGCAAAATGTCCATGACCTTTCTGCTCGCCCTTGAATATAGACCCCTCGTTCCACCGATGTAAACTCCTGGCCCAAAAGGTGTTGCAGGACATCTTCGCCATGCCTCTGAAATTGGCATTGCTGAACGTATCCCGTATCGACGAGCAGCATAATTGCAAGTTGATACGATTCCTCTGCCTTTACCTTGTTGAGGGTCAGATCCGATGATAAGTGGCGTATTTGGGTCAAACCCGTGATGAAGAATCTCGACTGCAGCAAAAAATGCGTCTAAATCGCAATGAATGATGATGCGTTCATCCACATTATTCCCTCATGTGAGGATATTTGACTATGGTGTTTCAACTTCACCCTCCGTCTCAATCTCACATTCACTTTTCTTTTCCTGCTAACAAAAACAATCTCGACTACTTTCAACCATATTCCATGATTGACATGAAACCCGAAATCGCATTCGGTGATGGGGCAGGAATCGACAACTCCCTCTTCGATATGAACTTGGAACACCCACATCAATCTCAATTTCACCACCATATTTTTCCAAAAATGGGGCAGTGGTATCACCTCTCAAGCCCTTACAAAGCAGGGAGACATATGCGGTCTGTCGCTGAAATTTGGATATGTCAAGTTCTTGCACTGGGTTATCCTGTTCATTGGATCGATGGTGCTTGCCGAATGGACCCAACTCGATTGCTTAAATTACTGCGCCAAATGAATGAGCCTGTCGAAGAATGTCTTTCTCGATTGTATGTGAGTAGGGGATTTACATTGCATCAACTCGTTCGACAAATTGAGCGGTTGCCTGATGAAATAAAATTGACTGGTTCCCCATTCGTATTCATCGATGGTCTTCTCATGATGCACACCGATGAGCAAGTCGGTCATCGGGAGGCACGCATGCTCCTCCAACACGAATGTCGTATCCTCAAATCTTTACACTTCATACACCCGCTTATGATCGTTTCAACAGGTGACTCAAACATTCAAACTGGCCGTGAATTCATGCTCAATGGAATTTTGAAGTCAAATGTTCAATGTCAACTTCATGGCAACCTCATTGAGAAAAAGGGCATTCAGCGACTCTTCTTGCGTCATGAGCCAAGTTCTCAAACAGGATTCTGGATCGATGAAAAGCCATCTCTCACGCTCATTGATTTTGCTTCAAATCAAATGGACAAAATCGTTTAAATTGCACTGAATATTACTCTTCTCAATCTTTCCTTCTCTCCATCCGAACGGACTCAAGATGGACCAAAGTGCTCGATTTCCGTCTTGAATGTAAAATGCTGCATCCACTCGTCCTATCGTTTCCCTTGAAAGTTCTTCTTGCAAAACGATTCGCTGTATTGGAATCTCATCGTTTTGGTCGATGACGACAAAATGAATTCGTCCCCCAACTGGTATTTCCATCCCATACTTTTCTGCTCGCAACAATGCTGCATGGGTCAAATTCATCACCGTTCGCTGTTGCCGAGTCTTCGAGATTCTCCGTGAAACGATAAAGGCATTGAGGTCAACATCTGAATTCAAAATACGATCATATTCAGTATGAAAAAGTGCATGAACTTCACGCTGTTGCTGGTATGACGGCAGATGTTGCCCCTCCTGTAAATGTTTGACAAGAAGTCCTAACCCCTTGGATTGAAGAGAACTTGTCCATTTGCATGTTGAGTGTTGACGTAGTTCAATGCCCCGGATTTTGAAATCATCTCCATTCCACCCCCAATACTTTGTTAGCGTACCGGATTTGTGAACACGACTTGGAACGAAAGCAATACAGCGATACATATCTTCAAATTCGAGTGGGATACCAACTTGCTGAGTGATATCACTTGCAAATTTGTAGGCTGCCTGAAGTTGTTCATCACGACTTCTTCCTTGCACATCCCGAATCCATACGCTATCGACAACGGCGTGTAGCACTTCCCAACCAGCGTTTTGAGCTTCTTCAATGGTAAAAAGAAGTATTTCTCGTGCCCAGGCACAGATGGCTTCGTGTGCTTCAATACGCCCAAATCGCGCATTTCGATATCCCGTATAACCAAAACATGTCACGAGTAACCATTTGAGAGCATTCTGTTGCAAATCATAGCGATCTTTCTTGGAAACCCGGAGACGCTTGAGTTCCCGACGGCGTTGTATGATTGGACCCACCACCCGACCAAGGAAGCCCTGCCGACGGCCGCAAGTGTGCAAATTTAGGCCAGGGACGGGGAGAGCAAACTTGTTGCTTTGAGGAAATAAGCCACTACCAAATCGGTGCTCCATATTCCTCCGATTCATTTCGTCAGACGCTTCTTGAACATCGAGTGGGAGAAAGAGCGTGTGTTCATTTCGCACTATTGGAACACAACATGGACAATTGAGTGTCTCTGAAGAGATGTTTCGCGTGGCTATGATACTTGGAAAAAGACTCGCATAATCGAGTTCAATGACATTCGAGAAACATCCCGGCGTACTGTCAAGATACAAACCACCACGGTCCGAATGCAGAAGTTCAAGCGCCGTTTTCGTATCTTCGGGACGATTCTTTTTCCATGGCACAAGTACCCCGTCATCCATTGCTGTTCGTATCTGAATAGCACTTATCACCGAACCAGGTGACAGGCGAGATATATCTTGTGCTGATTGATTTGATAAACGTGACAGTTCGAGAAGACCTGATATACCCCCTTCACGAACTATGAAACTTGACGAAATATCGAGATGAAAACGTCCACGCAGTGGATGATACGCATTCTTTCTGAGGGCTTGCCCATACGACCACACGGTGCGAGCTTGACTGAGGGCCACAAGTGGCGAATCGTCACGACTGAAATGGAGGGTTAGCCCAACCGATTGAGCAGCATTGAGCAAAGCAGGAAATTCGATGGTATCCCCCGAACAAGTACATACGATATCCGGGTCAATCCGACGAAGTTGCTTTTGCATGCAAAGAAGTGCCTCTTTAAGAGACGGAAAGTGAGAAAAATCAACGACGATAGTGCTCTTCACTGCAGATTCAATCAGTCCTTTTTCATGTTCAAGTGGACGAAATTCAACCGAAGCAATAGGTGTCGAAAGTGTACGAAAGCCGTGTGTTGTATCAAAGATCACTGCAAATTCAATCCCACGTAATTTCAGACTTGAGGGCTGCTCAACCTTGCTCAAGTGCATGGGTTCACTTTTCCAAAGAACTCGTTCAAAAAGCGAAACTTGTGATGCGTTGAGGAACCGTTGAACAACATTAGCGTCCAGAGAATAGAGTGTGAATCTTGTGAAATCACCTTTGTGTTCTATGTGTTGCCCCAAAGGTTTGAGCATTCGTCCAGAAGAAACTTCGACTTCGAGTACTCGATGAATTTCATATTCTTCAAGATCGAGGCGGGCCTTGATATAATGTATACTCCTGATTCCATATTTTGTTTGAATCTCAGGCTGTTCAAGCCACAATTCCAAATGTTCAAGGTCCTTGCTTTTTCCTGATACCTGCAATGTCGGCATCCAAGGGCATGGGCATCGATGTGCAGACCCACAATCATCGAGTATCCATGCAATCATGTGCGTGCTACATGACGAAGGGTGAGCATCAAAAAGGTGACCTTCAATCAATATGTTCACCCTGTTGAGATGACTCTAATTGTTGCAATGATTGTTCCAACACGTGGATTTTACCCCACGCTTCAAGAAGAAGGGACAGAACGAGAGGAAGGACAATATCATGACTTGGGAGTAAGCCTCCAGACGACCTTCTCTGTCGAATTGTATTCATCATTGAATCAAATATTTCCTTCTCATGATTGGGCAATGCACGCCGGAATGGTTGCAATCGGTCCAATTCATATTCAATTCGACGACGCCAGGTTGGTACACTTCGACCCATGATTCATAGCAAGCAAACCTAACTGCTTACTTTATGTTCAGAGGCGAATCAAAGTAAAAGTCATTGGAGGAAAGAGCGATTCACCACAAAATCGCACTCCTTATCGTCGAGAATATCGAGGACAGAATCGACAATATTCAATCCTACACGAAGTTGTGCTTCAAGAGTTGAGGCACCAATATGAGGCGTACCATGAAAATTTGGATGCTGGAGTAATGGGTGCTTTGCGTCCACGGGCTCGGTTTCAAAAACATCCAAAGCAAGGCTCGTTAATTCTGATGATTGGAGGGCTTCAAACGCTTCATCTTCATCGACAATTCCCCCGCGTGCACAATTCACAATGTGATTGCCACACGGAATTCCATCCGAACCAACCTTTGGCATCATTCGAATCCGTTCCAAATTCACCAGGTGATGAGTTTCATCGGTCAAGTTGCAATGAATGGATATGTGCGTACAAGTGGAGAACAACGAATCCACAGACTTGTGTAATCTTGTGTTCTCAGATTTTGCGACACGCTCAGGTACATAAGGGTCAAAAGCATGAACTTCCATGCCAAAAGCCCGTGCAACTCTGCTGACACCTTGGGCAATTCGACCAAATCCAATGAGGCCAAGGGACTTTCCACTCAACTCTGTTCCCTTGAGAGAATTCTTTTCCCATTTCCCTTGTTTCAAACCTTCATGTGATCTTGGTAGAAATCGAAGGCTTGCAAGCAGATGGCCCAATGTAAGTTCAACCACCGATTGGGTACTTGCTTGTGGTGCATTCACTACGAAAATTCCCAAAGACCCTGCAGCTTCAAGGTCGATGTTATCAACACCAACACCAGCACGTGCAATGACTTTCAGTGAACTCGCTGATGCATCAATCACTTGTTTGGTCAATTTTGTAGCGCTCCGGACAACGATGGCATCGACCCCGTCAAGTGCACCTTGAAGCAATTCATCGGCAGTGTACGATTTGTCAATGACTTCGTGTCCAGCCTTTTCGAACAAAGAAATCGCTTTTTCTTCCATGCCATCTGTGATTGCTATTCGTGCCATGATGTCCGACTACAAAATTAGGGTCATGAATATTCGTATGTGACGGCAACTTCAAACAACAGGTGAGATAGGCTTCTTTGGGAGCGACGGAAACCATGGATTCGACTGGATTTGGATACGGCCTTGTTATCCTTTTCATCCCTCTACTCCTTGCTCTTCCAATGCGACTTGCATGGCAACTTTTTGTTGGCTCAGGTCATGAAACATCAGAATACAAGCAAAATGTCCGACAAATTATCGATTCAGGCCATCAAGTTTCTGTGTTTCGCGACGCACTCAATGATATCGCTAGACAATTAAGACTACCACCTTCAAAACAAAGACTCATCGAGGCTGATATTCTTCACCCTTTGACACTCTCGCATTTTCTATTGCTCCCATCTCTCTTCATTCTTCCACTCACATTTTTTATTGCTCTCCCAGTGATTTTAATCGGTTTTCCGTTCATGTTACTCATGGAGTGGATATTGATTCGGAAGAAGATTGTCATTTATTCACTCAAGAACGCTGAACGATTTTTTCATTGGCAAGTCATTCACATCCCTCGACCACATCGTTCTTCGGAGAATAAGGATGCTCGATTAACTGAATTATCTCAACAAATTGTGCATTTTAGCCATGTTCCACAAGCTGCATTCCTTGGATTATTTGCTTGGTTGATTGTCCATTGGGTCTTGAATCTGGACGCGTGGGAATTAGAAATCCTAGTTGCTGGGGTCTTTTACATGATTTTTTTGTCCATTCTTAGCGTACTCAATACCGCTTTTGAATCGGATTTGGTCTTTGTTGACCCGGCGAAAGGCCGTCTCGTTCCCGTTGACCAATGGTTGGACAGTATCCTAAAACCAATTGTCGGCATTGGTTTACTCTTTTTACTTGGAAGGAACCTGTTAGAAGAGGCTCGAAATGGTGGCAATCCGGTCCTCTTTTCTGTCGTTGTTATCCTTCTCTTGTATGCAGCTAGTGTCATTGGAATCGCTTTTAGGTGGGGCTATTCTTCATGGAGAGGTAAAGTGGTACGAACAAATTTTTCACAGTTAGCCGTGGATATCATGGACCCACTTTCTTACGATCTTACTCGCATCAAAGGTCAAATTTCTCTTACGATGAAAACCAACATGAGAGGTCGTCTCGACAATATGTTTGTTGAATTGAAAAGCCAACAGTCATTTGAAGAGTTGCAAAAACTTCCTCAAGCCAAACCTCATCCTCTCGGTCCAGATAATCCAATTCAATTGGAATCATCTACGTGAAGTTCTCCTTCGAGGACATCAAGATTCAAGCGACCAGGTTCTTCCGTGCGAATGAGTCGATTGAGATAAGCAACACCAAGAAGTATGCTGATAAGAAGAAAGAAGCTGAAAAATGATGCAAAGGTATGCTCTGTGAGTAAATTACCTAAGGCACTAAAAAAAGATTCAGATTCTTCATCATCGGAGATTAAAGGTTGAATTCGTTCAATCACTGAAGGTTGATCATAGACTTGTCGAATATAAATTAACTGACCCGAGTATGAATCATCCCACGCATCCGAAGGTGTGGTTGGATCTAGGTCCGAATAATAATCGGTTTTCTGGGGAATATTTACAATAACTGGACTTGACAAATCAAGCGTCAAAACCACATCAACTGTATATGGTATGCTTGATTCAAAAAATTCAGCATCTTCGATAAATCCTAAGAACGTCATCGCTTGCCCCGATACATCAAATTCAACCCATGTGTTCCAATGTTCTGAACCAACATCGAGGTCATAGATCCAACTGTCTGAAACCCGACTTCCTTGTCCTTGGGCATCGTTTGAACCATCACTACCGAGATCGATTTCGAGTTGTAAGCTTCCCACTTGAGCCGTATCAATGTCAACTTCAGTCGGCGTGAATTGTGCAAGCAATGAGGAGGTCCCGTTCGGAATCCAAACATAATGACGGTCATCAGTTGAGAAAACGCCAGCGCCAGAATTTCCGTTGTTGAAGTGATTCCAATCACCTTTCCATTCATGTCTCAATCGATCAGTTTCCAAAGGTATTTCCTTGGTTGAAAAAATAGAATCATAGATCTCAAATGCATCCCAAACAGTGTATTCGGGATGATCAACGATGCCATCATGATTCTGGTCCCTCATCAGTTGAAGGGTTCTAGCAAGACCGACGGCTGCATCCACATTTGTAAGTCCGTGACCAATTCTCCAATCATGGCATTGGCCAGTTTTTGAAAGATAGCAGGGAGAGGGGATATCATTGCATGAATCCTCATCGTTTCCATCTTCACAAGCGTTTTGGCGTGTATCGTACTGGGCGGTCAACTCTAAGATTAACTCAAGTTCATGAACCCTTGAATAATTGGCAGTTTCCCAATCGGAATATTGTCCGTAAGATGCAGTGCCTTCTCCACCCACAAGACTGGAGCCTTCGTCATGGTCCTCTCTGTGGTAATTTGCCACACCGAGTGAAGGAGCGACATCCAGAATGATGCCAGCCATGCCGCCAACATGAGGTGTTGCCATACTCGTGCCAGAAATTGACATGTAATACAGGTCATTTTGTCCTTGTAATTTCGTTAAGGCATCAATTGCAGTTCCACGAGGTGCGGTTGCCCAAATATTTCTCCCGGGAGCACCGACATCTGGCCATGTATGTTGTTGTAATTTACAACCGCGCGACGAGAATGATGTGACTTGAGTACCGTCATGCGTCATTGCAGCAACCGAAATTGCGGAGGGTGTGTTGGCATACACATTTGTGCGCAATCCTCCAGTACATTCATCTCCGCTACCACCAGAATTGGATGCAGCAAAAATAACAGCAACTCCATTTTCAAAGACAAGTCTATCGGTAATGGTGGCGATAGCACCTTGTGGATTGTAATCTCCATCCGTTCCCCAAGAATTTGATACCACACGAATATGGAATTCATTTTGCCCCGGAATCGAATGCATAAAAGTCCATTCCAAACCTTGTTCAGCTGCAAAGATCGAGGCTCCGTCACCTGTACCTAGGGCAACAAGTTGAGCTCCCTTTGCAACCCCCGCCCTTCGCCCAGCAGATGCATCACCATTTCCTGCGATGGTGCCTCCAACGTGCGTCCCATGGCCAGATGATGTGTCAGAGTTTGTTGTTTCAGACCACACTCCGTTCCATTTTGCCGAATAAATTGTTTTCTCGCCCGTCCAAGGACCAAGGTAGTCGTAGTCAGGATGGCCAGCATCAACTCCAGTATCCAAATCAACAATTGCAGTACCGTCACCATCCCATTCAGTAAAAGCATAATCAGTATCGAAAGCAATTGACCCATCTGGTTGAATAATTCCCCTACTCCATGTGGTCGTGGCATTGACAACATGTGTTGTTTCTTGCATCAAGATACCCGAGTCAATTTCTTCTTGTCCTCCAAATGAAGCAGGTAGATAAAAAAATTCCAATTCTCGATTGAGTTCAAGATATTTGATTTCAGGCCATGTCGAAATTGTTCGAATTGAATCTTCAGTTGCACGAATAAGGCCGCCATTAATGAGTGGCGCATCGCCTAAATATTCGACACCGAGATACGAAAATTCACTACCCTCGGGAGAATAATGTGATTGAAACTGGTAAATGACTTCGTATTCGAGAGCCTCATCAGATTCGAAACTCAAAAGTAGGTAAGAATCCATTTTTTCAAGATTCCCAACGGGATTTGCCAATCCAGAGATCGGTGCGAAACAAAGGAGAACAAACATCAATGACAATGCTATGGGGAAAGATCGATGTTGAGCATTGATTTGCATTTGAGCACCCACACTTTCTTATGACAACCACGGAATGTGATCTGGAACTTCTCCAAATAAATTCGCCGGAAGAGCAGTCTTAATTTTTGATACAGAGCCAAGTTTTGCAATCGTATTCATTTGCCACTGCTCAAATTCCTCATAAGATAACATATTCAAAACTGGATTATTGGCCCAATTCCAAGCCAATGTCTTCATTTCAGTATGTGGAGGTTCGTGACCTGTGTACATCATGGATGCTCCATTCAGGCTCTTCATCTTTGAAAGTGATGTCCAGTGATGTTCCATTCGACCACTTGGTAGGTCATCTCGACCAACACCCGCCTCTCCAGTGAATAGAAAATCGCCGGTAAAGAGGTGTTCTCCAGTATCCACAATCATCGAATCGTTGGTGTGACCAGGAACATGGTGAAATCGAATGGAATGACCACCAAATGAAATGATAGTGGAGTCATCCACGAGTAATGTCACACCTAAACTCGCCGTTGATTCGTGCATGATGTAATCGCAATTGTGAATGTTTTTGAGCGTGAAGCAGGCAGTGATGTGGTCCGCATGCGTGTGTGTAGCAATGACCGCTTGGAGTTCCAATGAATGTTCTCTGAGATACGATTGGTAGGCCTCGGTGTAATCATACACAGGGTCAATCAAAATAATTGAATTCGTTTTGTCGCAAACAAGTCCGTACGCTTTGGCCCAAATTTCGGGATGGAACTCATGAACTCGCATGCTTCGACCAAAACCTCATCCATTTTCAACTTTGATACCTTCCTTTTTTGAGGGTTTGTGCATACCTTCTTCAACAACATCATGGAGGGTAACATGTGCACCCAACGCATGTCGTCTATCTGGAACATGATGGGAAGGTCTTACTTGTCGACCAGCATGGAAATGGCCCAATGACATCCTCAATGTTGTCAAATCCAAGTGACCTCAACTATCGATTTCCTACCGTTGAAGAGGTTGCAAACATGGGAATCGAATTCGATGAAAAAGCAACATTTCTAATTGAATTTGAGGAATCCATGATTCGAGTCACAAAAGCATACCCTCATATTGAATGGCCACAGCATTGGATTTGGAAAGACGACGTGTTTTTACAAAAAAATATTGATGTGATTGTCAAAGAATCAATTTATCGTTCGATGCATCGTTTGGTCTCGAAATTAATTATCTTCAATCAAAAAGGTGAGGTGATCATGGCGAAAATTAATCGAGGGCATTTCAAAGGATTTTGGTCACTTCCCGGGGGTTATATGGACCATGACGAGCACCCTGAAAAAGGATGTTTGAGGGAAACTTTTGAAGAACTTGGCCTTCAATTAGATTCAACTGATGGGCTCGAAAAAATTACTCAAAGAGTATTCCATCAAGAAGGAATCTCATTTGTCTCATTCACTTACTCATGTGAATGGAATGGGGAACTCTCTGAACTTCACCCGCTTGTTGAAGAGATTGAGGAGGTGAATTGGTTTCCACTTTCAAAGGCCATTTCTCTTGCAGTGTCTCATTTTGATCGTGAGGCACTTCAATCATTCGCCGAGTCCAAGAAATGATTTCCCTGCTTCGAGGGCGGCTTGCAATCCAGATGCATCTGCTCCACCTGCCTGTGCAAACGTGGGTTTCCCTCCTCCACCGCCTTGAATATGAGGCGTCATTACTTTGAGAATGTCGACTGCGTTGTAACGTTCACTCGCAAGTGAATGTTCAGTTATTGCAACCATCAATTTAGGACCTCCTACTGAAGATGCCAAGATTGCGAGTGTGGGGATAGCAGGATCCAACGTCAATTCCTTCAGCATCGAAGTCATTTGCTTGAGGTCGCCATCTGTCTCCATAATGACACATCGAACCCCATCTAAGGAGGAGGTTGCATCTCCCCCTCCGCTGGTTCTTAATCGTACAATCTCAGCTTCAAGTTGTTCAATTCTCTTTTTCTGATCCTTCCACTCCTTGAAAAACCGGTCAGCAGTTTTTGGCAATTCTGAAGATTGGATGCCAAAAATTTCAGATGTTTCGGCAAGTAATTTTTCTTGGTGCCGGAGGTGTGTTCTTGCGGCTTCACCTGCAACAATATGCAATCGTTCGACACCATCTTGTACGGCTGTTGAACGGACGATTCGAATCAATCCAATTTGCCCTGGATAATCATGATGCGTTCCACCACATGCCTGAGTATCATGTTCTCCAATTTTGAGAACTCGAATAATATCACCTTTCGGCGCACCACCTTGATACAAATCAAAACCGTGTGTTGCATCTGCGTCTTTTCGATTTAGAATAGTTTTTTGGGTTTGTTCAATTTCCTTCATGGCTTGGTTTGCCAAGTCTTCTATTTGGTCAAGTTGTTGACGCGAAAGTCGACCAAAATGAGTGATATCAAGCCGAGCCATCTCCTCTGATTTGTTGGCCCCTGCTTGGAAAATATGCGGCCCCAAGAGTTTTCGTGCTGCCCCGCCAACGATGTGGACAGAAGTGTGATGATCCATCAATTGCTTCCGTCGTTCCCAAGAAATTGAACCTTGAATTTCTTGATTTGATTCCACTGGCTCATTGGTAAAATGCAAAATAACATCGTCTTGTTTTTGAACATCAACGACTTGAACTAGGCCTCCTACATGTCGAATGAAGCCCCTATCCGATTCTTGGCCCCCGCCTTCTGGATAGAACAATGTCGATTCTAAAACAACGCAATGAGTTGCATTTGAATGGAATCCCAATTCGAGAGGGATTGATTTGATGACCTTTGAAGAAAATTCCACCTGATACACATCATCGTAATACATCGGCACAGTTGATGGAATACCTTTCAAATCCAACTTCTTCGTTGATGTGTCTTGCTTTGCTGCTTCCTTCGCAAGTATTGCATGTCGTTCAGCCATTTCAGCATTGAATCCTGTCCGCAGTTGAACATTTGACCAACCAGATGCGATGGCAAGTGAAACAGCAATATCAGGTGGTATGCCATGAGAGTCATTGAGTTGGAAGAGAATTTCATCAGGGATTGTAAAAGCATCATTTGGTAGATCACGAAGCATGGTCAGCATGACCTGTGAGCCTTTTCTCATCATTTCCTCGTAACGAATTTCCTCAAGGTCCAAGATGTGCAAAATTCCATCCCTTGTTTGTTTTTGAACCTCCCCCTTGAGATTGCACTCGAGGTGATGTGCTCCAAGTTCTCGAAGACTCACTGCCATGCCTAAATCATCCCTCATCCTCAAAACTCTTCTTGCCAACATACGTGCAAGGTAGCCTGCTTTTGCATTCGATGGGACAAGTCCATCACCCAACATGTGCGAAATGGCATGCATGTGGTCAGGGATTGCGTATATTCGAGAGAGGGGTTCGGTAATCGAAACATATTGCTCAACTGTGAGTTGGATTCCTCGTTGGGCAAGTTTAGCCAAAATGATGCTCTGTAGTTCATTCGCATCTGTTCCAATTTCAATATTCATGATGCCGTTAAGGCGACTTAATTCTGATAATATCAAATCTAAATTCAATTCTGGCCATTGTTCGAGTACAAGATGGAATTTTGATAATTCTTTCAACCACTGTACCGATTCAGGATATATTGCTTCGTAAATTGTTGGAGTCCCTGCTGCAGCCCAACAAAATCGCTCAAGGCCGTACCCAGTATCAATAATTTGCAGTGGCATGGTGGAATATCTGTCACCTTTGAGTTCAATTTCTCCCTCGGGGTCTTCTTCTAAATCCATGAACACAAGTGTTGCAAGTTCCAAACCTCCGACGATGACCTCTAGTGCATTACCTGCATTTCCTCCCCCACACCATGGGTTCTCGACATAGGTAATCTGATGAGCATGAATTCCAAGTTTTTGGGTAAACAGTTCATGACAATATCGAACACATTGGTCGGTCCAGTAAATGAGTTGACCCTCTTCCGGGCGATTGAATACATGGTGTGCCATCATTTCAAAGGTCGTCAAATGGCGGCCTGAGCGACCCACGGCATCGACATCAGTCAGTCGGATACACGGTTGAGATATTGTCAGTGGATTGGCTGGTGGCTCAGATTGACCAGATGTGACATGTGGTTGAAAATCTGCGATTGAGGCAATGGTAAGATGAATGTCATCTCGCCATCTTGCAAGAACCGGATATGGTTCAATACGTTGGTGTTGGTAGGATTCAAAAAAGGTGAGGAAAGTTTCCCGCATCGAATCCTTGAGGGATTTGCCACGTTCGGAAAACGAAGGAATGAGGGGCTCGCCTATGAATGTGTATTCGTCTTCAAATGTATCTCCGCATGTGTCACGATTGGAATCAGTGGTCCAAAACCACAAACCTGTGATTCTGCATTTTTTCCGTTGGAACCCATGTTCATGAAAGACAGGAAGGTCAATTGCTGGTAGACTCATTACCTCTCCTCCACAATGCCTCGCCCACAACACACCCCCCCTTGAAGACTCGCCTATCAATTGAGTGAATTTCCCGAAAAACCTCATAGGAGCATGGTCGCTGGAGATGGCATGAGCCATCCTTGGGCAGAACATCTTCTTGATGAGGGGGATGGCACGCTTCGAATTAAGGCCCATGGAAGAATGAATGTCGATGCACGTGTGGTGACCTCAAAATCAAACTTTGACCAAAACGGCGATATGCGGGCCATTGACCAACTCGTGAATTCTGCGTGTTTACCCGGGGCAATAGGTGAGGCTTGGGCCATGGCTGATTGGCACTTCGGCTACGGATTTCCAATTGGTGGAGTTGTTGCCACGGACACGAATTTTGGCAACGAGGGCGGTGCTATTTCTCCAGGAGGTGTTGGTTTTGACATCAACTGTGGAGTTCGAGCTCTTGCCCTCGAGGGAACCATAGACGATATACCGAATTTGAAAAAGTTGGGCGGACGGCTGGCGGGGAGAATTCCAGCAGGTGGTTCAGGAAAAGGAGGAGTTGAAATTTCAAAACAACAACTCACCGATATTTTGTATCATGGGGCAAAAGCCGCTGCTGATTTAGGCTATGGTCATCATGATGACTTACAAAACCTCGAATCTGAAGGCATGCTGAACACAGAACATGCAGATTTATCTGAACGAGCCATTGCTCGTGGTCTTCAATCACTTGGAACACTTGGTAGTGGCAACCATTTTTTGGAACTTCAATCCGTCTCAAAAGTCGTTGACCAACAACGTGCAAAGGAATGGGGATTGTATGAAAACCAGTTGGTCGTGATGATTCATTCGGGTAGCCGTGGTCTTGGCCATCAAGTGTGTACAGATCATGTTCGAAATTTGGAGCAACAATACAAATTCCAGAACGGCGTCTGGAAGCATGAAGAATGGAAGTTTGAAATTCCTGATCGTCAACTCGCTGCCGCTCCCTTTTTTTCTGATGCTGGCCAACATTACTTTGATTCGATGAATGCAGCTGCTAATTTTGCGTTTGCGAATCGTTCAGCCTTAGCACAACGATTGAGGGATGTCCTCACTTTAGAAATGGGTGATGCAGGCGAAGCAACCACGCTATACGATGTAGCACACAATATCGCGAAGGTAGAATCCCACACGATAGATGGCGTACATTGTTCATGTTGTGTCCATCGAAAAGGTGCAACCAGAGCGTTTTCTAAGGGTCATCCAGACCTATCTGCTTCATTTCATACAACAGGACAGCCTGTACTCGTGCCAGGAAATATGGAACATGGTTCTTGGATTTTGGCTGGTTCCTCTGAGCGAGGTCGTACTGCATTTGAATCATCTTGCCACGGTGCGGGTCGTTCTCTGTCACGTACAGTGGCGAAACAAACCTTGAATGCGAATGCCATCAAATCAAGGCTAGAACAACAAGGTATTCGGGTGCATGCGTCAACGCCAAATGTTCTTGCTGAAGAAGCACCAGAAGCCTACAAGAATGTTGATACCGTTATTGAAATGACCCAAAAAGCGGGATTGGCTCAACCTGTTGCGAGACTACAACCCGAACTCGTCGTGAAAGGATAATCACATACACAAATTTCGTGGAATCATACCTTCAGGCATCGGTGCTGCTCCTGAGTGCACTCCATCTGGTTCATCGACAATAACACTGAGTAAAGTGTTCACCAAATCTTTGAGTTCATTAACTTGAGATTGTAATTCTCGAACTTTTTTTTGCATTCTAATGTTGTCACTCTCTATGTTGTTCACGCGCATCCCATCTGAAGGTTGACCCTTCAAATGTTAGTTTGCAAATTCGACTTTTATACATTGAGGATAAATTCTCACATTTCTTGTCATTTTACTTCGTGGAGCCACCGGCGAGGATCGAACTCGCGACCTCCTCATTACCAATGAGGTGCTATACCACTAAGCCACGGTGGCAACACCTTCGCGACCTACCATCTTGATTTAATCGCTTTGCTTGAAGAATCATCAATTGAAGTGTGGCGCCGAGAGAGAGATTTGAACTCCCGAGGGACGAACCCACGCGATTTCCAGTCGCGCGCACTACCAGGCTATGCGATCTCGGCCGCACCCCTCCGAGGCGATTGATGGTTTAACCGCTACGCATCGGAAGGATTGTTGAAGAATCTGACCCAAAGTTATCATAACTTAGCCGCCGTCGAATGTTCATGAGCGAGATGAACCCATTGGTTCTGGATTCTGATTCAGAACATTCCATTGGTGGTAAACCGTTCAATCTCGATGATATGCAGCCTTTTTTTCAGTTCAAGCAGAATTCATTTTTCGACACTTTGAATCATGTTCAAAAAGAAATGAAATTTATTTTCTTACTTGCACGAAACGATTGGAATCGAGGATACATCACCACCATTTTTGCTGGCATACTTGCTTTTTTACTCGGCTCAATTTCAAGCGAAGTATTTTCTGGAGGAAATGCCCGTTTGTCTGGCCTCCAAGGAATTAGTGATGTAGGTGGTGCGAATTATTTCCAATTGATTTTATCAATGATGTTGTGGTTTTGGTTCATATACAATGCATGGATTTTGTTTCCCGCAATGAGAACTCACACCATCTCTCTCATCCTCATGTGGAATCTTGTGATGGGGGCAATGATCTTTTTTCACACACAAAATAGCAACTTCCCATTGGATTTTAAACTCTCTGAGATGATGCAGGGGACTCTTCTTATTCTTGTTGTCATATTTTTCCTCTACTTTTTTTGGAAAGCAGTTCTTGAAACACGAGACCTCCACATTGAGTTGAATCACGTTCATGAAGATGTTCGGGTCATGGAACAAGAAATGCGAGAACACTCACTTCGCGGATGGAGTGTACTGTTTTTTATTTGGGTCTTTTTTTTGCTTCTGGGTTCTTGGAGCGGCACACATTTCATCGCTGTTCGAGGAACGAATTCATTGGTGTTCTTTGGGTTGCATCTTATCATTGGCTCCATCACTATACCTCTACTCATGACGATCCTTTGGTATCCACAACGGATGTTGGGTACAACAGCAACAATTCAGACAAAAGCTGCTCGAATAGCAGAACGCGAACTTCTCCTTGAAAGTGGAGCCCTCATCGAAGATGATTCCATTAATGCCCTCGGAAATCAATCCAAGAAAGCTAGATGTGCAGATTGTGGTGCAGAAAGCGCCCTGGTTCGATTGGATGATGGTTCAATCGCCCATCCATGCACAACTCCTACATGTTCAACACTTGTTCCAATTGGAACAACATGCACAACTTGCATGGAAATTATGCCGTCGAGAATGAATTGTTCGTCGTGCGGGGTCAATTCACCGGCTCTCGATTTTTTCCCAAATTTGGAGGCATGGTGAACATGGACGTTCAAAAGATACGACAAGATTTCCCTACGCTTGCAGGAGACAATGCCCCTGCTTATCTCGACAATGCGTGCGTGACATTACGCCCACATTCAGTGATTCAATCCATTCGCGAGTATTATGAAATAAGTCCTGGTTGTGGGGGCAGATCGGTTCACAAATACGGTACGATGGTGTCAAAATCAATCATCGAATCCCGAAAAAAATTATCGAACATGATCAACGCAAATGAAGTCAATGAGATCGTCTTTACAAAGAATGCAACACAATCACTCAACCAGATTTCAAAGGGGCTCTCGTGGGAAAAAGGTGATGTGATTCTCACAACCGACAGGGAGCACAATTCAAACCTAGTTCCGTGGTTGCAACTCGAACAAGAACAAGGCGTAGACCATCGCGTCATACCAAGTTTTGAAGATAATACATTCAATCTTGAAGCCTTTGAGGAAATGTGTCATGATGCTGGTGACAATTTGAAGATGGTTTCAATAGGTCATGTTGGCAATCTAGATGGAGTATCGACCCCAGTAAAAGAAATTGCAAAAATTGCACATGATTTTGGTGCTCTCGTATGTGTTGATGGGGCACAATCATTACCACACAAACCGGTGGATGTTCAAGACTTAGGTGTGGATTTTTTTGCCTTCTCCATACACAAAATGTGTGGACCTTCTGGCATGGGTGGATTTTGGGCGAAGAAGGAGCACCTTGAATCACTTCGCTCCATTCAAGCAGGAGGTCAAACAGTGAAAACATCTCGGTATGATGGTTTTGAGTGGGCTGAACCTCCAGCCAGATTTGAGGGTGGCCTTGGCCATTTTGCAGGAATGAAAGCGACTGGTGACGCTGTGGATTACCTCACTACATTTGATATGAACGAAGTATTTGACCACGAAGTTCGCCTCAATACCATCATGACAAACAGGCTCAAAGATATTGAAGGTGTTGAGATTATTGGGCCCGAACAACCTCATTTGCGAGGGGGAATTTTATCGTTGCACTTAAAGAAACATGACCCACATGAAATCGCAATGCTTCTTGATGAAGCCAATGATGTGATGGTCAGAAGTGGTCAACATTGTGTCCACTCTTGGTTTCACGCACACAACATTGAGGGTTCTCTACGCGCATCGGCATATTTGTACAACACCGAAGAAGATGTGAAACGATTTTCAGATACACTGGAAGAAATTTTGACGATACTAGGGTGAGTTAATGGAGGATAGGTTGCCGCCACCACCCGAATATATGTTGATACAAAAATCAGAATTTGAGGAGGATATTGACCTCTCTGATGACCCTGACATCATCTTCGTAAAACGCCTTGTTTCGATTGGCATAAGTATAGCCTTTATCTCAATGATTGCGTATTTTGTCATACTGTACCTCTCTGGAGGAACAATCCTGCTCAAACCCACAGAATACGCACTGGAACGTCAAACCACATATCAGGCCATGATACAACACAATCAAATTTCATTTCAAGGAAATGGAGTAGACCTTTGTATTGTCGACTCGGGAATTGACCTTTCGCATCCAGACATTGAACAGATTCAGTTAGGTGGCTGGTTTGATTTTATCAACGGTCAAGCAACACCCTACGATGATAATGGTCATGGCACTGCTATGGCTGGGATAATCGTAGCAGAGGGTTGGTTGCAAGGTGTGGCACCTCGAGTAAATTTATTTGTTGCCAAAGCCTTATCAAAATCAGGTGAAGGTTCAGACGAAACCGTCGCAGAAGCAATTGATTGGTGTGTTCTCAAAGGGGCAGATGTGATCTCACTTTCACTCGGTGGTGCACCTGGAATCCTCCCCTTTACATTTGGCGGGGGCAGATCATCAGGAGATGCATCAAACGATGCAATTGATGCCGGAATTTTTGTCGTAGCAGCTGCTGGAAATGATGGCGGTGAAAATGATGACGGTGATGTTGCCCATCCATCAAGCGAAGAATTGGTCATTAGCGTAGGTGGGGTCATGAGCAATGGTGAAAGCTGGTCAGGTTCATCGGTAGGTGACAACAACATAAGGTCAACATGGCCATTCATACCCCGAACAGACCCAAACAAAAAACCCGAAGTGATTGCTCCTGCACATGCTGTGCCGGTCATTAGTCTCGAAAGTAAATGGGCTCTCGTTGATGGCACAAGTGCTGCAACCGCATATGTCAGTGGAGCCATTGCGCTGCTCCTTGAAGCAAAGCCAAATTTGCAACATGAATCGAATGATGGAAGTGCAACGGTTGAAGAAGTCAAACAATGGATTATGGATTCAAGTGCTCCTAAATCAGGACAATCTGGGCATGATGATAAGTATGGGTATGGCGTTTTAAAAATCAAAAATCTTATTGATGCATCTTCCTAAATGTTACAATCGTTCCCTCATGGAGCGGCGTAAAACCAATTTCAAACGCCCTGTTTGATTCTCGAATCATCCTTATCCAGTCATTGAAATTTGAAATCAATGTTTGAACCTGAGGCAGATTGGTGTCGAGATCCTCGGTTGGAACACTAGGCTCAACAGTAAAAAGATACTCACCCTCATTCATCAATTTCAAGCATCTGTCAACCAATTCGATGTGATGTTCAATATTTGAATCGAGAATAATACACTTCACATGTTGAAGAAAATTTGAATGATCTTCTTTGTTCACAAGTTGGGTTTGTTTCCACATGGTGTACTCATCAACATATGTGAGTGGGTTTTGAATAACAATTTTGGTTTGATGCATAACGTTGTATCTCTGAATCAATCGTTTGAGAATTACTCCAAATTTTGCTCCTTCTTCAATAATAACATAATGCTCGGGATTCCATTCTTTTCTTTCAATCAAGTCGAACAGCCAAGATGTCCTCAAACCAATTTGCCCACCAATTTCGAGGACCGTAGTTGGTTGTAAGCGTGCAATGGCATCCCTCAATCTGCGATGGACAGAAATGGACCAAGCATCCAATTCCATGTGCTTGAGTTGTTCGTGAATATTTTTGGAAATCAAAGGTTGTTCTCTCGGTTGTTTGTCATTCATCGACAGGAGTTCATCCAAGGGCATTCGACCTTTGAGGTCATCCATGGCCATGGCTACCCACCCCAGACTTTCAATCCTTGTTCTACTTGAAGCCGATGAATTCAAACGCAGAAGGCTCGGCCATTTATCATGGACGACGAGTTCGAGGAAGAGGAAACTCTTGAGAATGGCTTACATTGTCCTCATTGCGCAGATTTGACTGGTCATGAGATTCTTAATGAGAAACCTCGAGGTGAAGGTGTCGATTTACTCGTTAAATGTGATGATTGCCATCATATCTACACCGTCGAATTTCGACGACCTCCAGAGGTCACATTGGCATTCATTTTATCCGACGGACCACATTCAAACCACGAAAAGATCAATGTCGACAAAGATGAAGAATTTATTCTTGAAGATGTTTTTGAACACGACGAAAAAATTTGGCGAATCAATCAAATTCAAGCCAAAGATAAATCGTACAAAAAGCGATTAAAGGCTCAAGAGGTGGATACCATCAACGCAATGAGAGTCGATATGATTCGAGTAAAACTCACATGCACAGTAGGGGAAAGATCGTACCCAGATGTTCTTTTTGTCCCATACGATACACCCTTCAAAGCCGGTTCCATCTTTGAACATCAAAACCGTGAGTGGGTTATTCGTGCTATACATACTGGACAAGGTAGAACAATGAAAGGTACAGTCGTTTGTCAGGATATCAAACGAATCTATTTGCACGAACCTGTCGACAAAAAAGCACTTGAACCTAAAACACCACGGGAGCGAAGACAAGCGTGGAAAGAAGGGCGGCTTGGCTACAATCCAAATCCAATTCTTCCGAAGTTAGCAGAACAGAAACCAAATCGGCATAAACCAGGGAGACGAAACAAGAAGACCAGGTACTGATCATGGACGATTCGTCCATGGCATGAGGAATGCCTTGGCTACATGAGTTCCGATGGTTGGATTTTCCTTGAGTCGTCGAATACTGTATTCATACCACTTTTCACCATATGGAACATACACACGAACCCTGTGTCCTTCTTTGAGTAATTTTCTCCTGAGGGGGCCTCGAACACCGAGCAACATTTGAAATTCATAACCCGGCCCTTTTCCGTGGCGTGTTGCCCCTGCGTTTTCTCTTGTATCGCTTCGACCAGGACCCATGTTTAATTGACTCAACTTTTGCATAGCATGCTCAATGACCGGTTTGTCATGAGTAGCAATTCCAACGTATGCACCTGCATCGAACATGGCGTCAATTGCTTTATTTGTCGCATGGACAATATCTGAATAACTAGTAAAAGCAATACTCTCTGGTTCCAGGTATATGCCTTTACAAATCCTATAATCCGCATCAGGACCTAATTTTCCTCGAAGTGTTTCAACATCTTCTATAGTTCGATGCAATCGTCCTTGCAAAACTGTTCCAACATTTTTTATTCCTTTTTGATGGAGGTCAAGCACAATGTTGAGCGTATCATCAGTCACCCTGTGGTCTTCCATATCCAATCGAACAAACATATGATGTTGGTGAGCGTATGTGGTTAATTTTTCGATCAGGGCAGCACCTTTTTCGTAATCAATATGAATGCCAAATGCAGTAGGCTTGATACTAATGTTTGCGTCGAGTTCTTGTTGTGCAATAGCCGAAATGACTTTTTCATATTCATTATAAAAGTCGAGTGCTTCATCAAACGTTGAAATCTCTTCTCCTAAAACATCAATGGTAAAACAAGCACCTTCTTTTTTGAGCCGGTTCATGATATTTACAGCATCAGAGAGTTGTGGCCCAGCTACATACCTTCGACTGACCCAACGAACAAACCATCGTGGCATACGAATAGTCATCGAGACAATAAATCTCGAGAACCAACTGACCATAGACTCCCCAGCAAGAGTCAATCTTTGACACTTTCTTTGTCCTTGGTTGAATTTGAAAACGCCTCGACATCTTTTCTTTGAAAAATGGGCAGGTTCATTTCCTCGCAATACTGTTTGAGTAAATCACGCTGCCATCCTTTGAAGGCCTTTTTCTCAATCATGCAAACAATTGTTCCATTCGGAAATGCTTGTTTGGTCGCCATATATGCGCTGTGAAGTGAAACTTTCCATTGCTCATCTGGATGTTCTAGTGTACCAAATGGAAGTGAGTACGTCGCAAGCATGTGTCCAATTCGAACTCTTGGCAAGAGACCCACATGATTTGCCCTTGGTGCATAATGACCTCCACCTAACGTCATCACAACCAAGTCTTGCCGTGCTGTGCTTTCGTCCCATACACCGATTTGATGTGAACCTTGAAGACCCAAACCTTCGATGATAATATTCGATAGGAAATCCGCAGCATCGAGATTGCCCCATGTCTCCGATGTCGACCCTATTTCGATAAACATTGAAGGTGCGTGAAGAAAAGGACCGTGGTGAGTAACTTCGAGCGTCAATTCAAAATGTTCCAATGAAGGATACTTTGTAATCTCTTGATTGAAAAGTTTCCACCATTCACTGATTCGTGGATTGGGTGGAACGGCACAACCAGCTTTACCTCCATATGGAATTTCATCATCGATTTTGACTTGTGGAATTCCGATTGGATGGAGCGTAAGCGAAGGTCGACCACTTACCGCTGAATGTCTTGAGGGAAATAGGACCTCCCGGACAACTTCGCCAGTCGATGTTTCCCATCGATCATCAAGATGGTCTTCCCATAATATTCGATCAGGTAAGAACCAAAGCCTCACATCTTTCAGGCAAAAGGCTTGATGCCCTTCGACCAAGGTCAACACATCCCATTTCAATTTCCTAAGAAGTGCCTCTCCTTGTATTCGAGATGCAATATCACCATTGCTAATGGCAATCAGCGTCACCATTTTGTCGTCCACATGTCTTCGATGAGATAATTCGATTTAGCAACATCGATAACAAGGTTTGACAAGAAAGAACAATTCGGAGATACATGGTAGGTGATTTGGTGGCAGATATCGGATTCGCTCCACTCAAAATTCTCCCTTGGAACAACAACATTGTTGCCCTTGGAGTCGATGGGGAAGTTGCCATACTCGATGCTCAAGGAAATCGAATACAAGACATTGTCACCCCATTTCCTTGCAAAATTACACATGCCTGTATCCTCAACGATCTCCTCATAGGAACATGGTTGGATTATGACCTCTTGATAGGAAGAATGGCAGCAATCGACCTTTCAAAAAAATTAGAGAAGGGTCCATCAAAAAGCGAGGTTCGTAAATCTATGGCTCAATCATCCAAAGAATTACATCCGCAGGGTAGCATTTGGTCGCATTCACTGAATGCTGATGTGTTAGGCATGACTACCATTGATAATTCAATCGTGTTTGCCCTATGGAAACGTGGTTTATACAAATTAACTGACACAGCAGAGGAAGTATGGAGGGCCCCGTTACCCTCATGGCCGACACTCCAAAACATTCCGCAGGGTGAACAGATCATTTCAATTCACGGCATCGAAGATTCAATCTTGTTAATTTCAAAAGGTGGTGGTATTGCTGAGTTTTCAAAGGTGGATGGTCGATTGCTTTCAAGTGGCATTCTTATGGAAAACTGTTCACTCTCACGTCATTTTTACCTCGACGGCAAGCATCTTTGTATTACATCAAATCACAAAGCATGTTGGATTCAAGACGGCAAAACTGTTCAAGAGCATCAACTCAAAGGTCCTGTTCAGGATGCACATTGGGATGAAAATTCACAGCATTGGTCCATCGCTGGGTGGAGAGAATATCTTCAACTTGGTGCCAACGAAGTGGTTTCACATCATGTCGACGATGTCTGCAATTCAATATGGCAGACGGAAGAACGCTGTTCCATCATTTTTAATGATGGAAGAATCTACAGTCATGAGTGATTATTCTTCTTCTTTTTCAAGATTTGAATATCCACATCGGCCACAAGACATTCGGTCTTTGTGAACGGCAAGAAAAATACCTGGGCCACAATATGGACAATGTTCTGCTCGGACGAGCTGTCCATCTTGAATTGAATACTTTGAGTGCTTGGAATGTGAGTTTGGCCCGTCTCCCATCATTCTTCACCTCCGTCTGTTTCTGAAGATTCTTCATTTGAACCACCAACTTCTTCCGGTTCAGCTTCTCGCAGATTCTCGTGTCGCTTGAAGATATAACTTGGTTCGACCTTCATTGCTTCTTCGGAATCATAGATGTATGCCAGACCTGTTGTCATGGCTTGACCAAACCGTGTACTGCAGTTTTTGATGATCACCAATTCTGGATTCTTGACGTTTTCATGACGGAGAATCGCATGAAGAATTTCTTTCCTCGACGGCGTTGATTTTCCCTTGTGTCGAAGAGTAAAAGTGAGTTCTATTCTGTCGAGTAGTTTGTTTTCGTATCTTTCAATATCCATATTTTCAACCTCCAATGATGACTTTTAGTGCGTAGGTGCCGGGAACATCAATCGCAAGACGCTTGGCAACTTCCGAACGTTCTGGATTTCGAATAATCACGTATCCTTGCCAATCTGAGGAAACTTTGGCAGATGGGTGTCGAGGGCATTGGTCGACGCCGTCGGATAAAATGAGTCTGCATTCACCACATGCAAATGGATTCTTGACCATGTTTACTCACCTTTGTTGTTATCTTCATCAATCCATCGATGACAGCCCAAACCAGTTTGTTTGCTTGTCAAACCAATTTTTGACCTTCGAGGGTCAGTGGTATCGAACGAAAGTGAAACAATGCGACCTCGAACCGAATCGCCAACGCCAATTCTACGTCCTGATTGCTTTCCCTCAATGTGGCCTGCACCTGGATTGACATCGACTTGGTCTTCCATAATTTGTGATTTGTGAAGTAGTGCCTCCATTGGCCCAATTCGAACGAAGGCACCAAATTCATTGATTTCTGAGACTGCACCTTCTACGACTTCGTAGTCATCCATGCAAAAAAGAACAGCATCAAAGCGAACACGTTGATAGATTGCACCATCGCCGTGGATAATTCGGCCTCGACCAATGGGTTGGTGGTTGGTTGTGACGAGAATGAATCTGTTCTGGTCATCGAATCGCCCTTCAAAGGCTGTCATCGACAATCGGTCGATGTATTGATCTAACGATTGACCTCTACGCATATACTCTGCAGGGATTCGAATCGTGTCTTCTTTTGTTACGATTTTGTACATTTTTGCCACCACCTTTCCATCGATGGGGTAAAGAAGGAATCTTAGATTCCGTCCTTCACCGGTTTCCACCTCAGGAGAGAATTGACCGTAGTCAGTTTGGCCACCGACGCCTTATATTTAACCAAAGCGGATAAAAACAGGCACTGAATTGAATGATGCACGAGAAAAGAGCCCTTTTTTACTACAAATGAAGCATAAGTCATAATTACCCTATGGAGGCACATGAAAAATGATGGAGAGCGGAGCCTATGACACAAAACGGTTGCCTTCAATTTTGATGGCAATTTTGGTCATTTTAGTTTCCCTCCAAAATCATATGATTTCAGGTTCAATAGACCACTTCAAAGATTCAAAATCAAATCACATCGATTTTTCAAGCCATGTCGAAGCTTGGAATCCAAACGAACAGCCATGGGCACAGTTTGGAGGCATTCCCTCACACAATGGGCCAATTCCAGAACATGACCCCGATGGTGGACCCGGCCAAGGTTCTGTTACAAATGTCGAAGTACTTGACGCCATCGTAACTCCCGTTATTAATTGGCAAGCATTTGAATCAAATGAAGCAGATTCTTACGGGTCGGTCATTGGTGATTTTTCACAAAGCATCACCGCTCCCGAACAAGCGAAGGAACGTTGTGGGAACAACACCCTCTTCCCAGTCATGATTACCAGTGAAATTTCCAACGGCAACCTCATCAGTACAATTTCAATTGTGTCGGGCGATGATGCAAAAATCGCGTGGGAAGGGGAAATCGGTCAATCACGTGAAGTACGAGCCACACCAATCATCCATGACATTAACGGAGACGAGAAGCCCGAAATCATAGTTGTGTATGACACAGATTCAGCGTTCCACATCGATGTATGGTCACCAGAATTGACATGCACGAATTCAACATGGGAAGAGAGTGGACATTCCAACGAACTCATTTGGTCCTACTCAAATCCAGATGTCCGAATTTCATCCCCATTGCCTCACCTGCCTACAAGTGAGAGTGGACATTTTGCAGTCACTCAACCACTTCTTGCCGACCTTGATTTGGATGGTTCTCCAAATTTGATTGTAGCCTTAGTTGATGACCCTGACAACAATCCTGTTCCTGAACTCATGGCCTTCGATTTGACTATGAACACGCCTACGACACCAAAATGGTCCATCGGTTTAGACCGTGGTTCTCACCCTTCCGACCCTGTTTTTACACAACTTGATAGTTCGAACACTGTGGTGCTGTTGACAACAATTGACTCGAATTCTGGCAACATGTGGATTTGGAAAATTGATGGGGCAACAGGGAGCATCCTTTGGGAACGTGTCGCAGTTCAGGGCACAGATACAGGTGACGATGAAGCTCCTCGAATGAGGCTTCCTGGTCCAATCATTGTTCAACTTGATTCAGATAGTGCCCCCGAAATGGTTATCACAATACCAACAGATCCCACGGGTAGGACTTCGGGTACTGGTGCAAAATTTGTAGGTATGGAAATCACGTCGACTGATGAAATTTTTTCATTTCGAGCACCCAATGGTTATGCAGATACTCAGCCCGTTGCAATAGATATCGACGATGATGGTCGGCATGACAGGTTGTGTTGGGTGACGTGGTATTCTGAATCGGCATTTAATTTCAATCGGGAAGGTTTGCTTGGTTGTCATGACATTAGCAATGAAAACCCTTCTCAAGAATGGACTCGAAATCTCCAACGAGGAGGTGGGAACGACAACGATGAAATCGCCGTTTCACCTCCATTTTGGATGGACATCAATGGCGATTCAACTCCGGAAATCCTGGTTGCATTCGGAAAACGATTGTACGCCTTTGATGGAGATACAGGCTCATCCGCTGATGCATCAGATGGTTGGTCCACACCACTTGGCATGCCTCACCGAACATGGGCAGCACCTGCTCTTGCAGATGTTGATGGCGATGGAGCAATTGATATTCTCATCGGAGATACACTCATTTCTGAAGCACGTGCAGATTTGGAGCCAACAAGTGACGGCCGAGCTATTTCATTTAATCCAAACCAAGCGAATCCTGGTCAAGAGGTAACCATTACCGGTCAATTTTCAAATGTTGGAACTGATGACCCTGATGCAAATGTTGATGTTTTACTCCTTCTTAATGGCGTTGAGATCAATCGACAGCGTTTCACAGAAGTAAGTCCATCAGCACCATCCGGCAATGGTGGTCCTTTGACAATTACAGCAACAGTGACAGCAGAATTAGGCATTCATAGTGTGGAATTGGTCCTTGATATATACAACAATATTACCGAAGCCAGAGAGGATAACAACTATGCTCAAAGAAATTTGATGGTGGTTGAGCCGTATGTCGCAGAGATATACGGGCCCGAAGACACACCGAGAATCGTTCCCGGGCAGTCAGAACTTGTCGAAATCAATTTGATGTCGACTGGTTCAAAAACAGAGGATTGGACATTGAGTTGGGATGATTCAAATCTTCCAGAAGGCTGGATATTTTCACCTGTCGACCCTTCACAACCTACGTATTTACTCGATTATATGCAAGAAAAAAGGGTTGGGTTTCAGGTTTCAATTCCAGAGACTGCTCTTGGAGATGAAAATGGAATCGTACATTTTACGCTTACATTGAATTCGAATACGAATATTACCGAAGAATTTGATTTGCAACTTGAGGTTTTTCGAACCAGAGGACTTTCCTTGCTTGGCCCAAGTGGCATTCAATTCACCTCTGGTCAAGGCCGAATTGGAAATATTGCTCAAGCATGGTTGTTGATAGAAAACATTGGAAATGCACCTGAGACAACAACAACGCTTGATTGGACATCAAACACCTGGGGTGCCACTCCGAAACTCAAAAATTCAAATGGGGATGAAATTTTCAATATTCAACTTGGACCCGGAGAAAGTCAAGAGTTGTTTGCAGAATTGCAGGTACCATCAACTGCAAGTTATGAAGACTCAACGACAACAGAACTTACCATTTGTATCGGGAGCAGTTCCGAACTCACATGTGCAGAAATAGACATTCAGTTTGTGGTCAAACAATTTACAGTCTCACCGCACCATCAGCGGTCACTTCCCGACAATACCCTTCAATGGAATATTGTGGGTGAATTACCTACAGATGGTTCGATATCTTGGAATATGGCGTCTGCCTCAATGATGAATTCTGGCTGGGAATGGAATTCAACGGGTGACCTTGTCGTGTCCTCTACAACGATGTCATTCTCAGGTTCTTCAAGCGACGTTGTGGCTGGAACTCTCATTCTTACGTTGCCAGAATATGCTGCCCCAATGAGGCATTCATTTAATGGAATTGATGGAGGAATTCCAATCAACTTCTCACTTCAAGTTTTACAGCAATTTAGGACCGGCATTCAAATTTTGTCACCTTCAAATGCCTCGCTTGAAGTGCCAATCTCGTACAATGTTTCAGAACAACACCGAATTTTGCTCGGCATTGAAAATCCCGGGAATGGTGAAGATACGTATGTGTTGAGTGCTGCTGCGACATCACTTGAGGGTGAATCCCTCGATGAATTCGTAACGATTGATTTCCTTACACCTACAAAAAATATTGACGCAAGAAGCAGCGGAGTGGGTTCTGTCGACATCACATTATCAAATGAGTTGCCTGCACTTGAAACCTTTAAGATTGATTTTTATTCCACGTCCCTTGGTCAACAAGATGTCGTTGAGATGGCGACCCTATATCTCAACGCTGCACCAAATCGAGATTGGTCGATTTCTTTGCAAGGTGATTCAGAACGGGAAATTCTCCCTGGCTCGAAAGGATCAGTTCAATTTCAACTGAAAAATATCGGAAATGCACCAGACCAACTGACCACAGCAACCTCCATCACCTATACGTACAATGGACAAGATGACCAAACTTGGCAGACCACTGAGGGCACAACTCTGCTTTTGGATGTCAACAACACCTCAACAATTTCTGTCGAATTTGAAGTTCCACAGAAATCTTGGGCTGGCACCGTAGTTGAGATGAATATCGCTTTTCGTTCAGATGGATTTGTCCTTAGCACAGAGAGAATCATATTTTCAGTCCTTCAAAAATCAGGTTGGAAGTTTAACCTTTCAGGAATGAACTTGGAGGTCGAACCAGATGGTTCGAATGTGAGTTTAAGAATCGATCATTTAGGGAATAGCCCGGAAATTCCATTTGTATACAAATACAGCAGTGGATGGACAATTCATGTTGAAAATTTGACCTCGACTGTAGGGCCATTCGGTACAATTGATATTCAAGTCCATGTTTTGCCACCATCCAATGCATTTGCTGGAGAAATTGAAGAAATTTTGTTCCAAATTTCCGATAATGATGGCTCAGGAGCATCCATTGAATCAATACCATTTCGAGTTGCATCAAAACCGAACATTTCTCTTGATGCAAGAGGGCATTGGAAAGTTTCAGAGGGTGGAGGTTTTCCTGCGGCTTGGATTGTGAATCATGGAAATGACATCGCTCAGATCACAATCGAAATCGAAGGTCTTCCAACGGATTGGAACACTCGAGGGCCAATGCAAATGACACTTGCCCCACATGAGTTACAGGGACTTCCAATTGAGCTACTCCCACCATCAGATTGGGATGGCTTTGAATTTTTAGCACAAATAAGGGTCACGCATCCTGAACTCCCTCCAGAATTCCGCTCAATCCTCGTAAAGCATTCCAACTTAACTTGGGCAAGTAGCCCGGTTGTATCAAATTATGATACGCTTGAATCAAAGATCCTTCTGAGCGAGATGGATAATCTACTTCTTTCATCAACTCAAAGCGGCATACAACTCAAAAATTCAAACGATGGCAATGTAGTACTGATTACCCATGGCTCAAACAATGGTCAAATTACACTTGATTTTGTCACCATGAATGACGAATACAATTTGACCATGTTTGTCACATCGTGGTCGTATCCGAACGTCGAAGTCACGTGTCAATTGATGTCCTCCTTTTTTGGGGGCCTTACCACAAATCCGTTCAATGGTACCTTTGCAACATGCGAATTTTCAAACTTTGATGAGAGTACACAGAGGTTTAATGCACTACTTTCAGACCAATATGGTGTCGAATATGACCTTGAGATACATCAATTCCTTATTGATGAAAATTCAACTCGAACAGTGAATCTTAGCTTGACAAGTACCACTTTTTCCAAAGGCCAATTGACATTTCAACTACGAATTATCGACCAACTTGGAAAGATTGTAGATACTGAAGCCATAGATACTGTTGTTCGCCCAACGGGATGGAACATTGGAATACAATCGTTTACAGCCAATGGAGACTTACAAATTGGAATTCTCAGACCTGGTTATGAAATATTAGAAGATGAATATTGTGAGATTACATTTGTATCTGAAGACGGTTGGTCGTTTACCAAATATGTCGATATCACATCATCGGCATACGCTCCGATCATTATCATAGAAGACCCTGGTGTTCTTCAGAACGATGAAAAGATAACAGCGACGCTTCGATGTACTTCTCCTTATGATGTTGATGATAATCCCGGAGATGATATGAAATCCACATATTACAAACAAACAGCTTCAGATGGCATCTCTTCATCAAAAATCATTTGGATGTTTTCGACAACCATTGTATTGATTCTCTTAGCGTGGTTGACTGGATTTATTGGTTCTCGCCCAAAAATAACGAAGGCAATCCATCAACAAAAGATTGAGAAACCATCTGAAACAATACCAAATCAAAGCAAATCCAAAAAACTTGATGATGACATTTCTCTTGAGGTCATCGATGATGGTGGTAATGTATCTTTTGAAGAATCCTTGGATGAGAGCAATGATGAATTCTTGACTGACTTGCTGGTCGAGCACACAGAAAGAATACCAAAAGAAAATCAAAATGCAAGTAACAGGCTTCGATTTATTCGAGAAGAAATGGATCCCTCGAAGGATGCGAATCGGCAAGGAAGCATTGAAGATCGAATGAAGAAATTTTTTGATGAGAAATGATACACAAATCCTTATCTCCAATTGTCATTCGACTCCGATAACATGGATGCATTGAGTACGACCAGTCCATTTGCTACACTTGATGCAATTCACGGAGCTCTTGCCACACAAGTGTATGATGTATTGACGAATTCCAATCAAACTGAAGAACATTGGCGAAGACTTGTGACTCAAGATGAAACATTGAAACTTCGACTTGAATCCCAAGGAATTCAAAAGCCAACAGAATTTTCTACAATCCCATGGGATGAGGCTGTGTTGTTTTTCACATGCACTCTGATTCTATCAAAGGATGGTTCACCACTTCAACTTGGGGACCAAAAAACGAGGGAACGTTTTGGTAGATTTCCGCATCCAGGTGGTTCAACGATGCAATATATTCTAGCAAACATTTGTCCTGCTGAACATAAAAACCGCAGCAAACAGGAACATGAAATCTACGCAGAATTAACATCGTTATTGGAACAATTGGCACATAGATGCACTGATTCATTTGTGGGCCATGAAAATTTCACAAAGGGAAGTGGTGGGCTTCATATCAGCGGATTTCTAAATGATACCGAAGTACAAACCCTTCGATTGTATTTGGCTTCAAGGGTATGGTCAGTCAGTAAAGATGAACCAATTGATGGAGGACTTGCTGATGCAATCCGACATCTAAGTGCCATTCTTAAGGCAGCAGAACGCAGAGGGGCAGGGGTCATTCTACGATATCATTCTTAAAATTCTTCGGAGGTTAATCGTTCAAACATACTTGCGTAAAGTTCGGCTGTTTGATTGACTACCTCTTGTGGTAATGCAGGAATTGGAGGATCTTCTGCACCTGAATCTCTTGCTTGTTTCAGTGCTCCTTGATGACCAGTTTCGATATAATGCGTTCGAACAAATTCTTTTGAAAGTTCGATACATTCACCTTGAGCATATGCTTCTGCATCCCACCATCGGTCTTCATCAAGTGTTCCAAATGTATCAACAAGCATAATCTCTCGATTTTCTGCAAAGGCAAACTCTTTCTTTCCATCGACATGGATGAGACCATTTTTTGCAGCCTCACGTTCGATGATTGTATCAACAGCAAGAGCCGCTTCAACCATTCGTTGATATTCTTCTTCGGTGATGTTTGAAATTTCAAGGGCTTCCTTTTTGTCGATGTTTCTATCAAACGCCTCAAATTTAGTTGTCACCTCTACATATGGTTTGGCTAATTTGGTTCCGTATTCACAATCTTTTGAAACTCCAAGTTGTTCTGCAGTAAGTTCACCTCGTTGGAATCTTCGCCAAGCGGAGCCTGACAAGTAATGACGAACGATCACTTCGAGAGGAATAAAGACCCAATCCATATCTCTGGGAATTGCTCCCGGCTCTTTAATGACCGTTACTTTTCGAACAAGGCACCTATTTGCATCGTGAACGTCGATGAGATGAGTATGACAAATATTTTCTTCTTCTACGAGCCTAAACCAATGTGCTGTTGTTCGATTCAATGATTCGCCCTTTCGAGGAATCAAGGTTGGAATGATTTGGTCAAACACCGAAATTTGGTCGGTAAATCGAAATTCTAGAATATTTTCATCATCTGTAGACCAGACTTGTTTGACTTTCCCTTGGTATAGCATTTCACCCATGATGATTTTGCAAGCAATAAGGCTCTTGAATATTTCATTGCACATTCATCAATCAAGGAGGCCAAGTGCATCTTCTATGCGATTTAATTCCGGCCCAGTTGTCGATGTTCCTGCAACAGCACCCGTATTTGATGCGACTACACCAGAACCTACGAAAGGAGAACCAAAAGCTACGGTTCCAACCATCGGTGTGACACCAAGAATTTCTTCAATCACAAGGGCTTCGTCTTGATTGATGTCTGGATGAACAAGAACACCTCGGTCGTTGGCGATTGCTACACTTCCCACCACATCATGTTCTGCGATACTGGAAGCAACAACAGGAATGGAAAAAACATCCTCAAGTAATTCTAGGCCGTCATCTGGGATGCTTGGAGAGGCAATAATTCCATTCTCATTGATAAGAAGTAAATTGCCAGCAGTATTCACACCCCCCTCCATAACGACGACATCGCCAAATGATGTGAGTTGATCGATATCATGTTCAGTAGCAATATCCGCTACAACGATTGCTTTGGAGTTACCTGCTATGAGGGCACCAAGAAGGTTTGACCCTCCTACGGATTGTGGTGCTGGTTCTAGTTGGAGAATGGATTGGAGAAACTCGACTTCTTTTTGCGGTAGTTCACTTGGATGAAAAAAAACACCACCGGCAACGGCAATATGAATTCCAACTTGGTCTGAACCAAAAATATCTGCTGTATCGATGGGCATGTGGAATCCTCTTGATACTTAGAAAAGTGAAGGAGAGGGGCACAGTGACTTCCTTTCCCGTGGACTCTCGTACCACAGTAATGGGA
>JAYODQ010000021.1:0-29330 GCA_038106355.1 Candidatus Poseidoniales archaeon | reverse complement strand
CAACGCATTCTTGGTATTTGTGGTTCACGCATGGAGATGTAACAACATGTGGCATTCTTCTTCCTCAACTTTTGGGTTATGTAATCATACATGAATGCTTGCTTTTCTAAACTTCACAAAGTTAAACCGGATTCAGTGAGGCTATATAGTCCTTCAAAATCTCAACTGGGTTTTGTTGTGGATACACCGCTATTTTTGCTTCGCATTTCATGACATGGTGCTTCTGATTCTCGTGGACAGTGATGGCCTTTTCAATAAGATGATCCGCATCGAGGCGGAGATGAAATACAAAGGAATCATCAATTCTCTCCTCGATTCTATCAAAAAAATCCTCAGTAAAAATCGAGAGGATTTTTGAAAAAAAGGTTTGAATGTCGCGATTTTTTTTCAGCTCAACCGATAACATTTGAATTTGAGTGCCGTGGTAGGATGTTGTTTTGTCGAGATGAATTTCAATTTCATCGCCGACCAACCATTGAATTGCAGATTTGACGACGGCAACGTCCATGAATGAACTTACTGTCGTCCGAATTTGAACACGATGAAAGCCCATGGGCGTGCCTAAAGAAAATCAAACTTCAATCTGTTGTTTGGAGACCATGTACTGAGGGGCTTTCTTCATATACGGGTTGTTAGTCGGCAACTTGCTAGTGGGGTAGCCCCCATAGGACTTAACGAGTGATTGTCATGGCCAAGAAAGTTACAGCGAAAGCACGAGCAGCAGCAAGAAAGCAAAGAGACAAGTGGAAGAATAAGCGATGGTACACCATACGTGCACCTCGACATCCATGGGATTTCAAAAAAATTGGCGAAACACTCGGTGAGTCCGACGATTTTATCCTCGGCAGAATTTACACAATGACACAGCAAGAATTCAGTGGTGATTTTACAAAACTCCATGTGATCTTGAAATTCAAGGTCCGTGAATGTGTCGGACAAGACGCACTGACTCAATTTATTGGTCACGAACACCAATCGGACCACGTTCGAAGGCAAATACGACGATATCGTGGAAAAATTGAGGATGTTGTGGATGTCGTCACAAATGACGGATTTTTGATTCGTCTCAAGCCTCTCATCATCACACAACAACGAGTTCAAACCTCAGTCAAGCACGCACTTCGATTGAAATGCAGAGAAATGATTCTCGGATTTAGTGCAAAGAATACCTATGCACAACTCCAAGAGGGATTGATGAACGGAAGTTTGGAAGACGAAATCCAAAAAGTTGCAAAAACCATCTATCCGTTGCGATCTGTAGCCATTCGAAAGAGCCAATTGCTCCAAGAAGGTGTTATTGTTGACAAAGGTCCAACACTTGACGAAATCCATGCTGAAGAAGCAAGAGTTGCTGCTGAATTGAAAGCAAAGAAAGCAGCACTTTTGGCACAAGCAATGGCAGAAGAAGAATCATCAGATGATGATGAATTTGATGAAGAAGCCGAAGATGTTGCTGATGAAGAACCTGCACAAGCTGAACAAAGTTCAACAGATGAAGAAGTACCTCTTTCAGGAGACTCAACAGACTTTGATTCAATGACCGTTTCAGAATTGAAGGAACTGCTCAAAGCAGCCGGAAAACCAGTCAGTGGTAAAAAGGACGAACTCATCGCCAGATTACAAGAATAAACTTGACATCTTGAGACCCCTGCGAAGCACATGGACAGACTTGGCCTCATCGGAGGAACTGGCCTTGTCGAAGTCGAGGGTGGCAATGTTTCCTTAGAACAATTCGGCTTTGCCTTGATTTCTTCAGACCACATTGTCTGCGAGACGCCATACGGTGATGTGCCCCTTCACATTCAACAATTTTTAACCGATGGAAAGACGAAGACGCTTGTTTTCCTTCAAAGGCATCACTCGAATGGAAGTCCGAATCGCCCACCTCATTCGATCAACCACCATGCCAATATTTGGGCAATGAAGCATTCGAACATCGACGCTTTGGTTTCGGTCTGTTCTGTTGGCGCGATTCACACGACATTTCCACCGGGGAAAATCGGGGTTGCCGACCAGTACATCGACTTCACTGGAATTGCAACCACCTATCACGATGCATCCGCACAATTCACCTCGATGACAACACCGTTTGATGAAGACTTGAATCACCAACTTCAACATCATCTCAAAGAAGTTCAAGACTTTTCTGATGACGAGAAATTGAATTACACCTATTGGCTTGCACAAGGGCCACAATTTGAAACGCCCGCAGAAATTGATGCAATCGAGCGATTGGGTGGTGACGTGGTCGGGATGACCATGGCTCGTGAAGCAAAGTTGTGTGCTGAAATAGAATTAAGGTATGCGGCTCTTCTCATTAGTTCGAATTGGTCAGCAGGCAGATCACCAGGTGACGCAAGAGCACAACTCAATCATCATGAGGTGTCAAATGAAGCAAACAAACATCTCTCTTCCGTGTGGTCGAGTATTGCCATGCTCATGAAGAAGTAAAGCAAAATTGAAGTCATTCGGTACATCGTTGTTTGACATGCAAGGGCGAACCGTCGAACAATGGATGAATCACACTCCCGAAAATGAATGGGAACACATGATGCAAAAAATTGCAATTTTTCATGATAAACATGATTTCGCGTCAAAAAATGGTCATGATATGGGCTACCGAATGGCCCTCACTATAGAAGAGTTAGGAGAACTCGCTGCTGCAATCACCAAAGGAAAACCCATCGAAGAATGTGCCGAAGAAATGGCTGATGTCCTCATTTTGCTGATGGGGCACAGTTTGGCGATGGAAGTGGACCTTAAGGCGGCATTTGAAAAGAAATATGAAAAAATCATGAAACGAGAAGCCTTCACAGGACGCTTAGGCATTCGAGTTACCGAATACAAGCCAGATTCATCGTAACCAATGCTCAAAGGTCATATCATACATGTCGCGTTCAGTTGCTTCTTGAAATGTTGAACGTAGTAAATAAAATCCAAAATCCTCAGGATTTGGTGCAAATGTGTCCGCTTGTTCAACGATGGTATGAATGACGGTCCGAAATACTTCTTTTGCCTCTTCAATGAACATTCTATAGATTTCGCCCCCTCCAATGATAAAGATGTCTTCATGATTTGCAAGTTCAAGAACTTCTTCTTTTGAAATCGTTTTAACATCCGTTCGTGGGCTACGACTCATGACCAAATGTGTTCGATTTGGAAGAAGTCCTGGCAGGCTTTCCCATGTTTTTCTTCCCATAACAATCGTCCTGTTGAGCGTGAGGCGTTTGAAATGTTGCAAATCACTCGATTGTCTCCATGGCAGATCACCATCCTTGCCTATAGCATTCTCTTCATCGCATGCAAAAATGAGTGTGATCATCGAATACCCTCAAACTGAAATCGGTGCTGAAATATGTGGATGATGTTCGTATCCAATAATTTCAATATCTTCGTACGTAAATTCGTCGATGTCTGATATCGAAGGATTGAGTTGCAATGTTGGAAGAGGATATGGTTGACGTTGAAGTTGTTCATTTGCTTGGTCAAGGTGATTGAGATACAAATGGGCATCACCTAATGTGTGAACAAAATCACCTGCCTTCAATCCACAGACTTGAGCCATCATGTGAGTGAGTAAAGCATAGGATGCAATATTGAATGGCACTCCCAAGAACACATCGGCACTTCGTTGATACAATTGACAACTCAAGTGCCCTTCGGAGACATAAAATTGGAAAAACGCGTGACACGGCATGAGAGCCATCTCCTTGAGCTCACCAACATTCCACGCTGATACAATGATTCGGCGACTATCGGGGTTGTCCTTTATCATCTGTATGGCCTCGCGAATTTGGTCGATGACTTCACCAGAAATTGATTCCCAAGTCCGCCATTGTTTTCCGTACACAGGGCCAAGATTTCCATCTTCATCGGCCCATTCGTTCCATATTCGGACTCCGTTTTCCTGGAGATATTGCACATTCGTTTCACCTTTTAGAAACCACAATAATTCATGAATGATCGATTTCGTATGACATTTCTTCGTCGTCACGAGAGGAAAACCCTCTCTTAAATCAAATCTCATTTGATAACCAAAGACAGACTTCGTACCAGTGCCCGTTCGATCACCTTTTATCACACCATGGTCCATAATGTGTTGAAGGAGGTCGAGATAGTTGCGCATTTCAAAGCCCGTATCCAAAGCAAGTCAAGGGGGTTTTTGATGATTTCAATTCAATTCTTTCATTATGGTGCACCAAGATGCCTCAAGGTTTCCATGAGTTGATTGGTAAACAATCGATACAATCTTGATAGTTCTGATTTGATTTCCTCGGGTTGTTTCTTGGCTAAATCTTGCAACGATTCCACATTATAATTTCCACCAGCATGGTCCGTGAGCCATTCGTACCACGATATGCTCTTGCCGGCATGAACTTCAATCCTCTTCCAAAAACGAGGTAATTTATGAATTAACGGGGCCATCACATTTCTTGTTCCCATCAATGCGATTGGGACCACACGAGTGTCAGGATATGATGCAGACAATCGAGCGACTCCTGTTTTTCCTTCAAGGAGGAACGGCGGTTCAGTTTTACGCGAACGCGTTCCCTCAGGAAAAATACCAAGAGCCTTTCGACTAGAAAGTACATCTGCCGCACTCGAGAGAGCGTCTGCAGCACCAGCTTCTCGCTTTGTTTCGATTTGACCAGTGGACGTCATGACGATTCGAGTGAATGGGTTTGAAAAGTGACCATCCTTTGCAAGATAATGCGTCGTCCTTCTTGCCGCTGAAATGACAATGATGGGGTCAACATGCGATAGGTGATTTGCTGCCAAAATCGTGGGTCCTTTTCGTGGTATGTGCTCTAATCCTCGATATTTTAATCGCAATCCGGTTCTTAAGAACGGAGATAATGTAAGCCGAAGAAAACCATACATTGGTTTTCGAGGAAGTTTGTCATTCGTGCTCGGAATTTCGTAATAGGGCTTGAGAAGTGACCAAGCAAGTTCAAGTCCATCCTCGCTTGTCATGAATCTCGACTCTCATCATCCCGTTTTATGCTTTTATTGAGAAAAAGGCGTAGGAGTTCATTTTTGGTTCATAGAGATGACTTGCAGGATAAAATTCAAACGAAATCATTTTATCATAATCAACAGACCTACAAGCATGACTGATGGCAGTGAGTGGAATATCCAATCGGAGATGAAGGCATTGATAGATGCACTTGATGAACATGGTTTGAGTCTTGATGAAGTCTTTAGCCGTTTTGATGGTGATGAGAATGGAAAGTTGGATGGCCCCGAATTGTATCGAGGGTTAATGGAACTGACCGGCAATTCTCTTTCGCCAGGACAAATATCAGCCATCATCAATGCATTTGATAACAACAATGACAACCGAATTGATGTAGATGAACTAAAAGCAGCAGTTCAATATCATAAGAATCTAGATGAAGAAGAATAAGCCTTCTCCAGAGAGCGTAGTTCTTTCTGTTGTGAGTCAAAACTCATAAATGGTACCTTGTTCTACATAGATATCGAGATTGGAGATTAAACCATGGTAAAGGTTTCAATTTATTTTGATACTTCATCATCCATGTCTTTACCAATTGAAAATGATTCTCGAAGAGATATTGCCGAAATGGTGTGGCAAAAGGTATGCCATCGCTTTGTTGATGTACCAACAAAAATAACGACCATCTGCTCACGTAGGAAATCCGAAACGCTTGGGGCGCTGAAAACGCGATCCCATCAAGAACTTGCTAATATTCACGTTCCGTATCCAGATGGCATGACGTACCTTTGGAAATTCTTGGTCGGTGAGGCACAACAATTTGTGACTGAAGATTCAGATTGGATTTTTTTCCTTGTGAGTGACGGGCTCGATAATCAATCAAGAGGGAAGTACCGGGGAGCTTCAGGTATTCGACCATGTATTGAAGAGATTGAGAAGATGGGTATCGATGCAGAATTCCACATCATTGGCCTCGGGTTACCAGAGGAGGTCGAGGAGATTTTTGAGCAACTTAGTGGGGCTACTGGTGGTTTTTTTCAAAACATCACCGAAGAGCACCAACTTCAGAAATCTATTGATGACATGAATGAAGCCCTCGAAGATTTAACATCAGAATCAGAGCGTGCAAAAAAGAGATTGTTGAGGCAAAGGGCATACATGAAAAACAGAAAAGAAGGGCATCTCGACATCACAAAAGTGAATCAAACAGCCATCCAGCCTCCTGATGATGGATATTTGTACGGTAAAGTTCGTGTGTATCGAACAAATCCAGAACGTACTCAAGATTGGCAAAATGATTTGCTAAGAATCCAAGGCCATCATGAAATCGAACAAGTCGATGAGGGTGAATTTTGGTATCAATTTGAATCACGTCGAGAGTTATCGATGATCCATGAATCAAAAGACAATTCATGGTCGATTGATACCGACACATTTTCGGAACCTTCCACTTTTGCCCCAACACCTCAAGCAAACAGAGGATTACGTCGAATCTTTCGCAGAGAACCTGTTGCTTTGAGGGAGAAATCCAAGGGTCAGATTGATAAGATTTTTGAGTTAATTCGTGACATTCGAGCATCAAATGTACCGCCGGAAAAAAAGAGAATTATCCTCAGAGGCAATGACCTCGAAGATGTGTACCTTGAGATGCTGAAGGAAACAGGTGCCCAAGTCATCGTGTACCCTCGAGAATTGCCACCGCCTCCACCGCCTGAACTTGATGATCCTCTCTGGGGGGATTCAAATTGGGTTTACTTTAACCCGACAATAGATTGGACACAATATCCTATGACACAAAAGCAGTCGATTCAAGACTATGGTGTCATCGACCCATTCATTCCGAAAGAGTATTTTGATGAAGTTTTTTCAAAGATAAGTTTTGATGAAGAATTATCACTTGTGCACAAATTGTTGAAAAATTCGAACCTTTCCATCAAGACACTCAGTTTTGAAGACGACTGGTTTGAAGCAGCGGGTTCCAATGGTGAGGAATTTGTTTGGGTTGATGCTTGGACTGGAATTGGTGAAACGATAGAAACGATGAAACAGATGCTGAAAATAGCCTTGATTCAAATTTTATCCCAATATTCCATGAGTGGAGGGGCCCATCCACGATTTATTGTGTTGAGGTTGAGCGATTTTGCAAAGAAGTATTCCCTGTACAATCACCCAAGTGTCCATCAGTTCAAAGCACATTGTAGGTTGTTCAACATATGGGCTGAACAAAATAATATGCCCTCTATCACATTTGATTTTTGGACATAATTACCAATGATGCTGCTTGATCAGTTCGTATTTCCCATTCACGAGCCACACAATGAGTTGCATGATGTCGCTTGTTGAAATCGATGGTATCTTCAGTTGAATATCGAGGTCTTGTTGGCGGATGGAATCGAAGCCAAAATGTCCTTCTGCACTTATTTCATGGGCATCTGAATACCAAATAAAATGCAGATTTGGCAGATAGAGGGAACCGTTTGCGGTCCTGTCGATGACCTTTTTTTGCCAAAACTCATCGATGGTGCATCGGTACAGTGCTTCGATGACATGGGTTCCATTATGCTCTTCTACCGATGGGAAAAAAACATGACGCGGTGGAAGTAAGTACAAGGTTACCATAAAAATTTGTCGTTCTCCATCCCCAAAAAAAAGCGGGATTTCTTCGATATATTCCGCTGTGGTTCGAAGTAAATTGGATACTGTAACATCCCTCACTTCGTCGAATAATTCAATTCGATTCCCATCGACATCTTGCCCTACAACTGCAATCTCCCAACCAGCAAGGTCAACGTCATGAATTTCATGTTCTTCATCTTCATCATTATTTTCATCGTTCATTTCGCCGGCAATAATTTCTACCGGTTTATGGATTGCAATTGGTTCTTCATCTTCCAATGTCTCAATGTTCGCATCATTCCCTTCCATCGCATCATGTTCCACATTTAGTGAATGAATTTCATCAAAAAAATGCTCATCATCGGTTTGTAGGGGAGGTGAAACATTTTGATCATCATCGCGTTCTTGAGGTCCGGATTGGCGTATGTCAAAGGATTCGATCAATTGAGGCGGTCGGGTTTCTGAAACAGGTTCGTGCGAGGGGGGGACTGGAATCCATCGTTCTCCAACCCAAAGGTGTTGTCCATCGGGGCTAAACACAGGTTGCTGTGCTGGAACCCATTCTGTACCATTCCACTCCCATTCATAATCTGGACTAAACAAACGCATTCTATCAAGAAGTCCTCTCGTCCATCATCTAAATGATTTTTGAGGATATTGAGATGATGTATGAGTGAATATAATACGGTAATTCTCCAACAATGCACGCGAGGGGAGTACCATGAAGGCCGAAATCAAAGAGTTACAAGAATTGCTAGAAGGTGTTAGTGCACCTCGTTTTTTTGAATTTCAAATGCCGAGTGGGAAAGAATTATTTTTGCTCATTCTGGGATTGGTCGTCATCACGTTTCCATTGTGGTACGCACCTCTTACGCCTGAATTTTCAGCAGATGTCGGCTTGGGAGACCTCAATTTCTACCTCTTTTTGTTACTCTTATGGGTCATTCCGATTCACAAAGCATTTCCATCAAAGATTCAAGGAGTGATGAGGGAACTCTCGAACAAAAACATTGAGCCTCAAGTCGTCCATTTCAACCAAGGTTCAGGGGGAAGAGCAACTGAACCTTCTACTGCGACCAAGAAAGAAGGCTGGTTGTTCTCTCCTCCTCAAATTGACGATTGGCATCCTGAGTCGCCATACAAAGAAGATGCAGCAGGACTGCTTGCCGACCATCCCAACAACATCGGGACGCCTGTTCCATCCACAATTTCTATGCAGATGGTTGTAAGGATGGTGGGAACTGTTTCCATCATCATGCTTTCGATGACAATTCTCCGAGAATTCAACAATTTAATCGCCATCGGTGAAGCAGAAAGGGAGAGCACCGTGTATGGAGTTATTTCGTACATGGGCCTCATTGCGATTTTTATGTTGGCTGGTGCATTCATGGAATGGAAAAAAATCAAGACTTGGCGCCAAACAATGGATTTGCCGACTTCTCGGATTCGGTCCATGGCCGTTGGTGATGTTGAAGTGTATGGGCAACTGAGACCGAGAATTGGTTGGCCAGCGGTTCTTTATGTCGACGGTGATATCGAGAAATCAGCACACGGCATGGCTCAATGGGGCTGGTCCTACAATCAGGTTTCGTATTGGGAAGAGTTGGTTGTCAAAACCGATTCCGAAGGAAACACCACTCGAACGTGGGAAGACCGTTCACGAACTGTGTTTGTGCGAGGAGATGCAGGTTTTCATCAAAGTATGGTCCATGATGGTACTGGAGGGTGCTCTATCGATCACGGACTGCTTGAGCACCATGGCTCTTCATTGAAAAGAGATTGGAAGCGACCGGACAACAGCATTTACTCAGGCCCAAGAGGCATGAATATTCGCTCAGAAAGAGCAGAACACGTATGGGATTTGAGGGGCTGGTCCTATGGTGAGCCGATGTTCATTCATGGCGTTGCAGAATCAAGACCTCGGGCTGAATTGGAAGAAGAAGGTGTTGATATGACCATTGCTCCCGCTTTAATCGAAATCAAGAACAAAAAAGGCGTCTCCTTCAAACCCAATGTGTATCGAGGCACTGAATTGTTGAGCCTTCATGACTTGAAAAGTCCCATTTCAGCTCTAACGCCCAATTTGGTCACAGCGGTTGCCATGATACTGATGTTGCTCAACTTTGTCATGTAGACAAAGTGATAGGAAGTATAATTTCACCATGCTTATCCCATTGGACTATGAAAGGCAGTCCTTTTCTGATGAGTCTCCTCCTCCTTCTTGCATCCCTTTCGGGTTGTTTTGGAGAGGAAGAAGTCAATGATGACCAACCTATCGATTTTCAAGAGCAAAAAAGAGTATTTGTAACTGGTCCTGATGGATGGCCGATTGATGTTGAACCACTTTCAATGGTCTTCAATTTCAGTGAAATTGGCGAGAACGCACCTGAGCCAAGCATTGGAATCACATCGACAGGTTGCATTTTCTTTATCGCCCTCGAAAAAGTTATGCGCTCATGCGATTATGGAGAATCTTGGGAGGATGTGACTGGGCCTGCCTGTTCATTTACAACCAGTGACCCCTATGGCTGGGTTGACCCAGTAACGGATCGAATCTTCAATGTACAAATGCAAGGCCTTGAAACCTCATGGATTTGTTGGAGTGATAATGACGGTGCAACATGGGCTGGAAATCCACACAATTCTGGAACGACACCAATTAATGACCACATCAAATTGGCTACTGGCCCTTGGACCGATGCAGGGTATGGCCTCGCTGGTCAAATTTCCCAATCACTGTATGAAACCGCAGTGTATTACTGTTACAATAAACTCGTTGGCATATTTTGCTTCACAAGTTTTGATGGAGGTGCTTCGTTTGAAGTCGGAGGGCAAATCGTTGGTCTTGCAACCACAAATGGAGGCCTTCACGGAGCGATTAGTACAGCTCCTGATGGTACAGTGTATGTGACTCCTCGAGTTGCTACACCTACAGTGATTGTTTCGGATGACAATGGTTTTTCTTGGTTTGAGAGAACGATGGGCGAGGACACTTCGACCCCGAATCCTCGTAAAAATTCTGAAGTCGCTACGGATTCCGCTTCGAATGCATATCATGTATGGACCGGTGCAGACGAGGGGATTTACATGTCTCGGAGCACGGATTCTGGACAAACGTGGGAGCAAGAAAGCATCCGGATTAGCCCAGTTGAAGTCATTTCCTCGGTTTTTCCTCAAACCTCCGCTGGGGATGAAGGCCGAATTGCCATCGCCTACCTTGGTAGCGAAAATGCAAGTGAACTTGGATTGCCAAATATCGATGGCAGCCCATGGGATGGAAACGCCCATTACGCAACGGGTAACGTTTCATATCACCTGTACATCACATACAGTTTGAATGCACTCGATGAAAATCCCATATTCTATACCTACAGGGTGACAGATGACCCGGTCCAAATCGGAAGCATCTGCTTAAACAGTGGTGATTGCCGAGATATCGGAGGTTCAAATCGAAACTTGCTTGATTTTAATGACCTCCACATCGACAAAGAGGGGAGAGTCTACGTAGCCATTGCCGATGGATGCACTGGACCATGTTCCACCAACGTAAATGCGACGCCAGAGGATTCGAGAAGTCGCTTGGGTGTGATGTGGTTTCTTACCGAAGGACCAAGTTTGTACACTGATTTTGGTGAACTCACAAGGCCCTAATCAAAGCATGTGATCTCCACAATTCGGACAAGGCATGCCTGGAATAAATTCACCAATGAAGAAACCGCAGTTGTGGCAGATGGAGGAGACATCGTCATAATTCATTGATTCACCACGATATCATCCAACAATAAAATTAACTCCACTCAAATTTTGATTTAAGATGCTCATAGACCAACAATAAATCACATTCATGGATGGTGTGATTTGCGATTTGAATTGGAATTTCATTCCAAGGATTAAAGCAAATTGAGACTTCACTTTCTTCAAACATACCAATGTCGCCTGCCGAATCTCCTATCGATGCTGTATGTTCTTTTCTTACCCCAAGCCTTCTTTGTAACATTCGAACAATGGAACCCTTCCCATTCATTTGCACTTGATATCGTCCAAAAGAACCAATTGCATCATGGGCATCTTTGTTGTTCTCAACAAGCCAACCATTGGTAAAAACATGTAGTACTGAATCTTGACCTTCACAATATTCTTTGGATGTATTTGGATCAATGCCTCCCCAGCGTTTCTTCCATGGCTGTGACGATGGGAATTGTGCTGCAATATAGCGTGCAGTGTGCTGTAATCCACCACTGATGATCGCAACATGAGCCCCATGCCCAAGGATATTGGAAATTGTTTTTTTCCAGTTTTTCATAAGTGGCATGCCCTCCATAAGGGCACGCAATTCAGAATCCGTCACTTGAGGTGTTCGTGCACGTTTGATGAGGTCGAGGTCAAGTTTAATCCAATCCCATTCATCCAACTTTCCTTGATTGTACAGGTCGAATGATTCATCGTTGTTGATGCCAAGTTGGTCGTACACATACTGCCATGTGGACAGATGGTCAACAAGGACCCTATCCATGTCAAAACACACTAAATGAGGTGCTAACATCATACATTCCCCTAAGAATTTCTTGGCCAATTGTATTGTGCTTGAATTCGTTTGACTTGTTTCCCAAGGATGTAGAGGATTATTGCGATCATCATTGCAAACAACCCAACCAAGGTCATGGCAATGGTGGCAAGAGTCACACCTATCGAGGTGGTATTGAGTTCTGTAAAAATGTGAGTTAAATTTCCAGAAAGTCTGTACCCAAGCACGAATAATATGATACCGGGAATCCCAAAGAGGAACAGCGGATGTTTTGATTCAAGCATCCAGTAAAACAGTTGTGCAAATCGCGATGCTGTAGCCAACGACTCTCTTTCCATAATGACCGGTCGTTGACCGGTGTGAATGACTCGAACTTTGAGTTTAGAATCAAGTTCAGTTGCAGTTGCAAGTGGATTGAGCGAACTTAATTGTTGACACCCACTCTTCGAAGCGACTAAAATTCGAGGGATTGTTCGGCTCAAAATACTTGAAGAATCCTCTTCATCGGTTGCATTGTCATCAGTGTGAAAGGCGTAGTAGACGTCCCAATCTTCATTGGCTCTATTCACATCAAGGAGAAGGTCGGAAATTTTCCAATGTTTTGTAACATTGATCAACAATATTTTGCCATTCCAACTCACTTCTTTGGAAATAAATTCTGCAATATGTTGGACGATGATTTCACCCGAATAATGAAGCACAGGACACTGAATTTCTTGAGCTAATGTTTTGGTTTCATCGGTTGAACCGCAGTCGATAAAACTGACATTTTCGGTGAATTGACGACCTTTCATGATGAGCGAAACGATTCGCAATTCTATATCATGGCCAAAGAACAGAATGTGTAGGTTATCATTAGCCATGTTTGTTGGAAGGCAAATGTGCATTTGAACACTATGCTTCTTTCAACGATTGAAGGCTCGTTTCAGTTATGTTCAAGGGCTTAGGGCATGGCCACAAGGCATGATTGAGCAGTCCAAGGTTGGTGTGGTCATCCCTGCTCATAATGAAGAACGTTTTATCCATCACGTCATTGAAACTGTTCCGCCGTTTGTTGATTGCATTGTTGTTGTTGATGACCATTCTACCGACCGGACTCGATTGTTTGCAAAGGAGGCAAAACACCGAGCAGAGGTGATTGTTATTTCAAGCGAAGCAAGAGGCGTCGGTGCAGCGATTGATTCTGGTCACAAGTTTTTACTTGGTTATTTCCATCAACCATTCATTTGTGCAATTCTCGCAGGTGATGGTCAAATGGACCCCGAAGACCTCGAATCCGTCGTGTTACCTCTCATTCGAGGGGAGGCAGATTACGTCAAAGGGAGTCGTTCTATGCATCGCGATGGACTCAATGCGATGCCACTGCAAAGAAAACTTGCAACAAGCGTTCTTACCATAGCTACAATGCTTGCGAGTGGCAAGTCAGTTACAGATCCACAATGTGGGTATTGTGCCATGACCTCCGAAGTTCTACACGCATGGGATTTTGAACATTCTTGGAAAGGCTATGGATATCCAAATTTTTGGTTCATTCGGCTTTCTTCCCTTGGATTTCGTGTCAAGGAGATTCCAGTTCGTTCGGTGTACAACGATTCATCTTCTGGGATACGAGCCTTGCCGTTTTTTACAAAAGTTGGTATCATGATGGCTATCGAACATCACCGAAGGAACCTCTCTTGGCTTCTTGGTTCAAACAAAACGCCTCATTCATTTTTTGCTGGGATTGCCTATGTCTTAGGTTGGTCGATGTTTCTTCCTGTAAATACAACGTTGGAAGTGGAACTTCTTTCACGTGGTGTGCCATCCTTTCTTCTGGGCGTATCGTGTTGGATTGTAGCACACATTTTTGATAGACTTTCTGCTCGCACCCAAGAAAGGCTGAGAACTCATGGCAAACGAAGGTAATGAATTTCGATTGGCAACAGTTCGACATATTCTCGTCCCTTCAAAGCCTCAAGCAAAAGAAGTATTGGATGTGTTATCGCAAGCAAAGCGACCATTGAAAGCCTTCAAAAAAATGGCGAAGGAGTTTTCAAAATGTCCCAGTTCAAAAAAAGGTGGTCTTCTCGATGAATTCACGACAGGCCAAATGGTCAGAGAATTTGAAGAGGCAGTCTTGGAATCTGAAATTGAAGCTGTACCAACAGAATTCGTTCGAACAAAGTTCGGGTATCACATTATCTGGGTCCATGATATCAAATATTAATGGTGGGCGTACCAAGATTTGAACTTGGGTCCAAGCGTCCCAAACGCCCGAGTATAGGCCAAACTAACCCATACGCCCTTACCCTTCGGCACACAATCACACCTATGAAGTTCACTCTATGAACTGCCAAGTTGTAGGGCTGCGTTCAAGAATGAGTCCATCACTCATCAAATGACCTATGAATGTCTCAGCCAACATGGAACTTCCTTTTGACTCCAAAAAAATTCTGAATTCATCGAAGGTGATACATTCTTGATTGGCATAATTTTTGTGGCAAGCGGAGAACAGGCTTGCAAGGGAAGGTTCGTCGACTTCGATCATCGTCTCATCATGCTCAAACAATTTTTGACGCAATTCATCTCGAAGTTCTTCTGGGGTGTTTGCAAGGGCCACTTTCATTTGTAAGGATTGAGCGGTTGTGGCGGTGTCAACAATTCGTCCATGTTCCCCGATGGCTGAACCACAATGTTGGCATCGTTCAGATTTTTTCTTTGACCCATGGCACATCGCACAATGAGGGCATTGAATCACGAGCCAAGGAGTATCTACCATGCTAATTCATCATTAAAGAGTGAAGTCTGTTCCGCTGTTTTGACGTTGCTGACCAGGTCGAAGTGCTGGAGCTGCTGGAGCCTTTGTTTGCACTTTTGGTTTCGGTGCTTCTTCGGATTCACGAGTGAGTGAACCTCGAATAGGTCCTGTGCGAGTGGTGCCCATGGAGAGTGAATCTGGTAAAATTAATGCTGCAATTGCAACGCCATGATGGTCTTGGCCAGCCGTGACCTCATCGACCGCAACATCAAACGAAGTCACTTCAAGGTCTCGACTTGCAAGTTTTCGTTGTAAATTTCGCCGCAAAGCAAGCACCGTTTCTTCGTAATCCATGTCCGTTGCAATGGTTGCTACGATTGAACATTCATCCCCTTCAGGAGTAATGCAATGTGCAAAAGCAACCCCAGCTGAAGCTGAAGACCCATTCCAAGCGTACGATGAAGCAATGTGACATTCGACAAGTGAACCAATTGGTAGGGGTTTTGGAGCCGTGACGGTAAATCCAATGGGCAACATAGCCCCTTGTGCTTGAATAATACGAACATCACCCAAGCCCAACTCGACAAGTCCTTGGTCAAAAGCATCTTCGGCATTTTCTCCCCATGGTGCAATAGCGGTCATGAGCCAGCCTTCACATTTCGATTTTCCCGACGCCATGCCATTGCTCAGACACAACGGGTTCATGAATAAAATGGTGCTAGGACATGAATATGAGCAGCCAAAAGAAACTCATCGTTTTGGTCTGCTGTGCACTGTATTTGGTCTTCCCAATCCTTACTTTTATCGATCAGCAGCACATCCTTTCCTTTGTTTTGGCGAGTATGGTTTTGCCATTGTATTTCCTCATTCACATGTTGCTTGAACCCAAATCAAAGAATGAATATACTCAGAATTTGGTTGAAATAAAGGTCGAACCAAAACAAAAAGGTGAAGACCAAATCAACGACTTAGAACATCCACTAGAACATGGCTTCGAGATGCCGTCTATTTAACTATAGAATACGAACGGTTTCCAAATTTTTCGGGGCATAGGTTCTGCAACGGTATTTGTCACGAAGGGTGTGTCCCAACTCATTGCATTTTTGATAATCTCCGTGGTGACAGATAATGTTCTTGGGTTTGGGATTAATTTGGTCGACAAATTCAATCAGTTGTCGGTAATCTGAATGGCCAGAGAACCCATCGATGGTGACCATTTCACAACCTACTTTCACCATTTCAGTTTTCCCGTTGATAATGAGAGGAACTTCTGAAAAGCCTTTTTGCAATCGTCGACCGAGCGTACCTTCTGCTTGGTAGCCCACGAAACACAACGCATTTCTTTCTTCAGCTGCCCATGACTTGAAGTAATCCATGACTGGTCCTCCATTGAGCATACCTGATGTTGCAAGGACGATGCAGGGGGAGGTATCCATGATGATGCTTTCTCTTAATTCTCGACCCTTTACCGGACGGAACCATTCACTGGTGAATGGATTTTGACCATCGTCGGTGAGCAGTGATTTCCTTAACGCATTGGTGAGATAATCTGGATGTGATGCATGAATTGCAGTTGCTTCTTGTATCATTCCATCAAGCCATACAGGAACGGGTTTCACAGTTCCTGAACGGAATAATTCGTCGATGGCGATCATGACTTCTTGTGAACGACCTACTGCGAAAACGGGGCAAATCAATTTCCCACCACGTAATATTGTTCGTGAAACAATGTCCTGTAATTCTTGATTTGCCTCCTGCCTTGAGGGCTGATAATCTCCAGTTGCTCCATACGTTGACTCGATCACAAGTGTTTCAACTCGCGGGAAAATGGTATTTGCTGCATCGAAAAGCCAGGATTTCTCGTACTTTTGGTCACCGCTAAAAACGACATTGTGCTTACCATTCGCAATGTTGAGATGCACAGAAGATGAACCAAGAATATGACCCGCATTATGGAATGTAAGTTTGACATCTGGTGCAATGTCGGTGGTTTCATTCCAGTTTACATCGACGACGTGGAGCATACATGTACGAATATCCTCCATATCGTAAGGTGCACGCTTCCCTTCTGCACCTCCAACTTTGAGGTAATCGGTTTGTAGAAGCAGCATGAGGTCTCGAGTTGGAGGCGTACAATACACTGGCCCTCTGTAACCGTATTTGAATAAAACAGGGAGCATGCCGGCATGGTCTAAATGAGAATGGGTTAAGACAACAGCATCCAATTTTTCGAGAGGTAGGGCCTCTGGAGCAGTAAAGAACGGCATTGGGTCGGTGTCAGAAGCGATATTCACTCCAACATCAATCATGATTCTCGATTCGTTGGTGGTCACCAGATGGCAAGCACGACCGACTTCTCTGTATGAGCCTAATGCAGTGATCCTTGCCCATGTAGCACCGGTTCTGGTTGGACGATGGATATTAAGGCCGAATTCTTTCAATAATTTTCGACGTTCTTCAGAATTCTGATTGCGGTATTCACGTACATCGTGAACAGTTCTAGAGAATAAGGGAGGCTTTCGCTCGACGATGACGCTCCATCCGGTTTGGTCACGTATGTCTTTGATGTTCGCACCTTTTCTTCCTACGGCATCACCGGGTTGTTCACATTGCAAGATCACCTCACGACTGCACTCATCAAAAAATACATCTCCGAGACCAGCTTCATCAGGGAGTATTTCTCTAATAATCGTCAAAGCATCTTCCTGACTTTTGATATCTTCGAGTGGTGGTCGAATCACAATTTTTCTTTTCACCGTTTTTGCTATTTTTCCAATGAGGCCATCGCCTCCTCCAAATGCATCGAAGTCTGAAGTGATCAATGCGATATTTCCCGCTTCAAGGTCAATGCTGTAATTGACATGCTTTGGAACTAGTTTTTCGATTTCATCTTTAATTTCTTTAAAAGTTAGGGTCATACCTACACCTCAGTCCTACGACGAACGCACTTCAAAGTTGAGTGTGCGACAATGTCGCAGGGAATGTGAATGTTCACTTGAGAAGTTTGCTTATCTCGTCTTGGGAAAGGAGTCGAAATCCGTCTTTTTGAGTGATGACAGCGAGGTCCATTCCGTTCCCAGACGCAGCATCACGCTGTCCAGATGCATGGAGGGCACGTGCTGCGAGTTTTAAGGCATCCGATTCGGTCATGTTTTCTTTGAACCCGTCTTCAAGGACACCGTACATGTAAGGTGAACCCGAACCGGTAGCACAGTAAACATCAGGAATAGATCCACCTGCTGAATCAATTGAATAGACGTGCGAGCCCTCATCATCCACGCCAACAATGAGCAATTGAACCCAGTGTGGTCGACCTACGAGGATATTTGCAGTAAGGGTTGCAGCCCCACGAACAGTCATTTGTTGCTGGCGCTTGAGTTGAAACAATGCCACCTCAGCAGACAGAGTCCTCGAAAGGGATTGTGCATGCCCAACGAGACCTGCGGTTGTTAGAGCCAAATTTTCTCCAATTTGGAATAATTTTTGAACGCTTTTGTTTGCAATGAAATGGCCCATGGTTGCTCGGTGGTCTGCTCCAACAACAACACCGCCTTTGTATGTGATTCCAACAGTGCTCGTTCCGGTTTTCAGCATCATCTGCCCGTCTGACATGGTATCTTCCTCACACCGACACTCTTTGAACCTTGAGGTTTCGTTCACTCCCTTTCCGAATGGAATGAGAAATCTAAAATTAAATCCATTATGTCTTATTCTTTGCAAGCCTTGATGAACTGTGAGCGAAATGGGTCATTGTGCGAAGGAAAAAGCCCAAGGCAGGAGACGACGGTCAGTTTTCTCTTGACGCATTTACGCCCTCACAACTCACGGATGAGCAACAGCATGTCCCTGAGATGATGGACCTTGACTTGATGGAGGCTGCTGAGCGTGAACTTGAACGAAAGCAACAACCTCCTCGCGAAGATCGTTTACAAGATGTGAAATCATTTCAAATGCCAAGTATCGCTCGCGACCCATCTGAACAAAAAGCAAGAACCCACATCGAGTTTCATGATCTAAGCGAAATTTATCCTTACGCACCTGTTCCCGTTTTACCCGGCAAGCTCGTGCTTCAATACGCCACCTTGCATGATTTTACTGGCACCGAGCAAATTATGAATTGGGCAGCCGATGGCCATGCAGCTATCGTTGATATGGGTCAAATCATGAAACGTCAAACTGAATTTTCAACGAGCATTTCTCTGTTACACGAATTTATCGAACTTGACTTAAAAGGCCAAATCATTAAACTCAATCAGGACAGAGTCCTCATTCTACCCGCAGGTGTTCGAGGAGTTGATGGTTTAGAAATGGAACCGTTTGCGGTTGACCCCGATGACATGACGGAAGTGTGAGGATGTTTGAACAAAACATCGACATGCCATGCCCTATGTGTGGTTTGAAGGGTCAATTTTTGATGAGGACCCTTATCGATGAAATTCCTTATTTCGGTGAACATACTCAACTCACATTGCTCTGTAATTCATGTGGTTGGCGACAAACTGATTTTATTCCTCCTGAAGGAAAGAATCCTGGTTGCCTCTCTCTTGTGCTCGATTCGAAAGAGAAATTGAATGCAAGAGTTGTGCGTTCTTCATCTTGTTCGATTCAGATTCCAGAATTGGATTTGCTGGTCAATCCTGGTTCAAATTCAACCGGGTATGTTTCAAATGTTGAGGGTGTTCTTCAACGGTTTTTGGATGTCATCGACATCGTGCGAAGTGATTTACTTGGATATTCGGAGGATGAGCAACCCGACGATTCGTTAGAACAAATTGCAGAGATGACGCATCATCTTCAAAATATTGGTAACAAAGATTCATTGACCATTACATTGGAATTTCTCGACCCACATGGTCTATCCACCATATTGCATGATGATGTTCAGCATCGAACATTAACAGATGATGAACTTGCCGTCTTACCAGTTGGTCCCGACCCTGCTGTGTTTTCAAACAGTGATGTCAATCGTGGCGAATGAATTGCTCTACCAAATGAGCCGTTTCATCTCGCTTTTCTTTCAGATTGTTCATCCATTCGGTGGCTTTGTCCACACAAAGTTGTTTTAATTCCCCTGCAAGTAATTGACCCGATCGATACGATCTATGAATCTCTTCAAGGTGAGCATCATCCTGTTCAAAGAAGTACATCAAGTATTGAAAGGCAACATCGGTTTCCGGGTTTCCTCCGAGTCTTCGATGTTCCTCGATGGTTGGTTGTCCACCCGAATATGCCTTCATGATTTTTTTCTGGACATCATCGATTGAGTCATGAAGAAAAATGGTTGATTTCGGTGAACTACTACTCATTTTATCTCCAGTCAGACCAACAGCAAAGTGATGGTAGGTGGAGGAAGGTGCCAAGAGCCCCATACCACCAAGATGTCGTTCAATTGACAAGAGCACCATTCGAATATCGTGCAAGTCACGGCTTGTTGCAGAGAACACTTGGATGGTACCTTGTTTTGGGATGGATTCGATATCAGAAAATCCTAACTCTGTGAGTTTATGATGTATCATTGCAAAAACATTGGACACTTTTTCCTTGTCAACTCTTCCATTTGATTGCATTCCAAAGACTTCGGCATTATCGTCTTGGAGAGATAGCCCGATGAGTATACCCCGATTTGCTTGCTTCACATTAAACCAATTGGATTTCGATGCTAGACCTCTTGTTAAACGCAAATGAGGGTCTTGGTCCACACCAACAGGTACAACGATTGGTCTTAACCCACCATACTCCTCGAGTTGAGGGTGTAAAATATCTCCAACTTGGACCATTGGTGCTTGAACGTGGGCGAGATTTGTCTCCCCTCCAAATCCATAGATGGACTCAAATTCGCTTAGATTTGTTCGCTTTCCAAGCTGGAAACCCAAGCGTTGAACAACCGCCCTTTTGGATTGGAAATAGACTTGAGTTTTATCCGGGTCAAGTCCGAGAGCAGCATAATTTCGAACATATTCTTCGATAGCAACTTCATATCCTTTCGATAAAGGAATGCCTCTTGTGGCTTGACTTTCCAAATCAGCAACAGCAATCGTCACATCTGCTCCTTGTTGTTGAAACCAACGAACTTGTTCGACAACCATCGAATGACCGAGGTGCATCTGTCCACTTGGCATGAGACCAGTAAGTACGCCATGAGGTTGGGAATTTTTTTGTGCATTGTCAATGTTCTGAAAATCTCTATGTGCGAAAACAATGCCTCTTCTGTGCAAATGAGTAGGTTGGTCAATTGAGCCGTATTCAAATTCTTGCAACCCGAATTGATCGATGATTCGCTGATAATCTGTGGATTGGGAACTTGACCAAGGGTCGATACGCACATCATCACCCATTTTTCTCCGCCCCGATAACCCTAGCCTTACCTTCTTCAAAATCAATTCTTCGCTTTAAAATGAGCCAACCTAATCGTTTCGTTCGATAATTTGGCTCTCGGAGGTTTGTATATCCTTCCGAATAAAGTGAAGCATGGTCACTACTGTTGCAAATGTAACACCAATAACTGCGTATGGAATCCATTGTCCACTTTCATCGAGTGGTCTAGGAATGAGCAACCAGGTAAATCGGAGGAATGGGTCATCATCAAAACGCTTTGACCACTGAAACAAATCGTTGGTTGCGTGACCAGCGATGGTGACCGCTGTGGTGTGATTGTTCCAGAATTCTGTCCTGCCTACGATGTCATATTCACTTGAATTGTTTTCAAGCAGAATCGAGACCTTCGTCCCTTTTTTGACACTGAGGTAAAGGAGTGTTTCGTTTGAAAACCATCCTTCTTTTGTGTTCTTTTCTGTAGAGATGTTAGCAAAAGTCTGCCCCTCAACTTCTATAGAAAGAATCTTACTTCCATTGAAATCGAGAATCCAAGTCACAGGAACATTCCATACATCAGGCTGAACTGCACCACATGATTCTGTGATTAACGATTCAAAATAGAAGGTGCTGTTGTTGTCGTTATGAACCATACGACGATCAACCTCATAGCACCTATGGGCCGACCAGTATGACCATGCTTCGCCCCAAGTGGTCATCCAAGCAGGTGTATTGCGAAGGATATCGACCACCGTTGCATCGTGACGAATCGTTGCATCATTGACTCGACCGACCCAGTACATGTTGACAAGTCCTCCTTCCATAAGTGTTGATTCTAGTTGTTCCGGTTCCGACATGAGTTGCTCGAGGCTTCCTCCGCGTCGACCAAGATTGAACCAATCCCAAATATCAGTTGGAGCAGTGTTTGTGTGCCAAGCTTGTGCATCCAAGCCGGTATTATCACCATGAACGGGATAACCGAGGTTCTTGATGGTTTGATGTTGAGTCATCGTGAGACCTTGAGGCGTGTACATCGATAGAGGTTGAGGCCCCCATTTACTCGCTTCGATTCTTGCTTCGATGTATTCTGTGCATTCCGAAGCAACCGCGCCTGGGTCGTTGAACGTGGACAAATGAGGCATTCCATAACAACCAAATTCGTCGCCAAGGAGGAAGCGATCTTCAGCGATTGAAGTTCGAAGCCATCCATCTTCATTCCATTTGGTTCCAGCTGCTGCAAGGCCGGATATGATTGGAATTGCAATGGTCATGGTGAGCATCAGTGTCATGGCACAAGCTGACCCACGACTCATAGGAACTCCTCGACGACTCTATGCTATGAGCCTTCGTTTCAGGTCTTTCGAGTCAAATGATTGTTGATTGCCTCGAAATTTGATTATGCAGAAACAGGATCTTCTGTTGTCGTCGAATCAATTTGAATGGATGGTGTTCTCCAAGCTTTGTGGAGAAACGCAGTTGAGTGTATTAAGGCTCTGAAAAAGCCCATTTCTTCATATTCCCATCCGCGTTCTTCTGCATACTCTTTGACAATGGGTGCTACTTTTGGCAAATTGAAGTGAGACACAGAGGGTAAGAGATGATGCTCGATTTGATAATCAAGGCCAACAAAGAAAAACGAGGTGAGTCGATTGGTTTTGATTCTTCGACCGGTTTCAATTTGTAGTCTCCAGTTTTCATCATAATCTGTAACGATTGGTCTTCCAGCATGGCCTACAATGAAAATGGCCGTGAGGTACGTGCCCACAAGTGCCCAGAGAAGTATGTAAAATCCAAGAGTGATTTGCCACGGGACGCCGAGCAAGATTGGAAGGCCAATCCACAAGAAAAAGTGAGCCATCATCAATCCTAAATCAAGAGCCCAGAGTTTTGTGAATCGCTTCTTGTTGTTCTTGAAGGGATGGGTGAGTAAGAACTTGAGTCCATCCCATCGCATCAAGTGACCAACGAGGAGGGAAATAGGCCAAAACAAATAGGCTTGGAGGTTGCGTTGGAAAAACCGTCTCAATCTTCCACTTTGCTGGTATTCTTCTTGTGAAAATGTTAGTGGCCAAGAATGAATGTCAGGGTCTTGATGCACAACATTTGGATGAGCATGATGCTTGATGTTATGTTTGTCCCTCCAGTATTCCATCGATAACCCACAGAAGAGTGGAAACACCAATGCTGCAAGGGAGATGTTACCAGCTCTTGAGTTGCATGCAGAGGCATGGACTCCCTCATGTCCTGCCATGGAGAGCGTTGTTGTAAACAAAGCCGTGATTGGAATCAACAAAAGGCCCCAATACATTGGAATTTGACTATGAACAAAATACAAGGATAAGACTATACCCAAAAGAGTGATGACTTTTATCCATGATTTCAATGTTGGTTTGTGCATTAAACCCATCGCAGTTAGGCGTTCACGCAGTTCTTTCATAGGATGGTGACTCATGAGGAATCCTCCGGGAATAGCGACGCCACCTCTCAAATCACTTAATGAATATAGTGGGTTGAAAATTCAATTTTCCATACTTCCTGGCAAAAGTACGCAATGCCGGTGCTAACAATCTTGGTATTTTTTGATTGAAGTGTCACGCCCGAAGATTAATTTGAGCGGTAGGACTTCAGTTCCGTCAGACCATGTACCCATTGGTGCCAATACGTCTGGGTCCAACAAATAGTTCCTCGACCACTCGATGGTGTTCGAATCATTTCTCGATTCTGCAGTCAACCAATCAGCTTGTGCATCAAGTCGACGATAGAATCCCCAATCGGCGAGTGAATCATGGGCTGGATTTGTTTGTAAGTAGTGCGAGGCAACCATTCGGGGAAATCCGTACTTATCGGAAGGAACTTCAATGAACACAGAATTGTTTCCGATGTGTTCTGTAAAAAAATCTTGAATGAACGCACCAGAACAAGAACCTACACTCATATCATCTTGAGTCACAACACTGTGGACAATCGTGTTCTCAGGAAGAGATGACCATTTGGGTTGCAAAACTTCTTGACTTGGTCGTGGCGCTGGGGATTCAAAATCAACCATCAACGCTGATTGGCCCCAATTGTGTTCCATGGCAAAATCAAGCACAAAAAATGAATATGCAGCGCCGAGACTATGTCCTCCAATCCAAAGATAATCTTTTGAAATAAGCGTTGAGCCAAGAATGGAATCAACGTTTTGATTTCTTTGTTCGGATAGTAATGCTAAACTCATCGTTTCAAGTGCCACCCTGATCGAATCATGTCGATAGGTGTGCTGCAAAAAATCCGAAACACCACCTCGTTCGGTCGGCGTGAAACTTTCAACATTTGCAGGCCAAATATCCGAGGGATATTGAATAAATGCGACAGCCATGCCTCTTGCGGAGAGATGAGAAATCCAGTCCGCATAGGCATTTTCGTCTGGATATAGAAATCCATGCAACACGATGGCTAATGGAATCAGAGGGACATCTGTAGAATTGACCAAAGGTAAATACACATGAATCGAAAAATCGACATCCAGTTCCGTATCTCCTCGAATTTTTTCGACCTCTTGAGGTAAATCATAAGGAATGGAGACCGTTTGGATATCGAAAGGGCCTGGTTGAGAACCGTATCCAAACAACGGTGTTTTTGGTGGCGATGGTGCTAGTCCAAACGACGCCGGGAGTCCCGGTAAGAGCAGCCAAGAACACAAAAACACAGCAAGGACATGACTGAGTCTTCGATAATCAACATCTTTCGAACTTTTCTTCCGTAGTGTTGGCCCACCGTGACGAGCGAGGAGGATGGTGAGTATGATTGATGCATATAAGGTAGGTAACAACAAAAAAGCACCCCTCAAGTAAAAAACATCCAATGCGAAAAACAGCATGATCAAGCAAAGCATCGCACCCAAAGACAAGTCAAGAAAAACGATTGCAAGTCTCTTGTCTGCGACGACAGATCTTCTCAACAAGATTCCAGAGACAACTAGTCCGAAGAAGACAAGAGGCATGTAGTGGGCATGTTGACGCCCCCACATCGTCCAATCAAGGGTACGTATTGCGTGAGGCCAAACTGCTGAAATGATGGAAAATGAATCAATGAAACGGATGAGCGTCGGCAAAAGGGTTACAAAGAAACCGATAGACACGACGAATGTCGTTCGATAAAGTGCATCTGAAAAAAACGAGATGACTCGATGTTGTTTGGTGAACGGTTCAGATTCCACGATAACTGAGCCGTTGTTTGATTCTTCAACTTTTGTTGAGAATCATGGCCACTTATTTGTTTGAAGTCTCGACCACAAGAAACTAATAACCATGACTTTCTAACAACTTTATGAGAAAAATTTCGATGGCACTTTTCCTCTCCGTTTTTTTGTTGATGGTTGTATTTACGCCTCTCAACGAAGCCTCCTCCTCTGGTAAGCCAAACAGCGCAAACTCCTGTTCATGCCACGGTAATGCCAATTCTGGTGTGACGCCAACTCACAATTTCCCATCCTCGTACAATCCAGGTCAAACCTACACAATCAATATCGGGGTTAATGGTGGCGTAGGTGGGTTAAATCCCGGTGGTGGATTTAGCCTCACCGTCTCCAAAGGTGCTCTCTCAAATCCCGGAACTGATGCAAAAATTGTGCAAGGAAGCGCAACGCATTCGAACAGCAACTCAAGAAGTTGGACAGTTTCATGGACAGCACCACAGAGTGGTAGCGGGCAAGTCAATGTTCAGCTTGCGGTGAATACCGTCGACGGTACAGGCACCGCACAAAATGATGCATGGAACACAATCTCTTACAACCTCAATGAAAATATTGCTGCGAATCAACCTCCCTCCGTGACCAATGTGATGATTAGTCCATATGGAGATGTAAGTTACAAAGTGAGTCTAAACTTGAACTATAATTATCAGGACCCTGAAAATAATCCTGAATCGAACTCTGAAATTCGATGGTTTGTCAACGGCACACACGTGCCTTCTATGGATGGAAAAACAACAATTCCATTTGCTGATACCACGATTGGACAAGTGTGGACCGCCTCAGTCACACCGAGAGATTCCATGGGTAAAGTTGGAAATAACGTACAGTCCTCTACCAGTGCAACCATTGTTGATATCGATTCTGATGGGGATGGTGTGCTTGACGGGAATGATGCCTTTCCGAATGATTCTTCGGAACAATACGACTCGGATAGTGATGGCGTTGGCGATAATGCCGATGCATTTCCAAACGACCCCACAGAAACCGCAGATTCTGATGGAGATGGCGTAGGCGACAATGCCGACGCATTCCCGAATGACAATACCGAAACCATCGATACCGATAGTGATGGTGTTGGTGATAATTCAGACGCTTTTCCAAACGATGCCTCTGAACAAGCCGATGCAGACAACGATGGTGTCGGCGACAATGCAGATGCCTTCCCGAACGATGCCTCTGAACAACTCGATTCGGATAACGATGGTGTTGGTGACAATGCCGATGCTTTCCCGAACGATGCTACTGAAACCACCGACACCGACAGTGACGGCTTGGGTGACAACGCAGACGCTTTCCCTAGTGATCCAAATGAAACGCAAGATTCGGATGAGGACGGGGTTGGAGATAATTCCGACGCTTTCCCATTCGATGCCTCCGAATCACTTGATTCTGACCAAGATGGTGTTGGCGACAATGCTGATGTGTTCCCCAACGATGCCAACGAAACCATGGATACTGATGACGATGGCGTTGGCGATAATGCTGATGCATTTCCCTCCGATGCTAACGAGACATTGGACACCGATGAAGATGGTGTTGGCGACAATGCAGACGCTTTCCCAACGGACGGCAACGAGACACTAGATAGCGATGGCGATGGTGTAGGCGACAACGCCGACGACCTTCCTTTTGATGCAAGTGAGACCGTGGACTCCGATGGAGATGGTGTGGGCGACAACGCAGATGTATTCCCTACTGATGCTTCAGAACAACTCGATACAGATGACGATGGCGTTGGAGATAATGCAGATGCTTTTCCCAACGACCCCTCGGAAACCATGGACACAGATGGTGATGGCGTTGGAGATGTAGCACAAAAAATAGCAGAAGATAAAGCCGCTTCTGAAGCAGAGGCTGCTGCTCAACTACGCATGTTTGTCATCATTGGCGTTATCGTTTTGTTCGCTCTCATCGGTGGAATTTTGTTTGTTCGAAAACGTGGCTCAACTGACATTGATTTGTACGATGGTAAAATTCCATTGCAAATCAATGAATTTGCTCAATATGCGCCTGACCTCTCTCAGGTCGGCAATGTTCCACCACATATTGGCGAAGTGAACCAACCCATGCCTGCTCAACCTGTTGTTTCGGTTGAACCGACGGTCCTTCAGCAGTGGACGGATGAAAGCGGCTACACTTGGCGTCAAATGAGCGATGGCTCGACACTTTGGTGGAACGGAACTGACTGGCAACAGACTTAATCCATTGATGAAATGAATCCCAATTTTTGAGAAACTATTCCGAAAATTGTTTTATATCATTCAACACTGTCACGCCCTATGGAAGAAGGCGGCCTGTTGAACTGGCAAGCAAAACTTGGTATGACGCTTGTCGGTGCAGGTAGTATCTCCTTGTTCTTATCCACAAAAGATTTCCTTCCAAACGACGGAGTCTTTGGCTTCATTTACCTTTTGTCTGCCCTCTTGGGCTTACTCATGCTCATGCTTTCTATTGGTGTAGCTTCGAATCATCCTCACTTGTCTGAAGTGACTCAATTCACGCCAGACGAATTTATTGAAACAATTGACAAAATCATAGGAAAGGAGGAAGAAGAATGAGTGACGCACAAGCATATTACAATTCATTATTGCAACAAGGATACAATACCGATCAAGCAAAGGTCTACACCCAAGAGCATTATCCAGGTTTTATGCCCACCCCGGCTGCACCTTCGTTTGCACCAGCCCAACCTCAACCTGTACAACAATCACAATCTGTAGACCCGATGATGGCGATGATGATGATGAATCAACAAAATCAACAGATGATGATGCAACAACAAGCACTCTTGGCTCAATCGCAACAAAATTCCCAAAGTGGGCCAATTATCATCAATAATCAACAACAACAAGGCGGAGTCATGTATGTTCAAAACCGTGGAAAAGATACACTCACCGGCTATCTTCTATGGTGTAGTTGCTTCATTCTCTTGTGTGGAATTCATCGATTTTATTACAATAAGCCTTTTTCAGGTTTAATTTACCTCTTCACCTTCGGATTACTTGGCTTTGGCCAATTGTACGACCTCCTTGTGATGCCCGAATTAGCACGCAGTGCTTAGTCATCCTTCATGACAACTGAATCCTGAATGATGTTGTCCCCGTGGTGAATATTGGTCACTTGGTTGCGCTCTGCTTTACTCAGTGCAAGTTGTAAGCATCTGTTTTCATCATCCTTAGCACCTAATGCCCTGTACAGAATAGCTGCTTCAGAATATTCTCCCTGTTGCTCAAGATCTCTCGCCCGTTTCAATTGAGGGTTCACATCCTCATGTGACAAATGAGGAGGCGCTGGTGGACCGCTGGTTGGTGGAGCAGGGCGGCCCTTCGCAGGAGGAGCAGGGCGCCCTTTGGCAGGCGGAGCAGGACCTGTTCGTGGCAATGGCGATGGATTTACGTTGTTTACAGAATTATTTGACTCGTCACTCCTCATTTGCCTCACCACTTTGTTTAACTGGTTCATATTCTACACCATTAAAATACTTCTTAATTTTTTCAATGATGTAACTTAAGACATAAAGTTCGATTTCAGTATCAAGTGAATTTGTGAAATATTCGTCATCCTCATGGACTTCAAAAAAAACATCGTGACTATCTTGGTTTTTGTGGTTAGTGAATTTGCACTTGAACCTAAACTCGAATCAATGTTATCAGACCAGTGGATGGTTGTTGTTGGAAAAATTTCGATATTCTCTCTCCTCATCCCAATTGAAGTTCTATCGGCAAGGATTATTGAAAACAGACTTTCAAAATCATCGAATGTGAATGAAAAAATGTACAAGAACTTACTTTTTTCAGCAATTGAAGATGGAATAATCACAGACATGGAACGTTCTATCCTCATGTCATCAGCACATTAATTAGGTATTCACAACTCAAAAGCGCTTGAATTAGAGAATGAAGTAAAGGAGGAGCTCGGTCATTAAGAGCATCCTACGGGTTCCTTTCAC
>JAYODQ010000020.1:0-31962 GCA_038106355.1 Candidatus Poseidoniales archaeon | reverse complement strand
AAGGGTGAAATGCTCTTGCAAGACGGTAGCCCCTATGTCTCATGGCGAGACATGGAAAAGGCAGCAGGAACCTTAGGTATTCTCACACCAGAATCACTCGAAGGAGCAACTGGCGGCTTCATTACAGGTGAAGGTGACAAAGTCGACCTCTCAGGATATGGTGTGGTTGACCTCGTCTGCAACGACGGGTCTGAAACCGTGAAGGACATCCCTGTGACGACCTGTACCGCAACAATGGACCCAACCACACGGTCCGTTCAAGCAAAACTCCTTGGTACCGATACCCTTCTCGATGCACTCCCAGGTGCACTCCCAGTGTACTTCGGTAGCGATGTTACGGTGAGTGCAGAAGATATGAGCGGAGCCATCATCAGTGGAACCTCGAAGTCAACATTCTACCTCGACACTCGTGAAATGGGCAACCAAGCCACAGCACCAAGCATGGATGACTTGCAACCTGTCTTCATCATCGAAACTTCAGGTGAGCTTTCAGACAGTGATGCTGATAGCCTTCAATCTGCAATTTACACCAATCAAGAATTCTTTGGTTACTGGACAAACTTTGACCACCCCATTGACATTGTCACACTATTGTTCTACATTGCAGGTGTTGCACTCCTTGTCATGGGCTTGTATGGTATGGCCGGCAGTTCTTCCGATGATGAGGAAATGAAGATGTACACAACGAGCGAAGAAAGTTCGGCTGAGGATGTTTCAGAGGAATCGTCTGAAGAAGATACAGAATAATGACAAAGCCGCCTACGGATGATGAACATCATCAAGGCTCGGGACGATCGGTAGCCCTTGGCTCAATCGAGTATGGATTTGATTGAACATGTGCTTGTCGTTGTCCTTTTGTTCTTTGGACCTACGCTCCAAAGTTTTGAGGGTCATTGCGAGTCGATGATTGCCTGAAAATTCGTCTTTGTGGCGTTCAAAATATTGCCAATACAACGAGGTGATGGGGCAGTCTTTCTTCGGATTGAACGTACATGATGAACACGAATCCCCCATACGGTGAATATAGGCAGCACCTGAGACATATGGTTTGGTCATCATAGCATCGCCAAGAGCAAAAGTACCCATGCCGAGCACGTTGGGTTCAACCACCCAATCAAAGGCGTCAACAAAGGCAATATGGAACCAATCGGTCAATTCCCTCGGTTGAATATCCAGAAGATTTGCAATGTTTGAAAGCACCATGAGTCGGGGAATATGATGCGTCCATGCTTCATCAAGAACTTGTTCAACAACAGTATCAAGACAACGAAGTGAACTTTTCTTGCCCCAAAATGCTTGGGGTAACGAGTGTGTTTGCTGCAATTGGTTTGGATGCAATTCGGGCTCCGATGAGGCATCAGTCCATCTTGCTGTTCGGTTTGACACCAACGATTGCTTCACATCGAGATGGGCAAATCCTTCAGTCACATCGTGAATGTGAAATACATACTCCCGCCACATCAATTGTCGAAAATATCCCTCCTTCGAGGACAGTGGAATATCAAGTTGAAGAATCGCATCTTTCATGGTTGAAGGAAGAATACGATGAAGATTGAGCAAAGGAGCAAGTTTGGTGTGGAACAAAGAACGGCTCTGTTCAGAAAAAGCGTCCTCAAAAGGTCCAAAATTTGGAAGCACATCAATGGCGTGTTGGATTGCTTTTTCTAAATCTTGAGCAGATGTGGGATGAATGTCGAGTCGTGCTACACCAGGATGCGAGGTAAACACACGGTTCACAAGAGAAACAACTTCTTCATCGATGAAGTCACATTCAAATGTAGGCACTGGAGGAATGTCTGGCTCGCCTTTCCAAGCAAGACGGTTCTCAACATCATGACTGTATTTTCCTCCGATTGGTGAGCCATTTTCCATCAATACATCCAATTCTTTCCTCACTCGTTGGTAAAATCGGTCCATTCGGAATGGTGGAGTTGAGCCAACCGAAGATTCAAACCATTCGCGTTGAGTTAACCATCCGGGATGAGCGTGGATCTGAATGAACTTCGATGCCAAGAGCGGTTTCAATTCGTTTCGAAGCGACAATTCAGCAGGTCGACATAGATGGAGGTTAGGAAGTTGGTCACGAATGGATTCAAGATAATCCGCATAAGATAAGGTCGTACACACATATTTGACGGTGTAGCCTAATTCGATGAGTTCGATGGCGAAATGTCTCATATTGGAGAGCAGAAGACATAATTTTTGCTTGTGATAAGGTTTTGATTGTCCTTTATGCAGACTTTCAATGAGAAGGACACCGATGTTTTTGTGTTCAGGTAAAAACGCCTTATTCAACTGGTCGTAAGGAAGCCACCACCATTGAGCCACATCACTAAATTGGGCTGAGGCATGCGAACGGAGAACATGACCAAACGACTCCATGCTCCTCATATGGAACAGTCAACATTACGGTTTAAAGTCAAGTTTTTTTGAAAGAACAAAATTTGTCGAAAAAACGATGTTAAAAGGACCACATTTTGAGAAGAACATATAGTCTTTCAAGCATACTCGATGTTCATTCATGAGTTCAGAATGGCACATGAAGGGATTCAAGAAATCCCTCACTTACAGTCGAGGTATTCGCTGTTCTCACACTGAAGCATATCTCCAACACTGTCTTGACACTCAGCATAAAGTGTACGTTGTGGGTGATGTTCACGGCCATTTTGAAACATTCCGAGCCCTCATACATCGCCTCAAACTAGGACCTGAGGACATTGTCGTTTGTTTAGGAGATATGATCGACCGAGGACCAGATTCTGCTGGCCTCATTTCGTTTATTCGAAACCACAAGAACATTATCTGTATCAAAGGAAATCATGAACAAATGGCTGTTCAATCACTCACCGAACATGGTGGATTTGAAGCATGGAAACCTTGGATGCAGAGAGGTGGAAAGTCAACATATGGGTCATATATCGTTCAAGCACAAGGGGATCTCTGGAAAGCAAAAGCAAAAATGATTGATGATTTTTCATGGCTTGATACACTACCAACTGAAATTGTGTTGGATGAATTTCGCTTTGTTCACGCAGGATATGACCCCAATGTCCCCTTGAGTGAACAAAGTGAAGCGGAACATCTGTGGATTCGAAAGCAATGGTATGAATCAGACAAAGTTGTTGACCGGAAAAGAACCATATTTTTTGGCCACTCCACCACAACAAAATTTGGATTGGGTGGAGATATTGTACCCTCAAACCATACCATCGATGATGGTCGAAGTGCTTGGGTTGCCGTTGATGTAGGTGCCTACAATCATGTGCTACCTTGCCTCGTTGCTGTCGACATTCGATCCCTCAAGGTCATTCGACAACAAACACTCCCTTCGGAACAGTGGTTTATTGATGGGCTCCAAGGTAGAGTACACAAGAATGCCGTTCGTTGGAAAAGGCCCTCATTACGTCAAGAATCAGATACTGCACTACATTTTGGACTGTTTGTGCTCAAAAATCAAATTCATACATCTCCTCATCGAGAACGACTTGAAATTGCAAAATTTCGAGCTGCCGGCCTTACCATGTTTGTGCGGCGGCATGGAAAGTCGACAACGGTTGGAAATTACACATTTCGAGTGTATCCTCAGAAGAAAAAAACAGTGCATGAGCCACCAATTCAGAGTATTGAAGTGGTGTAATTACTACACTTCTTTGATATGAAGCATGATTGATGCACACAAAACAACATATAAGTAGGTATACAGCAATTGGCAAAATATGACAGAAACGTCCGGAGATAGGAAGAATCGAGACACGCTCATGAAGGCTGTCTATACCGTCATGAAGCACAGAAAAATCCACAACGCAGCGATTCAATCATCAAAGAATTGTGAAAAATATCTGGAAAAGAAAGGACAAGGTATGTCATATTCGATTTACCTTTTCTAAATTTCAAGACCTCAACTGCGACCTGGTTCCATTCAGTTACTTCGGCAACCATAAGTAAGCCCGCCTTCTAAACTCGCCATGGATATCGCATGGGGTGTCTTACTCCCAGCTGCTACCGTCTTTTGTTTGGGTGCAATTTCACCCGGGCCAAGTTTACTAGTCGTTCTCCGCAACACGCTGATTGGCGGTCGAAAACGAGGCATTGCATGTGCACTTGGGCATGGATTTGGATTTGGGTTGTACGCTCTTTGTGCAGTTTTCGGGCTCATTTATTTGCTTGAAGAACACCCATCCGTGTTCCAAACCTTACAGATTCTGGGTTCGCTGTTGCTCATGTATTACGGCTATTCACTTTGGAACACCGATTCTTTTCAGTCCGACAAGGACATGCCTCAATCAAATCACAAAGGGTGGATGGAAGGGTTTGCTATTGCCTTCTTTAATCCAAAAATTGCCCTATTTCTGGTGGCTGTTCTGGCCCAAGTACTGGAACCCGATATGAATCTAGAAAGCAAACTAGCCGTTGGATTTGTTGGCATGGTCATCGATACAACATGGTATCTGATCGTTGCCATTGTTCTCACGGGTTCGACATTTCTCGAGGTCATCCAAAGGAACAGCCAACAAATCTACAAAATAACAGCGTGTGTTCTTTGGATATTTGCGATTTCAGTTGTGTGGGCACTCTAATCATGCTTGGCATCGGGGACAAAGGAATGTTGACCTTTGCCCTTGCACAATTCGTTCGATGACGCCAAAGCACCCTTCTCTAAGGCATGGTTCATCTTCTCGACCGTACGCTTGAAAATGATGAGAAAAATACCCCAAAGAACCATCTGTGTTTGAAAAATCATTCAACGTCGAACCACCGGATTCGATTGCCTCTCGAAGAACATTCTGAACCTCAACGACCAACGAGTGAAGTTTTTTTGTCGGCTTCCCGGAAGGAGTCACCAAACTTTTCCCCGAAGTTTGTGGGGATACGCCACTACGATGCAACGCCTCACAAGCGTAAATATTTCCGACACCGACAACCATAGATTGTTCGAGCAAAAGTAACTTGATTGCTCGCTGACTCTTCTGTATTTTACTCGCAAAATCAATCGCATTCCATTCGTCCAAGGGTTCAGGGCCGAGCGGGGCCAATCGTGGATGTTCTCCTTCCTCATCCATGGAAAACACATCAACAAAGCCGAACCTTCGAGGGTCGGTGTAAACGGCTACGCTACCATCATGAAATTTGAATTCAAGGTGGTCATGTTTGCCATCGTATCCTGTTGTCGCTCCAAATGGGCTTTGCTTTCCCCCATTTGTCGTGTGGGGATAGACCTGTTGAGCATCATTGGGAGAAAAAATAGTGTACCGCCCACTCATTCCCAAATGAGACAACATGACCATGGAACCCTCAAAGTCAAGCAGAAGATATTTTGCTCGCCTTCGGATGTTGACAAGTTTTCTTTGTTCAAGGTCGTGGATAGTAGATGGAACCTCGTACCTTAAATGGCTTCTTCGCACAACCACCTCGGTCAATTGTTTCCCTAAAAGTGATGATGACAGCCCCCTTTTTACGGTTTCAACTTCGGGTAATTCAGGCATGTTTTTCACCCGTTGCTCCGAATGACAAACAGGAAATGTTCATCTTCGAAACCATGGAGGTCGAGGACCTCTTGGCAAACAAATCCCTCATGTTCTATTCTCAATTTCATCGATTCGATTTGGTGAGTGATCGCTTCATTGGTCCAACGTTCACTTGCCATCTTGAACGAAAATAGTGCTTTTCCTTCTGGTTTGAGATGATTGCCGCAGGTGTCTAAAAAAATGTCCAATTGGCCAGTCTGTGACACATCTTGGAACAACCAATCAACTCGATGATGCAGTGCGTTTTGCCAATCATTCTTTCTTGCATCCGCTAGAATTGGAATAAATCCAGGCCTTTTTTCTGCTAAAAAAAGCAGGTCACGAATGCAACGAGGGGAGATATCTACGCCAAGAACTCGGCCCTTTGATTGGTTTTTTGGCCCACACACAATGTCGTGGACATGACTAATTGTCGTCCCATGCCCTGCACCAAGATACAACACGCTGGAGCCAGGTTGAGGTAAGAGTTGTTCGGGTTTTTGCTTTGTTCGCAATAAACCAGCTGCTATTTTCGACCGGTAGGGGTCCCATTTTCTGAATTCTTGTCCAGAAATGCGTTTGAGTTGCTCTCCATACACCCTTTTTCCAGGTGTTGCGTTTTGCGTCCAAATCGATGATTTCTCCATCAAAATCCGTTTTGAAGCCCCTTCGTGATTGTTTGTCATGAACATCATCACTTTCTCTTCTTTCGTTGTGCAGAACGCAAAACTTCTACACGTGTGCTGATTTTTTCAACATCCTTTTCCGTCCATGGCTCGCCTTGAAAGGCGTCAATTTTTGCTGCAATGCTCACCTTTGATGCAAGCATTCGGGAGATCTTCCCACGAACCCATTTTGGTGAATGAGATATCCATGGATGCATAAAGATATGGCCATGTTTTGGAGGTGGGGAGCCCGTTTTGAGATGATGGAAAAACGCTTTTTCAGCACCCAGCACTTGAATGGTCCCTGATGGTAATTTGCTCAAGCGATCTCGTCCGTGTGCTTCAACACACATTCTGGCTGCAAGTAAAGGACCAAGTAGAACAGATACCGATGGCAAATATTCGTTCGAAAGCACTCTTAATGCTTGTTCAACTCGGTCAATTTCAGCTTTCAACTCAATGACATGGAGGGCTGATTTCCTCATGAGATTCCATTCTTGTGCAGGTATGTCCTGATGCGGCAACTCGATACCTGTTGATGTGCAGAAATCGACCATGTTTTCATGAGCGGATGCTGTGCGAAGAAAATCGAGGCGTTCCCGCTTTTTTTGGGCATACGGAAACATATCACCAAACCATTCTATACACCTATTTTCAAGAGTTAACTGACTTGAACGTAATTCATCGGAAAGTCGAACCAAATGTTCCATTCGACGGTCTGGATGCCCTGCCTCGATTTGTATTTCCATCGTTGTTTGTAAGATAAGCGCTTTATCGAATTGTTCAAGGTTTTCATCGCTTGGGTTCGGAAATGAAAATATCGGGAGACCCGCCTCATGCTTGAGGCATATTTTGGCTTCGCCAAATCGATGGTGTAATTCATATGCTTCAGGCGTCAGTTCGTGCTTTTGGAGAAGTACCAATCGTTGAACAATATCTCGTGCACTCAGAACACCTTGGACTTGAAGGTCATCTATGATGTGACCATCGGGGTCTACAACCAATGCAGCTTGCCAATCGTACACCAACCACATGATTGTGCCAATAGAAGTTTTGACTTGACCCTTCCGATGTTGATGCACGAGTAAAGGATTTAATGGCAATAAAGAAAAAAATTGATAAGTAGCCGTTTTTCAAGTTAAAGGTAATGTTTTGTCCTAAGTGTGGAACACTCTCGTTTCCTAACCCCTCTGGGGATGTCTCGTGCACGAATTATAAGTGCGGATACAAGGGTCCTGCAAAACTCATCGTCAAGGGTTCTGATGGTTCTGATATCGATTTGTCAAAGGTGACAAGCAAAACAAAAAATGAATCAAGGGAATACGACATCATCAAAGAGGAGGACAATGTTCAGGGCATCCTCACCAAAGGAACCTACATGTGCCCAAAATGTGATTTCACCGATGTGTATGCCTATCTAGAGCAAACAAGGTCATCAGACGAACCAGAGACGAGAATGCTCACCTGCGCCAACAATGATTGTGGCCACGGTTGGAGAGAATATTAGAATTCATTCTCGACTCTTGGTGCAAGGAAATATTGAACCTCGCCTGCACCATCTTGGAACGTGAATTGAAGTGAAAGTGGGTAACTATCTCCAAAACCAAGGTGAACGGATTCGATGGTCTTGAACACCTTTGCAAGCGGAAGCAAGTACGTCAAAGAATATTGGCTTCGGATTGGATTGTCACATTTGATGGACTCAAGTTGGTCTTTTCCGAATTTGACTGTCACAGAATCCGATTGACCCTGTACATGAATGGTAAAATGGTCTGAATCCAAACTAAAGACCACCAAATCGCCTACTTGACGAGCAGCCTGCAATGCAGTTGCTAAGGATGAGCCATTGATCTTGACCGTTGATTTTTGTTCGAGCGGAGGCACCTGAGGGGAAACAATAGCAGATTCATCGATTGGCCTCATGGTTTTATCAATCAGCCCGAGATTGAGGCTCAATTCTCCGCTGGTGTCGTTCCACGACATTTCGATCAAGTCTGTTGGGGCACCAAGGCTCACGAATTCTTTGATTTTCTTTAGCTCGAGGCCAAGGTTGACGTCATCCAATTCCCATGTTTCAAATGCTGCAGAATCGACGTCGAGTTTGATCATGGCCACATGCGAAGCATCAACGACCCTCGTGTGCAATCCATCACTCTTAAACTCAAATTTTGCATCTTCAACTACAACCCCAAGAGTATCAACAATTTTACTCATTAATTCTTGGCGGGCCGCGACGTTCATCATTCGAGATACACCCCTCACTCTTCACCCACTTACGACGGCTTATGAACTTATTAGCAAAAACACATGGAATCGATGCACTGATAATAATTTTAATTTTTGAAAGAAGCCGTGAGTTCATAATGGCCGTGTCCTTCGGGTGAACATGGGCGAAGACCAAATGGCTGCGATACCTGTGGTTTGCCAAGAAGACGGGACACCTTATTCAACCGCAGTGTTGATTCCCACCATCAACAACGCAGATGAGCTTGACATCGTCTTGGAGCGGTTGTCAAAGCAAACCTATCCCCATTTTGATGTGGTCATCTCAGACTCTAAATCAAGAGACCACACGAAACAAGTATGTGAAAAATGGAATGCGATTTGGATTGATGACCCTTCACGCAACAGGGCAGATGCGTGCAATTTTGCTCTTGAACAGATCGACTATGACTTGATTTTATTCACGGATGATGACACCATTCCACCACTCGACTGGGTCGAAAAATTAGTACGTTGGTTCAGTGACCCGAATGTTGGTGCCGTAGGCGGCCCAAATTTTGCCCCCGATGAGGATTCATTTGGCTCAAAATGTGCTGATGTTGCTTTTTGCACACGGTTCATGACGGCTGGAACGAGGTATGGTGCTCAACCAAAAGGTGAACTTGTACCCATCACACACAATCCTGGAGTCAACTGTGCTCACAGAATGAAAAATCTTCGAGAAGTGAACTTCTTCGAGGAAGGGTGTATCGGTGCAGAAGATGTCGTGCTGGATGCAAAAATTCAACGGGCGGGTCACAACATCTTCATTGACCCTTCAAATGTGATGCCACATCGAAGACGAAAGCCGTTCAAACCCTACATGAAACAGATGAGAAATTATGGCTACACGCGAATGGTCGCGAATAAACGATGGCCTGAAATTGCCACATGGTCCCATACAGCCATCGGATTTTTCCCTTGGTTGACCACCTTAGGCATCCTCATGCTAGGTGTCGGAGCACTCAACGGGGGTGCAGACACATCGTTGTGGTTCACTCTTGGAGGAGATTGGAACATCTATCGGGCCATGTTTCATGGAACGCTTGGCCTGATTTCATTGTACATTGCTCTATCGTGGCTTGGAGCAGCCATAGGAACTTCTCCGCATCGCTCAATTGCCACGGTTTTTGTTGCCCCCCTCTTTGTGTTCTTAGCACACTGGGCGTATGGACAAGGTGTGAACAAAGCCTGGAGGGAAATTCGAAAAACAGGTGGTCGAGCTGGTGAAGGGGCTCAAATCGATGATAGAATTCGCACGGCTTGAATCAACCACGACAAAAATCAGTAATTTTTGCTGAGAACATGAGGAAAACCTTTGAGAACAAGGGCTATGCCACTTCATGAATTCTTCGAAATTAATGCGTCGATTTGAAGAATTAGACCAACCGACGCACGGAAATGATTTGGTCGACATTTGGAAAGGCATTCGAGCATTGCTTTCCATTGTTCGGGTCGTGATGATCTTTGCAATTATCATCGTAGCTGAATTGTTCAATGAGATTTTTATTTCCTCTTTGAGTCTGTCGATATGGTCAATTATTGTTGGGCTGCCGCTGTTCTTCGTTCTTTCGATTGCCATCCTACTCGGAGATTCACTTTATTCCGAAGGTGATTCTGACATCGATCCAGTTTGAATATTCCATTGACTCGAATACACACCATCGTTCGCAAGCAGTGCCTCATGTTTTCCCCGTTCGACAACCGCTCCATCGACCATAGCCAGAATTTCTGTTGCGTTTCGAATGGTACTCAATCGATGAGCTACTGCGATGGTTGCTCTTGCTTTACCAGTTGAAAGCAGATTTTCTTGGATTTTCTTTTCAGTTTCTGCATCGAGGGCACTGCTCGCCTCATCGAGAATGAGCAAACTTGGAGATTTGAGAAGGGCCCGAGCGAGTGAAATTCTTGCCCTTTGCCCTCCGCTTAATTTTACTCCTCGGTCACCAACCATCGTATTGTATCCTTGTTCGAGGTTTTCAACAAATTCAAGTGCTCCTGCGAGTTGAAGTGCGTGTTTCACCTCCTCATCGGTTGCTTCTTGGTTGTACACAACATTCTCCGTGATGGTTCCAAAGAACAAGAACGGTTCTTGGCTCACAAATCCAATTGCATCCCTCACAGAATCAAGGGTGAAGTCGGAAATGGAGGTGTCGTTGATGAGTACATCACCGCTATCAGGTGTGTAATATCGCATAAGGAGTTTGAGAATGGTGGTTTTCCCTGCACCTGTGTGCCCCATGATTCCAAGGAAATCACCTCCTTCAACTTTGAACGAAATACCACTCAGCACCTTCGTGCTCGTATTTGGATAGGTAAAATGAACATCCCGAAATTCAACAGACTTGATACCTCCTTCAATCTCAATTGCTCCTTCTTTGTCGACGATTTTTGGTTCAAGGTCAACCACGGAAAATACACGTCGTGCTGCAGCTTCACCGCGTTGAAGTTGATTAATGAGGATGCCAAAAATGAACATCGGCATGGTCATACGGGTGCTGATGAGTAAGAATGTGACAAATTGCCCCGTTGTAATTTCAGCATTCGGTGGTTGGACAAGAAAACCACCTGCTGTGACAAGGAGGCCAAAAGCAACACCTGCCAAGGCGTAAATCATAGGAACAAATCGATTTCTGTCTTTACTGGCAGCCATGGCTTGGTCTCTGTATTCGCCCGATTCTTTGTCCACCCTCTGTGCTTCCCATTCTTGAGCATTGTAGGCTTGGACAACTGAAATTCCAGAAATGAGATTCTCAAGAATTGCGTGGATATCGCCAGTGGATTCTCTCTGCTTCCTGTATTTGCGTTGAACATTGGTTGAAAACCAATACACGATTGGGACGATAAAAATGATAGGAGCAAACAAAATGAGAGCCAGTTTCCACGACATCAACACAAGAATCAAGAAAGCGGTGAAGAAAGTAATCGTGATTCGAATAATCGAGGTTGACGAATCACTAACCACATCTTCAAGTTGATTGACATCGCTTGACAAAATGGACATCAATTGTCCTGTTTGACGTAGATCGTAATACGAGGCTTCCATCGCAATGAGCGAGCGAGTGGCATCCATCCTCAAATCATGTTGAATTTTATACCCAAGTGTTTGCCATGCGTATTCTGAAATTCCTTGGAAAATTGCCAAGCACACGAAACTCAAGAAGATGAGGACCCCATATCCAACTGCAGGCTCAGCATGGATTCCACTGACAACGTCTTGAATGATTTGAGGCCCAGAAAGCGAATTCGTTGTGAAAAAATCAACAGCAAGACCAATGGCAACAAATGGAATCAAATCAAAAAAACGTGCCATTGCATTCGCCGCAATACCAACAATGGCTCGCTTTGGGTACTTCTTAGCGTACGGAACGACCCTCCAGATTTGACGACCAATGATTTGTTTGTCTTCGTTGATTTCTTCTGGTTTAAGGTGGTCCTGTTTTTTTCCAGATCTTGAACCAGTCATAAGCGAACCTAATGAACGAGGTTTTTGAATGCTTTCTGTTCACATGCTTAAGATTTAGAGACAAATGTTTGATGAGGGAGGTCGTCACACAGCAATGTATAGGGTGTGTAGCATGCGAGTGAGTTTTTTTGTTGGTGTTCTTTTCTTTACCCAGATACTTCTACCGACTGTCGCTGTTCAAGCGTTCATTTCCCCCTCGCTTGACATGGATTCTGATGCTGATATCGACACGCTCGCCCTACTCAACATCCATCCACGAGCATCTGCAGAATTTGGTTGGTCAACCACATCAAATGTGGATGAAGTTGTCGGTTTTTTGTACCGAGATTCAACACCTCTTTCACCGTCTCAATATTCTGTTGTAACTGGAACATCAATGGTCTCTGGGTACCATATTTTGACCCATACTTATCCTGTCCCAACAGAATGGGTAGGGCAATTAAGTGACAAAGGGATTGATTGTTTTTCATTCTTGCCAAGAAGTTCATTCCACTGTTATGTTCCTGACCTCACGATTTCAGAGTTATCACAACTCGATGTCATTGGAATCAGCAAAATGGATCCCACCGATAAAATTCGAACCAATCTTGCACGCGGACTCACGGGTCAGAGCATGTATGCCTACAACCCATACGTTTCAATTGGTGAGGCCTACATCAACGTGGTTCTCTCGGGAACAGAATTACCATCAGGCATAGAATCAAATGATGATGTCACTGTCATGTCACACTCAACTCGTTTTTCGACAATGTTTGCCAATGCAGATGGTATCAAATGGTTGGTTGAGCATGATGACATCGAATGGGTCGAGGAAAAACCGTATTACATTCTGCTCAATAGTGAAGCCACTGAAGTGATGAAAGTCAACGATGTGTGGTCCTCAACCAACATGGCGGCCATCGATTCCAACTGGATTGGACTTGATGGTTCAGGTGTGATTGTGACCGTTGCCGATACGGGCTTGGATAACGGTTACAACAATTCAAACATGCATCCCGATTTTAAAGACCATATCACTGGAATTTTATCTTGGCCAATGTCGGCCTCAACGTGTAGTTATTACACCAGTCAAGGATACACCGTTCCATCTGGATGTGCTGATGATGCTGAAGACCTTCACGGCCATGGAACCCACGTCGCTGGCTCCGTTCTTGGGGACGGAACAGACAACACTGTTGGCATCATCGGTTCAGCACCCGAGGCACATTTGCTGGTCCATTCTATCGCAACAACGTTGAGCGGCAGTGAATCGCTCGCAGGCATACCTGATGACCTCGATGATTTGTTTAGCCTCGCATGGGCGAACGGTAGTCAAGTCCATACAAATTCATGGGGCTCGGACGTCAACGGACTCTACACCACAAGTTCGATGCAAGCCGATGCAAGTGCTCGAACGCACGATGAACTCGTGATTCTCTTTGCTGCAGCTAATGAAGGTGCTGATGCAAATTCAGATGGTGAAATTGACAATGATTCACTTGGTTCACCTGCAAGTGCAAAGAACGTGATCACCGTGGGGGCTTCAGAGAACAATCGTCCAACAATCAACAGCGTGTATGGTTCAGGTTATGGTTCTCCGATATCAACCGACAAATACGCAGACAACCCAGAAGGTATGGCTGCATTCTCAAGTCGTGGACCTGCTGATGATAACCGAGTAAAACCAGACATATCTGCACCTGGTACATTCATTCTCTCGACGAAATCTCGTTCTGCCGGTAATTGTGGATGGGGTTCATACAACACAAGTTATTGCTACATGGGTGGCACGAGTATGGCCACTCCACTCACTGCAGGAGCAGTTGCATTGTTGATTCAACATCTTGATGAGAATGAAAACTATTCCACTCCAACCTCTGCCCTCATCAAAGCGATCATGACCGCTTCTGCTCATGATATGGAAGGCCAATATTCCAGTGGCGGTGATGGGACAAATGGTGCAAAAGAATCTTCGCCCAATATCCACGAAGGATGGGGGCTTGTGAACATGTCATCAGCGGTCAATGCCTCTTGGATTGACAAAGAATCGCTCTCAACCAACGACGATAGAGGATGGTCGTTTTCAATACCAGCAAATGCTGAAGATTTCCAAATCCTCCTTTCTTGGACCGACCCTGCATCGACCACGACAGCAAGCGTAAATCTGGTTAATGACCTTGACCTCGCGGTCAAAGACCCTTCAGGAACCTGGACCAACCTTTCAAACGACCGTGATAATCTCCGAGGCCTCAAATTTTCAAATCCTACTCAAGGAACATGGGAAGTACACGTCCTCGGCTCAAATGTTCCGACTGGGCCTCAATTTTTTGCATTGGCCATCAACGCCGATGTGAGTTTTACGAACCTCACCCAAGACATGGACAACGATGGTGTGATTGATACTTCAGACGACTGCAGTTCTGTGTTTGGTACCTCAACCCAAGACAGGGATGGTTGCCCAGATACCGATGGTGATGGATATTCAAACCCTGATTCAAATTGGACAGTCAACAACGGTGCTGATGCGTTCCCTTCGGATAGCACACAATGGGCTGACACCGACTTTGACGGATACGGTGACAACTCCGCAGGAACCAACCCTGACGCTTGTGTTTCAACAGCTGGCAATTCAACAACCGACCGATTCGGATGCACCGATGCTGATGGGGATGGTTACTCAAACCCCGATTCAACTTGGACAACATCAAACGGTGCAGATGCGTGTGAAACGGTTGCTGGAGATTCATATCGAGATAGAAATGGCTGCTCGGATACCGATGGCGATGGAGCCAGCGATGGCGATTCCACATGGACAACATCAAATGGTGCCGATGCCTTCCCGAGCGATAGTTCGCAATGGGAGGATTCGGACGGGGATGGATACGGTGATAACCCGCCACCAGCAACCGACGGCGATGCCTGCCCGACAACCTCGGGTTCATCGAGTCAAGACAGGTTCGGATGTACGGATTCCGACGGGGACGGCTATTCCGACCCAGATTCACTGTGGACGGTCGGTCAAGGTGCTGATGCATTTACATCCGACGCAACACAGTGGGTTGATTCCGATGGTGACGGTTACGGGGACAATTCAAGTGGTAACAATCCTGACGCTTGTCCATCAACTTCAGGAACCTCCACTCAACTCAACAGATTGGGTTGTCCAGACTCCGATGGCGATGGTTATGCAGACATCGATGATGAATTTGATAACGATGCGACGCAATTTGAAGATACCGATGGCGATGGCTATGGTGATAATGCTTCGGGAAACAACCCAGATGCATGTCCGACCGTGAACGCAACCTCAAGTGTCGACCGAAATGGTTGCCTTGACAGCGATGGTGATGGTGTTTCTGACCCTGACGCCAGTTGGACGGTGAGCAATGGAGCCGATGCCTTCCCGAACGATTCCACTCAATCGGCAGATTCCGATGGTGATGGCTACGGGGACAACCCATCGGGCACAAACGGCGATCAATGTCCATCCACCTCTGGTACATCACTCAATGACCGATTGGGCTGTCCTGATACGGATGGTGATGGCTATTCTGACCCCGATGCAGGATGGACGGCAAGCAACGGTGCTGATGCATATCCGAGCGACCCGAACGCTTGGTCCGACAACGATGGTGACGGTTTTTCCGACCAAAATGAAGATGACTGTGAGAACGTAGCAGGAACCTCGATTCACGACCGAGTCGGTTGTCTTGACACAGATGGGGATGGTTATTCGGATGCAAGTGGAAGCCATACTGTGGCCATGGGTGCTGATGCATTCCCGAACGATGCGACTCAGTGGAACGATACCGACGGTGACGGATTCGGAGACAATCCAACTGGAAACAGCCCTGATGCATGTCCAACCGAATTTGGTACTTCGTGGACATCGCAAGCTCTGGGTTGCCCCGATGAAGACAACGACGGACGTGCAAACTCCATTGATGCATTCCCTTCGGACAACACCCAGTGGAACGATACGGACAACGATGGGTATGGCGACAATCCAGGTGGGTCGACACCTGATACTTGTCCAACAACGCCCGGAAATTCAACTCAAGGAAATCGATATGGATGTCCAGATAATGATGGAGATGGTTGGGATGACGTCATTGATGAACTTCCCGACTCGGGCACACAATGGCTCGACCAAGATGGTGACGGGTATGGCGATAACGCTTCAGGTGAACTCCCAGACGGTTGTCCTGGCCTAGTCGGCAATTCAACGCTCGACCAGTACGGTTGCCCTGACGCAGACGGTGATGGGGTCTCTGACATCAACGATTCATTCCCGCTTGACCCAACTCGATCAAGAGATTCTGACAACGATGGGTTTGATGACCTCGAAGATGCATGTCCAAATGTTTTGGGGAATTCAACACTTGACCGAAATGGCTGTTTAGACACCGATGGGGATGGATATTCGAACCCTGTTTCAGGCTTATGGAACATCACCGATGGTGCTGATGCTTTTGTCAACGACCCAACGCAGTGGGCTGACAGCGATGGAGATGGTTTTGGTGATGAGGCAAATGGAAATGCCCCCGATAGTTGTCCTTCTGTTGCTGGAACCTCAACAGTTGATGTCTACGGGTGCCTTGATACTGATGGCGATGGCTACTCTGATGATGGCGATGATTTCCCCAACGAAAGTACACAATGGCTCGATTCAGATGACGATGGATACGGAGATGAACTCGATGGATTCCAATACGATTCCTGTCCATCCATAGCCGGAACCTCGACCATCGACCAATTTGGTTGTGAAGATGGCGATGGCGATGGTATGAGCGATGAAAACGATTTGTGGCCAGACGATGCTTCGCAGTGGATGGATAGCGATGGAGATGGTTATGGTGACCAAAGTAATGCTGTTGACGGCGATACATGTCCAACAGAATTCGGAACAGCTACATCAAACGGTATGTTTGGCTGTCCTGATGCCGACGGAGATTCATATGCGGATTCAGATGATGCGTTTCCAGATGAAGCAACGCAACATAGTGATGCAGATGGCGATGGTTGGGGAGATAATGACCAACTCGGTTCATACAAACCAGACCATTATCCAAACGATCCTTCTCGAAATTCAGCCGAAGGTGAATTGATATGTTCAATCAGCGAACTTAAACTTGACATCGTTGTTGAAACGACGTTCACCTTTTCCTGTACCCTCAACACAGATACGGAATCTGCATTTTTCGCTCGAATCGAATGGCAACCAATGTCAATTTTCGTGAGTCAATCAACCGTGCAGGCCATAACATTCGATGACACAACAGGGAATACTCAGACCGTGACGTTTAGTGGAACGATTTTGAAAACCGGAAAAGCAAATCTTGTACTTGTTGCAAGAGAACCTGGCTCATCCCAACCAATGGATACCCATTCCATCAAACTTGAAGTATTCAACTCATCGATTGAACAAGATTCAGATGGGGCATTCAGTTCCCTCCTTCAGAAAGGATTCAACAATCCAATAGGACAGGCTCTGCTTGGCATAGGAGCGTTGGCACTTCTTATGGGATTACTTGTCAAGCGTGGGTCAAAGAAAAATCGAAAAATCGAGGAACTTCGACAACTCAAGAAAGAAGAATTCCTGCGACAGCGACACTCTCAATCACAACGAATGCCTCCTCGTCCGCCTCAACTTTGAGCCGTTTCGTTCATCTATTTTTGGTGAATTGAAACAGCGAACACAAGAAGTACAACCGATTTTTTCAAAGAGGTGATGCGTGTCGGCAGGGTTGCCACATGCGGATGTGGTGTAGTGGTAGCACTCGAGCCTTCCAAGCTCGCTGCGCGGGTTCGACTCCCGCCATCCGCACTTTTTCATCCTCTGTTCATTGAAATGGACCCTTCAATTCATGGATAACCTGTTAAATCACCGCTTCTCCAGATAAGCAATGAAGGCTGTCGTGTTGCCAAAGAATACCGCTCTCTTTGGTGTTCTTTTCCTCTTGCTTATTGGACCACTTGCAGGATGTTTCGGTGAAGATGAGACAGAACAGGTCATCATTTCCGATATCCTCTTTATTGATGGCAAATCAACATCTGAGGCAACATTGTACAAAGGAGAAATGCACGACTTCATCCTTCGAGGAGAGGGTCTTGTGTTGTTCACAGAACAGGATGATGTGTTGTTGTTCGTTAACGGTAGCATCGTACCAACTGGAGAGCTTCGAACCGACGAGAACGAAGTCCTTGGAGGTTGGATTTTAACCACCCCATACACTGAAACCGTGGAACTTCAAATCATGAACGATGCTGGTGTGACATCTCAACTTACCATACCCATTGAAAACGGTACGCCGATTGTCAACGGTGAAGACTGGTATGATAAAATGGAATTCATCACCTCTGTTTGCAGTGATTCATCAGCATGTGGTGGCTATGTCAATCGGTGGATGGGGACGCCCAATCCTGCCTTTGAAAGGGCTGCTGCCTTCTTTCAAGGCCACTTTGAAGGATTAGGTTATGACACAGATATACTTCGTGTCAATGACCATCTGAATCCAAGTCAACCAGAATCACTCAATGTCATTGCATGGAAAGAAGGCCGAAGTGATACTTGTGTACAAGGCATGGGTGCTCACTTTGATATTGCACCTCCCGGGGGGCCACCCGGCGGAGGAACCTACGAAGGCGCATACGATAACACTGCAGGAACGGTCACGATGATGCTCTTCGCAAGAGCGTTTGTTGACATGACCTTCGAATGCGATACATTTCTTGCATTATGGTCATCTGAAGAAGAGGGTTTGAGGGGTTCAAATGCCTTTGCAAACAACGATTGTGATGCATGTTTACCTCAAGACAAGGAACTCCGCTTCTACATCAACATGGACATGATGGGCATTTCTTGGCCAGCATACAAACCCACTGGGGAACCCTACCCCTACCATGCTTGGTCTGGACCGGATGATGACCCTAACGAACAGGATGTTGAAATCACCTCGATCCTTGACCATGTCCATCGTAATATCTTGAAGGCACCAATGAATCTAACCATTGAAGGCACATACGGTGCTGGCTGCGACCAACACTGGGATGAGCATGAAAATTTGGTCATGGATGTCCATGAAGACACATTTGGGCGTTCAGACCACGTCACATTCAGAAATCTTGGTGCCCAAACCATCTTCCATTTAGGTGCCTACGACGCAGATTATGATGCCTACCATTCACCAAGTGATACCTTGGATAATATGGTTCAAATGGTTGGAGGTGTCGATGAAATCCAGAAGTCCATTGAATTTGTTATGTGGGCGGCGTTGCTTGAATTCCTCCTTGCCGACCAAACACCTGAGATTCGAAATTTGAACTAAGTCTCAAATGTTGGCCCTTCAAGAAATTGATGTTATTCGTCGTATTCAAGAAGTGCGTGGAATGGAACATCGAAAGCAGTTCTTCCATGAAGAAACGTCAATTCAATCACCACAGCACATCCAACCACTTTTGCACCTGTTTGCTTGCACAATTCGACTGCTGCTGCCAGAGTACCACCAGTAGCGAGAAGGTCGTCGAGGATGACCACTTTTTGCCCACCTTGTAAGGCATCATCTTGAATCTCAATGGTGTCTGTACCATATTCCAACTCATAGGTGTAACTGCGGGTTGGCCCAGGTAGTTTTCCTTCTTTGCGAATCATCATCATCGGCAGACCCATGCGTTGTGCTAAAGGAACGGCAAAAAGAAACCCTCTACTTTCGATGCCAGCAATAACGTCTGGATTCCATGCCCGAAGTTGTGTTTCCAATGCATCAAGACAATACCCTAAGGCTTCTGGTGAGCGTAACAATGTTGCAATATCGTAGAAGAGGATACCCTCGATAGGAAAATCGGGAATCCCTCGGATATACGCTTTGAGATCCATAGGTTTCACCAATCAATGTTTGAACGTCTGTTACGTTATTGCAACAGCGTTTGACATTAAGATGTCAATACTCAGAGCATTCCGAAAATCCACTCAAAGGTGGTTTCGTTGCCTGGTCCGAGGTAGAACATGACCATGAGTGCACAAAGAACGCCCATGACGGTATTGATTTGGTCCATTTTGCCAGTTCCTAATTTCATAACGACGTATGAGATAATACCCCAAGCGATACCATCTGCAATTGAATAGGTGAGTGGCATCATAACGATAGTAATGAATGCTGGAATAGCCAATTCTTTGTCATTCCAGTTGATGTCTGCTGCTCCTCTCATCATCATAGCACCCACTACAACAAGAGCAGGTGCTACTGCGAATGCTGGGATGGATTGGAGGAGACCTGAAAGAAATAATCCCATGAGCATCAAAACACCAACAACCACGGCGACAAGCCCAGTCTTTCCACCTTCCTCGATTCCTGCGGCAGATTCAATGTAAGTTGTGGTGGTGCTTGTACCACACAATGCTCCAACGATGGTTGCTGCTGCATCAGACATGAATGCTTCGTCTGCACCTTCGAGGTTGTCATCTTCATCGACCTTTCCTGCCATCATTCCAACACCATACAATGTTCCTGCGGTATCAAAGATGTCAACGAACATGAAAGTAATCATCACGAGGAGGAAAGCCCCAATCGTATCACCATTGATGTCACCGAGGGCAGTCAATGCTGCTCCCACTGCACCAATGTCAAATCCATCAAGTGAAACGATATCTCCTGCTGCGGGTGCGTTCACAAGGACTCCACCATTGTATGCATCTGCAACATGCATGTCCAATGCACCAAGGATCCAAGCAATGGCAGTGACACCAACTATTCCGTAGATGATTGCGCCCTTGACACCACGTGCCATCATGATTCCAATGGATAACAAACCAATCATTGCCCAGAGTTCACCGGATCGATGAGTCCATGTGCCGTGAGGTCCGATATCAACGAGTGTTGCACCTCCAATGACCCAACCCATTTCTTGTAGGCCAATATGAGCCAAGAACATTCCAATACCAGCCATGGTGGCAATCTTCAGATCCCTTGGAATGGCGTTGATCATCTTGGACCTCCAGCCGACTTGAGGTAGCGAAATGATGAGGAATAGCACACCTTCCACAAGTACCGCAGCGAGTGCTAAATCCCAAGGAATGCCCATGCCAAGAACCACGGTAAAGGCGAAATAAGCATTTAACCCCATTCCAGGGGCTAACGCATAAGGTTGCTTCGCCCAAAGCCCCATAATAGTACAACCAACAAAAGCTGCCATTGCCGTAGCAAACAACGCTTGGTTGAATGGGATGCCTAATCCGACGCCCGTTTCTGGATTAATTGTGAATCCCAAGTTCAAAAAATTGGGGTTGACAACAAGAATGTACGCCATTGTCAAAAATGTCGTCACACCTGCTCGCAGTTCTCCTTGTAATGTTGTATCATTCTCTTCAAATTTGAAGTAATTTCCTAATGTTTCATCTAATCCCATAATTTTAATCTCCTTGTGATTGAGTCTTTCATAACACAGTGGGGTTAATATACTTCGGGTGAAAAATCTCGGTTTTTAAAAAATAATGCAGTCTTTTATTTGGCTAAGCGTTTTTTCTCACCGTAGCACAGCCAACACTCCAGGTTGAGCCCTGCATGGCCACTCTTGTAGCCTCCAACAATTCATCCTCAGCGGTTTGGTGTTTGGTAGATCGTTCTGTTATCGCAAGACTCACAACATAGTCCTTGAACTCAGAACTTTCCAATTGAATTTTTAAATTTTCAATTAAAATTTCGCATTTTTTCTTTTCAATTGGAATTTTAATTTTTCTTGGATTAAGATGCATGCCCATGCCAGCACTTTTTTGCACCGCCTCCTTCATCGTCCAATATTGAATTGCCACCGAGGGTTGCTGTCGAAGAACATCAAGTTCATCTCCCGAAGACATCAATTCAAACACGCCATCCGAGAGTGTGCGGCCAACTGGCTCTGCATCAATACCTATGGTATATCCCGATTCACACAATGCGACGAAGACGTGATCATCACTATGGGAGATAGAAAAGGACGGTAGCGGTTCATTTTTCCAAACCCCCTGAATATATCGCAAATATGGTTCCCTCAACTCTGTTCGAAGAACCTCCACAGCATCGAGTGCAATCCCGCCCCATACTTCAAGGGCGTATTGAAGCAACCATCGTCCATTGAAGTGGTCTTTTCGTCGTTTATCAGTAGCGAAGGTCTGAACTTCTTCTGCGTTGACCAGAAGGAGTGAGTCCTGCAAAAGTTCTCGTTGAGGAGCCATAAATGACAAGACACGACAAGGATATTCGTTCGACCAGTCGAGGACAACAACATCATCAGAAACTGCAAAGGACATGGATATCATCGTTCAAAAACAAACGACTGCCCATCGTCAATTGGAGCCATCGATTTGAGCCTCAGGTTTCGAAGAGCAAGGACTGGAGCATCATCTTCGCCAACAACCATAACATGATGGGTTGTGACGCCATCATCGGATTGGTCGACAAGAACACTACGGACACGCAATAATTCTTCTCTCTCGGGAACCCGTAACATGGTCGACCATTCAATGCCTATTGGAAGTGAGCTTAAACGCAAAAATTCCATGGCGACCAAGCCAGCGTTTTGGAAGCCTGCTTCGATGAGCATTGGAAGGCATTCAAGCAGGACTGCCTCCCCGTCTGCCTCTCTTGAAAAGAGTTGGCTGTTCGGTAGTTGATGACGCATGAGGGCTATCCCATCAAGACCTGGGCTCTCCGTGCTCCCACTTCCACCAATGACGCCGCCATGAGACTGGAACCTTGGTCCGTGGAAGTATCGGCTGTAAATGAACGAGGGGTCCTCGATGGTTTCTCCCGCAGGGGGCGTACCGATGTGCGGTGCTTGTTGCAGTTCGTTGGCAAATACATCTGTCATTTCACCTTTTTCGACGAGACGAACTTTAGCAACATGGTGTTCTCGTTGGCCGAACACTTCACCTTTCGAATTTGTAAGGTCGGAGACCATTTTACACGCAATGATTGTGATGCCATCTTGGGATGATTCCAATGTCGCAATCGTTTGTACAACCAGCGGCCCTTTCATTAATTTCACAGGTAGGCCAAATTCCACATCAGCGAAGCCCACAACGGCGAGATGAGGACAAACCAACAGAGCGTTTTGGGCAAAGGTCTCAAGTGCCATCACGCCTGGATGATAGGGGACGCCTTCTATAGCATGGTCGATGAGGAATGGATACTCCTCTGTCGAGAGTGTGCATTGGGTCCGCACTTCAACACCCTGTTCGTGGAAGAGCACCTTATCAATGAATGGGAAACGTTGTGGGTCAGCAAGCAATGCTGCCATATCTGCTGGTAGTTTGAGCGGTGCTTCCCTAAATGCATTGAATTTGTCCATCAACCCAAGCGAGCCGCAACCAAGTACCCTTCGCTTGCCTCCACGGAGGATTTCGTCAACAAAGATCGATACGCCTTCTTCAACGGTGAGCGTTTGTATACCTGCTGCTTCAAACACGGCTTCAATCGAGCCCCGTGTAGCCATGCCGATATCTTGCCAGCCTGTCCACGCAATGGCAATTCCTCGCCCATGTCCACTTGCAGTCATACGTGACATTTCAGCGTCGAGAACGCTGTTTGCGGCGGCATAATCTGTTTGCCCTCCATTCCCAAACCGACCAGCGACACTCGTAAAGCAACATGCGATGGACGGGTGGTCAACTCCAGATGCGTGGACAGCACCGAGGAGAGCCCTCCAACCATCCACTTTGACTCGAACAACGTTGTCGAATGTTTGATGAGACTTGTCCACAACTAATTTTGAATCTTCAAGACCAGCACCGTGAATGATGCCCGTGATTTTTCGACCGCAAGATGAGCCAAAGGCCTCAAGGGCTTCAATGTCGGTCACATCCATGGCTTGATATTCTGCGCTGTTGCCAGATTTGGCGATTTCAGCGATGGTCCTGTACACGTCCATCGACCTTGTGAACTTCTGCCAAGCATTGTTCCATTCCACCATAGTCACCTTGCCACCATCTTGCTGCGCCATCAATGATTCACGAAGGTCCATTTTCCGGTTACTGAGTTGTTCCTCACTCCATGCCAACCAATCTTTGGTTTCCTCGATGAGCATTGATCGGCCAAGGAGAATGAAGTGAGCCCCGCTGCCCTGACTTGCATGAGCAAGGCCGACAACGGATGCTGCGGTTACTCCCGAGCCGCCTCCAGAAACGATGAATGTATCTTGATTGGAAAAGGTCATCGGCTCATCAACAAGATTTTCAGCAAACGCAACAAGTGTCCATCGTCGTAAATCTCGGTCGATGCCAATTTCAACATCTCCACCGAGCATCGTTACATCTGCAATGATATGTTGCGCTGCGATTTGTGCCTCGAGCATCAATTCCGGATGTATATCAAGGGCTCTGCATCGAACATCGGTTCGTTCAAAGGCGTATGATTTTGTCACACCGGATGCAGCACACTGAAGGGCATTGAATCGCTCATCGTGATTGCCGTGCCTTCCATCCATGCACGTCACGGAGACAACGCAGGCATCCTTCGAAAGAGAATGCCCGATGCCTTTGAGCAGGCCAAACCACCCATGTGCAGACAAGGCTATTTGAGTCGAGGGAACACTATCATCGAGGAGAGTTTCGGAGGCAAGTTTCATCGGAGCAAGATGGAACAATCCACCAATCTTCTTTCCTTGAAGTTGAGAACAGACCCACTCAACATGCTCTGGTCGCGAAGGGTCGGCTCTGTACACGGTTCTTCCATGCTCTTGTTGTACCGATGGGTCTCGAATGCCGCATTCGAATCCGATGCGGATACTCTCGAGATGCATAGCCTCAAATTCCCTACACATCGATTCTGCAATACCCCAATCGTCATCGGTGATGACCATAGTCTCCTTGAGTGTGATGGGTGCATCAATACCAGCACAGCCTTCGATCTCGACTTGCCAACGCCGGCAGCCATCAGCAGATGATGATGCCGTTGGAACATGTGTTGGTTCAACCGTTGCAACTGGCGTGCTTTCAACCATGGTTTCTTGCGACGGCTTGGAACCATCTTTCATTTTGTTGATGTAGGTAATGAAATGATTGAGTGTAGGATGGTCGGCTAAAATGAAATCTTCATCCACAGGCAATTCAAAGATCGTTCGAATCTCGGCCATAATCTCTGCTTGCTTGACCGTATCAATTCCGAGTTCTCCCTCAAGGTCTTGGTCAAGTTCAATGAAATCCTCAGGATAACCGGTGTGCTTCACGACCACTTGAATTAGTGTTGGTGCTGTAGTGGAGTCTGCATGTTTTGTGTTGACCTCTGCTTTCAACGGCGTACTCGCCTCTTGCAAATGAAAGGTTTCTTGCTCAACGACCACTTCTTTTTGGATACCTGGTTGAGTCAGAGAAGCATGGCCTCCTTGCATTTTTTGGATATAGCCAATCATGTGATTGAGGGTAGGGTGGTCAGCGAGAACGAAATCTTCATCCACAGGAAGTTGGAATGATGCTCGAATGTCAGCCATGATTTCGGCTTGCTTCACAGTATCGATGCCAAGTTCACCCTCAAGGTCTTGGTCGAGTTCGATGAAGTCTTCTGGATAGCCTGTGTGTTTAACCACGACCTCAACAACCTTGGTGGCAAGGTTTCCATGGTGAATAGAAAGTGGTTGTTGAACAACTTGAGAGATAGCAGGTTCAACCTTCGTAGCCTGCTCGGTGCTTGGTTGTTCAAGGCTTTCTTGAGGAGGTGCTATCGATGTTGGAACTGAGGGGGTGGCACCTCCATCACTCATTTTTCCAATGTATGAAATCATGTGATTGAGCGTAGGATGTTCTGCGAGAATGAAGTCTTCATCCACAGGGAGGGCGAACGTTGAACGTATTTCGGCCATGATTTCAGCTTGTTTCACAGTATCGATACCAAGTTCCCCTTCGAGGTCTTGGTCGAGTTCAACAAAGTCGGCGGGATAACCAGTGTGTTTGACCACCACATCGATCACTGTTTTCACCACGTTACCGCTTACGCTCACCGCAGGTTTGTCGGTGGCAACGGGCACTGTTTTTTCCATTTGTGCAGCAGGAATTTCGATGGGTTCTGGAGGTGTGGATTCGACGGGAGCTGCTATGCCAACGGGTTCAGATGAGGTCGGCTGACCTTCGAATTCACTCGTAGGCCCGTACATTGTGCCTTGAATACCGCCATGGAGGTTGTTTTCCCCGTCCACATAGGAAATGAGTTTGTTGTGCAAGATTCGTACAACCACATCTTCATGGCCTGCTAAGGAACGCAACCAAGTCAACAATTGCTTTCCGTTGATCCTGTCCCCTTCAACCGGCCATTTTCGGACCAGTGAAAGGGCAATTTGGGACCCAAAACCTGCACCAAACCGAAGTCCATATTGCAGTTCGGGGTAATTGCCACCCTTCGAGAGATTGAGATTTCCAAGTTCGGGGTCGACTTCCTTGTGGTTTGCAATGGGTGGAATTCGACCTGTAAGCATGCCGTAAAACATGCTTGCATCTTCGATGCCGACACCCATTGGATGTCCTGTGAATCCTTTTGTGTTTGCAATGACCATCTTATCGGCACTTTCGCCAAAGGTATCCCGTAATGCCTTGACTTCGGATTGAGCCGAGCCACCTCTTGCTGGAGTGTAGGTTTCATGTGAAAAGAATGCAAGTCGTGGTGCTATTTCATGTCGATTAATGCCCCACTCCCCTTCCATTCTCGACATGAAATTGTCAACGGTTTGGGCCACGTGTTCGACATCGAGTCTCGTACCGTGATAAGCGGAGTTTGATATTTGAGCCCCGAGAAGTTCTGCAATGGGTTGGACACCTCTCACTTCGGCCTCGCTCTTTCGCTCAACAACAAATGCCGCTGCCCCCATTCCAAGAATGAGACCATTTCTTCGCTTGTCGAATGGTAAAGCTGTTTCTTCCACCACATTATGGGTCGCAGCAGCCCCTGAGGCAGCAAATCCACTACCTATCCATTCCCACAACTCATCACCGGTGACATCGTCAGCACTGACGATGACAACGCGGTCGACGCGGTTCGAATGCAACCAATCTTCAGCCACAGTAAATGCAGCAGTTGCGGAGGCACACGCAAGATTGAGGGTTGTGTTGGGACCGCGAATTCCTGTGAATTGGGCAAATTGGGAATGGCCCATGTTGAGCACTTGGAAGAGATAGCGACGGTCAAACCTCCCCTCTCCATCGTCACCGTTTGATTTAGCGTGTTTCATCGCCATTTGCAAACCAGGGAAACAAGATGCAAACACGATACCAGTTCGTTCCCTGTACAATTGCGGAATTTCCCAACCCGTGATAAGTCGAAGACCTCCTTTTCCAACTTGTTCGACAGGTGTAAGTGGAATGGCGGCATCTCGCAAGGCAAGCAATCCTGCCCCAAGTGCCAGTTGGGTTGTAATGTCCCACGCAACAATACTTTTTGCATCAATTCCAAATTCTTCTGCCAGGTCAAATGCGCCTTTAAGGCCAGCAAGTTGCGGAATATCGCCAAAGACTTCGGCTTGACTCATGTTAACTGAACCATCACGTCCTTTGATGAGTCGAACGATGTTCTTGTCCAAAAGTCGCTGTTTGTATTCGTCACTGACTTCTGAAATGCAAGTTTTACCTTCGACGAGATGCTCAAATGCCTCTTCAGAGAAAACTTTGTCCATGCCTGGGAGTCCAAGTGAGATTCCAGTGACAACGTATGGGTCTTGATGACGTGCAGAAGAAGGCTGGGGTGTTGGAGCCATGATGGTGTTTGATGTCGTGGCCTTGTGAGCACGTGTGACAACATACGAGGCTGGTGGGGAAATAACCCATCGATGGAGATCACCTGCGGTTTTTGCAGCAGAAATATCGAATTCAGAATCCGTTGTTGCTTCGCTCTTCAATTTCGAAATGATTGCGGAAATGGACTGTTCACTCAATTTGAGACCTTCGCGGAGGTCAACAACGCCGTGACAAAATGAGTCTGGGTACGGAGAATATCGACCAATGACTTCGCACACATACTTGGTTTTTGCACGTTCAGGATCCATCGATGTTTCGACTTCAACCACCTTCATGATTGGGGCGGGGGCCTCGGGAAGAACAGGTTCAGATGCGGCATAGGCCTCGAGTGGGCCAGCAACGAAAGCCTCGGTGTAGGCTTCATCAGTGAAACTTGGCCAATTTGGTTGCTTACCAGCGATTGCAAGTGTTGCAAGGGCTGCAAAGATGGATTGAATTCCGCCTTGTTTCGGGTGGTTTGTCATGAGAGCGAGATGAGGGTGTTGTTCGAGGATTTGATTAGAAAACACTGTCAGTGCACGCTTTGGTCCGACCTCGATAAAAACGCGTGCACCGTTGGCATACATCGTTTCGATTTGCTTGGTCCACTCCACTGAAGATGCCATTTGAGGTGCCAACTTTGAGAGAATATCTTGTTTAGAATCTGAACCGGTTTGAGGATAAAAACCACCATCGACATTGGCCGTAATGGGAATCGATGGGTATCGAATGTCCAAGGTTTCGAGGAAACGACGAAGTGGTTCATTGGCTGGTGCTACAATTCTTGAATGGAATGCGTGTGATGTTGCAAGCGTTACTGACTGATAACCCGCCTGTTCAAATCGAGATATGGCCGCCTGAACTGCACTGGTTTCTCCAGCGATCACCGTCATTTTTGGCGAATTTTTGTTTGCCGAAATGACATATCCATCGATTTCATTGAGGATTTGCTCAATATCATGATAGGGAGCGGTGATGCTTGCCATCAATCCTTTATCATCAATCTGAACAGCACCCATTTCTGTTCCACGTGCTGCAGCAGCACGAAGAGCACCATCCATGTCCAAAATACCTGAAGCCATCAGAGCAGCGTATTCTCCGAGCGAATGTCCCGCCACCATATTTGGGTGGTGCCCAAAGGCATTGAGCACTTGTTCAATGGCTAAATCTGCCGTGAGCATCGCAGGTTGGGTGTACTCGGTTTGCTTGAGTTTCTCTTCAGCATCTTTACTTTCCTCTTGACTCAGATGTTCTCGAAGCACAAATCCAGAGAGTGTGTCTCCTCCGAGCACATCGACCATGGTGACATCGGCTTGTTTCCACACCTTTGCAGCGCAATCGAAACGACGGGTAAGGTCATAGGTCATTCCAACATACTGACTTCCCTGTCCGGGGTACAGGTGTGCGACTTTTGCATCAGGAGGCAATGGGGATTCATCGGTGATGAAGATGCCTTGGGCTTGAAGGAAGCCCCATTTTTCCTTGTCATCCATCGAAGAGAGGGCAAGGGCCTGTCGTTTGCCAAATTCTGACCACGAAGTGGCGATGATGGCCATCCGTAGTGAAGCCTTTGCATTGAAATCCGCACTCCAATCTTGCATGGTCTTTGAGAGTCTTGCACCACAAGGATTCTGGTCAAAATTATCGTTTGGGATGGCCAGTCCACCTAATTGCTGTCGAACATCAGCTAGTGAAGAGCCTGACAAGAGTACCATTCCACCTTCAATCGATTTGAGTTCATCGTGGGTGAGAGAGGGTGTGCGTCCTGATGCCAAAATAGATGCTGCGTTTGGTGAACTCGCTTGAATTTGTCCAGAATATGCTAACCAACGGTCTTCCCATTGTTTCGCAATCGCTTGATGATAGTCGGGCTCGTAGGCCTCGAGAGCCAGGTGGAAATTTGTCCCTCCAAAACCAAAAGCAGACACGCCCGCTCGTTGTGGATGACGTTGTGGTCGTGGCCAAGTGGTTGGTTGTGTCGGCACATAGAATGGGATATTGCTCCAGTCAACCGTTGGATTTGGTTCAACAAAGCCAGCACTGGGTGGAATGGTTTTGGTGTGCAATGCCATGACGGTTTTCATGACACCGGCGATTCCAGCTGCTGCCTTGAGGTGGCCGATTTGGGATTTGATTGAGCCGACGGCTACTTTGTTTTGACCAGCAACATCCGTCCAAAGTTGAGAGAGGGTTGAGAGTTCAGTCGCATCACCTACCTTCGTTGATGTTCCATGAGCCTCGACAAGTTCAACGGTCGATGCAGGATAACCCGCTTGCTCGTAAGCCCTTGCAATCGCTTGAACTTGCCCTCGCTGACTTGGTGCAGTTATGCCTTTGCCACGGCCATCAGAAGAACCTCCAACGCCTCGAATCACAGAATAAATTTGGTCGCCATCATCGATGGCGTCTTTGAGTCGCTTCAACAGAAGTACTCCTGCACCTTCACCCATGACAAATCCGTTTGCTCGGGCATCGAAAGGTGTTGAGTGGGATGGCGAAAGGGCCCCAATGGCAGAAAATTTAGCGTACGTTGCAGGATCCATTGTTCGGTCAGCAGCACCAGCAAGCATCGTGTCAACTTGCCTCATTTGCAACAATCGACAGGCGTCAAGAATTGCTGCCATGGAGGAGGCACATGCCGCATCCATTGCATGGTTTGGACCTTGCAAGTCCAGTAAATTTGCAACACGACCAGATACAACATTGGCAAGTTCGCCTGGCATGGTATCCTCGTCAACCCTCGGCGTGAATTGATTGATGTCATCTTGAAAGCTGTCACCTGCTTCTGCTGGAAGTCCATGCGCATACGCTACTTGTTTGGTATGGTTTGACCATACTCGAATGTTGGACAGATTCCTATTTTCTCCTCCAAGGGCATTTGCAAAGACGACCCCTGTCCTCGACCTATCGATATCTTTCGTGCTACCATCGTATCCTGCGTGTTCGAGAGCATCAGCAGATACAGTGACAGCCCACAATTGGCAGGGGTCGATTTGGGGAAGTGTGCCAGGAGGTTGTCGCCATCGACGCCAATCAAATTCATACTTTTGGACAAAAGCCCCAATTTTTGCATATGAATAACCCTCGGTGTGCTCCCCTGGGCCACCCTGTTTCCAAAAGTGCTCAACTGCACCGGGCCATCGTCCTTCTGGAATTTGGACAATGCTGACCTTTTGGTCAAGGACGTTTTGCCAAAATTGGTCAATATTCTCTGCATCGGGCATGAGGGCGGCAACGCCAATGACTGCTATGGGTTCAAATGGCCCTTGATTCAACCCCTCAACAGGTTTGCCATCAGCTGTTGTCATCGACATTGTATCACTCCATGATGCTGTGTGGGACCATTGTAATCGAATATCCTGCGTCCACGTGAATACACTGTCCGGTAACACCGCTCGACAGTGGGCTTGCAAGCCAAAGCGTGGTTCCTGCGACATCGTCTTGCGTTACGTTCCTTCGCAATGGTGCATTTTGTTCGACGTGGTCAAGAATTTTATCGAATCCCGGAATGCCGCCTGCGGCAATAGTCCGTACTGGGCCACTTGAAATCGCATTGATTCTGTGCCCTTCAGGGCCGAGATGGCACGCCAATTCTCTCGTCCAACATTCTAAGGCAGCCTTGGCCATGGACATGATGCCATAATTTGGAACAAATCTTGTCGAGGCGGCGTAGGTGAGTGTAATTGTTGATGAGCCATGGTTGAGGTAGGGTAATGCAAATTTGAGGCATCGTTGCAGAGAATTCGCTGAGATGGTCATGGCTGTATTGATGTCTGCGTCTTCGACGAAAAGGATGGGTCGGTCAAAACAGGTACGAGGGGCAAAGCCGATAGCATGAATGAGGATGTCTGCTTTCTTTCCGGGATGGTCTTTTTCAAAGGCGTCGAAAAACTCCTTCGTTGCTTCATCTGAAGCGACATCCAATGGATAAAATCCGGCAATCGAGGGCAACTGGTCCTTCAGTTGGAAGATGCGGCTCATGAATCGTTTTTGGTAGCCAAGGTACAAGGTGACGCCTGCAGCAGCCAACTGTTTGCAAATTGCCCAAGCGATTGAATCTTCACTTGCAACACCGAAAACGAAGGCCACCTTTCCTTTCAGTTCGAGCATATCGCCACCTTAGCCTAGCCTCATCGACGAAGAAGTCAGCCTTTGACTGTTACCATGCTCAAAAGAGGAAAAAAGCGATTCTGAACGGCATTTAGGAATACCAAATCAAAATTCATCAAGAGCAGAATCGAAGTCATCAGCCTCGTTGAATTCTGCAAGGCTATCGAGAAGGTCATCAAAATCTTCTTCCTCATCATCCTCGACTTCAATTGGTCGGGGAGCTTCAAAGACAACTTTGTCGTTTGA
>JAYODQ010000068.1:0-5006 GCA_038106355.1 Candidatus Poseidoniales archaeon | reverse complement strand
CGCGAAAGCGAGCTAGCCGTCACTTTGGATCTGTTAATGCGTGGCCACAAACCGACGATACAGAAGTAAGGATACAAGGATTTGCAGGATGGAAAGCGGGAATGACCCACGTGTTTGCCCGTGACATGAATCCAAAAAGTACATCCGCAGGGCAGGAAATTCGAATTCCTGTCACAGTGGTTGAATGCCCAAAGATGAGGGTGCTTGCCGTTCGCGGATACAAGATGACACCCTATGGAAAGCAATCTGCGGGTGAAGCTTGGGTGAATTCACAATCAATTTCTGATGCTTTTCCTGAAGTGTTTAAGCGTATTTCAACCCGTACTGACACACATGACACGGACAAGCACTTTGAAACGCTCATGAACGCAGATCTCGATGAGGTCCGAATTATCGTTTCAACCCAACCAAGCCTTGTTCAAAGTGTGCCATCCAAAGTACCAGAAGTCATGGAAATGGGCCTTACTGGTGGCAATATCGGGGAACAACTTCAATACGCAAAAGAGAAGCTAGGAGAAGAATTTTCGTTTGCTGACGTGTTTGATGAAGGTGAACTCACCGACATCGTTGCCGTCACCAAGGGATACGGATGGCAAGGTGTGATTCGACGATTTGGTGGTAAATTACAATCCCACAAAAACTCAAAGAAACGCCGACAACACGGTAACCTCGGTGATTTCGGAACTGGATATGTCCGTAAGACCATTCGACAAGGTGGGCAAACAGGATACCATCAAAGGACTGAATTTAACAAGCGCGTCCTCCGTATTTCAAACCCAGAGGAACATGCCATCACACCAGCAGGTGGTTTCCTCCATTATGGTGAAGTCAAATCAGAATACATTCTCATCAAAGGTAGCGTCCCAGGCCCTGCAAAGCGCTTGATTCGATTCCGAGATGCAACTCGAGGTTCAACAAATCAACTCCATGAACTGGACATTACATTTGTGAGTACCGCATCAAAGCAGGGGGCATAATCATGAAGGTCGCTGTCAAAGATATCACAAACACCGTCACTCAAGACGAAGTTGATGCTGGCAAATTGCAACTCCAATTTGACATTGAGGTCGCTGAAGGAAAGAAAATCACCCTACCCGAAGCATTCCATACTCCATTACGTGAGGATGTCATTCGCCTCGCAGTCGCTTCAAGTCGTGCGAACCGACGGCAACCATATGGTTCGAAAGCACATGAAGGAAAGCGAAAGCCAATGGCTGGTATGAAGCATTCCGTTGAATGGTGGGGCAAGGGACGAGGTGTCTCTCGTATCATGCGACGAACCGGACAACGAAGAGCGGCACAAAACCCTCACACCCTCGGTGGTCGAAGAGCTCACGGCCCAAAGGTCGAGAAAGATTGGTCTCGAAAACTCAACACCAAAGAACGACGACTTGCTCGAGATTCAGCTCTTGGTGCAACCATGTCGCTTGAACTTGTATCATCCAGAGGCCACCGATTCGATGAAGAAATTGAACAACTCCCAATCGTTCTCGGCACCTACACTGAAGTTGTCAATGGCACATCAACCGAGTACGACATTGAAACATTCAACCATGGCTCAGCAACTCGAAAGGCTGCAGCGATTTTCAACAGCCTCGGCCTTGGACATGACCTCCAACGTGCGAAAGATGGACGAAAGATTCGAGCCGGAAAAGCGACCATGAGAGGTCGAGTTCACAAAACTCCGAAATCAATTCTATTGGTTGTGAAGCAAAAGGCAGGCTTGGCACAAGCGGTTCGTAACCTCCCAGGTGTCGATGTGGTATCGGTTTCAGATCTTTCCGCTGAAGATTTGGCCCCTGGTGGTCACCCTGGCCGACTCACTGTGTTTACGAGCTCTGCTCTGGAAGGTATGAACTGAGGTGATGATGATGAGTCCATATGATGTTATTATACAACCTTGGTTGACTGAAAAATCGATGGAAGCTCGATCATCCGAGCAACGTCTCGAATTCATCGTTCACCGCTCTGCATCAAAGGAGCAAATCGCTCGAGCTATCGAAGCAATCTTCGATGTCGAAGTTGCAAAAGTCAATGTTCGAAATTCAAAACATGGCAAGCATGCATCAGTAAAGCTTGCAGAAGGATACGATGCGGAAGATGCCGCAATGCGTATGGGAGCATTCTGAGGTGAGAATCAATGGGTAAGAGAATACGTGCACAACGAAAAGGATCCAGTCCGCGATATCGAGTGGCAAGCCACCGATTCCCTGGTATGGCAAGAATTCCACGTGAAAACGACATCGAAGTCGAAGTGTTGGAACTTGTTCACAGCCCTATCCACACCGCTCCGCTGGCTCGCATCAAACTTCCAGACGGCGAGACACAACTCATCGTAGCAACAGAAGGTCTATCGATTGGATCGAAAATTTACATCGGCAACAATGTCGAGTTGAGACCAGGTAACGTTACCCAACTTGGTAACATCCCTGAAGGAACAGCCATCAACAATGTTGAATTGAGACCAGGCGATGGTGGAAAAATCGCTCGCTCTGGTGGCAACTCCTGCCTTGTCGAATCAAAAGTTGGTGACAATGTTCGAGTGCGCCTTCCTTCAGGCGCTCTCAAAGAAATTTCAGTCAATTGTCGAGCAACCATTGGAGTTCTCGCAGGCCATGGTAGAGATGAGATGCCCATGCGAACAGCTGGTGCTGCACACTACAAAGCTAAGGCAAAGGGTAAGTTGTACCCTCATGTATCTGGTGTTGCTATGAATCCAGTCGCCCACCCACACGGTGGTGGAAACCACCAAGCAGTTCACGGTCCAAGCTCTGTAGCTCGAGGAACTCCACCGGGTGCAAAGGTCGGTAACATTGCACCACGACGAACTGGTCGTGGAAGAGGAAAGAAAGTTTGAGGTGATGAAGTATGGCAAAGAAGAAGCGCTCATTTATGACACCAAAGGCGAGTCGAAGAAAGGCAAGAAAGCGACTATCGACAACCTCAGCACGCATAAAAGAAGAATTCACATACCGTGGTTACACTGTTGAAGAATTGCAAAAGATGGCAATTTGGCCAGATGATGGCCTTGGCTTTGTCCACATTACATCCTCCCGAATTCGAAGAAAAATTATTCGAGGATGGTCGGTTGAAAATCAACAATTCCTTGACCGCGTTCGACGTTCGGAAGGAAAAACTATTCGAACACACCGAAGAGATATGCCAATCCTTCCTGAATTTGTAGGACGAAGAATCGCCGTTCACAACGGCCAAAACTTCGTTGAAGTTGAAGTCAAACCTGAAATGATCGGTCACTACCTTGGTGAATTTGCTGTCACCAGAAGAGGTGTTGCCCACAGTGGACCGGGTGTAGGTGCTACCCGTTCATCGAAGCACGTACCATTGAAGTGAGGTGAAAGCACATGCAAACAAGAAAGAGAGATATGAGTCGCAGAGAGCGACGTAAAGCGACCCCGCAAACTGGGTACACTCAATTGTTGCAAGGTTCAAGACTTTCGACAGCACGTTCCGTTCGTGTCGACATGCACGCCAAGCATTGTTTCGAAGTTTGTCGAGCAGTGAAGGGAATGGGTGCAGGTGCTGCAATCTCCTACCTCAACGAAGTTCTAAAAATTGATTCTGACCGAGCAGATATTCGAAAGAAAGCTCGTGCCATTCCTTTCCGACTCGGTAGCGGAAACAAGCGACGACGACGATCGGGTCCATCAATGGTTGGTCACCGAAAAGGTGGCATGGGACCAGGTAGATACCCAGTCAAGGCGTCAAAAGAAATCATCAAACTTATTGAGAGTGCAATGAGCAATGCTTCACATCAATACGAAGATATCAATCCTGAAGACATGGTCATTACACATATCGCAGCCCACCGTGGTCGAATTCGAAAGGGTTGGAGTCCACGTGCACGTGGCCGAGCTACACCGAAGAACCATTACCAAGTGAACTTGGAAATTTTCCTTGAAGACTTTAGTAGCGATGATGAAATGGATGGAGATGAATTCTGAGGTGATACGATGAGTGGAAAACAAAACACAACAAGAGCAATCATCAACCGAAACGTTGAACGACTTCTCGTTCGAGAGTTTTTGATGAACAATACAAAGAAAGCAGGCTTCGGAGGTATTGATATCCGCAGAACACCTGCAGGAACTGAAGTCACCGTTCACGCAGAACGCCCAGGTATGGTGATTGGGCGACAAGGAAAAATCATTCACGACCTTCAACGAAGATTGAATTCAGAATTTCGATTACCAAACACAAAACTTAGTGTGAAGGAAATCGAAAATTCAACCTTGAATGCACAAGTCATGGCTGAACGAATCGTCCAATCCTTGGAACGTGGTTGGTATCATCGAAGAGCAAGTCTAAGTGGTGCTGAAAACATCATGAAAGCAGGTGCAAGAGGCGTCATCATTACCATCGCAGGTAAACTTACTGGTGCACGACACCGAACGGAAAAGACCATTCGTGGCCACGTCAAGTATTGTGGCGAAACCGCTGTACAACACATGGAAAAAGGCCACGCAGTCGCTGTAAAGAAACTCGGTACCATTGGTGTAACCGTTGAAATCATGCGACAAGGCACCAAATTGCCCCACGAGATCAGTATTTATTCAAATGAGCAACTTGCAATCATGGCAGCTCAAGCAGAATCCCAAGAAGAAGTTGCAGAGAGCACCGACAATCAGGAGGCTGAGGCATGAGTTATGTATCGAATCGAGACATTGCTTCGATGAGCAAAGAAGCTCGTGAGAATCGATTGAAGGAATTGCAAGAAGAAATGCTCCAACTTCGAGCCGAAAAAGCACTTGGTGGTACCCCTGCGAACATGGGAGCCTACAAAGCGACTCGACGAAGTATTGCTCGCATGAAAACACACATGAAGTCGAACAATTGAATGAAGAGGTGACGAAATACAATGGCTGCAACATGCAATGTTTGTGGACTCCCAGATGAATTATGCATTTGTCAAGAAATAGCAAAGGAGCAACAAAAAGCCATTCTTTCAACCGATAAAAGAAGATACGGAAAAATAGTAACGAAAGTGG
>JAYODQ010000067.1:0-5198 GCA_038106355.1 Candidatus Poseidoniales archaeon | reverse complement strand
GGGGCATTGCTCATACCACACGATGAAATCGATGCCCGGCAATTGGAACTGCCTGAAGATAAAGACACGCTGATTTTACTTTATTGCAGAAGTGGAAACAGAAGCCAGGCTGCTGCACAGACCCTGCTTGACCTTGGATATACGGATGTGCGCGATTTAGAAACAGGAATTGTCGGTTGGAAAGCAGCGGGATATCCAGTCGAATACGGACCATAGACAATCAAAGAAGGTGAGCGGTTGAAGACAAGTATGAGTTCAAGTGACATTGCTCATATGTGCCGAGAAATGCAATTTCTTGTGGGCGGACACCTCAAGAAAGCCTACATGCCACACTACGAACAAATCGTCCTTCGAATGAATCCAAAACTTGATTCACAACAAGACATTATTATCATTCGCGGTGAGAGAATGTATCTTTCAACCCGAGATAGACCAATGCCAATGACGCCTCCACCATTTGCTATGGTTCTTCGAAAGCATCTCAAAAATGCCCGATTGCTTGCACTAGAGCAAGTCGGCGCCGACCGAATCTTGAAACTCACATTCGATTCAAAACATGGAATACGCAAATTATTTGTTGAGATGTTCCAAAATGGAAACATACTCCTCGTCGATGAAAACGAGATGATTCTCCAAGCGTTAACAAGCACTACCTATGCTGATCGTATTCTCAAGAAAGGCCATCCATATACCTCACCGCCTTCACCCATACAACCAGGTGAATTGACCAAAGAAGAATTTGAGTCATTGGTTCAAGATTCTGACCAGCCTCTGGGAAGGACGTTGGGTGGCAAACTCAATTTAGGCTCCACCTTAAGTGATACAATTTGTGCCCATAGCGGGTTCAAATCTTCACAGCAGATTGAAGATATTGATTCTGCAGTTGTGTTTTCTTCACTCCAACATGTTCTTTCAGAAGTGGCAATCGCTCAAGGAGGGTTTTTGATTGTTCAACAATTGCTTGACCAAGAACTTCCAAATATTTCTTCAATGGATTTTGATACACTGACAGATTCTATTGTAGAAATCAGCCCAATCAAACTCAAACAATATGAACAGCATCATCACATTCATTTCGCTTCATTTTCAGAAGCAATCGATACCTGGATTGGTCAACATGATGCAGGTGCTCATCAACGCAGAGAGGATGAAAAAATAGCTCAATCCTTTGCTGGAAGGGGCCCCTCAACCGCAATCGAACGATTAGAACGTAGATTGATTCAGCAAGAACGTTCACTTGAGCAATTCAATGCAACCATTGAATCACATCAAATTCTTGGTCAAATGATTCAAGAACAATACGAACATGTTCAATCAATTCTTACTCAAACGCTCTTCGCTATCGAAAAAGATGGTTGGGCACATGTTGCTGAATCCATCAAATCAATTCCATGGATTCATGCTGTACACCCTGCAGAAGGTTCGATCGAGTTGTTTCTTGTTGATGAGGAAGGGCAACCAGGAGAGCATGTGTTGGTGGAATTGAATTCATCGGTGCATCAGAATGCACAAGCCTATTTTGAGAAGGCTCGCAAACACAAAAATAAATCCCAAGGAGCAATCTCTGCACTTGAAACAACAAGACTTGAATTGCAACGTGCTCAGAAAAAAGAAGCAAAATTGCAGACGAGTGGTAAAATTCAATCCATGAAGCGAACCAAGAAATTTTGGTTTGAACACTACAAATGGGCCATCACCTCTGGTGGTCATCTGGTGATTGGTGGAAAGGATGCCAAAGGAAACGATGCCGTTGTCAAAAAGCACTGCTCAAACCAAGATTTGTACCTTCACGCTGACTTACATGGTGCCCCTTCATGCAGTTTACGTTCTGACCATGGCTTGATTCTTGATCCGTCTCCTTCCGTCCATATCCCCAACAATGTCCCCTCCTACAGAATTGCAGATAAACTGCCAGATGAAGTTCTCAACGAGGAGAAATTGGCACAAGCGGCAGTGATGGCCCTCGCATGGAGTCGTGCTTGGGCAAGCGGAGGAGCCCACGGAACCGTGTACAGCGTGAAACCAGCACAAGTATCAAAGACGGCTCAAACTGGAGAATATGTAGGCAAAGGTGGTTTTATCGTTCGAGGGCAACGAACGTGGTACAAAGACCTCGACATACAACTTGGAATTGGTATGATAGCGGTCAACGGCACTCCACTATTAGCAACAAGTACGCCAGAATTCATTGCTACCATGTGTGAACGTTACGCCATCATCAGCCCGGGACGCGAAAAGAAGGAACACATTGCGAACCTCATTTACAAGTCAACAGGACTTTCCACCGATGATATTCTTGGTGTTTTGCCAGGTGCAATCGATGTCACTTACGACCACGGTTTAATCGAAGCCCAAAAAATGGATACAGGTGAAGAAGAATGAATGCCCGAATCAATGCAGCGTCATGGGACGAACGATTTGCCGGAGAGGAGTTTGCGTATGGAAAATTGCCGAATGTTTGGCTCAAGCATCGAATTGAGGCACTGGAAGTCCCGCAAGTGAATGCCGCATTGTTTCCTGCGGATGGGGAAGGAAGGAATGCTGTGTGGGCAGCCACGGTCGGGTGGAAAAGTCAGGTGTTTGATTTATCGGAACAGGGTATGCGGAAATGTGAATTACTCGCCCAAGAACATGATGTTGTGGTTCATTATGAAGTAGATGATTTAGCCATTCGAGAATTTCAAGCAGAACAATTTGACCTCATTGCATGCTCTTGGTTTCATACCCCAAGTGAGATTCGCAGTGTCCACATGCCAAGAATGCTCCATGCCCTTAAGGTTGGAGGACACTTCATCATGGAGGGATATCACACGAGCCAATTACCATTGACGAGCGGAGGTCCAAAATCCCTTGATTTACTGTTCGACTTGGATCAAATTCTTGCCGAATTGACAGGCCCTTTGGCCCCAAGAATGGGAGTGGTGTATGCTGAAGTGGAGTCCACTGACCTTGATGAATCAGATTTGCATCGAGGGTTTGCGAAAGTCGTTCGAATTCATCTTACACGAACCTCATGATTCGCGTCGAAGATACATTGCTACTGCATTGCCGCCACCCAAACACAAGGTGACAATGCCGGTTGACTCATTCCGTGCTCGTAGCGCCCCAAGCATGGTGATAAGACAGCGAGTTCCACTTGCCCCAAGTGGATGCCCAAGACTCACCGCTCCACCGTGAACATTGAATTTCTCATGTGGAATGCCAACTTCTTTTGCAACAGCGCAGGATGCAGATGCAAATGCCTCATTGTGTTCAAACAAATCGACATCTTCAACTTCAATTTGATTTCGCTGAAGCAACGCTTTGACCGCATAAATTGGAGCACTCATCACACGTTCTGGTTCAACACCTGAACTGCAGTAATCGAGAATTGTAGCAAGAATTGGCCAACCTTGTTCTTCTGCGAAGGCTCGGTCAGCGATGAGGACTGCACTTGCTCCATCGTTGATGGTGCTTGCATTTCCTGCAGTAACTTGACCCTCTTTGTCAAAGACAGGTCGTAGTAATGAGAGACTCTCAAAGGTCGTATCTTCGCGTACGCCCTCATCCCGAGTGACAAGCAGAGGAGGTCCTCGTCGCTGAGGGACCTCCACGGCAAAGGTCTCCCAATCAAACGCTCCACTTTCCCAAGCTTGACTTGCTCGTTGTTGACTTTGCACAGCAAATCGGTCAGAATCTTCTCTCGAGATGCTTGATTCTTTAGCAACGATTTCTCCGGTTGTACCCATATGTAGGTCATTGTACACGTCCCATAAACCATCATGAATCATTGAATCGACGAGCGTTGAATTGCCCATTTTGGTTCCAGTTCGTTGACCCATGAGGAGTTGAGGTGCATTTGACATGGATTCCATACCACCTGCGATGATGGCCTTGTATTCACCAGCTCGAATGCTTGTTGCAGCAAACATCGCTGCTTTCAAAGATGAACCGCACACTTTGTTGATGGTCGTGCAAGGTGTAGTGACGGGCAGACCTGCACCAATTGCGACTTGCCGCGCTGGATTTTGACCTGCTCCTGCTTGCAAAACTTGGCCAAAAAGCACCTCGTCAATCAAACCAGAATCTGGGGCAACCCCTGCTCGGTGACAGACTTCTTTTACAGCAAGAACACCGAGTTGGACGGCACTGAATGAAGATAATTGGCCCAGAAATTTTCCAATCGGAGTTCGTGCAACTGCACATATCACTGGCTGATGAGGGGTCATAGAAGGGGGTTATCGCCATGTATTTTGAAGATGCTCATCCTTCAACATGGGCTTCGGAAGACTTGATGAAGAGAAGTTCTTGGGTTTATCATGGGCAAATTCAAAGAGAATTTTGAAACCAACCGAGAACCTCATCAACTTCGTCCGATTGAAGTTGTCCTTGATTTTACTCCAAATGCACTTGCAAGTATCTTGTACAAACAAGGAAATACTGTGGTGTTGTGTTGCGTCACAAAACAAGACAACCTTCCGCGATGGTTCCCTCGCAACGCAACAAAAGGGTGGGTAAATGCAGAATATTCCCTTCTCCCAGCATCGACCGATTCTCGTTTTCGAAGGGAGCGAAATGGTGCAAAAGGAAGAACCCAAGAAATTGAACGACTCATAGCCCGTTCACTTCGTGCAGCTGTCAACCTCGAAGCCTTGGGCCCCATTGCACTGGATGTTGATTGCGATATTCTCAATGCTGATGGAGGGACAAGATGTGCTTCGATCTCGGCTGCAAATATCGCACTTCGCCTTGCCATCCGAAGACTCATTCGAGAGGGTGTTTGTTTGCCAGTTCATCAGCGTCAAAACGAAGAGAATAGAGATTCATGGACTCGTCCACATCTATCAGAAGATGAAGTGAGGGCTCACGAAACCGAGGTCATGCCGTATGACCTAGCAGCAGTTTCTGTCGGGCTCATGGACAATAAAACCTACTTGGACCTTGATTACCTTCTCGACTCAAATGCTGATGTGGACATGAATGTCATTCAACTCAGCAATGGGTCGTTTGTCGAAATCCAAGGGACTGGTGAAGAATCTACATTTTCGAGAGAGCAGTTAAACCAACTTCTCGATGTCGCAGCGAATGGTCTTCAAGACATATTCAAAGTTCAAAATCAAGTGTTACAATCTATTTGATTTTGAACCAAAGATATGCATCACGCCAAGTGCAAAGCATTGAAATGATGAGGGTTGTCGCAAGGACATCGGGTAGGTAGC
>JAYODQ010000019.1:19553-33612 GCA_038106355.1 Candidatus Poseidoniales archaeon | reverse complement strand
ATTGCTTTTTGTTGAGCGATGTACGCCATATCGGCGGTTGTAGCACCTTCAACTGCTCTTCGTAGAATACGATTATTGAAATCTGATGCACGGGTAAATGGTTCCCATGCTCCACCTGCAAATGTGTGGTCACATTTTCCACAAGCCCAAATTCCGACGGCTTGTCGAGTCACCTTTGGATACTGACAGACAGGACAGGTGTATTTCTTTGACCTTTTTTGCATTGCTGAACCAGCATTTCGACGGACCGATACACCATAACGTGCACCGAATCGAGCGGTTGCTCCTGCCTTTTGAGTTCTCTTTGCCAATCAGTTCCCCTCCTGTTCTGCTACCAAGTTTCGAAGTTCTCCACACCTTTCTTGCGCCACATCGAATATCTCGGCGAATTCAGCGGGAGTGAAAACCCCTTTTAGCCCCTTCTGTAATGAGTGGACATGGCCTTCGTCTCCTAAGGTGATATGAATTCGCTCATCTCCACCCAATTCTTCTTGTTCTGATGGGTCATAAATGAAGCGCCCACCAACACGTGTGAAGGAAGCCATAACCGGTGTTCCATTCACCTTGAGTGTGTGATCCTCACCGACATCAAATCGTTGAGCAGGAACGACAGCGGTTCGTAGTGCTGCAATGGCAGCAAGACCACAGGCATCGAAAATATTGCCTTGGTCAGATAGCACATGTATGTCAATCATAATCCCCCATACTTTTTCGCCTGGAACGATGCACAAATCATCCATATCAATGCAACCTGATTCACGAATACCTCTGTCGACAACTCGTCCTAATTCAATAGATTCAGGCGAGGGAGGGCCCGGTTCATATTTCACGTGAGCAACTGGCCGAAGTTCCGCTCCACACATAAGTGAACCCTGTGTTGGACGGTCTGGCCAAGGGGCACGAATTTCAAATTTAACCCCCGCATAGACAATAGTTCCTCCCATCGTCACCTTTGCAGAACCTTCGGCGTTGTACAAGCAATTTGTTTCAAGTGTGATTTTTCTTCCTTCCCATCGACCTCGACCATCAATGCGCTCATCATCTGCCGCAAGACGACCAAGTTCTTGTCGAAGTAAACTTGGAACAAGTTCAACCATTATGCATCACCTCGTCGTTGCTTTTGCTTGAGTGCCGCTACCATGATGTCATGAATCTCTCTTGCAGCTTTGAAGTTATATTCCATGGCAAGGTTGAACTCGTCAGGGGAAAGGTCACCGTCCATTTGCAAAAATGCTATTTCACCAGTATTTGGAAGAATTCCAGCCGGCAAATCTGCTTGTCCATAGTTGTCTTCTGCCTTATCCAAATCGAGAACAACTGTGTTCTCAATTTTTCCAGAAGCTACGCCAATCATCAAATCTCTCATAGGAATGCCTGCATCAGCAAGTGCAGCTGTTGCTGCAGTGATACCTGCACAACGCGTTCCTGCTTCAGCTGCTAAAATTTCGATTTCAACTCGAATCTTTGAACGGGGATACAATTCAACAAGCACAACTGATTCAAGTGCCTCTGCAGTGACTTTGGAAATTTCTTGGGACCTTCGGTTGAAACCTGGTCGAATTCGATCTGAAGTGGAAAACGGTGCCATATTGTATCTTACATCAATGACTGCCCTTTCCTGTCGTTGAATTTTTCTTGGGTGAGCCTCCATCGGGCCATAGACGGCTGCGACGGCAACATTGAGTCCGTGTGTTACCATTGCTGAACCTTGTGCAGCAGGTAGAACACCCACTTCGATTGAGACAGGTCTCATTTCATCGAGAGCCCGACCGTCGAGTCGTTTTCCGTCTTCTCGTAATAATTGTACATCTCCATATCCTCCCATAATTTCACCTCAATTTAGCGTTTGATCTATTTTAGATTGCAATTCCAATTCGTTCGAACAATCTCTGAATTCCATCAACATTTTTCGAACATTTCGCATAGATTGTGCGTCTCCATCGAACCAAATTTGTCCATTATCCGTTGCGATAATTCGTGCGTTGGAATGTTCCCGTAATTTTTGAACATTGGCGTTCTGTTTTCCAAGGAACACTCCGATGAGGTGAGGTGGAAAATCTTCAACAGCCCCTTCGGCGATTTTTCGAAGACCAACTCCTTTCATGGTCAAAACGACATTGTGACTTTCATCGACTTCTTGAACACGGGCAAAGACCGCATCACCTATATCGAGATGCTTTCGTGATTCACCGAATTCTACTTTCCATGGTGCGAGTGACATGGGGAGCAATCCTTGAAATGGTCCATTGATGGTAAGGAACCAAAGATTACTGCGGACTTCAACAATATAGCCTAGTACAAAATCACCTGACTGAGGAATGTACGATGAATGAGTTGGCATCACCGAAATCGTGCTGTTAACCTTCTTTACATATCCAAATTTGGTAGAGAAGAAGTTTCCTTCTCTCTCCACAACTCCGCTTCCGTTTCGCAACCCGGAGGAGGAGCCTAATGCTTCCCCTGGGGTCACGAGGCGCTGCTCGGCGCCACTCTGACCATTGGACATTCTTTTCTCTCCATTTGCGGGCACCCATGACCCCATGATAAAGGAAACCCTCCATCTCACGGGCATTTAGGTCAGTTCTTTCACTTCGATTTCACTTGATTTTTTCATCATTTGTCCAATCAAATCGGCTTTAATGGCAGCAGGGCACTCAACGACACATGCCCAGTTGCCATCGGCTAACCATTCTTCTCTCTGTTGATACTCTCGGAGAAGTTGTTGTACTGAGCCATAGGCTTGTGGTGGAACTTTGATGGCCATCCTTACGTGTTCGAAAGATAGGGGTAAAAGTGGCTTTAATTTTGCAATCGCTTCTTTGACTTGAGTATCCAATCTTTTGAACGGGTCGACAGAAAAACGAGATTCCTCAAGTGCTAGTTCAAGTCGTGTCTTTGGGTGTGGTGATTTCGTTCGAGGGTCTACAGCTTGGATGTGAATATTGTGGATGATTTTTTGTCGCATTTGTTCGACCATTTCTTTTCGTTGCTGAGTCGTTAGTTGTATACTTCCCTTTTCCATCACTTTTTCAACGATGCTCTGAATCTCAAGCGTGCCAAAAACTTCGAGTATTGTTGATTCTGTATGACGTTCTCCGGACCGAGCGTCTTGAAAAATTTCATCCAGAACAAGAAAATCATCAAGATTTACTTTTTGGGGTGAACTCTTGTATATCTCGACCATTGAGGGATCAACAAGCAATTCAAAACGGTGACCAGAATGCTCGAATCGTGCTAAAACTGCATCATCAAGACTGACCATAACTATCGTTCACATGACTGTTTATTCATCGAGAGGTTTGAGTCTGTCAATTTGCTTGTTGACATCATTTCGATTAAGAATTGAATATCCATTTTGGTCAACGACAACCACTTCGACAGCATCTCGATTTAATTCAGAATCGTTTGCATCACGAAGGGCTTCAAGACCCAATTTCATTGCTGCGTTCAATGTTAGTCCCTCCTTCCAATGTTGTTCGAAATATTCGATAACTGAATTTCTGCCGCTTCCAATTGCACCTGCATGATATGATTGGTAAGCCCCAGAAGGGTCAGTTTCGTAAAGATGGATTCCGTTGTCGTCAACGCCACCGATTAACAAAGCAGTTCCGAAAGGACGAGAACCTCCATATTGGGTGAATGATTGTTTAAAATCACAGAGTTTCTTGACCAAAACATCGACTGGAATGTCGGCAGAATAAGTGATTCGATTTACTTGAGATTCGACACGTGCACGAGCAACAAGTTGTCGAGCATCCGCAACAAGGCCAGAGGTGGCGATACCGATATGGTCAGCAATTTTGAACATCTTTTCAATGGATTCAGGAATAATGAGACGACTAACGATTCTTTTGTCGCAGACCAAAACCACACCGTCACGGAATTTCAAACCTGCAGTTGTCGTTCCTCGCTTCACTGATTCTCGTGCATATTCGACTTGGAATAATCGTCCATCTGGGCTAAATGTGGTGATACCGTGGTCATATCCTCTTCCGCTTGGCTGCATAACCATTCCTCCTGACGACACTTTATATGATTGGGGGTTCAAAAACTTGATTCTTGATGAACATGTCAATTTAATCACATCAACAACCGAATCCTCAAAAAGAATTACATGCAGCATTTTTTGTGCGCGTTGCCATTATGAATTCCGGTGGAAAAGACTCTGCTTCCGCCTGGTGGTGGGCAATGTGTCGAGGTTGGAAAATTTCGAATATCATTACGGTTCGAGTGACTGGAGAAGACTCCCACATGTTTCAAATTCCGGGAATTAATATTTCCAAATCACAAGCAGACCTCGCAAGGATTACCTACACAGAAGTTGAAGTTGGAGGTCAACCAGAAGTGGAAATTGAGGAATTACGTGCAGCTCTTGAGAAACTAGAAATCGATGGATTGGTCGTGGGTGCGTTGCGTTCTGATTATCAAAAATCGAGGTTGGAGCGAATGTGTGAACAGTTGGGCATTCACATATGGACACCATTATGGCATCAAAAAGGAGATGACCATGTGCGACAATTAATTGAAAATAATTTCAAAGTAATGATTTCATCGGTAAGTTGCGATGGACTTGATGCTACATGGTTGGGCAGAATCTTATCCATCGAAGACTTTCAAGAATTGCAACGGCTATCGAACCAATTTCGATTCCATGTCGATGGCGAAGGTGGAGAATACGAAACCATTGTCTTAGCAGGGCCACATCTACCAAATGAAATTTCAATTCAATTTAACACACATTGGGATGGACGCAGAGGGTCAATTCACATCATTGAATGCTTTCCCTAGCAAGAGCAACGCATTCATCTACCAGTTCTTGAGATACTCCAATGTGGTTCATCGGATCGAACATGGATTCTAATTCCTCAACCGAGAAAGAAGCTGAGATTTCAGGGGTTCGACAACATACATCAAACAACTCTTCACCATTGTTGATGGCGGTAAATGAGGCTGTTCTCAAAATTTCATGGGCTTCATCCCTTGAAATACCATGGTTAACAAGTTCAATCATCACTTTTTCAGCCATGACAAGACCTTTTTGAGCGTGAATGTTTGCTAGACACCGTTCTTTATCGACCCACATGTTTTGGAGTACAGTTCTTGTTTTTCTCATCACATCTTCGCAAAGAGCTGAAGCGTGGGAGAGCGTAAATCGTTCACTGCTTGAATTTGCCAAATCTCTTTCATGCCATAAGAGTGCATTTTCGTAGGTAGGAATAATCATTGCTCGAACAATCCTTGCTAGACCACTTGCATTCTCCGACATGATCGGATTTTTCTTGTGAGCCATCGTTGATGAACCAACTTGCTTTTTCACATCAAATCCTTCTCCGGCCTCAGCAATTTCTGAGCGTTGTAGATTTCGAATTTCTTGACATATCTTTTCACAACTGGTTGCGACATTGGCGAGCCAAGAAACGTATTCGATGTATCTGTCTCTCCCTACAACTTGAGTTGTCACGAGTGGCACGGTGAGTCCCAGATGCGTCAAGACGAGGCGCTGCAATTCCCTTGCATGTTCACCTTGTGCTGCACCTGTCCCAACAGCTCCTAGGAATTTCCCTACTGCAATTCTTGAAGTTGCCTCATCTAATCGAAGGAGTTGACGACGCAATTCATCAAGCCAAACCGATGCTTTAAGCCCAAATGTGATCGGTGTGGCAGCTTGTCCATGGGTTCGTCCCAACATGACCGTATCACGTTCTCGTTCAGCAATATCAGCACATTGTGAGATAAGATGACACAACTCTTCACGCAGCAACACGATACTATCTCGAAGTTGCAGACCAACTGCTGTATCGACGATGTCATTTGATGTCGCCCCTAAATGAATGCACCAACCCGCTTCACCTGCTGCCTCAGCCATTGCCTTGGTTAAAGCCATAATATCGTGTTTTGTTTCTCTTTCAATTTCATTCACTCGTTCTTTCTTCACATCGTTGGGATTGGAGATTTTTTTAACCATCAAGTAATCTTCTTCAGAAACTTTTCCTAATTGCCAATGAGCCCAAATCAATGCTCTTTCAACTTCGATTTGGCGTTCATGACGACCATCTTCTGACCAAATGTGTTTGAAGTTTTGACTACCATACCGGTAATCGAGTGGGCAGAATGCCATAATGTGGGGTAAGAGGCTCGAATGAATAACTTTCCGATGGACAGTTTACAGATGATAAACGGTCATGAATTCAAATTTGCTTGTGAAAACGCGAGGCGGACTAAAACGATGGCTGCCAATGCACTTAAGACAAATACAGCACCAATAACTTCGGACATGTTGTACCAGAGAATTGCTAATCCCACAATAGAAAAATAAGAAATGGATTGGCAAAGAGCGCTTAACTTCATGAGCAGAGAATAATTTGCATCAGCAATCGACTCTTTGGATTCAAGCACAAACGCATGAACCATGAAATAGACTGCTTGGAATGGCATGCTTGCGGCAATAATAATCAATGCAAACTCACGAATATTTGTTGGATTATGTTCTTGTTCTAAGCCATGAAACAACATGATGGCGAGATTTGTACCTAAAAGCGAAGCCATGATTGACCAACGCAAGTCAGTCGAGGAACCAGTTACTTGACTATCAGGTCCTGCCATTGAGGAGAATGTCATCAATTCGTATAATGATATTTACTCTAAACATCTGAAGAAAAATGGCGACTTTCGCCCATTCTCACAATCGCATAATGAGATTCATGATGCCACCGGTTATTGTGGCGACAATGAGCAACAATATCATCATTGCAATTGGTCCATATTGGTTTTTATCATCAAATGCAGTTCCAAAAAAACCGTCCCTTGAAATGGCATGGCCAAGACTATCGGCATGTTCAAATTCTGGTGCAGGTCGACGTGGAATCCTTTCTGAAGAGGACCATGGTTCCTTGGCCATGGTGTTTTGAAAGAAGCACATCAATTAGATATTTCGATGAAATTGGCTCAACAAAAGAATCATTTCCTGCTTCACTTCAACTCTGAATGTGAGTCGACTCAACATTGAAATGAGCGGTTTTCGCATCCATTTGGGTGTAGAGGGGAGTTGTGGGGGCACATCACTTGGTCTTCATCTTGCAGCAGATGAACTCTTGAAGAAAAATAGGGTTTTATGGGCAGGTGTTGATTTGCCTCCACCTCAGCGCTTTTCACAATTGTTCGCACATGTTCCGTTAACTGAATCATCACGTTTCCACGCGATGTCTTATGGTGTCAAATTTGAACGAACAATGGCAGAATTGATCCTTGCCTCAAACTCATTACCCGGTGTGAGCCTCATCGTCTTGGATGATTGGTGCGAATCATCTGGAAAAATTTCCAAAGAACGAATTGGTCACATTCAAAATTTATCAGAAAAGTTACCCAATTCAGTGGGCTTGCTTTGTATTTCAAAAGGAGGCATTAACATGAAGAATGACGAGCAGCCTGATTTTGCTCCTCGATCGATATCAAGTATGGAAAGCATCGGTTTTTCTATGGCCACACTTGTCAAATCGGGTGATGGTTATTCTCGAATTTTTCACCATGATGGTCAATCGCAGCAGTTGAAAATTAAAGATGATGGATTTCATAAAGATTGATTTAATCATCCATCTCTTCATCTTCGCCGAGTAGTTTTGCCATTTCATCAAGGGCATCTTCATCTGGTTCTTCAAAGACCTGTGGATTTCTTGCACCACCTTCAAGTTGATCTTCCCCTGCAATTTTAGGTCCTGATTTTTTCAGGATTTCTTTTCGGTTTTCCATGGCCTTTTTCGAAATAAACCATACCATCACTGCTAAAACCAAGATGAGAACAATGGACACGAGATTTCGTTGAGTTTCTGGGTCCATGTGGTGTGTTCATGCCATCCACTATTTAGTCGTCACGACAAAAACCAAGGTTCAATCGAGATTTAATGGTCTTGTAAGATGTCTTCGTTGGTCATCTGGTGGTTCTAACCATGTTCCCATTGGCAATTCTGGTTGATAGGTTTCAAATGTATCACCTTGAGTTTTTTTGCACAATGGGCACCGTATGCCTTGATTCTTGCCCATCGATTTCATTGTTCGATTGCATGCAATACATTTAGGACGATTCTTTTTTCTTGGTTCAATGGAGTTGATTCTTAGGTTTTCAACATGTATTTCTCCCGTGGAATCTTTCAATCCTCGAACCGAGATACAGTCACCTTGCTCGAGTAATTTCGCAATTCGATTCATCGATCCACTCTCGTAAAATATCCTGAGCCGTTCCCCATTCACGCCATCCAACTGAACATGCTTGTTTTCTGTATTTTTCCTTTGAACCTCAATGTTCACAATAGATTCAATGTGATCGTTGGTTGCCTGATTTGTTCGAAACAGTCGAATGCCTGATATTGATTCTGTTGCAGGGGACGCAGCAAGCATGTCACCTGATGCTCTTACAATATCGCGATGCAATCCACGGATGCCATACAATACTGGAGAATTTCCTTTTGGACTCACGAGTTGACGTTGATTTCTTGAATCAACAGAAAGAAAAATTCCGTCGAATGTATGGATATGTTGTAATGTATTCAAACAAATGTTACGTGTTCTACTTGTTGGTGCTCTGTATGCAATCACCTCCCAAGTTGAATGTTTGGCTCTCCAAGCTACTGCACAAGTTGCACCAATCTTACCTTGGCCACCAAACGATAGAAGTGCTTCAGGAAGTTCGTTTTCACGAACAAATCCTCGAACACCTTTGTAGTACCATTTTTCATCTGGTTGTTCTTCAAAAACAACCAGACCTGGGTCGGATTCGACCTGTATTCTTGAGGAGTGATGCGATAATTGTCGTTGACCCTTCAACGGTTCAATCGAATGATTCCAATAGGAGTGCAAAGCCTCGAAAAATAGTGTTCTATCGTTCACGACAACATTGGCACATACTGCGGCATTTCCTCGAGTCCTCCTAGGTGCAAATGGCCACAATCGGACGAGTCTTACTTCGATAACATCGAAGTGAGCATCTAAATCACAGAGCATTCGATGAAATGTTTCTGTTGTACAACCACCGGCTAAGGAGTCGGTGTCGTCAAGCCCAATCCAAAGCGATTCAGGGATGAAAATCATCTCCTTCATCGTTTACATCGAGTATTCTTGGAACTAATTTTTCCAGATTTGAATCGGCATGGATTTTAAAAATCCGAGTGCCAAAACCCCATCCTGCCCCTTCATCAGTTCGACGGTCGCCGACCATGATATCGAGTGGGTGTTCAGACGTTGGTTTTTTGCCAAACCAATTTGTTTCCACAAAGAACGGTAAGTGGTGTTTCGTCATCCCATATTTTTTAGTGAGCATTGGAGAACCTCCACGAAGAATTGATGCACCAAATCTCAGTAAAGTTGATTCGGGTTTCCTGCATACGCATGAACTTGAGAATTTATGTGGACAAGCAAGAATCAAATCGATTTGAGCATCTGGATCGATGTTTTCTAATTGGGCAATCATTTGTTCATGAATTTCTGCTAAGGTGTGGTAGTCCCACAACATTCGCTCAATTGGCGATTGATTTGTAATCACGCATATGGTGTATCCTGCATTTTTCAAATGGGCGATTGCCTGAGCAGCACCATCAATCAATTTCATCTCCTCTGGTGAATTGACATATGTACTGTATCCAATGTTGATAACCCCATCTCGATCGAGAAATGCTATTGGTGAATCTTGTTGAGATAAGAGAGGCTTTGAAGGATGAAATTGATAAAAAGCCTCACTCATGATATGAGTGAATCGTCAGCCCTACAAATTTTTTTGGGAATCTTTGTTAAACACCACACCCTGAGAGGACCGTGGCACTACAATCGGACATGACCGCTCTGTTTGGCGTTATTGGAATGTCACTCCTTGCAATGTCTTGGTTCTATCGAAAAAAGAATGCTGAGTATTTAGCATACATTGGTTGGGTCTGCTCAGGATTTTCCTTCTTTTTGATGTCATTTCATTATTTAGAAATCAGTGATTATATCTTAACCATGATGTGTGCGTTATGTCTTCCTCTGTCTGTGGGCATGGTCCTGTGGGAACGAAAGAACGACGATGGCTCCAGAGATGCTCGGCATTGGGCCAGAGGTACCGTTGCCTTTGCTGGGGGCCCGTACCTCCTCGTGGCATACATTCCCTGGTTGAGTGTTCTTGCGATTTGGTTTGTTGCATCTCAATCTGCTTTATTTCTTCAATTTGCAACTGGTACTGATATTAATATTGGATCAACCTTTGTGAACACCTCTTCAGGTCAGTACACTTGGGACGAATGGGGAGGAAACAAATTTTTCTTCACTGATTTTCAAGGTGATTATCCATTCCAAGCCGAATTGCTCCTCGCAGATGGTTCGAGTATTGGAATAAATTTCGTGTTAGCATGCACTGCTCTCCAATCCATGGTTTTGTTTATCGGAGCCATTTCAGTGCTTAACTTATCGTTGAAAAAGCGAATTCAGGTTCTTTTCCTCATCGTCCCTGTCATTCACATTATGAATGTTTTTCGAAACGCAGGATTGATTTGGATGCACATGACATACACGGATTGGTCTTTTTATGGGTTGTCAGTCTTTGAATTTGGGCATACGTATGTGGCTCGATTTGTTTCACTCTTTGCAATGTTCATCATCGCTTTGGTCATGTTTGATTTGTTGCCTCAGATGCATAAGAACATCATGACGTTGACTAAACCATTTAGGAAGAACCATCAGAGTTAGACCACAAAATCCATTCTTTGGATTCTCCTTGAATCCGATAGTAGTTGATTCCAGACTGAGCAGGGTACTCTAACCATTCATATCCATTCTCATCGACATTTCCTGCAGCCGATTCATCTGGCAAAAGGTGAGTTTGCTCGTTCAAATCAACTGTGCTGTTGACTCCATCGTCTTCAACTGAATTTATTTGCTCGACATGTGATTCAAACGAACCAATTTCGACTTCTGTGCTTTGTTCTGCTGGATAGTCCTCATACGATTTAGTATCAAACTCGTCCTGAACTTTATCGAACTCATCTTGAGGCATTTCTTGATACCCCCCCATCATTTGAGGTTGCAGAATATTTGCCCTAGGTTTTGATACCATCAGGATTTGAACCAAGAAAATAGCCAATAAGAGGAGAACGACGGCTATTTCAATGAAATTCATTGAACTTTCATCGGAATCAGATGATAATGTATCATCGGTCGAATTTAGTTCTTGACCATCTTTGTCATTATTCGTTGAATTATCCACAAAATTTGTTGTGTTTTGAAATGTATCGTTTTCATATGTCGTATTTTCATAAGTTGTGTTTTCGTAAGCGTATGAAGTGTTCAGGTACTGATTGGTTTCGTTGAGGTTTGTTTGATTTAGGTATGAATTATTCTCATAGGTGTTGTTCACATATGTCGTGTTTTGATAATTGTTCTGTACATTTGAACTGCCGCCTGATTCAGGAATTTCACCGTTGGCACAACCTGAAGCATCAACTACTTCGCCCAAGGTGGTACGGTGGCATCTATCGTAGAGGTCACCTACGCCATCCCCGTCGTCATCCCAGTCTTCGTTCCAATCATGGCACCCATCGCCATCCAAATCAACGGTTGGATTTGTTCTCCAGCCAGGGATGCTGGTCGGGCAGTTATCCTTAATGTCCAACACGCCATCATTATCATCATCTGTATCTTCTCCAACATCTTGACAACCGTCTCCATCGTAATCGGTAAATCTGCCAGAACGCCAATCAACGGTTCCATTAGGACACAGATCATCAATATCCAAAAAGTCATCATTATCATCGTTCTCATCTTCAAAGGAATCAAAACACCCATCTCCATCATTATCTGTTGTTGAGTTCGAAATCCACCCTAATGCCCCGCGAGGGCAAGCATCTTGCAAGTCAAATATTCCATCACCATCATCATCATCATCTTCACCTTGGTCGATGCATCCATCCCCATCGACATCGGTTGAGGGGGTTGAAATCCAACCCAATTGACCTGTGGGACACGAATCATTTGTATCGTTCACAATGTCGTTATCATCATCGAAATCTTCAGTGATATCTTTGCAGCCATCTGAATCATAATCTGTTCGAAGAGTAGGTGGAGCCGCAACGCTTGACCAATTCAAGTCACCGGTTGGACATGTATCCCCGCTATCGGTCACTCCATCATTATCATCATCAGCGTCTTCATTGAGATCAAGACAGCCATCTGTATCGTGGTCTGTACTTGCGTTACTGATCCAATTCAGTTCACCCATTGGGCAGGCATCCAATCCGTCAAGGATTGTATCTCCATCATCATCACCATCACATAAATCGCCTGTTTGGTCGTTATCGTAATCATCTTGATTTGGGTTATATATCGAGGGACAGTTATCCCTCGAGTTCGTGATACTATCTGAATCTGCATCTGGACTCATACGAGCGATGAACATATCAGTACCCTCTGAAGTCGTCATCGTGTCAAGGCCGAAAACGTGACTTGTGGTTTGATACTTCAAGTCTCCCGCAACCAAAATAGATTGTGTGGATATTGCAGACACTGCATTGATGCTACTTTGTCCTTCGGGTTGCTGAGCCCACTCCCAAGAACCAGCAGTTGAAGCTACAGCGACATACCCGGTTCCTGATGCAGCAAGAGTGGTTAGGCCAACGCTGATGACACCTGATTTTTCACCGACAACAACGATACTTTGGTTACCTACGAATCGAACAGAACGGATTTCATCGTTTGATGAGCCACCAAGTGAAATTGCCCAATCCCAAGAGGTCGTTGTGTTGTTCCAATACACAAGCATTCCATCTCTACCTCCTCCTGTGTTGACTGAACAGCAATTAGGATACGAAATTGAGCCTTGGAACCAGCCCCCTACGACGACATCTCCATTTGCATTGATGTCAATTGATTTGATATGGTTCGAATTACTATAGGCTGATGGTGTACCCAACAGGACTGCAGACATATTATTATGATACAATTGAATCAAACCACCCATATTTGTGTCAGTATATGTGTTGGAACCAGAAGAATATGTGTACCAATAACTTCCTTTATCGTAAAGAATGGCCCCTCCATTTGGGTCCCCAGAAATTGAGCTCGATCTTATTGTTGAGGAATACCCATTGGAACCGAACGCATTATCCCAAGAGGAACTACTTGCATTCCACATCGCAACACATGTTCGATACGTGCTACTAAATGACTTAACAAGTGAATTGTCAACATAAAGACTTGAATAACATTCGCCCATTACATACACATTTCCTAAACCATCGACTGCGATGTCGTTTTGTATGTAATGATTAATGCCAAAATTAATTTTAGAATACGTCTCCCATCCATTATTTTGAGTCCATGATATGACTCCGTACTCCCAACTTACAGATTTTTGAGCAACATTTGGAATGAAAAGAGTATTTCCCCAAAAGAGACTAATCCATGCAGTTCCGTTGGGGGCAACATCCATGTTGATACCCATTTGCTTGTAATTATATTCACTTGAACTTCCCCAGTTTTGAACTTGTTCTCTCGTTCTCCCAAATGTCAAGGTATCAGCTGATATCCAATTGCCGTTGTTATCGATAACAACTAAGACTAATTTTTTCTCGTCAAAAGTTCCGCCTGTTGCATGTTGTCCAAATCGTAATCCTTGTGATTCAGAATAGATGAGAACAGCAGTGCGAGTTGAAGAGATTGGTTCGATGTCTATCACTTCTTCAAGACCGCTGATACCGATGTACGACTCCATCTCTGAAGATGTTGTTGGGCCCAAGGAATTTGTTGACATCTCCCACTTTGTTCGGACGAGAAAACCACCAGGTGCGTCAGAAGACATGGAGTACGAATTCGACATTGTATAAGTGGACGTTGAACGAGGAAAATTATTCCATCCAGCAGTTATGTAATCGTTTGTGGAGGTTGAATTTTCAACAGCATCAAAATCGAACACTGCTGAATATCGCATCGAACGATAATTAGAAGTATACACAGTTCCAATATTGGTGATTCCTACAATCATTGAATTCCAAATGTTCGTTGATGAATAATCTTGGTAAAAACAACAATATGAACTTCCGCCTCC
>JAYODQ010000019.1:0-19453 GCA_038106355.1 Candidatus Poseidoniales archaeon | reverse complement strand
TTACTGCCATTGTAGAAATGTTCACCTGCAACGAAAATATTGCCTGCTGAATCTACGACGACAGAAGTCGCACGATCGTTTGCGGATGCGATTGGCATTCGTACCCATTCTACACCATTTTGAGGAGAAACACGCATGACGACGCTATCACTTCCAGTACCTCCACCATGCGTAATTGTTGTTTGATTCAAAGTCAAAGTTGATGAAGCAAATTCCCCCACAGCGATTGTTTTTCCGTTCCCATCGACACTACAATCATGAAGAATATCTCTTCCTGAGTTTCCAAACATCATACCATTTTGGAGCACTCCAGATGCGGTGAACCAAGAAATGAACATATCTTCTTCCCCAGCATTGTTGTACAAAGTTGAGTTTAATGTTAAGCTTGAACTTGATGTCCACCCACAAGCACTAATGAGGCCACTTGAAATTTGAGAAACTCCCGTGAGGTTATCAAAACCTGTGCTTGCAATGGTTTCAAACCATGTGAATGATCCAGATGATGCGTTAATGTGGGCGATGAAACTATCATGCGAGCCTTGATTTGTATGAGTTATTGACCCTGAGACAGTTTGTACTTGTAATTGAGAAGAGTCGGAAGTTCCAACAAGGAGCAAATCATTGTTTTGATCAAAAACCATATCGTTGACAAATTCATCACCTTGACCTTGAATCACTTGAAGCCAAAGCCACTTGTTGTCGTAATTTCTTTTTCCAATGAAGATGTCATGGCCTCCAGAATTGAGGACGTAGTGTGAGTCAAGGTGAACTCCACCGCCTCGAAAAATGCCTGAAACAAAAGCGGTACCATCGACCAGTGCTTCGATTTCTCGAATCCATACATATCCTGCTTCATCGTCTTTTTCAACCCATTCCCAACCAAGTGGGTTTCCTGAGCCGATGACTTGTCTTTCAGTATTCTGTTCGGCATCAAGTTTTGATATTTCATTATTCGAAATGAAACCTGCAAAGAGTGGTAAAACAAACAACACAATGAGAATTTGGCCTCTCATAAAGCAAGACATTATTCGATAAATTTAATGTTAACGACGTCATATTTTGGGCGTCCATTCCTCAGAAAATTGTTCTCGGGTCCATTCTATTCCACTTGAGGAAGGAAACTCCAGCACCTCTTTTCCGTCTTTGACCATGCCCATCAATTCTTGAGGGGGCCTTTGTACACTTGAATTCTCATGGGAAAAAAACCGTGCATCATCGATTGAATCAGAAGATGGAGAGAGTATGAAATCCTCTGATTTTTCATCAAAGTCATTCCATTTCATTTCTTGAAAATTACTTGATTTATTTCTAAATGCCATGATGAGGAAACCGACGAGAACCAGAAGGATGACCCCTCCGAATGAATACAACATGTCATTTGCAACCATAGGCGCGATGTCGGCGTTATCACCAACGCCATCGTTATCGGAATCTTTTGATTCAGTGGGGTCATCGGGAAATGCGTCCTCAATATCATTGACGCCATCACCATCTGAATCGAGAGCGTTATAGGTTGTGGTACAGAGTAATTTTGCAATTTCAAATTCTTCAATGTTCATGTAATCATCGTTATTATCGTAATAATCAAATGAAAATTGATTGAGCCACTGGTGATCCTCGACAAGTGATGTCGGAATACCTTTTTTGTCATTGTACACTCCATCGTACGATTCGAGAACATGACCAATTTCATTCGAACAACTACATTCAATTTGTAGGAATTCAGAAAATTCGATTTCTCCATCATCATTCACATCATATGATTCTACAGACACTTGCTTTGATTCAGATTCGTCCAAAACACCATCCTTTGACGTGTCAAGACGCTCAAATTTCGAAGTTACGATGTCTTTACAACCCACAAACTCACCAAGAACTTCTTCATCAGGGAGAATATCAATCGGCATATCAACGATAGCCCATTTTGCAACAAGGCCAACATCGCTGACATCGGTCAATGCAGAGACTCTTAGCTTTACTTTGCCCTCTGGTAGCAATTCGACATAGAGGTTGTGACTTGTTCCTTGATTTTCTGAAGATATCGATAAGGGAATGATCTCTGCTTCCACATCACCATCTTCACCACGGTTTGGACCACCATCACTTTGGAGAATGAGTTGCTCGCCTTGAAGAACAAGCTGAAGATCTCCACTCCCACCGTATGAGCGAATTTCTAAATTCGCCGTTGTGGAGGATAAATCGATGATAAAATCAAGGTATTTCGATTCAGGAATTTCGATACCTTCGATAGGTTCCGCGTTGAAGAGTTCAATCGGTTCTCCATCATAAGACCAAACAAATCGGTCTTCAAACTCTGCGATAATATTCACTCCTGAAAATATCGTAGGCGTTGACAAAAGAATATACCATGTACCAGGGGTTGGGTCATTGAATGCTATTTTATCACCTGCACCAGGAGAGTTGGAGTGAAAATCATATTCAGTTTCTGTTGGAGCAAGGTCCAGTCTCATGTAAAGGGATGCCTCTCCTTTACCATCAAACAGGTCGACAACAAGACGTTCTGTTCCGGTTGGAACATCGACCTTGAAGTATTGATACAAATCATCGTATCCACTAAGCAGGCCATATTTTTCACCAGGAATTAATTGAATGGCCGTCTCGGGTTCGACATTGGAGGGTGGATATGTGAAGTCAGCAACAATGGTAAAATCGATTGCTCTCCTGTACGTATATGCTGTGATATAGTATAGTCCGGGCTCCACATCATAGAGATGGACCTCCTCATCGTTACCTATATTTGAGGACCAATCTTGTTTTAATTTTTGATTTGAATTTTCACCATTCACTTCAGGAATTCCAAAGTCTTCGTCCCAATAGAACCATTCATCGAATGGATCTGGAACTGTGTAATATGAAATGCCTAAATCTACGTTTCCCTCTCCGCCATAGGTTCGTATTCTCAAATCTGCCAATGGTTCTGTCACATTGACATAATAATGAAGCATTCCTGAAAAAGCACTACTCCAATCATCGCTCATTCTTACGGATTGAGATGGGACAGGTATTGCCTCTTCAAGCTCTGTCATGTCATCTAAATCGGGTGGAGGGGTTCCTTCAACTAAACTGACACCAAGGGTGAGATATTCAATCGGTTCTAATGCTTCAAACAAAAACCAGGTTTGACCTTGTTCCGGCCATTCGTATGCAAAACCCATGTAACCGAAATCATCTTCCATTTTCTCTTGATAGGACCAAGGCGTAGGCATGTTATTTTCAGAAGTGTAAACGATAAATGTAGAGTCATCCCAGTTACCTTCCCAATTCCAGATGAGTTCAGAGTATGCGAAAAAGGTGAGTGACTTTGTGAAATCAGGAGTTTCAATGTAAAAGATGTGGAGGTCCCCTTTCTTTATATCGTACATTTCGATGTATTCATCACTGAAGAGTTCGACAACTTGGGCTACAATTGTACCATCAGGAAGCACCCACGACGCACCAAAAATTGTGCCGTTGTGTCCTTGGTTCGATAAGGTGAATGAGCCAGAACCTTCATTAAAAGAAAATTGAGCAATATACTGACCTTCTTTGGGTAGAACAAGTTGATTTAATTGACTCCCATTCGATTTCCCATAGTCAACCGTTGCAATCTGCACATTGTCGATGAGGCCATCAAAATAATTGCAATCACATGCAGCACCCATTTTTCCGATGACAAATTCATTACAATCTCGAGTTTGTTCATAGCATTCGTTTGAACCAAAATCACCCAATGGAATTTGTGCATCTGTTGCCGAGAGATTTTGAATGAACTCGCCATTGATGTAAAATCCTCCACCGATTCCTTCCGTCAAGGTTACAGCAACATTTGACCATTCATTCACAGGTAGTTTTAGACTCACATTTGAGTTTGCTTTGGGGTTTTTTGAGAGTGAATATTCATCTGAATATGCGAGATAACCATTCGACAAGTACAAGCCAAATCCATAATCAGCATTCATGAAGATGAATTGTGTGGATGTGGTGCTGTAAGGATAAATGTCTGCAGAAAGAGTCAACTCATGATTTAATGAACTTAGATTGAGTGGTTCGCTTTCAATGTAATCTTCACCCGAAAATTGTAACGAATAATCTGCTGCAAGTCCAATTTCGACCACACCATAAACAGGGAAGTACTGTGGATCATTTTCCAAATCATTCCATGTTCCTGGCTCAATATTGCCCATGTTTGTCCCTGTGATGTGGACGTAATCTTCGTCACCGCCCTGACTTGGTTGACCCTCTCCCCAATTCCGGTAAATGAATGGGGAACCGTCATGCCACGCAAATTCACCTTCAACTTTTGAATCGTGTAAGCCTATCCAAAGGTGTCGAGTTTGATTACCATAAAATGCAAAGGTGTCAAAGATCCACTGTTCTTCAGTTTCATTGTCCACTGTGACAAGAAAACCTCCAAGTGACTTAGCCACAATAGCGGAATCTTCCCACGAACCCTCTGACAGTAAATGATAGGTGATGTTGGTTTCTGGATGCACAACAGTATGTAGCACTTCGATATTGGTGATTTCACCTGCTTTAACGCTCAACATCGTTGTATTGCTCATTGGTAAAAATAAAAACATCGCTACGATGAGCGCCATACGAATTTGAACAAACCCACTCACGCCGCCATTTCCCATGTTTTTGCCATGATACCTGTTGCTATTAAGCAGTTGGTAAAATCGCTTGACGCATTATTGGAGTCGTTTTCCACCTATCCGAATCTCCGATTCAAGAGGCATTTGATGTTCCCATGCAAATTCCTTCACAATTCTCCATGCTTTTTCTGAACCCTCATAGTCTTTTATTTCTATGATTTTATTTCGTGTATTTGCTTTAAAAGCTGCTATAGGTTCAGCATTTTTAAACACCAAATAAGCAGAACCGAACCCGAATTTTTCCTTGAGAACGTCTGCAAAGTAGGGTGCAATTGGATCGGATGGAGGCAAAACGAAATCTCGTATTGGAGGGATATTTTTCGCATCAGAGAGCATTTCTTTTCGACCCCAACACACTTCATGAACGCCTTCAATAAGAAAACCTTTGATCAGCGTTTCATCAATTTCAAATTCATTCAGAACTGCCTTTAATTCCTCGGGCTTGAATGGAGTTCCTGCTAAACGAATCAGTTGTTTCAATGTAATGACCGGATACTCGGAGACAAGGTCACGAATGTATTCTTTTCTCAACATACTCGCATCAGTTTTTGGTATAGGTTGAACCGTTCGAAATCCCCCACGAAAATCCTGAACTAAATGGCCAGTTCGAATAAGTGGTTGAACTAATTTTCTAAATTCAGACTGCGTTAGTGCATGTCGTTCTTTGAAGATATTTGGGTCTGTATTTGTTGTGAAAAATTCGATAATATCCCATAAATCCTCTTCGGGACTTTCATTTCGAATCATCAGAAGTTTCTGAAAATGTTCGTAGGATGCCCAGACTTGATGCCCTCGTAGGTTGATGCCTTGATGAAGTCGATTTGCATTTGCCATACTTTTGAGGTCGACACGATAGACTTCACACCTACCTCGTAAGCCAAAATCATCGCGAATTTCTTCAATTTTTTTCAAGGCTGCCATCTCGTGTTCCAATCTGGTTGATTGGTGTAAATTGTGTCGATAAAAAAGGGCTCTCTCGGCAATTTCCCGCGGTTGAGGGTCGACAACAGCACCCCGAATCATTCGTTCTCCTGTTGTTTTAAATCCAATCTTATTGAGTGATTGAACAATATTCTCCTCGGCCTCAGTAATTGGTTCACCATTGAAATTTGTGATGACAGCGACATCGATAAGTTGCGATGAATAATTGAACAGCATCTGCTCAAAAACCTCACAAAATTCTTCCACGTAAGCGGTGGGCATGTGTATGTCTTTGATTTCGAGATAGTCGTTGACTTTGAACATCAGCACCTTACCGACTGGATCGACTCCCTTAAACACAGGAAGATACCAACCTTTGTCGAGTGTTGCCCTAACGTCCCAGATAAATCGGGAAACATAAGGGTCTGATTGAGTCAAAATACGCATTGTTCTATCTTCCCTTCTTGGTTGATAGAGAACGTCAACATCGTTCGGCGTACAGAAGAATGCTTCGGGCTCTGGAACCAATGCCATTACCCTTGAAATTCTTCCCGATGATTCAAGGGCATTGAGCTCCACAACTAACTCTTCAAAACTTCTTGAAATGTAAAAACGAAGTGTATTGGCTTTGATTGGCCCCATCCTACGAATAATATCGACAAGGGCATCACCAAACGAGAGTGGCTTGTAATTTTGATGTACTTTATGGAAAAGTGACAACCGCCTTCTTCGACCTTGAACTTCTTCAAATTGTTTTACGACCAACATTTGCCTTTCAAGATTCAGAATAGCGTTTTTCAATTCACGTTGAAGGTTCTTGAATTCTTCACCTTTTGGAAAGTCCTCAAGCCATTCTTGTCGAGTAATATTTTCTTCTTCGGGCAATCGGTCAAGTAATTCTTGTTCCATAGGGCCAATCCATGGCTCTGGCTTCAATCCGAGAAGCATTGGAATGTTTGCTTTCGTTGTGTAACCTATTCGGTTGTGCAGGACTCGTCCCATGATGATATCACTATCCATTTGCATATCATTCCAATCTGCAAACGAAAAATCGTGAATTCGGTACAGAAGTTCTTGTTGCTTTTGGAAGAATACATGATTTTCAAAAATCGAGGAGTCTGAATACATTCTGAAGGATTTGTCCAAAATCATATTTTGCACGTATCGATATTCAATGACTTCTTCTTGTCCACCTGTTAATCGATGCTCATCAATCTTCAAAATGTACTCCGCATCTTCTGTTTGGCGATAGAAACCGATTGATATGACATTCTTCATTTCTAACTCGTAGAGTAATTTCTCTACAAGTGTTTGAGGAAATGGCAATCGTTCGACCAATTCTTCGAGTTTTTTTGGACCTTCGGAACCTAGCATTTCGATAATTTTCACTCGAATCGCCTCCTTCGGGTCCCCCAAGGTTTCCTCTCTCCACATTGTTGGAGTGGTTTTTTCGAAGGTAATGGCTACTTTATAACTCAAACCTCTTGTTTGTAATTCAGTTAAATCATCGACATCTTTTCCACCATTCGACACCAAGCACCCCAATGTTCCATGAATTTCTGCCATGAAATTGCTAAACCATTTCCCATCAAGTTCACTTGCACCTGTACCGTCGATCTTTGTGATTTTTCCATCTTGACAAAGTTCTTCGACCCATCCTCGAATCGTTTCAATTTCAATTCCTTGCAATTTTTCTCTATACAGAGGATTCTGAAATTCCCTATCCAGCCCTCCGCCATGATTCATAAGGTGCAAAAGCCCTTTCGCATCTTTTGGAACAGGTGTTTTTTCTTTGAAAAATTGAGTTAATTCGTCTTGATTGAGTTGAGTAGCAAGTGCCCTGGTCCCTAGAAGTCGTTGTAAGATTTCTGGGTCGATATCCTTGACCAAAAACGCTCTTGTTTTCATGGCCAATAGGTCTTCAAATGCAGACATGTAAAGTGACATTCCGAGCCGCGAGGGGATGGTGACACGCGTATGGACAATTCGTGCTCTTCCTTCGTCACATGCATTAAGGAATTCAGTCAGACTCTTCATGTCAATATCAGAGAACATAATTTCATTTCTTGCTTCTTTGATGAGCAAACTGTCCTCGATAGTTCGATGTTTAGTGAGTAAAGCATCTGTTCTTTGTTGAAATTGCTGAGGACTTAATTCATCAGCCCCAATCCGCTTTGGAACGATGAGTGACCGGCCAGCAACTTCTCTGAATCTTTTATTGAATACTTGAGAATTCAAGATGTATCTCTCGATGACTTCGATGTGATTGTTCGATGTGAATGAGTGATACATTGAGTTCGGGTCAATATCTGATGACGTTTTCACGAGAAGGCCGTTTTCATCGAATGACATTTCAATGATGGCAATGTTTTGAGATTCAGCCAATCCAGCCATAAAATATCCCAATGCTGTGTTGAATCCGCGACCTCGACAGGTTGTGATAACATAGGTCGGATATGGCCCTGAAATGACTTGCTCAACCAAAATTCTTTCAGTATCTGGAACTTGAAATGAATCGAGGCTATGCTCTTCAAGATGTCGTGCAATCGCATTTGCAACATCATTTGACAGGCCGTATGCATCTCGAAGAACAAGTCTTGGATCATTCTGGCGCCTCAATGCTACAATACAGTGATGGATGAGTTGTAAAAGTGAATTGGATAATTCCCTACTACGTGAGCGAGCCTCACCAGACCATGAAGGGATGGTAGGCCTGTGGCCGGTCACAGAGGCAACATTCACCCTCGTACCAAGGATGTTGGTCACTCTGTACGTTGAACCACCCAACAAGATGACATCCCCGTTTCTCAAATTTGCAACGAAAGAACCAGAAAGTTGACCTAAAATCGACCCCTCGGCGTTGAATACAAGGTAGGAATTATCTGGGGCAATGGTTCCAACATTTGTGTAGTAAATCATTCGCGAGTAGCCTCGTTTCCCGTAGATGTTTTCCTCCCAATCGATCCAAATACGCCGTTCATCTTCAAGCATATCGAGAACTTCGATAAAATCATCATACTCAAAATTACGATATGACCAAGAGTTGCTAATGATTTCAAATGCTTCGTCAATATCTAAATCATTAATGATGACGAGTCCGAGAATAAATTGAGAGACAACATCTAAACAATTTTCTGGAAAATCAAGAAGATCCATTTCTCCAGTTTGAATGGCGGCTTGTAGTGCTGCCAACTCAATGAGGTCATCGACACTTGTCGGCAAAAATCGTGCTCTCGGAATACCCCCTACATGGTGTCCAGCTCTTCCTATTCGTTGAAGTGCAGTAGCGATATCTCCAGGTGAACCAACTTGAATGACCAAATCAACTGAACCAATATCTATACCCATTTCAAGCGATGAAGATGTAACGACGGCTCTCAAATGTCCATATTTTAATTTTCTTTCAACATCGAGGCGTATCTTTTTATCCATTGAACCATGGTGACCTGCCACCAATTCTCCAAGGAATGGTCGTAATCTTTGAACCAAAGTTTCAGTCATTTTTCGAGTGTTTGCAAAGACAAGGGTTGTGGTGTGTGCTGAAATGAGGTCAGCAATGGCTTCTACATTTGAATCAAGGATTTTAAGGACCGGTAAATCACTGAATTTAGGATGAGTGATCAAGATATCTAAATCGAGTTCTCTAGAACCTGAAATTTTTGCAATTTTGACGTTGTTTTCTTTTCCTCTCGTCGTTTCATCCTGACTTGAGATGAGATATTCTGCTACTGTTTCAAGGGGCTCCATTGTGGCAGAAATTCCAATTCTTTGAACTGGCTGAAGCAACAAGGTATCGAGCAAGGAAAGCGTGAGCGATAAATGCACACCACGCTTGGTGGGTACGAGCGAATGAAGTTCATCGAGAATGATGTATTCAACATTTGAAATAATTGGTTGAAATTTGGCACTGGTAATTGCAATGGCTAAACTTTCAGGAGTTGTAATGAGGATGTGAGGGGGCTTTGTAAGCATCTTTTGCCTTTCTGAAGAGGTGGTGTCGCCAGTTCGAAGTCCAACACGAATTTCTTGAGCACGGTCTGGCATATATTTATCTGAAATTTCTTTGAGCGGTCCGATGAGATTTCGTTGAATATCATTTGCAAGAGCCTTTATGGGTGAAATGTAAACCGCATAAATTTGATTTTCCAATTTATTGTCCATTGCGAGGCGAACCAATTTATCGATGATTGACAAAAATGCAGTAAGTGTTTTTCCAGAACCGGTAGGTGAACAAAGCAAAAGATGGTCACCGTTCATGATTGATGGTATTGCTAATTTTTGAGGTGAAGTAAAATCGGGAAAGGTATCCTTGAACCAATTTCTTACCGGTTGCGATAATTTTGTGAGCAAAATATCTGACGATAGAGAGTTTTCTAGATACTCTACATTCGCCATTTTTTTCTCCTCCTAACCCGATGGTTGTTAGCGGACGAATGGAATATATGAAGGTGATGCAGAAATATTCGAATAAGAATATTTGAAAATCACGCCACACCGATACCATTTCGATTCCAACGTTGAATGTTTTCGACTGGAGGATGTCTCGAACTGTGCAAAAGAGGACTCTTGGAGGTGTTGAGTGGAATTTCGACTTCATACAATGCATTCGTGGGGCAAGATCCGATGCATGAAAGGCATCCCACACAGTTGTTTTCAACAACAATCACAGGTCTTTTTTGATGTCGATGACCTATTGGTTTTTCTGCAAGTGGCAACAATGCTTCAAATGGACAATGAGGAACGCACATGTCACATCCAGTGCACATGTCCATTGTAATTGCAACCATCGATTGTCCCATGGTCACTGACATTTGAACATTCATTTAATTCTATGTAATTCTTCAATTGATGAGTAATTGCTAGGTCAAATTGATAGGCAACAAGTCAGTCGATTTACTGTGCCCGACACATCAACCTTCTCTGAAGAAAGACTTGAGCGTCTTCAAGGGATGCTCAAAAGGAGAGGTGTCATTCTTCCCGCATTTGAGATTCACGGAGGGAGCAAAGGTCTCTTTGATTTTGGACCGATTGGCGGTCGCTTACGAAATAAAATTCAGCAACAATGGCTTCATCATTGGCTTTCCCAAGGTGATATTGTTGAAATTTCATCTCCCACAATTACACCATATTCTGTTCTCGAAGCCAGCGGACATGTTTCTGAGTTTACTGATTTCATGGTTGACTGCAATCAATGTGGAGAGGCTTCTAGGGCTGATACACTCATCGAAAGTGAGGTACACAACGCTGATGCATTATCCATTGAAGAACTCAAAGATATGTTCAGTAAAATATCGCCAAATTGTCCAGATTGTGGACATTCCGACTGGTCCGATATTCGAGCGCAAAATTTGATGTTTAACACTTCCATTGGGGTTGGTGCTTCTGGAAAAGCGGGCTTTTTGAGGCCAGAAACAGCCCAAGGTATGTTTACCTTGTTTCCATCCCTTTACAGACATTTTAGAGAAAAATTGCCCTTTGGGGCAGTTCAAATTGGTAAAGGTTACCGAAATGAAATTTCACCCCGACAAGGAATGATACGATTAAGAGAATTTAATATGGCTGAATTGGAATATTTCATCGATCCCGAATCAACCTACTCTCATGATTTTCGTCAATTTCAGGGTTCCACTGTTTCGCTCATTTCTGACGAGTATGGTGAACTTCGAATGAGTTTTGAGCATGCTTTGGAACAGGGAATCATTCGACATCCAACCGTTGCTTATTTCTTAGCACTCACACACAAATTTTTACTTCACGTTGGCATTCAAGATTCCCTTTTACGATTTCGCCAACACAAACGAAATGAAATGGCACATTATGCACAAGATTGTTGGGATGCAGAAATTTTTGGTTCCTTTGGGTGGGTTGAATGTGTGGGCATAGCTCATCGAGGTTGCTATGACCTAGAAGCCCATGAAAAGTACACAGGAAAACAACTGAGGGCTCGAAGAGAATTTGAAACACCTCAAACTCGTATCATTGATGGTTGGACCATGAATTTGGCATCAGCAGGACCCGCTTTTCGTCAATATTCTCAAGAAGTTAAAACTAAAATTGAAGCATTACCAACTGATAGCACATTTCCAATGACCTTTCATGCTAGGGATGGCGAAGTGTTGACGATATTAGAGGAACACGTGAAGCGAGACCAAAGAGAAGAAAAAGTTTCAGGAGAATGGTTTATTCCTCATGTCGTTGAGCCAGCATTTGGGATTGACCGTATTATTTGGCATATTCTTGACCATGCGTATGATGAATCCCAAAAAGAAGGTGAGGCGTATAATTTTCTCCGACTTGCTTCTTCAATAACTCCAATCGATGTTTGTGTATTCCCCCTTTTTGAGAAAGATGGAATGGATGACCTTGGAAAAGAAATTCACAAAAAATTACTTTCTCGACATGGATTTTTTGCCACCTATGATGGTAGTGGTTCAATAGGAAGAAGATATGCGCGCGCTGATGAAATTGGTGTACCGCTCTGCATTACCATCGATCATCAATCTCTCGAAGATTCAACGTTTACAATACGCCACCGTGATGATGGTTCTCAAGAGCGATTAGACCTTCATGGTTTGTTGGATCGAATGAATTCAATTCAATAATAAAACCAACATTATGAACTGTCGACCTTTTGCACAATTCATGGATGTCGTAAGTGACTGGACTGAACGACATCGGCCACGTTCAGAACTTGAACTTGAAGGCAATGAATCAGAAAGAACAAAAATTAGGCAATGGTTGGCCAAATGGAGAAATGGTTCGCCCAAGAAAAAAGGTATTCTCCTCGTCGGTCCACCCGGCGTTGGTAAGACCTCGATTGCGAGGGCTATAGCACAAGATATGGGATGGACCGTCATTGAATTGAATGCAAGTGATTCAAGAAACGCAACAGCTATTCGTAAAGCGGCTACATTAGGTTCTACCCACCGTTCTTTGTTTCACGATCCAAACCAACCGGAGCAAAAGACACTTGTTCTTCTTGATGAAGTTGATCATCTTTCTGGTGGACTGCGCAAATCAAGTGAAAAAAGAGTGGCCTCTGAGTTGCTCGAATCGAGAATTGAAGGTATTCAACAAGGTGACTCCGGAGGAAAAGCAGAGCTCTTGCATTTGCTTGAAAAAACCCAGCAGCCAGTGATATTAGCATGCAACGACGAGCAGCGTTTTTGGGGTAGATCGAATTGGAGGGCAGCAAAAGAGCGTTTTTCAAGGCACCTTGAAATCATCAAATTCAAAAGAGTCAGTAAAGAATCATTAAAACGAATTGCGAAGAAAATTTTGCGAGAAGAAAAAGTCGACTTTACCGAAGAATCCATCGAGATATTAATCAAATACAATCCAGGAGATTTGAGGGCACTTGTACGTGATTTGCAAGTTCTCACCGAAGGGCTTGAATTAACACTACAAGCCTCGGACGTGGAAGATTATGTGTTGTCAAATCCAAGAGATTTATCCATCGAATTGTTTCCAGGATTAGAGGCATTGTACAAATCAAATACTTGCATAGACGCTGTTCGTATCTTGAGGACCATCGATAAAGATGAATCGACTTTTATTGATTGGGTCCATTGGAATAATTCACAATTTTTCAAAGATAAAGCATCCATGCAACGAGCTGACAGGGTTTTGCTCATGTCTGACAAAGCATTTACAAGCCGTTACAGAAATACTGCTCATCGCTCAACCTATTGGTCTCAGCACCTCACCTCATTAGCAGCAAGTGTTGCTCATTACACATCATTACAACAAAAACTGTATCCTCGTTATCCATCCTACCTCTCGAACAGATTTCATTCGATGAAGCCTCACTTGATTGAGCAATTAAGCAGATTGAGTGGTATGTCCGATAATACGGCCATTGAAGAATTACTTCCTCTTCTATCCATTTTGCATTCCTCGACCCATCAAATTGGAAATCCTCACCAATTTTCTTTGTCTCTTGAACTTGGTTTAGCCGCTGACGAGCATGTAGCACTCACTGATATCCCCTCAAATCGGCAATCTGCAAAAGAAATCTTAGATTTATACAACCAAAATGAAGTTGAACAAAATGTGAAAGAATTCGTTGAAGAGAATGTTGAGCTAAACGATGATTTTGAAGAATCGAATGATGAGGATGATGGCCCCGCATTTGGTCAAATGACCTTATTTTAATCGTTATTTTCTTTACCCTGCAATATTTTTTTGACGAGGGCAACGCCTTGAATTTCTGCCTCAGATTTCGCCTCACGCTTCCAAGTTTTGAGGCTCAAAAGAAGAATCGCTGTAAGTAATTCGAGACGACCAAACCACATGAGAATGGATGTAAAAATAAGTACGGGTATCGGCATTGATTGCCAGGTAGAACTTGGCCCATATTCTCCCAAAGCTGGTCCAGTGTTCCCCAAACTGGATGCAACGACAGATACAATCGTTTCTAACGATGAGTTTGGCATGAAAAATGCAAGGATAAGACTTGAAACTGCGAACAATCCCACCCATACCAGGAGCATTCCGATAATCAGACTTAGGTATGAATCATCAATTGGTTTGTTGTTATAACGAATTTGATGAACCTTTCTAGGTTGGGCGATTTTAGAAATTTCTCTCCTTGCAAGTTTTACTGCAAGACCAATTCTTAAGATCTTAAGACCACCACCTGTTGACCCTGCTGAAGCACCGATGATCATCAAAAAGAACAAAATGACATGTGTTGCTACAGGCCAAAGTACATAGTCATCTGTCCCAAAGCCAGTTGAGGTACCAATTGATACGACGTTAAACAATCCTGAACGCAGAGAAGATTTCCATCCTCCTTGCCAAGTGTAAAGAACCAAAAAGATGATTGTGGTTGCTATCAACAGATAGAACATGAACGTCTTGAACTCTTCATCTGAAATTGCTTCTTTTGCCCTACGATGAGTAAAGAGCCAAATTAGCGTAAAATTAATTCCTGCAATCACCATAAACACAATGATGATTGCCTCAACGATTGGTGAATTGTAAAAGCCAATGCTATCATCATGCACTGAAAAACCACCCGTTGGCATTGTTGTTAATGCATGGTTGACGGCATCAAAAACACTCAATTGACCAATGCCAAACAACAAAAGGAACAGCAATAAAGTACAAATGAAATATAAGCCCCATAAAGCGGATGCTGTTTGCTTAAATGATGGATGAAGTTTTGAAACGGTTGGCCCAGTTAACTCAGCACGTGCTAGTGCCATGCCTCCCCCAATTTTTGAAGACAATATCATCATACCTAGCATAATGATTCCCATTCCGCCAAGCCATTGAGTCATCGACCTCCAAAGGAGCAAACCTCGTGATTGTGCAAAAATACAATCATCTGCAGCTGATAATGAGAAACACACTGGACTTGTCGAATGATCTATGACTGTCGCTCCTGTGGTGGTGTACCCCGACATGGCTTCAAACCAAGAAAATGCAGCGCCTTGCATGATATCATTCAATGATGCCCCATCCTCAAGTGGACCTACAAACATACCTCCAAGCCAAAATGGAATTGCACTAATCAAAACCGCGATTGGATACATCAGCCCTACCGCAACAAATGCCTCTCTGTCCCGAACTCGATGTTTCGAATCTGTTCGAGTTAATCCGATCATCAGGCCAGCAATTGAACCACAAATCAACGCAGGAATGCCAAACGAAACGGCTGCAAATTGCCAAGAATCGAGGATTATTGAAACCAAACCAACGGCTACGATTGGTATCGCAAGCAACGCCAATGTATTACCAAGAATCATGTTAAGGACATCTGTTCTCATGATGACACCTAAATCTTCTTTTGAACATCGTTTGCTTTTGCATGGGAAGTAAAGACAACGAGCCTGTCACCTTCATTGATCAATTTTTTTTCATTAGGAAGGAATGATTCCCATTCACCTGAAAGATTGCGTCTTTGAATAAAGGCTAACCGCATCCAATCCAGTTTTTTGAACTCCTCAATTTGTTTGCCAGCCATGTTCGATGATTCATTCATTGTGACACTTAGTCCCGCAAAATCGGTGATTTCAGATAATTTACCAAAAGAGCCGGTTGCCTTGGTGTGGATGATGTTGAGAATTTGGTCAACAGCTACTTGACTTCTGTCGACTGCAAAGGTAATCCCCATTCGTTTTGTCACGCGAACGAGATCTGAGTCAAACAAGACCAAACCAGTACGTGTGACACCTTTATCTGACGCCAACAAACAAGCAGCGATGTTGTCGTGGTCATCATCCAAAGCGGAAATTGCAAAGTCAAAGTTTTCAATCGAAATTTCGGACAAAATGGTCTTATCCAAATGGTCCCCATGAATGACCTCAAGGTTTTGATTCATTCCAGAATCAGATGCCACAAGTTGGTTTGCAAGATGTAAATTCCGTTCAATCACTGTTACCTTGGCACCTTGTTCCAACCAATCTGCTGCAATTTTCTGCCCCATAGAACCTGCTCCAAAAATGACCACTTTTGGCGTATCTGGATACGGCTGGGATTGATGGCCATAGACGGTCATAATCGTATTGAGTGAATCGATTCCAATGGTCGCAATGGCTAATGTATCACCATATTCATAATGGTATGACGAATCATACAACATCATTTTTCCATCTCTTTTCTTTATCGCAATAATCGGTGGCATATCAACATCCGATTTTTCTTTAATTTCTTTGTTGGATAAACCAAAGAGATGGGTCGCATTTTGTGCAACATCAATTTCAACGATATATGCACCATGTCCAAAATGAACGACTTGGTCTGCTTGACCAGAAGTTAATCCAGCGTGCAATCGTTCAATCATAACATCAGTTGGGTCAATGACATAATTCACTTTGGCCCATTCAACAAGGTAGCCTTGATTTTGTTCAGCCATGTACTTTTGGTTTTTTACTCGAACAATACTTAGAAGTTGTTTATTGACATCTGTGAGGTTATGCTCATGCTCTGCGAGCATCGATGCAATCAAATTCGTCTCATCGGAATCTGTTGTTGCAATAAATACTCGAGCCGTGTTAATACCAGCTTCTTGCAACTTTTCTCTTGATGTGATGTCACCGTTGATCACAAGTACATCCAATTGCTGTGCGTTTTTGATGGCTCTAGCGTTGTTATCAATAAGCACAACATCATGATTTTGTAACCTCAATGTTCGTGCAAGTTCGAAACCAATTCGCCCTGCCCCACCAATGATAATTCGCATATTCATTCCTCAATTAGAAATATTCAGGGTATTTTTTTACTTGGAAACTACCTTGTGCAAGATCGACATTGCCTACAGTTGAATAAATTCTGTCCCTATCGAAATTCCCGGGGTATTTTGGCCGATAATAATTGTACACATTATTCGCATCTTTTGATTCAAAATCTTCAATCCAATCGACATAGGCTGTGGTTGTGGATAAGAGCCATTTGTTGTTCACGACATCGACTTGTGCATTCACAAAGCAACTTGCTAGTGTGATGCCATTTTCTTCACACCAATCATCGCTCAACGGCAATTGGATATAACCCCAAGCATGGGCTTCCCAACCAACATCACTAAAAGTGTAATCATTCAGTAAGCCGAATACATACCAACCAGGAATGCCCTTTGTACGGAGTATGCTCAAGTACGCATTGGTTTGTTCATCACAATCCCCTTTGGATGCTGCTAAACATTCGGCTCCTGACCGAGGATCTTCAACTGGGGCGAATTTATCATAGGCTACTTTTTCATGTAAAAAATCAAACGTAGCCCTTGCAAATGCATATGCATTATCCTGCAAACCTTCTGGAATTCGTTGTGAAATTTGTGCAGATGCAAAAACAATTTCTTGTGGGTTGGAATCGATTTTGTATTCACCATAACTGTTTGGATAATGTTGACTGTTCGAAAAATCAGCGGCTAAGCCACTTGAACGTAATGCATAATCCGATATTGTTCCCGAATTGTCTACATTGATGCCAAATTCTGGGCCAGGTACTCGACTATCGACTCTTGAATGGTCCCACCAAGAATACGATGTTGCGGAAATTGTTGCCTCAAAAGTATACGATGCAGTCACTGCTCCGTTGAATGCAGGTTGAATCATAATGCAATTTGCAACATTACAATAATATTTCTCATCTTCAGGAGGCATTGATTCATCGAAGACGCCTGGATGCCAAATTTTGGTTCCATCGGATGCGGTAATTGGGGATGAAGAACCAAGTCCGTCGTAATATGTATGAGGGACACCATTGACGGGGATGTTAAATCGTTCAGAACCGACAATGACTTCAATTTTGAGCGTCTCTTGGATGACGAGACTTTCTTCAGTATTGCCATCCTCGTATTGAAACAAAGCATTTGAATTCATGTTACTCGTTAGTTTGGGCGGTAATACAATTCGTTCCGCACCATATCCTTCAAATTTATTGACAATGCTCGTTTTCGATACTGTGTACGTCGCATCAACCGGATAGGGCAGGTAGGTCGCTGTTGCTGATGCGATGAACTCATCAATACTGTCAAACTCCCCAAGCAAGGCTTCTCTTGCTTGTGGGGATAGTAAGACGAATGCAATGAATGCAACAAGTGCTAAGCTTCTGAACCGATTTTTTCGGCGCTTGAAGATATTTCGCTCTCTGCCTGATATTGTCATCACAATGCCTTTTTGCCTTGGCTGCTTTGCCATCATGAAGGTAGAATCTTTACCGCCATCGTTGAATTGCTGCTCCAACCTGTATCCACCTTCACGGTTGGAGGCAATCACCCTACCACAATTGTAACAGATTTTGTCACCTGGTAAAGTGACGCTGTTACAATAGCGGCAAGATGCCATGGACGATGCTTATGCACCAATTGTATAACAATTGCTAAGTTTTTACTCTTCTTCTCGACCAGTAATGTTGTATTTTTGATGCTCTGCTCTCGATTGTTGAGCCCATATTCGACGTAATCTTCGTCTTGATTCTTTTGGGATTGAATCCCAGATCCAAGAATTTGCATTTGATTGAAAGAGAAATAAAAACGGGAGAATGAAGAGCCAAGTGTAATAAAAATCGATTGCACTGACGAGGAGTACAATGAGAACCATTCTCCATGCCATAGTACGAATCACTGCCCCCCACCGACGACCTTGAAGCATTAAATGACCATGATAACAAGTGATTAGAGCTTCTGCCCGTGGTGAAACGATACAAAAGACCACAGCATTAAGGAATGATGCACTTGTTAACCCAGCCTCCAAAAACATTCTCGCAACAAAAAACATTGCAACCATGGCCCCCAGCGACAATCCCAAAGCCCAACCGCTGGTTGGTTGGGAATGATGATGGCGAACTTTTTTCCGGATGAGCATGAAATGTGCTCCAATGCTCACAAGTAAAACGATAATGACCACGTTAAAAATATTGAATTCACCTTCTATCCCATTGTAGGCGCCCGCAAGAGCAGGCTCAAGAATAAATGAACTTGCAAGTAACCCATACATGGCTCCGAGCAAAAGTCCCCAGAATACTTGATTCCAAGCTGTCTGAGTGTCATAAAATCCAGCATATTTTGTCATAACGCCTTTCCAGCCAAAACTCATGCCAACAAGTGGTAAGATGATGGCGATTTGAGACAGAACGACTTCGGATGCCACGGTTGAAACCAACAACTTTCAATTTACATACCTTTAGGTGTAAGCGTTGAGTTCAAACGGTTTCAGTTTGTCGGCGTGTTATGGCGAGACTCCTACTCTTTGGGGGAAAAGGTGGCGTTGGTAAAACGACAACTTCTGCTGCTACCGCATTATGGCTCGCGGATTGCGGACTGAAAGTATTGCTTGTTTCAAGCGACCCAGCACACTCAACTTCTGATTCACTTGGAGTACATCTCACTTCAGAGCCAACACTTGTCGAAGGCACCAATTCGCTCTTTGGCG
>JAYODQ010000018.1:0-34845 GCA_038106355.1 Candidatus Poseidoniales archaeon | reverse complement strand
GCTTGACTTAGTTTGAGCGCACATTCATATAAGATAGGTTTGAACATAGCATGAACAAGGTGGAATGAACGATGGAAGCAGCATTTCAAAACGACGCTCTGCCAGGTCGAACGCAAGACCTGATTGCAACAGTTTCAGCAATTTCCAACAGTTTGATGAATGAAGTAAGTAAAGTCATCATTGGAAAAAACGAGAATTTGCGTCGTGTGACTGTAGGTATTCTCTCGAACGGAAACATGCTGCTTGAAGATTTTCCCGGCCTTGCAAAAACGCTCCTTGCCAACACATTTGCCCGTGCTCTTGGATGTAAATTCAAGCGTGTTCAATTCACGCCTGACCTTTTGCCGTCTGACATCATGGGGACATACATGTATGACCAAAAATCAGGCGAATTCAAATTAAGGGCTGGTCCGCTGTTTTCAAACATCCTTCTAGCTGACGAAATCAACCGTGCCCCTCCAAAGACACAAGCTGCCCTGCTTGAAGCAATGGAAGAAAAGCAAGTGACCATTGAAGGTATCACTCACAAATTGCCGGCACCTTTCGTTGTTCTTGCGACACAAAACCCAATTGAGCAAGAAGGTACATATCCACTTCCAGAGGCTCAAATGGACCGGTTCCTCATGAAGATGAGCATGGGCTATCCAGACCGTGCAGAGGAAAAAGCCATCCTAGCCCGACGAAAATTGCGAGGAAAAGACCAACACGATGTTGAACAGGTTACCTCACCAAAGAAAGTTGTCGCTATGCAAAAAGCCCTTGAAACCGTGCATGTCGACCCTGCTATTCTATCCTACATCGTTGAGATCGTTCAGCGAACTCGTGAAGACCACAGAGTCATCAACGGTGCATCTCCACGTGCAAGCCAAGCACTGTTCAAGACTGGACGTGCTGCTGCCGCTATTGCTGGTCGAAATTATGTGATCCCCGATGATATCAAAGGCATTGCTCTTCAAATTATTTCTCACAGAATCAACATGAAGCCAGAAGCGAAAATTAGAGGCATTACTGGAATGCATATCGTTCGAAAAATCCTCTCTGAAGTTCCAGTTCCGGTCATCCAACCTGCCTGAGTTCGACTTAAGGAACACTCGCATTCAAAGAGGAGAACAGTTGTCCTCTGTTTGCTCGGAGTTGTTGCCTCGTGAACCCCTACAAAATGGTCATTGCTGTCGCAAACCAGAAGGGGGGTTGTGCAAAAACCACCACCGCTGTTAATGTAGCAGCAGCATTAGCAAAGGGCTCAAGAAAGCAAGGTCTACCTCCTGCAAAAGTTCTCTTGATCGACTTGGACCCCCAAGGAAATTGTGCTACATCATTTGGTGTAGAGAAGAAAAAAATCAAAAAAACAGCCTACGACCTTCTCACCAATGATTCGGGAGAAAGCCTACCCTTAATGGAGGAATATTTACTCCATCCAGACGAATTGACATCGGCAATGAAAGAAGCATGGAGCATGCGAAATGGTGGAAAGGAAGCACCAGAATCAATTCATGCTGGACACCTCTATCTGCTTCCAAGTGACATTCATCTTTCAGGCGCAGAAATCGAACTTTCACACAAAATTGGTCGTGAAACCCGCCTCAAAGAATCACTCCAACCGATTATCGATGAATTTGATTACATCATTATTGATACTCCGCCATCGCTTGGCCTTCTTTCCATCAACGCCATGTGCGCAGCGAATTGGGTCTTTGTACCAGTGCAAGCCGAATATTATGCCCTTGAAGGTTTCAGCATGCTGATGAATTCCATCAAAATGATTCAACGACGAATTAACAAAAATTTGAAGATTTTTGGAGTGGTGATGACCATGGTCGACCCCAGGTCGAAATTAAGCCGATTCGTTTGTGACCAAGTGAGCACAAAAATGCCAAACAAAGTGTTCAACACCACGATTCGTCGACTTGCAAAGGTTGCTGAAGCACCTTGGAGTGGGGCACCTACTGTGATTTTGAACAAACCTTCGACAACAGGTTCTGGTGCAGGTAGCATGGAATATTGGACACTTTCAAAAGAAATCCACAAACGCGTCAATGAAATTCGTCGAGAATTTGGTATCAATGAAACACCAAGACTACGAATGGAACGGAAAATCCGCTGATGGGCAACAACAATTTGCCTCGAAAATGCCTTTTTTTGCTTACAGTTGTTCGGTTAGGTTAAGTATAGTAATTGACTGAACTCCGTTGAGGATGAACAATGACCGCTGAAGGAATGACCTCTGTGAGCGTAAGTTATGAAATTCGAAGGCAACTCAACACGATACGTACCACAAGTGGGCATCGAAGCGTCAACGATTTACTTGAGGACATGATTCGTACGTACAAAATGCTCAAACTTCGAGGTGAAATTGATCAGTTGCAATCGAGGATCAAAGAGCATCTCGATATCGATGTTCATCATTTAGCCGAACGCCTCAATATGTCCCCCTTCAAGGTGTGAACAATGGATTGGCGACCGCGAGGCTACGAAATCTCTGGGAAGGGGCTCGTTTGTGCTTTGTGCGATTCTACGACGGATGAATATAAACTGTTGATGGCAGCTGCAATCGGTACGATTGAACTCTTCGCTCGCAAAAATTCCTGGAATGCATTCCTTTGGTTAATGATGAATACACTCAAAGTTGAAGGTAAACCAGTCTATTCACCTCAAGAACTTGGTGCCCTCAAAGACGCACTTCCAATCGTGTGGGTTTAATTTCCTTGATTTTTATCGAGCCACTCTTGGCCATACCATTTCCATTGGTCCATGGTCCAACCTTCCGGCAAACCTGAGGCAGGAAGTGGGGGGCCTGCTTGTTGTGAGGTGGGCGCAACGCCTGCGAGTTCCTCAATACTTGATTCCTTGCCATATTCGAATTCAGAAACCTTGGATTCCTTTTGCTTCTCCTCAACATCGTTCGAATCGTCTGCAGATGACTCTTCAAATTTAAAATCTTCAATGTGGTCGTCCCAGTCACCATCTGAAACAACGCCCCCAATAGCGGATAAACCCGCCTTTCCTTCAAGGGCCTCAAGAGCGGTGTTTTTAGTTGCCAAAGAGAAGTCAGCATATGATTTTGAAGGGTCGGATGAACTTTTCTTGGATTGCATCTTTGCAAAGGCGACGATAAAGATGGTCAGGACAAGAAAAATGATGCCCCCATATGTAGCCACTTCTTTAATGAGTTCTGTTTGGGCATCTGGGCCAGTGGATGTTGGATTATCTTTTTCATACTTCCATTGTCCATATGGTTTGGCAAACGTGTTCTCTTCGAGACTATTACGATAGGCTTGATACTCTGGGTCATTCCATGCTTGACAAACCTCTGAAGTATCGTTTTTATTGGCTAAACAATAATGTTGTTCGGTTTGAATATTGGCTCTTGAATCATCGTAATCTGTATTTCGACCAACGCCATCTCCATCCATATCCACTTGTTCGTTTGGGTCGTTGTCCATGTTTAATGATTCAGAGCGGTCGTTGTATCCATCTCCGTCTTTGTCAACACATCCATACATGGTAATGGTTTCAAAACCGAGGGGATGGCTTTCATTGAAGGAAATCGCTTTCGTGCTGTTTCCAGCCTCCCATGAACACGCATCAGGCTTTTCTCCATCTTGCTCATCACCGTAACCATCCCCATCTCCATCCTCCCATTGAGTTGGATTGAATGGGAGTGCATCTGCTCCTTCGCTTATGGTCCAGTTTGCATCCGGGTCTGAGTATCCATCAAGGTCAGAATCGACACAACCATACCTATCTTCGTTCGAAAAGCCTCGTACATTGATGCATGCGTCTGGCCTGTATCCATTGGGGTTGTCACCGTAGCCGTCTCCGTCAGCGTTGGCCCACTGGGATGAGATTTCGGGGAATGCGTCACCATCCTGTCCATCAGAATTGTCACCATAACCATCCAAATCGGAATCTATCCATTGGTCTGGGTTGTTTGGGAATTCATCAGGATTCTCGCCAAATGGGTTGTCGCCGTAGCCATCACCATCAATATCACTGTATTGTGTAGCGTCGTTCGGGAAAGCATCGGGATTGTTTCCATTTGCATTGTCCCCATATCCATCATCATCAGTATCGAGCCATTGAGTTGAGTCAAATGGGAAAGCGTCAATTGTATTATGGTACGAGTCCCCATCGGAATCAAGATCAAAGAATCGCAATCGTGTCTCTGAAGATGTTGTCGAAATGACATAGATTTCACCAGAGTATTCAACCCTCAAATTCATCACATCCCCAGAGGCAACTAGCAATCTCTCGATGCTCATGTTATCCCCGTTGATGATGGCGACTCTACCTTGTTTGGCACCTATTCCATAGTGCGTATTGTTGAATGGACGGATGGTTAGAATATCATGGGAATGTCCGAGAGAAAGGCTCTCAACCGACCAGGACTGGTTGTCGTATCGGTGAAAGTTTGCATTCGCGTCACCCACCAAGACACGTCCCATTTGGTCTTCTGAAATTGAACTGATGTAACCACCTGCGTCAGTTAGTGTCTGGTGAAGAATGCCATCTTGTCGGTAAATGTACGTCTTTGAATCGTATGAACCGACAGCAATTTTGCCGTCTGATAACACGTCAAATGCACTGATTCCAGCATTCACCATTTGGGTGACAATTCCTGTTGATTGGTTGCCAGAATACTCATCAACCCTACGCAGACCGGCAAAATAGGCTAACCAAATATCGCCTTCTAAATCCCAATCAGCATCGTTGACAGGGTCTGATGTCTCGATAGAATAGACCATTGAGACGGTGTCCAATCGAAACACGAACACACCCGCATCGTGGCAGGCTAGAACCAGTTGTTGATTTGCATCAATTCTTGCGGAATTAATTGATGCATTGAAGACATAATACCAAGAAAGTTGCAAACCACCAAACGAAAATGTACTCAAACTAAGATTACCACTTTCGGACAGAGTGACGACATCGCCGTTGTTCAAATTCTCCCAGAGAACATATTTTTCATCGTACGTCTCACGTATTCCAGCGTCAAGCAGGGGCACTTGAGCGTTTGCTGAAAGAGAAACTGTCGGTGCAAGAAGGAACACAACGAAGAGGAGCGAAATTCTCAATCGATGCATCATTATGTTGGCGAGGTTCTGTGATAATTAAAATCACTCGTTCTCTTGCTCTTCATCATCATCGTCATTCTGAGGCCTGAGGCGTTTTACTGGGCGAAGTTTCGCAGGTTGTAAGACTCCTTTCACTGGCGTCAATGTCGCTTTTTTCTGACTCGACGCATTGGACTCAAGAACGGGTTGAAGGGTTGGAGGCAATCGACGTAATTGAGCCGTTTGGACCTCTGGTTCGATGTCTTGTTCCAATGGCTTGAGAGTTCCTACAACGGGCCTCAACAGTGCTGTTGCTTGGGTTCTTGCTTCTTCTTCGAGGACAATGAGTTCTTCTTCAATTTCAGTTTCAACTTCTGCCTCGATGGCTATTTCATCCAAGTCCGATCGGGGTTGCAAAACTGCTTCGTCATCCTCGGTGCCAAAGACTCCATCCTCACCGGGAGTTATGCTGACTTCGAGTTCGCCTACGGGAACTTTGAGTTCTTCAACAGGTGCTTGGATTGGTTGAACACTAGGTTGCAAACCTGGTGTGATTGGTGTCTTGACCGCCCTTACTGGAAGAGGGATTGCACCAGCAAGAGGCTTTGAACTTGTCAATGGAGACCTCATGGCGTCGAGGCCAATTCGGGGTTGGTCTTCGGTTGCTAATGCACCGCGTAGTGGACGGCCGGCGGCACCACCTAACAATCCTGGCCTCGCCCCTAAAGCGGATGGGTCAAATTGTTGTGTTGGTCCGGGAGTTGTTTGTCCAGAAATCGATTGCATCCATTTCTGTCGCTTTGATGCTCTATCATCAACATCCTGTAAATCAGCGAATTCTTGTTGACGTGCTTGAAGTTCAGCTTCGTCCATGCTGATCTCACCTTGGATTTGTTCGGTGACGGCTTCTCGCATCTTCTGTTCAGCCATTTCTTTGAAATTGTCAATCTTTTCAGACAACCCGCGCAATCTGTCTCTAATTTCTGCTCGCTTAAGTCCAAGTTGTGCTTCGATCTCTGCTCGAATTTGAGACTCTCTCTTTCGAACATCGATGAGAGCCTTGTTTCGCATGATTTCTTCTCGCTTGTCGAGTTGGCGTTCGAGTTGGCTGGCAACCTCTTCTTCTTTTCGATGTTTGAAATCTTGCAGTCTATCTTCCATTTCAACTTCAAGTGAGAGAACGGTTTCTTCTTTGAGTAAATCGAGATTGGTTTCATGAGTGATTCTCTCGTTGCGAAGACTCGCGTCAAGTTCGGACAAGATTGCTGTTCTTGCAGCTGCTTCTCTTGCTTTGAATTCCATTTCAAGTCGTCCGGTCCAATTTTCACGCTTGGCCGAATATTCTTGTTCCATTTCTGAGCGTATTTCTGCCTCTCGCTCAAACCTAAATTGAGCCAATCTGTGTTGAATTTCGGCTTCCTTGTTCTTTTGATACGTAGCATAATCAAGGTCATATCGCTTCTCGAATTCTTGTTCGATTTCAAGTTCCAAAGTTTTTGAAATATCATCCATTGCTTTTGAGAATGTGAGGTCATACTTCTGTTTCAATCGTGACTTTCGTTCAGACATTCTTGAAGCATATGTCTCCTCCATTTTCCCTTCAATTTCTTGACGGATATCTTCACGACGTTTTGACAAAGCTAATTCGACATCTTCGCGGAGTTTTGATTCAAGTTGTTCTGTTTCTTGACGAAGTCGCATCTCAACTTCTTCTTGTATTTGTTGAGCAATATCTTCTTCCAGCCTCAATGACCTTCGCTCAAATTCGACTTTCAATCGTGCTTCTCTTTGTTTAATACGATGACGCAATTGCTGTTCAAGTCTGGTTCTTATGCCACGACGGAGTTGTTCTTCTCGCTCGGCGAGGCGAACAGAATGACTTTCTTCCAGTTGCAAGATTTCATGTTGTTCAATTTGCTCAAAGCGTGTGTTCATCTCTTGCTCAATGTCTTTTTCGATTTGCTTGAGTCGAGATTGCAACTTTGAATTGTATTCCATAGCTATTTTTTGTTTTTGAAGTTCGATGCGTTGATCAAATTCTTCTTGGAGTTGTTGCTCCATTTGTTGTCTTAACTCTACTTTCCTTTCTTCGAGTCGTCGTTGTTGTTCAACTTCGTGCTTTTCCCTCAATGCTTCGGATTGACGGGTAACCCTGAGTCTTAATTCATCCCTCATTTGCTGTTCCGTTCGTGCAAGCGCTTCTCGCTCCATGGATTGGAGTTCTTGTTCCATTTGATTTCGCAATTCGGTTTCCAAACTTGAGAGTGTCATCTCATGCTGTTGTTCGAGGTCTGCGACCATGGCTTCCTGTAATGCAAAGACTCGCTCTGAAATGGCTTGTTGACGTAGCCTTCGCTCACGACGCAAATCTGCCCTTAGGTTCTCTTCGTTTCGAAATCGTGCTTGTCGGTCAACCGCTTGGTCAAGCGACGTGCTCGAAGCACTCGTGAACTTTGAACGTAGGGAGGAAAGCGACGACATCGCCGTTGCGTCTTGTTTTTTCGGAGCAATGATTTCATCATTTGCATTATTGCTTTCGCTCATCTCCATCAACTCCCATCAAGTTGATTATGCACTCCTCATCATACATAAGGAACGCGATAAAATTTTGGCTTGGTCGGCTGTTTTTTGAGAGGGAGAAGACCATCCAAACTACTCTTCAGAAGCATTGTGTTCAATCGGTGCGGGTTGAGGTTTTGCCACATAATAAATACAAAGTAAAAATGAACCAAAAAACAACCAGCCAGTTCTGCCCAAATTTGTAGAGGCCAATGCTGTATCTGTCAAACCAGTAAGCACAAGCGCCGTCACAATGCCGATAAGTAGGAGCAACATTTGCAAAATCGAGAGTTTCATATCAACCCCGCCTTTTAATTTTGAAAGTCTTCGATCTGAAATCATGAGGGCTCCAGTTAGAAACATGATGGGGAGAATCATGAAATCATAGTAAGGATGTTTATTGCAAGAGGTACTACACCAACCATGGTCCACAAGATCTGGCCCAACCCCCATCACTGGTTGGAGCCATATGAGGCCGGCTGCACTCATGAGAACCATTGCATTTCCTGGTGTTGAAAGTCCATGAAAATAGGGCAGATTGCTACCTTCTTCATATTGAAATCGTGCCAATCGGAGCATGCCTGTGGCAATAATCCAACATCCAGCCGTGGCTAATGAAATCGTCCATAGTGGAGCCGCTTCCCCCCAACGACCAAACATGATGAACATCATCAATGCTGGAGCAACACAAAATGAAAGAGAGTCAGACATAATGTCGAGACTCCCCCCCAACATCCTTTTCTTTGAATATTTTCTAGCAACAGGGCCATCGATGATGTCTCCAATTGCCGACAGAAAAATGCATAACATCGATGCCCAGATAAATTTGGTTCTCAAATCCGCAGAATATGGCGAACCTAATTCTTCCACGGAGAGGATTAAGAAAAATATCGAGGCAGTACCAAACAACGCATTCGTGAGGGTAATATAATCCGCAATACCTGTCATTCCAAAGGTTGTTTTCATGATTGCACCTCAGAAATTCACGTTAAATTCCATATTGCACGCTGGGCAATTGAGTGCCCTACTTCCCGGTCTTTGTTTCATCCTTAATCCACGTTCACAGTGTGGACATTGAATTTCGACTCTTGGAACATGCTCTGTCAAAGTGAAATATGTGTCGCATTGACCACACTTGAGGTGGGCTGGTCGTTTGGATACGCCTGCGATGAGAACTCTTGAGCATTCGGGACAACTTACTTTCTCTTCTTTCCACGCGCGGAGCGTCCCCTCGTGTTCGACATTGACTTTTGCTTCACAAATCAAACATACAACTACGCCCAACTTTGAAGGGAGTAAATGGTCGCATTTGGGGCAAGAAAGTGGCGGAGGGCCGACTCTTGACTCAACGGTAATCTCCTCGGACATACTCATCTCTAGCCATCATTGTTCTTTCTTTTTTCGCATCAAAATAAGTTGATTTGGGATGAAATTCCACGGTATGTCAATATTCAAGTGGAATTTTTCTGAGATCTCTTTGAGCATCTCTTTGGCAAGAACTTGTGCTCTTGAATCGGTCAAATCAATGGCGATATGTTCGTTAGAGAAATCAATTGATTCGGTCGATGCCTCCGGATGAGGTGTTGATGTTTGAGAAGTCGTTGATGTGGACTGAACATGAAGGAGTTCGGGGAGGGGTACGTCCTTGATTTTCCTCCACCAACGAGCACGACCTTCATCTCGATGATTTTCGACAAGTTCGAGATTGGCAAGTTTCTTCAAATGATGATAAAGATTGTACCTGTCTATGTTCAATGCATCTTGCAATTGTACAGTGCTCATCTCATCCGCTTGAGCGAGGAGAACATACAATTCTCTTCTGGTTGGATGGGCTAATGCTGTCGTTACTGGGTCCCCTCGTATGCGTGCCATCCTCTCACCAATCCATCAAAAGCACTCATTGACTTTGAACATGTCGAGCAGGAAAGTTAAGATGATGATATCATCTTTTGATTGATTCGTTGTTTTAATGCTTTGAATGCTTCAATCGTTTCGGTGTACAAAGACATGAATGTGCTTCTCAAGAGCGGCCACATTTGTCCATTCTGTGCAAGCCGTGCACCATTGAAAATAACGAGAATCACCGATGCTTCGTGGATGAGAACACCGACCCAGAGTTGATCATACATTTGATTGACGACGGCAAAGACGAGTGCGATGGTAATGCCCACTGAGATCAACAAATTTTGAGATAGTGTTCGTTGTGCCTTACGTGCAAGGTCAACCATCTCGGTCAACATTCTCGGGTCATCGCTCGGGATGAGAATATCGGCTGCCTCCAAATTCACAGATTCGCCAGTACCAACAGCAACGCCGACATCAGCGACCGCCAAAGCTGCAGCGTCGTTGAAACCATCACCCACCATCATTGTGACATGGGTTTGTGACCTGCCTTCGACCCATTTCACTTTACGTTCTGGGTCCAATTCGCCATGAGCAGCATTTTTCGGTAGGCCGATCTGCTTGGCAAATTCATCAACCGCCCGCTGTTGGTCGCCTGAAATAATTTCGACATTGATGTGACGACTGTAAAATTCGGGGACAAGTGATTCTGAACCTTTTCGCGTGTCGTCATGAATGAAGGTGAACAGAGCGATGATGTTGCCGTCTTTGATGAGCATACTTGCTCCATGTCCTGCGTTCATTGCACGGTCAAAGCCGTCTCGGATGGACTGTTCGGCTTGTTTCATGAGGTCATCCTTGGAATTGGCGCGAACGAACGCGACTTTTGACGTACCATATTCCCCCTCTACGCCTCCATCAATATCTTGTAACTTTGTTATTTTCGTTGCTTCGATGTTGTTGCTCATGGTGTATTCTAGAACAGAGAGTGCATATGGATGGGATGAGCGTTGCTCAAGTCCTGCTGCAATTTTGAGAATTGTGTCTTTTCGTTGACCTTTTGCACCAAGAACTTCCCCTATTTTTGGACGGCCAGAAGTCAATGTTCCAGTTTTGTCAAGTAAAACATGGTTCACCTTGGCAAGACGCTCAAAAATATCGCCCCCTCGAACAATGACACCGCGTTGGGCAGCATGTGATAAGGCTGCAGCGTGTGGTACTGGTGTGGCTAAAAGGAGTGCACAAGGACATGAAACGACCCACAACAAGAGGATTATTTTCCAATCGTTGGGGAACATGAAATACCAAACTGCAAACGCTCCGAATAACACAAATGGCACCCATAGAGCAGTGAATTTTTCAAGGCTGCCTTGAATTCTTGGGGGCGCTTCTTTGAATGAGTGAACTGCATCGATTAAACCTGATAGACGAGTATCTTTACCGATTGCCGTAACCTTGAGCAAAACAGGACCCTTTGCCAAGACAAGACCTGCCTCGATGAAATCTCCTTCCTCGACCTCGACCGGAACAGATTCACCTGTCAATGGTGCTTTATCCAACGAACCCTTTCCTTCGGTGATGATGCCATCCGCAGGAATCAACTCTCCGCTTCGAACCTCCAAAATGTCACCCAGTCGGACCAAATCGATAGGAATGACATCATCATCTTTGCAAACAGGCACTTGTTGATGGGATTGTGAAATGGGTGAAGCCATCGGTAAGGAAATTGAAATTTTTGAAATTTTTGAAACCTCAATTGACTTTGCCTGTTCGATACGTCGTGCAGTTCTTGGCAAACGGTCCAATCCTCCTTGCATGGCCTCTCTTGCTTTTTTGAGTGCATCACCCTCAAGGTGAGCTGTAAACGCCACTAAAATGGCAACGATGAGGGCCTCCTCCCACATACCGAGGATGCCTGCACCAATCACTGCAAGACTTGTCAGGACTTGGAATCCCATTTGTCGATTCTTGAGTGAACTCAATCCCTCTCGGAACATTTGAGCGCCCCCAATAAGTAAACCAGGAATTGCAATGGCTGCAATGACCATTTCAGATAGTCCAGCCAATTCAGCGAGAAGAACGACCACAAGGATTGGAACTGCAATGCCTCCCCCGATAAGTCGCCATTGGTCGGGACGAATCCTGTCTGATCTCGCTGCAGTATAGCGAGGCGGTTGACCAAGGACATGATGCAAAGACTCATCACGCATTCTTGCAAGTTCAGAAGGCGTTTCAGCAATGACCTGAATCAAAATTCTACCGTCATCGTTCACTTCAGCATCCAATATCCCTGGCTGGCGTTTGAGCAATTGCTCAAGTTTTGCAACAGCTATATTGTTTCGATGAGCAACTTCGCGGGCTTGGACCCCAAGCAATTCTTGGTGAACCACATCTGGGGCATGCCCCAAGGAACGAAGGACGGAGGAGACTTCTGCTGCGGAGCCTTGTTCAACATCCAATTCAAAGCGTACCTCGCCAGTTGTCGCTGAAACCTTTGGGTCGCCTACATGGTTGAGATACGACAAAGCACCCATGGCTTTGGAAGCACAATCGGGACAATCCATTCCCATTAGTGGCCATGCAACCTCAAATTTACCTCGGAATTCTTTGATAATCGTGGTGTCGAGTACTTCGGCATCGAGAATTGAATTGTTTTCTTCTTGGGTTACTTCTTGTGCTTGCTTCTTGACAGATTTTTCTTTTCGTTGCTTCGGAGGATGAATAGGCCCCTCATCATCGAGCGATAAAAACACTTCATCGCTACCATCGTTGGTCTCCGCCATGATTTTCCCATTCATGACATCTTCATCAATACTCCCACATGCATAGAAATTATGTCATAACCTTGAAGGAAGATTTGAAAGTGCAATCACCATGCAATTCTTACCTGAGGGATGGAAGCCTTCTTTCGTCGCCATCGATATTGATGGAACGATAACGGATGAGAATAAACTGCTTGATGGAGAGGCTATTGAAGCACTTCGGAAACTTGAAGCAAATGGCATTCCTGTGATTCTCAGCACAGGAAACGTGAGGGCTATTGCATATGGCTTATGGCGATTTATTGGTTTGAGTGGTCCAATGTGTTGTGAGAATGGGGGTGTACTTTGGGACGAGTCGTGGCAACAACCCATTGTCCGAGCAGACCCTACCGAAGCAAAAAAAGCAGCAGAATGGTTAGCATCCCAAATCGATGGACTTGACCCAACCGGTATTGAAACCAATCAATGGCGAGAAAGTGAATGGTGCTTGCGTGCTGAAGAACCATACGAACTTATTTGTGAGTTGCTGCAAAAGAGTCCTTTTGCACATTTGTCTACAGTGAGGACGGGATTTGCCATTCACCTCATGGATGGTGTCTTGTCAAAGGGGCAAGGTCTCAATGAATTGTTTCGTTTGTTGTCTATTGATTCCTCTCGAGTTCTTGCCATTGGAGATGCCCCAAATGATATTTCAATGTTTGAAATGTGTGGCCATTCAATTGCGGTGAGCACCGAATTTGATGAGGTTGTTAAGGCAGCAAAGACGGTATCACATCAACATAGAAGCAAGGCGATAGCACCAATCGTTGACGAGATTCTAAAGGCGTAGTCATTCTTCTTCGGATTCTACAACATCAAGCAAAGCTCGCTCATGGTTTTGAAGTGCTTCCTCGAGCAAATTTTTGTCAATTTCTTTTTTCACACGTGCTCCAAGTTTCTTGAGGTCTTCAGTTCGTTTGATGACATTTCCTTTGTTGGTCAAGAGCCTACCTTGGGCCTCCTCAAATGCAACATTTGCTTGGTTGAGACGAGACCCAATGTTGTCAAATGATTCAAGGAACAAGACGATTTGGTCGTGTAGGCCTCCAGCTTGCTCGATGAGTTTGATTTGATTTCGGCTTTGCAATTCTCGCTTCCACAAATCTTTGATGAGTAACAAAGCAGTCACAATGGTTGCTCCAGTCACTACTTTGACATTGACATTTCCTGCCAGATCCATATAAAGTTCTGGACTTTGACGCATAGCAGCACCAAATGCGCTTTCAAGAGGGACGAACATGAGCACAAATTCAACCGAATGGACAGATTGCATATCTTGATAGCGTTTCGAAGCGAGGGTTTTGGCGTGATTCTCTATTGATTTGCAGTGGTCTTTCATGGCCTGTTCTGCTTCTTCTTCGCTTTCTGCATTCACATATCGCTCCCATGCTGTCAGCGAAACTTTGGAATCAATAATCACTTGACGGTTATCTGGAAGATACACGATAAAATCTGTACGCTTACGGGTTCCGTCGGCTGATGTTTCTGATATTTGTGTATCGTAATCTTTTCCTTCGACAAATCCCATCGACTGAAGCAGGTTTTCAAGAACGAGTTCACCCCAGGCACCTTGTGCTTGGGCATCAGCCTTGAGTGCTCTCGTAAGTGATTGTGTATCCTCACTCAACCGAATTCCGAGATTTGATACTGCATTGATCTCGTTTTTCAAATTCGTATCTCTTTCAATCGATTCCCTCTCAAACCGATTGATATTCTCTGTAAAGGATTCAAGATTTTTTTGAAGAGCTGCTGTCGCACCTTTGAATGAACTTTCTTTGTCCTCTTCTGATTTTTTGACAACCTCATCGAATGCATTTCTTGCAGAGATTGAAAAAACCTCTTTGAGTTGTTCAAGTTGTTGCTGCATTTGCTTTTCTCTTTCTTTGGTCAATTCTGTTTCATGTTGTGAACGCTCCTTTGACCTTTGGCTTTCACTCTCCAACTGTTGTCGCAGGGTTGCCAATTCGACCGAAGCGTCATGCGATGTTTGCAATACAAGTTGTTTTGTTCTTTGGTTCATAACTGCCCACATCAGGACAAGTGCAACCAACAAGACAAGAATAACCACCCAATCTTCCATATCAATCGATATGCTCTTTTGTCAAGGGTTTATCAAATTAATTTAGAAAGATGGAGGTGCCGGTGGTAGGATTCGAACCTACGAAGCTATACGCAGCAGATCTTGAGTCTGACCCCTTTGACCGCTCGGGAACACCGGCTTGATTCTTGCGTGATGACTTCTCTTCTTGACTATTGCTCTTCATGAGCATCTACAATTTTTTGCAGTTTTGGAGGTGATTTTTGATGGTCAAAATCTATGTGGTCAAACCACCTTTCCACTTTTTGGTTTCTGCGAATAATAAAGACAAACACCAAAACGACGATGCCTAAAATGGATAGGCCGGCGTTGACCATTGCAGAAGTTCCATCTTCAACTTCAAAGGGTTCAACAGCAGCCATTGGTATTGAAATTCGAGGTGTTCGATTCTCAAGTTCAATGGTGAGGCCCAAGCGACCCTCCTTCCATGCCTCCACTGTCCATTCGATTCGTTTTGTCGCTCCACTCTCCAACAAAAGTTCTGTTGAGTTGAGGATTTTTCCTTCATCGTTGCGCAAAAGAAGACGGGTTGAGCCAGACAACAACCCAGGATTCACAACGTCGATACTGATGGATAATTCTTGACCTACCTTTGCTCGGTATGGCTCCACGATGATGTCTTGGAACGCTGGCTCAAAGGCAACAAGTGTGATACCGAATCGGTATGGCTGTTCTTGACTACCTAAGCCCGTCATCGCATATCCAGCGTTATCAACAACACTGAACCATATCTCAAACGAATCGCCTCGTTCATATTTGAAATCGGTAAATGACAAATTAAGGCGGCCTTCAAACGTAGTTCGAGTCATTCCAGTCATTTCACCAACGAGGACAAAGGATTTGTTCATTCCCTCAACGGGTTTTCCTGCCCTGAACAACTGTGCATACATCATCGTGTTGTGTGCCCCAATTCCACCGTCATCTTCGACAACAAAAATCAGTTCAACATCTTCAAGTGCATTACTCCTTAAATTTTCAAAAACACCTTGTGGAAGAACACCGCGTGGTTTTTGGTCATCGATGTGAAGGGGCATTTCAAGTGTATTTGTGATCCATTCGTTCATCCCCGATATCGAAAATGAAAGTATTCCCTCGTCGTTGACCATCACAAGAGATTCGATTGTGATAAGAAGAGTATAACGACCATAGGAACTGAAATTTATATTTCCAGTACGAACTCGCTCCCCATCTTCCAATCTCCACTGTAGGGCTCCATCTCGGGGCAATTCTTCAGCAACAATGGATGAAGAATTGTAGTACACACCAATGGTTGCTTCAACCAAGTCTTCTTTTGAAAGGGAAAGGACACCATCATATTCTGCACCTTGTGGAATTGTCTGGTCGACAATGGAATCAATACGTAATTCGAGGACTTTCTCTGCAGTCCAGCGATATCGTTCCATCGTTGAAAAACCGATAGGAATGCTCGAACCTTCATCGTAGACTGAGAAGGAGGGTAGATACGACAGATTAGGTAATATGCTCACCCTTTGCCATGATAATCGAAACGAAAACACCACATCAAATGTTGATGACGGTGTTCGTTGATTTGTCGAAACAATTGGTGTTTCTTCAAAGCAGCCTTCATCAAACTCAACCGTATGAAAACGAGGGAAATAATGAATAAAACACGATTGAGAAAATTCACCTGACATCAAATGCAATCGAATACTATCAAGCGAAGTCAGACCATTACCCTCTGTCAAGACCACATTGAATGAATGTTGGTAACCAGGTAGGAGGTGTTGTTCAACGAGGTCAAAAGAAAAATCATCGAGGTCAACAAGTGTATCGGATCGGCGTTGGACCTCAAATGTAGCAGCATCGGTGAACTCTCCCTCTGTTCCACCATTTGAAATTCGATTGCCAGCTAAATCGTAGGCGTTAACAACGAGACTTGCTCGGCCTACCTGTTCATCTGGTGGAAGAATGTCATTCCATTCAAACAAAGGCAGGTCAATTTCTGCATTTTTGACGCCTTTGTTGACTGAAACCCACAACGATTGATACTCATCCATTTCCATGAGTCCATTGCCATTTTCATCATCTCTATGTTCAAGCCAAGTTTTCACTTCAATCGTTGGCGCTAATCCTTCTTTATCCGAAAGAAAAAGTCGTATGGGGATGTTTTGACCTTCCATCCATATATGGCCATCGAGGGGTACTCGGCCGCTTTGGTCAAGAACATCGAGACCTATGAAGTCCGGAGGCGAAGTATCATGTAAAAATCGAATCGCTGAGACGGACTGAGTTCGATCGAGTGAGGTTGTCGATGTTTGGTTTGCAGGACCACAACGTGAAATGAATGCCCTGATGCTCATCCAGGTATTGGATGGAATGTTTTCGGTTGAGGAGGGTGATTCGATTGTGACCGAAAATCGACCTGTGTCATCAACTTCACCTGTCCAACTTTGGATATAGTCGACGGCCTCACCCGGCCATTCAGGCTGGCCTCCAGAAGCGTTGATGGGTGGAACGGCCTGAATTTGAATCGTGACCTCCGCCTCATTTGAGCCAACCCAAATATTTGATGTCCCATCGAATCGAACCCGCCCTGTGACCTCCATGGTTGTGGATTGACTCACATGAAAGGGCCAAAGTGGATGTGTCCAATCCCCAATTGGACGTTGTTGGTCATCAAGTATTCCGAGTTGAACAATTTCAACATCGTTTTCAATTTGATTGGATTGTGTGTTGATGAAATGCAATGTTGGGCCTGCAAACATGCCATTAATATCGGTAGCTTTCAAGAAATAATGCACATCATCGACATCATCAAGCAACCACGAACTCTTGAATCGCCATGTTACTTCACATGCATTGAGTCCGCAATTGACTGAGGAGGTTTGCAATGCTGCCAGCCCAAGGCCACTGTGCTGCCGAAATCGTGGTGTTCCACTTAATTGGTCAACTTCAACCACCACGAATATGGATTCGTACGATGCAGATGAGCCGAGGGAGAGTTGTATCGAAGTAATGTCTGGGGCATCGAATGTTGGTTGTGCTGGATTGGAGCGTTCATGACGAGTTGTAACTTCAATCTCGCGTTGAGGAAGCCACTGTTCAATGGATGTGGATTCAACGGCTTCAATGAACATCGGTCGTTGGTCAGAGGTTACATTGATCTTGAGACCAGCCCCCGAAGATTGGAAAGAAATCGGAATAGGGATGATTTCATAATTTCCACCTTGGTAGGCTGCTAATTTTGCTTGTTCGAGAACTTCATGCGTTAATGGAATGTGAAACTTTGAATGCTCATCAAAATGCATAAATTGATTGATTTTTACACTACCTTGACTACTTGCATTGAGTGTTAAAGTACAGGATTGAAGCGAGAGATTTGAAGCCAAGAAAGTTAAAGGCGATGGGCATCTTTGTTGAAGACCAACATACAATGAATGTCGACCTATTGGAAGAAGGAAACTTTGACCATCTGACAAATTCAAGGTCGCTGAGGAAGTAAAATTCGTTGAAAGATGAAGATATCCGTTTTGGTTATGTGAATTTGGAAGTGCACTGTAAGGCAGAATGTAGGAGATGGACTGTCCCAATGTGGGTGAAAGTTCAAGACTTTGAGTTGAAGAAATAAACGTTCCTTGGTTGGAGACATTAAACTTCTGGGAAAGTCCCAATGCGGATTCGAATGTTGAAGGAGGCCAAGCAAAAATTTCATGCGAAGTATCCTTGAATGCAATGGAAATATTGTTTGGATAAAGCATGCATTGCGGTCGGATGATCGCACGATTGAATTCTTGGCCTGTCATGAGGGAAAGTCGGAAATCGAATTCGGTCATCCCTACTGGGGTTGTAAAGTTGTATTGACGTTGTCCGTCGATATCTTGATTGTCCCACCATGAAGCGTTGACCATGAGTGAATTTGACCATGAAGCATTCCAACCATATGACTTGATGTTCACTGAGGAGTATGGACATATAGAAAATCGCTCGATGTCAAGAAATTGTTGTTGGGACGAGATGAAAACTTGATGATCAGAAATCAAACCCACAAGCGATGAAAGGTCTTTGGCTTGAATAAAATGTTCTGAACCTAAATGCAACGAATGAATTGTTGGAGTCATGTATTCGTCTTCCGTCGAAAAGTTGAGCTGAACATGGATTGAGGGATACTGGCTTGTATCAATGTGAATAGGCAAGGGGAGGCTTCTCGACTCATACTCATCAATTACATTGTATTGGTGATCAAGCAGCGTCACAGTTACATCCGTACCATCCGGCATCGTAACCCAACCATCGAGTATACCATAGCCATACATTGAATCAGGCGTTATGGAAGGCGATAACCACTGACCACTTTGTTCAAACACCTCGATTTGGAAATCAATGTCATCAATGTACCAACCATCATATTCAAGATATTGGTCAGAAAAAAACGAAAAACGAGCCCGGATGTTTTGACCTGATACATTGTTCATGTCGAATGATTTGGTTGTGAATTGGGATGGTCGATTTTGAATACAATTTCCTCCAGCTACATTCGACCCATCGATGATACCGAGCATGTAATGCGGGGAATATGGATTGACCGATGAAATTTGATCATGAAATTCAGGAATTTTGTCGGGGATGTACCACCATGTTTGGCCTCCGTCCGTTGATATCGATACAGTTCCTCCATCCCAGTTTGCTTCAGCACACATCCATGATTGAAACTGAATTCGAGCAGATGCATTCACTGGAACCTCAAATTCTGGGGTAATCAAGTGAGTGTAGAGATTGTTGGTATATCGTGTGACGAGATTGATTGCAGCACCATTTGAACCAGAGGAAAACTGTCCTGGCCCGTATCCAGAGGTGTTGGCCGTGTTCCCAATTTCCCACCCCGTCTTTCCATCGGAAAGAATTGACCAACCTGCAGGAGCAACGATTGGATTTTCAAATGAAAATTGGCGGGATGTAGGCCCGTTGTTTCCGAGAGTGTTTGTCCACTGCCATTCATTGACAAGGGAGGATGACGTATTTTTCCAACCGCTTGGGTCTCCGAATCCTTGAGTTGATTGGGTCGAGAAATTGCTCAACATTCTGCGTGTTGGATTCGGTGAGTTTCGACCAGCCCATATGGATACATCATCGATGACCATACCCTCCCACGATTCTGAAAAAGAACCACCGTAATTTTTCACAGCGTCGGTATTGACTTGGAATGAAAGCAAAATTTCACTTGCATTTTGATGCGATGACAAGTTTGTTGGCAGACCATAGCGAATTGGAATCCAACCATATGATTCCATTCGATACGTGACGCCTTGGTAAATAAATCCCCAACCCGGCAAGCCAGGAATTGGAGAAATCACTTGCCAAGATGAACCGTTGTCAACACTGTACCATGTCGAAAGCTCGTCGCTCGATGCTCCTTCAATGTCCCAATTTGCCCAAAATTCAAGTTCAAGAGGTCCGCTCAAACCAGAAAGATTTGCTTGAAGATACATGATTCCGTAAGCATTGGGGGCATAATCACCTGTTAAATTTCCATGAATCCAAGCTCCTCGAAGGTCGCCCTCGTTGTTTAAGGTGACATTATCGATGAAAATTCCACCTCGTTGACCTACATCCGAAGAGGTTTCAAAGCAAAATCTGAATTGAAAATTTGGCACGGTTCCTTGAAGGTAACCATCCAAAACAACAACCTGTCGTTGCCATCCAGTGGACTGGCCGGAAAAGGCCATTGAAGGACTTTGAAGGAGGTTATTTGTTGCATTCCCGTAACCTGATGTCGGTGTCACAACTTCCCATGTTGTCCTGTTTCGGAATTCAATCCACATGGCATCTGTGTCAAACAATGATAGCCAAGAATCGAACTCGATGGTGTAATTTCGATACATGTTTGGTGTTGAAATTGTGGGTGATTGTATGCAAGAGTATGCCGAAGAGGAAAGATTGCCAAATGCTGTTGTCGAAATCGCGTACTTTCCATGGGTTCCAGAATTTGGCTTGGACATGAGACTTGCGAATGAGGTGTTGGCAAGATCAACAACCTCCCATACCGAATGATTCTGACCCACAGAAAACCATCCATCAGGTTGAAGAGTCAAACTTTCAAAATCGGTTGATGTTCCTCGGATTTCCTTTACCCCTAATCGTAATTCTCCAGTCGAGTTTGAAATTTCTAGATTTGTGAATGTTCCATTCCAGGAAGTATTGGACAACAACCCATAGGTTGTCGAATCGTAATCGTAGGGAACAGGAATTGGTTCAACCTCCATGGCCCCCTCTATGAAGGTATGATTCGCAGGAATGGAAAGGAGGGTGGTGTCCTCCACATCAACATTTGAAGTTGTGGAGTTTGGCGTGAACGTTGCAATGACTTTTTTGGAAGATTCATCTTGAGACCATGTTGATTGAAACACCGATTGGGAGAGAGAAGACAATACGATCAGAAGGAGTAAAAAAAGAGAGCAAAACCTTGCTTTGGTCATTGATGCGGATGAACGCAACTCGCTCAAAACATCGCCTCCTCATCGATGGAGATGAGGTCCTCCATTTCAATGACTGTGTTCTCCGCATCGAATTTCTCTTAGAATCGAAGCCGAGAGTTCAAATCCTGTGGAGAGTAGCGGTATTCATGGCGTCAAAGCGTTCTCTAACGGACGAACAAGCGCACGAAATAGAAGAGCAATTGTTCTCGACCAACCGCCTTCAAGCCAACAGAAAAATTCCTGTCCCACTTCCGAGACCTGATTTTTGGCAGATGATTCGAAAATTACTTGCTGATTTGGACCTCGAAATTCAAGAGTTGCTTCGCAAAGGAAGTCGTGACATGCGATTGCAAAACAGACAAAGAAAGCAATCCAATATTCGAAGGATAGCTTCGGATTTAGCTCGCCGTAGGATGGTAGCAATGATGCAATACGTCGCCTCTCAATCCATTCGTAGTGTTGACCTTCGAGACGATGGAGAGGCTCTTCCGCCCATGGATTGGCAACGTCACGATCCCGCTGAAAAAGCATTTTTCCTTGCCATACAAAATGACATTGACCGCTTCAAAAAGGAAATTGATTGGCTGAGTATACAACAAGGCATTGAAGGAGAAATATTCGATGACGAGCCCTCAACAGTGGCCCGTGGCACGATGCAACTCGATGCCTACATGAGTGGAGGTCAACAATTGACCAACGCCCCTCCACCGACTCTGGCATTTGAGGACCATGAACCCGAGACCATCGAATTTGACATTGATGAAGAGGACAGAATACTTGTTGAGCCCGAGTGGCCAGAATTGAGTGAATATGAGGCTCAAGAGCCGATTGGAAAAACGAATGTGGCATCGCAACATAAACTCGTCCAACAAACCAGTTCAATCGCTCCTGAATTAGTTCCATCGGTATCCTCAAAGGCATCAATTCCCGAAACATCCCCCAATTCAAACTCAGAACCTCAAGATTTGGAACTCGTGCGAATCCGGATTCTCGAGTCAAGTGATGAGCCAATCATGGATGAGCAGGGAAACGAAATCGAATTGCACACAGGTGATATTCACATGCTCCATGCAGAAACGGCTCAATGGCTTATTGACACTGGTCTCGCCGAAGAAGCAAATCTGTAAAACAGATGCTTTACTACTTCAATTTGCACTTCGCATTGAAATTTCAATGCTCACTGTGTCTGGAATTGGTACACGTGCAATTCGACGAAGAGCTGCTTCATCTTTGTTCGATGTGAGGTCCATTTCAAGGAGTCGCTTGTGAACTCGCATTTCCCAGTGGTCGTAGGTTTCACTACCTTCGCCGTCGGGTGCCTTTCGAACAGGAACCACGAGTCGTCGGGTGGGAAGTGGAATGGGTCCGCGTATCTTGATACCGTCAGCATCGCAAATCATTTTGATTTGACTTGCTACAAGGTCAATATCGCTGTGGTTCTCGCCAGTCAATTTGATGACGGTCACTGCAGCCATGAAATGTTCCCTTCCTCTTCAAGTATCACTTGTATGAACGAATCACTTCTTTTCGATCTTCAAACAAACGCCAGCAGCGACGGTCTTACCCATGTCTCGAATAGCGAATCGAGAAAGTTCAGGGAATGTATCCATCTGTTCAATAGCCATTGGCTTTGTTGGTTGGAATCGAATCAAACATGCGTCACCAGTCTTGAGGAATGATGGGTTTGGTTCTTTGCCTGCTTTGCTGGTCTTTTCAAGGAGTTCCATGAATTTCACAGCGACTTGTGCAGTGTGTGCGTGGAAAACGGGGGTGTATCCAACTGAAACAACCTTTGGAATGTCCATAAGTTGAATTTGACCAACGAATGTCTCGTCGTGTCGAACGAATGTTGGTGCACTGTCTGCGTATCCTGCAACGTCTCCACGTCGGATGTCTGTGGTTGCAAGACCACGAACGTTGAATCCAACGTTGTCGCCAGGCCCTGCGCTTGGAACAATGGTGTGGTGCATTTCGATGGACTTGACTTCAGCCGACTTTTGGGATGGGTTGAACACAACAGTCTTTCCTGTGTTCAAGGTACCAGTTTCAATTTTACCGACTGGAACAGTTCCGATACCGCCGATTTTGTACACATCTTGGATTGGAAGTCGGAGTGGCTTGTCAACAGGCTTGTTTGGTTCTGCCATTGCGTCAATGGCTTCGAACAATGTTGGTCCGTTGTACCATGGACACTTGTCGGACTTCTTGAACACGTTGTCACCGTTCAAGGATGAAGCTGGAATCATTGGAACGTCATCTGGCTTGAATCCTGCACGCTTGAGGAGGTCTGAAACTTGGCTGCATGCCGACTTGTATTTCTCTTCGCTCCAGTCAACACCAGAAATATCCATCTTGTTCACGTGGACAATGAGGCCGCTGACACCAAGAACCTTCGCGAGGAAAGCGTGTTCACGGGTTTGAGCGTTCACACCGTCGTTCGCAGCACAGAGGAGAACCGCCGTGTCCGCTTGGGAAGCACCGGTGATCATGTTCTTCACGAAGTCTCGGTGACCTGGTGCGTCGATGATGGTCCAGTACCACTTTGGAGTAAAGAACTCCTTGTGTGCGACGTCGATGGTAATTCCACGCTCTCGCTCTTCTTTCAAACCGTCCATGACGTAAGCTAGACCGAATCCAGCCTTACCGGATTCTGCTGCTAGTTTTTCGTTCTTGTCGATAACGTGTTGGTCAATATGGCCTGAATCGAGGAGAAGTCGACCGACTGTAGTGGACTTTCCATGATCAACGTGACCAATGAACACAATGTTACGATGTGGCTTACTCTTGTCTTCCCATTCTGATGGCATAATAATCGCTCCTTAGCAGACCATCCGAAATACAACCCCTATTTGAAGACCGCGATTCAAAAATTGTACTTTTTTGGTCCAAATCCGCCGTTCTATTCATCGGTCTTTACCGTTCCATCCCCCAAAATACTGTAGAGTCTCAGTGTACTTGTACTTCCGGTGATGGCTTTGGGGCTTCCAGACATGGCAATGACCTTGTCACCGGGCTTGAGTCGGCCGTCTGCAACCAAGGCTTCGATAGCGGCTTTCATTGTTGCAGAACCTCGCTCGTACTCTTCAACCATAACTGTATCAACACCCGACAGCATGCATGTTCGTCGTAACGCTCGTATTCGATTGCTGACTGCAGTCACTGGAACTTCTGGTCTGTACCCCGCAACAAGTCGTGGAGCATTGCCATGTTCAGTTGCGACCACGATGCGCGCAGCACCAGATATTTCTGCAAGCAACACTCCAGCATGGGCGATGGCTCTAGTACTTCGAAATCGGGCAAGGGCAGTAGGTCGATTCCCTGTTGATGCAAAGGATTGTTCGGTGGATAACGCAATTCGAGCCATCGTTTCGACAGCGAGTGATGGATGAGCCCCCACAGCTGTTTCTCCAGAAAGCATGACGCATGAAGCACCCTGTCGAATAGCGGATGAAACATCAGTCACCTCAGCCCTTGTGGGCCGAGGATTTGCGGTCATTGTCTCGAGCATTTGTGTTGCAACAATGGATACCATTCCACGTTCAATCGCTTTCGAAATGATCTGCTCCTGGGCTATAGGAACATCTTCGAGAGGAATTTCGACACCTAAATCACCTCGTGCTACCATCACAGCTTGGCAATAATCGAGAATCTCGTCCAAATTCTTTAGAGCGAGTGGATGCTCAATTTTTGCGATGATTGGCGTATGAACACCCGATTTTTTGATGTAATCCTTCACTGGAATGAGATCTTTTGCCGACCTGACGTAACTTACAGCAACATAATCTGCTTCGCATTTGAGTGCATGCTCAAGTGCTAAAACATCTTTTGGCCCAAAGGCGGGAACATCGAGATGAGTTCCCGGAAAATTGAGACCTTTTCCTGAACTGACATACCCTTCATTTTTGACGATGCATTGAATGAGTTTGCCTTCGGTCGAATCCACGGTGAGTTCAACGAGGCCATCAGCGATGAGTATGGATGCGCCTTTTTTGATCTGGTCTTCAATTCCATCAATTTCAACAGGAAGGATACCATTGAATTCACCCTCGATTTGAGATTGGCCGATGTGCAATGAAATTGTGCTGCCATGAGACAAAAATACCTCTTGTTCAAGGATGCCAATTCGGATTTTCGGACCAGGTAAGTCTGCTAAGATACACGTAGGTTGGCCAAGTTCGTTCTCAAGTTCACGAATGATGGAATACAACTCGGTTTTGTCCTCTGGTGAACCATGCGAATAATTTAATCGAAAGACATCGGCTCCTGCCCGTAACAAATTCTTGAGGTCTTCTTTGGTCGTCGATGCTGGACCAAGGGTTGAAACAATTCGTGTTTTTCTCAACGTTTTCACCAGTTTACTTGTAATAGAGTCGGATGACAAAAGATTCGACGAGCAAATCATTGACCTTGTCATTTTGAATGGTTATTGTCCATTCACCGTCACCATATGTGGAATCTGAATCTGTAAAAAGATAAGACGACAATGTAAGATGAATGCAATCATTGTTGCTATCGTCGCAATCACCATCACTGCGTTGGTCAAGACTTGTTCCCGTAGTGTTTGCAGCTTCTTCGTCATCCTCATTGTAGGCATAAATATCCAATTTCGCTCTGCAGTTCGATGTTCCAGGAATGTTCGTGCAGTCATTGTCCTGCTGAGGGTAGGTAAGTTCAGCAACTGCTTTTCGAATGGTATTTCCACCATCTTTGTCGTAAACAATAGTGACATCAAAGTCTTCCTCGACTGCATTGTTTGATGTATTGCCTGCGATTTCAAAATCGGACCAGTAGCCTGCGTAGGAGACGTACACCCGAATGGTGTCTTTGTCGACAAAACCAACATCATTGGTCACGGTAAGGGCAATTTCATACTCACCCGGTGCGACATTGTCCCAGTTCATTGTTTCACCAGACAAATCAGCATCGTTTTCACTATCACCATCCGAATCCGAATCTGAATTCAAATCAAGGTCCCAGTGCCAAGAAGAAATGTATTGATTTGGGTCGCCAGAATCTGAATTTGAACCATCGAGGATGACGGTCATTGTAGCATCGATAGAGCGGTCTGAAATTTCTTTGTTGCGTTCGCAAATCCAAAGAACAATGTGCGTGTTTTCACTTATTGCCTCATCTTCACAATCTTCGGAATCACTGTATTGTGCGATGTTCGCTGTTGGTGGTTCTGCACCGGCCTCTCCAATGACAATGGTTTTCGATGTATCCTTCGACCTTGAACCATCCGAAATTGTGAGGGTTACTTCATAGTTGCCAGCAATTTGGAATGTCCATTCTGCAGTTCGGCCAGTTTCATCGATTGAATTATCGGAATCAAAGTCCCATCGGTATGTCAGTGAGCCATCTGAAGGTGTTGAACTCGATGCGTCAAAGTACACCACATCACCTGCTCGAATGTTGGAGGAAGGTGAGTATTTGATGACAGGAAACAGTTCTTCCTGGGCATCGTCACCATTCTCCGAGAAGAGGCAACCTGACAGTGAACTCACAACAAGTACGAACCCGAGAAGGACCCCTTGGAGGCTTCGCATCAGTTCCATGGTCGCGAGGCCTTCATCAAAAGACCTTTTGTTGTCGGAGTCTAAAAAGAAAACAGGCTCGACTGCCGATTACCTTGCATTAATTCCTTTGCTGTCCAGCCAAATGCTTCAGTAATCCGCCCTAAAGCGGTTGCGAGACGTTCGGCGTAATAATCGCCGTCGTACGATGGCATGTCAATTTCTTCATCCCACCACGGAACGACATTAACTGGACTTTTGGAGCCATCTGTAACGATGTATGCAACTTTCATTCCAGAAGTGAAGCCAAGGCCACGCTCAATCATTTGACGAGCAACCCTCACCTGGGCCATACTGTCGGGATTTGCATATTCCGCATCAAAGTCAACATCTTCCAACGTGGTTACTGGATTTCGCAACACCTTTCCTTTGCACGATTTCGATAAAATCAAATCGCTTACCTTGACCGTGTTTTGTTTCAAAGATTGAACCTGATGAATGGCAAAGGCTACCAATTCTTCGCCTTGGTCTTTGAGAACATATTGAAACAATTGATTCATCGACTCAATGAGGAATTGGAATGAGTCCGTACGTTGGGTTTCATAACCTCGAACAAGCATTTCTTCGTTCGGCCAAATCACTTGCCCCAAATATCGTTTTTTCGCCCCATGACTAAAGAATACAGAAAGGCCTTTTTCAAATTCAAGGACCGCTGAATCTTGTGAAAAACGCTTGGCAAGTTGGGTCCCAAAGTTGAACATCGTCTTTGTTGGTTGTTCTAAATCCAATGGAACATCAGGATCGGCAGAAAAATACGCTGTGCCCTGTAACTCGGGAACTTGAACAAAAATTGAATCCGTGTCCGAATACACAACATTGTGGCCTTCATCTTCAAGCGAAGTGATCACAGCCTTGATGTTTTGTCGGGCCCAAGCGGTAATAGATGAACCTAAATCACGATGCGTGAACCGGTAAAATCCACTGGCAAAGACGCCATAAAATGAATTCATCAAGATTTTGACAGCGTACTGCATTGCATCATGAAATCCTTCGGCGGGTGCATCGTGTTCTTGCTTTGCAATTTTTAGTGCGGATTTATGTTCATCCCTTTTCGCCATCAAACCCTCAAGCAATTGTGGCACCAACCCTCGTTTTTCTTCGGATTTCAAAAAAAGAGCACCTGTGGGTGCCTGATGATGTGGTGGGAAGGGTTGCTCAAATTGGGAAGGCTCAATTCGTGTGGTGTAACATATATTTTTACCAATCATGATCGATGGATACATGCTTTTGAAATCGAGAACGGCCACCCAAGGGTACAATCCTGCGTCAACATCATGGACATAGCCTCCTGCTATTTGACCTTCCTTTGGCTCTGCCGAACCTGTTTGGGGCACTGCAACCATTTTTTGGTCAGCTAAACGAATCACGAGCGAGTCAATGAGTTGACTTGTGCTTCCATTCGCAGCTGTATCCATGACGACTCTTGCCACCGAAGCCAAAGCTTCAGTGCGTCGAATGGCTTGTATCTCGTTGAGGATGTCGAGAGGTAATTCTGCATCTCGGACACAATAATCGATGACTTCCTGTGGTCTTTTTTCCCATTCTTCATCCATTTTAGAGGCATCAATATCCATTTTGTGCTTTTCTTCGTCATCGGGAAACAGCAATTTTGCAACAAATGAAAGTGTTTCACGCTTCGGACGAAGTGCTTGTCGTGCTTGCCACCAAGCATCCATAAAAATTCGGCCGCAGACTGTCCAAGAACGATTGGACCGACGCTGAGGCAACAACCCGTCCCTGTTTCGGTTGGCTTCATTTTCATTCAAGGCACACCTGCCCCAGCCGAAGAGTGCTGCCTGATGTTCCCAGTCATCTTTCTTGGAATGATGGAGCATACGTTCCTTGATTCGAGGTAAATCGAAATTGTCGATGTTATACCCTGTGATAATATCTGGGTCTGTTTCAAGGATGTACGCAGTGATTTGTTTCATAATATCTATTTCATTGCCAACAAATGATTTTTGCTCACGGCGACCTGTGCTGTAATGTTCTGTCCATGCAGCACCACAAAGGATGGTGTTGTTTTCGATGCTGGTTTCAAGGTCAAAAGAGCAGACTGTGAATGGTACGGGAAATGGATCGCACGTCCGAATCTCTCCAAGACCAACCTCAAAGGCTACATCGACTCGAAAATCATGTGTCATGACAGGTTCTGCGTCGATTTGAATGTGCATTGAAAGGTCAAGGTCAAGAAAGAGGCGGTTCACAAATGGAATATCTGAAGAATAGGTTTCGAAATTTTTTGTTTGCAACGCGTTTCGCAACGTTGGTACGTGAAACGGTTGGGTTGCTCGAACCGTCCACACCGGTCGCATCCCAACTTCGGTCCACTTCATCACAGGACCTGTGACCTCTTCCACATGTTCCATGCCTTTGACACCTTCAATGAGTTTGCTGGTTTCTGCCGTAATGGAATCCATAGACGTCACGAACAAGGGTGAAAATTCGAAAGTGGGTTGAAGGCCGGTGACACTGACAACGACCGACTTCCCTTCAATGGTCCTGCCAAACAAGTCAATGATTGTGGTTGGAGTAGTGTCGGTATCATCCGCACGATATCGCCCGGTCAAGATGCCAACCTTTGTCGAACTCGTGGCCACTCTATCGGCTATGAGCCCATCGTCTTAGAACTCACCGATGGGGTTCCATGAATGTCTACATTGAAAAAAATCCTCAATAGATTGCCCCGAAATCATTGAAAGCCGAACCTCTATGGGGAAAATGAGGAGGTGAATTCGTGGCTGATGAAATCGATTGGGATTCGTTGACTTTTTCGATGACGCCCACCGATTTCATGTACATTACCACCATCCAAGCTGATGAGGCTTGGAAACCTGGAACAATTATTCCATACGGACCAATTCAAATGTCACCTGCCGCAGGTGTTCTCAATTATGGACAAGGATTGTTTGAAGGAATGAAAGTCTTTCGAACCTCAAAAGACAGGATTGTGTTCTTTCGACCTGAAGAAAATGCTCGAAGGATGCAGCAAGGGGCAGACCGATTGAAAATGCCTCCCGTTCCTGAATCGATTTTCATCGATGCTGTTGAACAAGTTGTCTCGGCCAATAAAAAATTCATTCCACCTGTCGGACGAGGAGCGATGTATGTTCGGCCACTTTTGATGGGAAGCGGTCCTGTTCTAGGTGTAGCACCTGCACCATCCTACACCTTTTTGGTGTACGTCACCCCAGTTGGACCGTACTTCAAAGGCGGAGTTCAAGCGATTAACCTGCTCATTTCAGAGGTTCACCATCGTGCAGCCCCTGGTGGCTCCGGTGGTGTCAAGGCCATTGGAAATTATGCACCGGGCATGAAACCAAGTAAAGAAGCAAAAGCACAGGGCTATGCCGAAATCATTTATTTGGACGCAAAAACTCACACCTACATCGAAGAAGTTGGTGCTGCAAATTATTTCTGTGTGAAAGACGATATCATCTACACACCCGAACTTACTGGAACGATTCTACCGGGTATCACTCGAGATTCAACCATCCAACTCGCACGGTCAATGGGATACACCGTCATTGAAACAAAGGTGAGTGCAGAGTTTGCGATGGCTGCTGATGAGGCTTTTTGTTGTGGCACAGCGGCAGTGATCTCTCCAATTGGCTCCATCACAAACGGCGATGTCAAATCAGTGTACGGTGATGGAACGCCTGGCACTGTGACTCAACTTTTGTACACAGAACTCACCAACATACAGAAAGAATTGAGCGAGGATAAATTTTCTTGGCTTCATGAATTGCCAAGTCATGTTTGAACACAACATGACCTTCGAGCATCAACATGAGAGGTGACATGATGCAAGAGTATGTTTGGGCTGCTCTATTGGGATGTTATGTCGTCGTTGTGCTCTATGCAACGAAAATTCCGTACAATCTCATGGTCAGCAAGGGCGTTGAACATATTAGAGCCGTGTATTACAATCGGAAAATTGTTCACGTTTTTGCAGGAGGTGCCATTTCCTTGGCCATCCCATTTGTGTTCATTTCACCAATCTATCCCTTCTTTTGCGGCTTGGCATTTACGCTCTTGATTGGTAGTTTTCACTGGTTTGGAGCCCACCTCACCTGGTTCCAGACCGAGGAAAACCAAAACGATGTCAAATTTGCCTTGATGTGGTTTCTTTCGATTTCGATTCTTTGGTACCTCTTTGATGACCCTTGGCTTGCCATTATGCCTTCATTGTTCATGGCCTTTGGAGATGGAATTACCGGCGTCGTTCGTAATAAAGTGATTCGACAGAGATCAAAACATCCTCTCGGAAATGTTTTCATGTTTCTTGTGAGTGCTCCATTGGGGTATTTTTGTGGCATCATGGCCGATGGTTCGTTTGAATGGTGGGGCGTGATGGCAGCGGTTGTTGCTACACTTGTCGAACGTTATGAATTCGGTCCAATCGATGACAATATCCTCATTACACTCGCATCAAGTGCCGTCATATTTCTTGCCGTCGCCATGTAGGTAACATTGTTGTTCGTCTGAATAGCCCATAACGAATAAAAACCAATTCCTTGAGGCCAACACATGACTACTATTGTATCAATGCTAGAAGACATGGTCGCTACGTTAAACGAAGCAATGAAAGACGCGGTGAAATCGGATAAAGGAAACAAAACTGCTGGAACCCGCGTTCGAAAAGTCATGCAAGACATCAAACGTTCTGCACAAGATGTTCGAAATAAAATTCAAGATATTCGAACAGAATAATATTCTTCATTATACGAAGGTCTTTGGGGCGATTGCCCTTGTTTGAACCATGTTCAAACCGCTTCGTGGAATGAAAGTTCTTGACTTATCAAGGATACTTGCGGGCCCTTATTGTGCTCAACAACTCGCAGATTTGGGTGCTGAGGTGTTGAAAATTGAAGCACCTTGGGGCGACGATACTCGTCAATGGGGGCCTCCATTTACCCCTGGTTTTGATGGAAAAGAGGTTGCTGCATACTTTCTATCGTGCAACAAAGGGAAAATCATTCAAAACGCTCATTTGGTCAAAGATTGGAATGACATCAAAAACCAAATCGACCAGAGTGACATTATCATCGAGAATTTCAAACCCGGGACATTGGAAAAATTTCTGGATGCTTGGCCGCAACATTCGATTGTTTGTCGAATTACGGGCTACGGACAAAGTGGTCCACGAATGCATCAACCAGCCTATGACCTCACAATGCAAGCACGCTCTGGTATCATGTCGATGACAGGGGAACAAGGAAGAGGACCCGTGAAGGTTGGTGTGGCTTGGATTGATGTCATGACAGGCATGACGGCAACATCAGCAATTTTGGCGGCACTCGTTGAGCGAGAAAAAAGTGGAAAAGGTGCAATCCTAGACATATCTTTGTGGGATGTGGCCATGTCATCCATGGTGAATCAAGCCCACAATGTGTTTGCTGGAAAGCACCCGGTACCTATGGGGTCAGCGCATCCTAACCTTGTGCCATACCGAGTGTTCCAAGCCCGAGATGGGTGGTTTGCCCTTGGTATTGGTTCTGACGAGCAATGGAGGGATTTCTGCGAGCGCATGGGTATCAATGCAAAGGGCGAGTGGATGTCAAATCAAGGACGGATTCAAGACCGGAAAGATGTCGAGCAATGTGTTCAAAACTTCATTGAGCAAAAGACTCGACAAGAACTCGAAGAAGTGCTCCGAGGCATTCCATGTGCTCCTGTAAATTCGCTTCATGAAGCACTTACTGATGAGCAATCCATTGAACGAAACATCACAGAAGTTGTGAGTGGAGTTCAAACATTAAGTTCAGTCTTCAGATTTTGTCATGTTCAAAATGAGAACAACGATGTTTGACCAGACGAACGCAGTCGCCCACCTTCTTCGAGTTTCTCAAAGGCTTGGTCCATTCGACGTTGGCTAAACTCCCGTTCGGTTTGAAGAAATTGTATGAGTCCCTCGCGGTTTACTTCTCCAAGTTGCAATTTTTCATCGGGTACTTCATTGTATGGATGTTGAAGGAAAATGTCACGAATTTCAGACAAATTTTCTGGGACCTCTTGGCCTTTGTATGTGCACACTTCTTCGAGAGTTTTGTGTTCTCGTATCAGTTTCAAACCTGTTTTTGGTCCAATACCTTTGATGCCTGGATGGAAATCAGTTCCAATCATGATGCCAAGATCAACGAGTTGTTCTCTCGTGATGGAGAGCGATGTAAGCATGGTTTGCAATTGAATTTCTTGGGCATGCACGGTTCGACCATGCTGTTTTGTCCCATCGCTCATGAGATGACGGACAAGAACGGGTGAGCCATAAAGAAGTGCGTCCCAATCCTGCGTCGCCACGACGTCGAGTTGCCCACGTGTCGCCATGACCGCAGCTTGGGCTTCTCCCTCCGCTGCAGCATCGACCCAAGGAACTCCGAGCAAATCGAGTAACACCTTTGTTTCCTCAACCATTTCTGGCGAATAATGCATGATGCGTTGAGCCATCTTTTGTGCAAGTTTGAAATCACCTTTTGCTAGGGCCTCTTTATGAATTTCTTCAGCTTCAACCCTTCTTTGTCTCCGAATTTCAATCTCATCGGCCTTGAGTGCGGGAGAGGGCCCATCGAACACATACACGGGGTGAATGCGATGGGAGAGAAGGACTGAGGTGCGGTGTAAAAATCCCATCAAGTGGGCAACAATTCGTCCATCGGATGTTCGTAGAGGCCCCCCGTCGCCGGTTGGTGAGCGATCTCGCATGGTTGTCAAAAATTGAAATGCTGTAAGAAAGGCGTCAATGCCGACTCTTTTGCCTGCCAACGCTTGGAGAGTTGTCTGCTCGGTATGTGCCAAATCCTTCAGATTACATCCCATGAAAGAGAGCACATCACCACACTATGTATGTGTTGGCATACGCCATCATCAAGAAGTTGAACCATAACCTATGGTCATGAGCGAGGTCATCATCACTGTACGAGGTTGGCATCTCGCTCTCGCTGCCGCAGAACTTCGGGCGCTCCTTCCAACCATGACCGTGACATCAACCCCTTCGAGTCGATGGTTTATCGTTGAAGGACCAATGTCGATTGAAGACATTCAACAATCGTTGGAGCCTTCTGCGAATGTTGAATCCATTCTACGACATGCTACCATAGTGCAGTGGATTGGTTCATACGAAGATGTCATGAAGGTCGTGCAAGAAAGTTTGCATCAAGAAATCACGGATGCTGTTTCGACCTACACGTGGAGACATGGAAAGAAAATCGATGGCTGCTCACTATCCACACTATCGAAGTTGTGCGGTGGTGCACTAGTACAACTAGGCCATACCATTGAACTTGAGCATGCGAACCATACCTTTGGACTCTGTTCCGACGCAGCATCGTCATGTATTCTCTCAGGATGGTTTGTCGGTTCAACCCCTACAGCGTTCGGTGCTGAACGAAGACAAGCAACTGAAAGGCCATACTTCAAACCCGTTTCACTTGACCCTCGGCTAGCACGAACTGCCATCAACATTGCATGTGGTCCAAGAACAACAGATGTCGTTCTCGACCCGATGACGGGCACAGGTGGATTCATCATTGAAGCCTCATTATCCAAGCGAAACGGAGTGGGGCTTGACCATAACTCTGCTATGATCGAAGGGGCACAATCGAATCTGAAGTGGGCCCACGACGGAGAGGACTCGCCAACTTGTGTCATTCTACGCGGTGATGCGACCGCTCTTGCAACTTTTCTACCAGAGCAGTACCATGGTAACATCGGTGGCATCGTTCTCGACCCTCCGTATGGAAGAAATTCACAAGGGTCGTATCAACCACTTGAATTGCTTGAAAAGACGCTCATGTCTGCCCAGAGTGTCTTGGCAAAGAACGCTGGCATGGTGCTCATCTTGCCCATTCATCCAATGGCAGCCTTCAAGGAGAGTGGGTTTGAGCTTGACGAAATCAAGCCACTCCATGGTGCCTTTGCAGAGGTCATGGACATGCTTGCAGGCTGTGGTTGGACCATTCAAGACATGTTTACAGAACGGGTGCATAAGAGTCTCACTCGTCTTGTCGTTCATGCAAAATTTGTTCTTCCAAATTGAGCAATGTACTCGTCATCTCTTGGTTCGGCGGATCAAAGTTGTCTTTGTAAGGGCAGCCATCATCCAAGATCGCTGTGTCTTCGTCGTTGAGAACGTAGGGGTAGGTTTGGCATCCTTTGGGCCGAATTTCATACACAGAGCAAATGCCTTCTGCGTGAGGCTCAGCACTTGAGGTGAGCAAGAAAACACATGCCCTTGTCGTTGTATCGTTGAGCAGCATTCGGATGCCCTCAGACTGCCATGAGAAATCGTCAATCGCAAGACCGGTTCGGCGTGATAATCGTGCCGCCTCGGTCTGTGTAATGGGCATGGTGGTCTCCCTACAGCAAGCCGAACATTTCATGGGAATACACGGTAATTTCTTGCCCATGAACAAGGCAAACCATCCGCCTTCTTCAAGAAGGGGGGATGATTCGGGTGGTTTACGGGCGATTAGGGTAGTCTGGATA
>JAYODQ010000066.1:0-5711 GCA_038106355.1 Candidatus Poseidoniales archaeon | reverse complement strand
CGGATTCAACACCATCTGTTTGCAGGGCAGCACGATGTGCTGCTGCCATAATTTCAGGTGCTGCTGGACAACCGGGCGAAGTAAGTGTAATGTCAATTTCTGCGTGATTTTTGCCGTCTTTTTGCTCAAAGCGAACATCGTACACGAGGCCGAGTTCGACAATGGAAAGATGAAGTTCAGGATCTTCAACGGTATCAAGTTGAGCCAAGACCTCTTCCTTTGAACTCACATGCTCACCCCGTGATGTTCCGAACTTCTTGCTGTATTTTATCAAACATGTTACGGAATCCGTTTGAACGACTCGGAGAGAGTGAAGTGAGAATGCCCATTTCGGATGCAAAGTCCGGTGTTAATTCAAGCACCAATGAGGTCGTTTGCCCTTCAATAGCAATGGTGAGAATCCCCATTAATCCCTGCACGAGTTGTGCATCTGCAGCACTCTCAAAATGGACGATATCGTTCTCAACAGCCAAACGAATGTGTGCTTCAGATTGGCAACCACGTACCCTGGTTTCATCGGTCCATTCGTCTCTCGGTAATTCGTTGACTTCGGTAGCAAATTCAAACAGGTATTCGATTCGCTCTCGTTTGTCCCCAAGTTCTTTGAATTCCTCGATGAGTTCCAGCAGTTGTTGTGGATAGGTCATGCGAATTTCTCCACGATTTCTTTCATTTCAGCAATAAATCGTTCTGCCTCATCCATGGTGTTGTAGACATAAAATGAGGCACGAACTGTACCGAGAAGGCCAAGCCTTTGAAGCAACGGTTGGGCACAGTGGTGACCGGTTCGAACAGCAAATCCCCTGGCATCGAGCAGGTGAGCTATGTCTTCACTGTTGAGGGTTGGATGGGTAAATGAGACAACTGCTGAGTCTTGATGTTCGTGACGTCCATACACATTCATACCCATCGTTCTCAATTCATCAGCGACAAACCTTGCTATGACGAGCAGACGTTCATGTTCTGCATCAATGTCAATTGTATTTAACCAGTCCAATGCTGCTTTCCAGCCTATCGCTTCGGCAATTCGTGGTGTGCCTGCCTCAAATTTATGTTCGTCCGATTGATATGTCGAGCCTGAAATTGATACATGTTCAATCATATCACCCCCGCCCATGAACGGTTCCATTTCTTCAAAGGCTTCAGGTTGCACCAAAAGGGCACCGATGCCAGTCGGCCCACACATTTTGTGTGCTGAAAAGGCAACAAAATCTGCTCCAAACGTTCCAAAATCAAGATGAGTGTGGGGCACGCCTTGAGCGGCGTCAACAAGGATTCGCACACCTTTTTGAGAACATTGTGCAATGATCTCCTCAAGGGGGTTTCGAACGCCTAACACATTTGATGTGTGAACGACACATGCAAGTTTTGCACCTTCAAGTGCAATTGTAAAAGCCTCCATGTCCAACGTAAATTGTTGAGTCACTGGAACATATCTTAATTCAACTCCCCGTTCTTGGGCGAGCATTTGCCATGGAACAATGTCGGAGTGATGTTCCATTTCGGTAAGAACAATGACGTCACCTCGCTTGAGATTGGCTCGCCCCCAAGCATGTGCAACGAGATTGATGGCTTCGGTTGTTCCACTTGTGAGAATCGCATACTCTGCGTTGAATCTTTTCTTCAAAGCTATTCGACATCCTTCGTAACCATCGGTTGCTTCACCGGCGAGTGTGTGGACTGCCCTGTGGACATTCGCATTTGATGTGGTGTAATAATCACTCATCGCCTCAATGACGACCGATGGTTTTTGGGTGGTTGCAGCGTTATCAAGGTAGACCAAGGGATGCCCATTCACCATTCGTTTTAGAATTGGAAATTGCTCTCTGAGACTCACAATCTCACCTCTTGATGTGACATTCGAGGTGAACGGTCAAACGGGTTCGAAGAGTATCGACGATGGTTGGATTCTTAATTTCACCAAAAGCCGCTGTAAGAAAACCTTCAACGATGAGGGAGGAAGCCTCTTCGGAACTGAATCCTCTTGACATCATATAGTGCATTTGATGTACATCAATTGGAGCACTGGCTGCACCATGGGCTGCAGAAACATCATCGGCGAGCACCTCCAGTTCTGGTAAGGATTCTGCCCTAGCCTTTGGTGAAAGCAAGAGGTTTCGAAACACCTGCCCAGCATCGCTTTGATTTGCATGTTTTGCAATGGTGAGCAAACCAGTTGCAACCAAATGACTTTCATCATCGCACGCTGAATGAGCACACAAACTTGAGGTCGTATGTGGATGAAGATGGTGAATTTCGATGTGATGGTCGGAATGGCGTTGACCAATGCCGTGGGTTGATATTGCTTGAGTCATGTTTGCCCCTTTTCCACTTAAATTTGAGCGAATATCGGACTTTGTTCTAAATCCACCAAGGGTCAAGCCTGCATATTCAACCGAGGAATCTTGACCTATGTCCCAATCATGACATTCAAGAAACGTGGTTGTGTTTGATAACTCATTGATGAAAGCAAAGGACACATTGAGGCCCCTAGCAACGGATGATGTAATATGGAGTCCGCACCAATCAGCCTCCCCCGAGAGGTGAAGATGAACGGTCGCCGAGTGTTTGAAATTGAGGTGAAGATGACTGCAAGCAACATGACCAGAGGCTACGGCATACACATTCAAGATTTCATTTTCTCTCGATGAGGAAAGAATCGTTGTTGTTTTAGCAACTTCATGAAGAAAGATTCGAGCATACTCTTTGGATGAAGACGCCTGACAACTTTGAGTTGCCAAGTCAACCGATTCTTGTGCTTCAAAACGAATCGGCAAAGCGTCTGGAATCACCTCAATATCGGATGGGTGCATCCAATGCCAAGGTGTGTATCGCCAGAGATGTTCTGACCTTGGTGGTGGTGCCATATCGGCATACTTCATCCAATTGAACCCTCCATTTCCAATTCGAGCAATTTGTTGAGTTCAACAGCATATTCCATTGGTAATTCGCGAGTAAAGGGTTCAAAGAAACCATTGACGATGAGCCCCATTGCCTCTTTTTCAGAAAAACCGCGGCTCATGAGATAAAACAGTTGATCTCCAGAGATTTTGGACACACTTGCTTCGTGCTCCAAATCTGCGGTTGAGTTTCCAACTTCCATGGTAGGGTAGGTGTCAGAACGTGAATGTTCATCCAGCAGAAGTGCATCACACACGATTTTTGAACGGCAGCCAGATGCCTTTGGGGTGACTTGAAGCATACCACGATACGACGAACGACCACCATTCTTCGAAATTGATTTTGAAAGAATGTTTGAAGTTGTGTTTGGGGCAAGATGATGAACTTTAGCACCGGCATCTTGGTGTTGACCTTCACCTGCATACGCAACTGAAATCACTTCAGCATGGGCACCTTCACCTCGAAGCAAGACGGCAGGATACTTCATCGTTAATTTTGAACCAATATTTCCGTCAACCCACTCGATGGTTGAATTTTCAAAGGCCACACCTCGCTTTGTGACTAAATTGTAAACATTGCTTGACCAGTTTTGGACCGTTGAATATCGAATTTTTGCATCTTTCATAGCAATCAGTTCAACGACAGCAGAGTGCAAGGAGTCAGTTGAATACGTTGGTGCTGTACAACCCTCGACATAGTGAATCGAACTGCCTTCATCAGCAATGATGAGGGTTCGTTCAAATTGACCCATGTTTTTGGCATTAATTCGAAAGTACGCTTGAACAGGCATTTCGACATGCACACCTTTTGGAACGTAAATAAATGAACCACCAGACCAAACTGCAGTATTCAAGGCAGCAAATTTATTGTCAGAGTATGGCACAACTGTTCCGAAGTATGTTTTGACAATATCTGGGTACTGCTTCAATCCACTATCCATGTCAAGGAAAATCACACCTTGAGCCTCAAGGTCTTCACGAATGGAATGATACACGGCTTCAGATTCGTATTGTGCAGTGACGCCACCTAACCACTTTTGTTCAGCTTCTGGAATACCCAATCGGTTGAATGTGTTTTTGATATCCTCTGGAACGTCATCCCAACTTTTTTCAGTTTGTTGACTTGAACGTAAGAAATATGTGACTTCGTCGAACTTAATGTTGTTCAATTCAGAGCAGTTACCCCATTCCGGCATCGGTCGCTCCTCAAAGTGATGGAACGCTTTGACTCGAATCTCAGTCATCCATTCAGGTTCATTCTTAAGTTCTGAAATATCACGTACGACTTTCTCATTGAGGCCTTTATCGAAACGAATGGTAGCATGCTCGGGGTCGTGAAAACCGTACCGGTAATCACCCACGGCGTCCCTTGCTTGTTCACTCATATTCTCACCTCATTGATGTTGTTCAAGCCATTCGTATCCTTGTTCTTCAAGTTTTGTTGCGAGTTCAGGGCCACCTGACTCGACAATTTTCCCATCGATCATTGCGTGAACAAAATTTGGTTTGACATGGTCGAGCAATCTCTGATAATGGGTGATAATAAGGCAACCTGCTTGTGGAGCAACCATGTTGATGCCTTGTGCCACAATCTTGAGTGCATCGATATCAAGTCCAGAGTCGGTTTCGTCAAGTAGTGCGAGTTTGGGTTGCAAAAGGAGCATCTGCAATATCTCCAATCGTTTCTTCTCTCCACCCGAAAAACCATCGTTGAAATATCGACTCAAAAATGATGAATCCATGTTGAGAAGTCCCATAGCATCTTTGAGTTCTTTTCGAAAATCGCGTGCGGAGAGCTCGACTTGGCGGACGCTTTGCGTTGATTTCTTGAGAAAGGTGCCGACTTGAACGCCTGGGATAACAGCAGGATATTGGAATGAAAGGAACATCCCTGCTCTTGCCCTTTCGAAGACCTCCAACTCATCAAGTGGTTTTGACATATAATGGATGCTACCTTGTGTAATCTCGTATGCTGGATGGCCCATCACCACATTCGCAAGCGTTGATTTTCCTGCTCCATTTCTTCCCATGATGGCGTGAATTTCGCCTTTGTTGATGGTTAAAGTGAGTCCTTTGAGAATTTCAACACCCTCAACAGAAACGTGAAGGTTTTCGATTCGTAGCACTTCTTCTCCCATCTTCCTCACTCCACCCTGCCGATGCTCCTTTATTTAGGGTTGTAGTATCGTTCTGTATTGCCATTCGCAGCCATGTGATAGACTTGATAGGTGAGAACATCTTCACTTCATCATGGAAGAGGAGGACTTGGTTGCTTATTACGCTGCCCAAGCCAAAGAGGCGATGGCTGCAGAAGCGAACCGCCGAATCAAAGAAACTGTGGATGTTCAGGAGGAGGAACGATTGCGCAACGTCAAGTTGCAAGAACTCATTGGAACAGAGCACCTCGTTCCCGCATTGCTTGCAAGACTTGGTCCAGTCAGAGCTGCACTCGATGGCCATGGCGGTGGCGTACATGTGGATACGGTTGAACATTCAGTACATGGACTTGATTTTGTGCTTGACTTGACCGGGGCATGTTTGTCTTGTGGAGCCGCACCTGGCACACTATCGGGTATCAAGGGAGATCTTGAAAACGACGTTGAAATATGGCGAGTGCGATTCTCTTCTTCATTGCTCGATACATTTGATGAACTTGGTCGGGAATTTATTTTGACACATGGCGACGTTGAGTTTGTTTCGTAGGTTTTTCTCATCTGACGTGTGTCAAAAGTTGAGGTGCACCATGTTTGGATAGAAAAGTTCCATAGGACTAAAAAAACATTCGGTTAGGCGTGGTTCATGGTCGCTTGG
>JAYODQ010000017.1:0-37196 GCA_038106355.1 Candidatus Poseidoniales archaeon | reverse complement strand
GCTTTCAAGTCCAAAGCGGAAAGCAGCTCAAAATCCGCATCGATGCTGATGCAACTTGCGAAGGTAGTGGCGGAGGAGCATTTGGACCGGATTGTGCAGTGGACATTGGGTATGGGCGAATGGAAAGTTCAGGCGGTTTTTCGCGTCTGGAGATTATGACCAATCCATTAGCCAAATCATCAGTAAAGGTTCATCTTCCCGGGAAAGGTTGGAACGAAAATGAAGACGTACTCTGGGCACCTAACCACAGAGCAGATTATCGAACCATGCAGTTCTCCGTGGATGTTCGAGACGCGTTTGGTCGAGATGATATTGAAGATGTGATTCTTTCGATGTGGACCCCCAACAATGCAAACACAGTATTTTCTAAGGAGTTCAAAGATGATGACCTCAAACTCGACAACGATGGACTGGTGGGTAATTTCTCTTACACCTACGAAGCAGGAATTGCTGCGGGTGAATACAACATCTATCTCGAAATACAAGATGTCCAAGGCCACTCAGTTGAATTCCAGCACCAAGGCGTAGAATTCACGGAGCATGATATCTATCTGACTACCCCAAGCAATCAACCGGATGTTGTGCTCATCGCTCCAGGTCAGACCACGACTGTGGAATTGTTGGTTGAACACATCGGTTCCTCCTCCTCTTCTATAGAAGTTGAAATGGACCTTACGAACAATCTTCCGAGCTCATGGTCTGACCCTGTTTGGGACAAACCCGGTGGCTATGTCCTGAGCGGTGGAGGCGATTACACTCGACCAATTTTATCGATTACCGTTCCTGAAAGTGATTTGACCAATGTACCATCGGGCTTGAACATCGCTGCCCGTGCATATGCGGAAGATACGGACGGCATCCGGAAGGAGGTCCGTGTTCAAACCATCCGACTCGAACTTGAACAAGTCGATGTGAATGCTGAACCGAGAGTTTCCATCTTTGAAGACGAAGAGCAGCAGATACAAATTGCCGATTCGAATAGACCAGAAGCCTACGATGAATCACTGTCGCATTACGTCGACCAAGATGAAGTTGGGTCGTTTTTTATCAATATCTTCAATGCAGGTTTCGTGACCGACTCGTTCAAGATTCGAATTTTAGATCTCCCAGATGCATGGGATTATCAGTTCTACGACAACGATACCGGCATGGAACTCATCAAAGAAGGAATTTATTCTGTCTCGCCTGACATAGGTTCAACCCAAGTGATGACCGTCTTGCTCAAATTGTATCCCCCTGAGGAACGTGAAGCACAAGATATTGGTTTGGTACGTTTATCTGTAACCAGCCGAGAAGACTCTGAATTAACCACCCAAGTTGGATTTACAGTGCACAGGACATTCGGCATCCTTGCAGAAATCATTGCCGATAGTGATTCAGGAACTTTGGGTGCAGTTGGGCCTGTGGCCCCTGGAGCATACGTCTTCTATCAGATTCGAGTCAGTGATTCTTCGGAAAATACCGGATCTGCTACCACCACTTGGCGAATTGTCAATCCAAAAGATTTGGATCGCAACATCGAAGAGGACACTCGTTATTCCTCATGGGACTACGATATCACTGACAAAGACACTGGTGCGAATCTTGTCATTGTCAATTTGGCACCAGATGAAAGTGTAGATTTCAAACTTGAAATCAATTTGCGTAACGAAGTACCAGCAGGTAATCATACCATTTATCTCCAAATCCGAGAAGAAAATGTCGAGGATGATGAAGCAAGATACTTTGATTTACCTCTCAAAATTGAGGTGATGGAAAATGTTGAAATTGGCAATCTTGAATTGACTCAAAAAACAGAGAACTCACCCTTTGCTGCACAAGAAGAGAAGAACATTGATTTTAGATTAACAAATCAAAACAACATCGAACTCACTGTGACCATTACCATCAATGAACCAGATGGTTGGGATGCAGGCTTACGAGCAACATCTGACCAAGATGCTGCCCAGTTCCTCATTCTCAAACTCGACCCCTATTCTCACAAGGATTTTAGCATGAAAATCGTAGCACCGGAATCCGTCAAAGACAACAGAATGGTGAAAATTGAGATGCTTGTGACGCCAATGCAAGAAGAGGTTCAGTATGGGGATGAATACAATCAGAAATTCTTCTTTGATTATTCGACGACCTGTGCTGGTGCAGATTGTATTTTCCTTGAAATGATTGACCCTGAACCGCAGACACTCGTCATCTATGTTATTCTCGCACTTTGCCTCCTCTATGCCGTGTTCCGACGAGGTCAAATGAATGCTCAAATGGGTGGTGACAAGTACAATCTTCTCGGTGATTCGGATGGCGATTGGGCCAGTGCTGACCAAGGTCTTGAACAAGGTGAACATTCGGCTGATGATTTGCCTCCCGCAGTAACGCAATCTGCCGATGATGATGACCTCGAATTGCTCGATGAACTCGACTCAATTTGATAAAATCGATGATTCTTGTATGAACATTGTACCATTTGCCTTATGAGGTATCAGTCATCCCTACAAGCCGGTGAACACTTTGAATCACGGTGTAACGGCGGCAGGGCGCGGAGTTGAACTTTCGATTTCCATCAAAGAGGCAAAAAAATCCATCCTTCTTGTTGCTCTCATGTTGCTTTCATCTTTCGCATCCATGCAAATATTTTCTTTCAAAGTGTCAGCAAATTCTGACGCAGATGGCGACGGACTCACCTACGGGCTCGAATATCTCATCAATACCCAACCCAATGACCCTGATTCGGACAACGATGGTCTTCCTGACGGTTGGGAGTGGATGTATGGTTTGAACCCACTCTCCACCATCGGAGCCGATGGAGCAGTTGGTGACCCCGATGGGGATGGCATGTCAAACTTGCAAGAGTATCTCTATCTTCAACCAACGAATTGGGACCTCTCTTCGACGACAACTTACCTTGATAACGGGGTATGGTGGAACGGTACTGTCCCAGTGAACGATTGGAATGAAGAAGGTGCCATGCAATTCAACCAAGTTGCCTGTGGAGGAACTGGTAGCGACGGAACAGGCTCAATCATCCTCTGCGATGAAGACCCCGTTGGAAACATATGTGCCAACGGATTTGATGACGACAAAGACGGTGCAGTTGATGGTGCAGATCCAGACGGTGACGGAGACGCTGACTGTTCAAGCGATGATGATGATGGTGATGGCGTTGCAGATGAGGACGTTGCTGGCTGGGATACCGACGGTGATGGAATGCCAGACGGGTGGGAGGCTGCCAACGGACTTAACGCCACCAATCCATCCAATGCCGACGGACCATTTGGTGACCCTGATGGTGATGGCCTCATCAACCTCTACGAATACGTGAATCCTTCATGGACGACGATGTGTGGTTCTTCTCCTTGTTTCCGAAATGGACCTGACGGAATCGTGACCGAAACCATTTCTCCATGCAATCCAGCTCAAGGTGTAGGCCCTGGTGGATGTGCTACATTGACAGCAGAGGTCGATGGTATCACCTCTACCAACCCTCAAGATGCAGATTCAGACAACGACGGCCTGAACGATTCATACGAGGCATTGACACTTCTTACCGACCCTACATCCGCTGATACGGACAACGACGGTATCAACGATGGTGTTGAAGTGAATGGTGCATACGGTAATCCTCCACAAGCAAGCGACCCCCGCGATAACAATACCGATGGCGATGCTTTTGACGACGGAGTTGAAGACGCCAACGGAAACGGTCAAGTTGATGCTGGTGAAACCGACCCAACTCGCCGTGAGGATGCAGGTGACGCAGACAACGATGGTATTCAAAATTGGGAAGAGAACCTCACATGTACCCTTTGGAACGTTGCGGATACAGATTTTGGAGGTATCAACGATGGTGATGAACGAAACACCAGTCATGGAACTGACCCCTGCGATTCAACCATCAATTTTGTCACCACCTTTGTCAGTTACGATTCAGGCACACAAAGAGTCACGGTTGGTGATGGTTCAGGATTCAATCCTTCAGGAGGCGTAGGTTGGTACAACGTATCGGGAACTTGGGAATCATTTGGCTATGTTTCCGTAGTCAACAATGTCATCCAAGGCGTATCTGGAGGGCCAAGCGGAACTGCTACAGAAGTTTCAAACCGAAATGGTTCATTCTGCCACACTTCAGCTGTAGCCGATGGAACAAAGGCAACAACACGTCAATATTGTGATGATGATTATGAAGACACCGACGGTGACGGTTTAGCGGATTGGCAAGAATTACTCGGAACATTTGGTTGGTTTTCCAATCCAAGTCTTGTTGATTCGGATGGTGATGGTGTCGATGACTTCACCGAGGTATTTGACAACACAGACCCAACCGAACCTTGTACCAATTTGCTCGATGAAGATTTTGATGGCTTGAACAATTATTTCGAAAACACAACAGGATGTGATTTGATCTACATCGGCATCACGAATGGTTCGCTCGATGTTTGGGTGACTGATTCTCAAGTGTATGACACCGATTCTGGGGGTGTGGGTGATAGGGACGAGTATTTTGATGGCACAAATCCCGAAAACAATCCTGCTGACGACTTACTACCTTCCGATTTTGACGGTGATGGAATTCCTGATGCTGTGGAAAACGATACAGGAACCGATTGGACAAATCCCGATACTGATGGTGGAGGTGTGCCTGACGGCGTAGAATGTCCTCAACCTTTCTGGTTTGTGGATTGTGCTGGCTCACCTTCAAACCCACTTGACCCATCCGACGATATTTTGAGCAACGATGTGATTTTTTGGGCCAACAACACAAACGGTGTCGTTGATACATCCCTTGTTCACCGATGGAAACTCACGACAAGTGATTTTTACACTGGTTCAACATACGCCCATTTAGATTCGGTCCATCCTTATGCAGACCTTGTTCCTCCAGTCAACAATTTAACAAATCTTGCTGATTCAAGTTTTGCAAATGACACAGTGGACTGGACACTCACATACAATCAACCAATCGGGACGAATTCCTATGTTCCAATTTCAGCCTCGTATTCCAACATCTCCTTTTATCTCGATACAGCGGTTGAATTTACACGTTCCAACGATACTCACAATTTGAAAGCATCAAATGGTCTCCTCAGTCAATTGTTCATCAAACAGCCAGAATACTACTTCGATTGGTCAACACTTGCCTCGACAACGATTGCAGGCCAAAACCTCGCTTATGAGACGTATCTTGATTCGAAATTCAAGAATTCTGCTGCACCCGAATCTGCGGTGTTCAATATCACCAATGCCGTCATCACCGCCTCTGGAGCAAACGATGCCTACAGTATTGCAGTTGCCCTTGAGGATTACTTAACCAACGGGAATTCGACAACAACCTTCCTAAGAAACTATGACGGGTCTGGTACCCCTTCCATTGTCGATACGACGCTCAATTTGATTACCTTCACAAAAGAGGGGTCCTGTCGCGAATTCAACACAGCATTTGTGACCATGGCTCGATTGGCAGGAATTCCTGCACGTCAAGTGGCTGGATATGTTGGTGGAACTTGGACCGGTAGTGGATATGTGGTCACATCCGACCACTATACCACTTGGTCGGAAGTCCGACTTCAACAAAACAGTGCAAATGGAAACACGGACTTGGGATGGATCGCTTTTGACCCGTGTCCACCTGCAGTGGAGATAGAGGTTGTCAACCAAACAATCTCAACACTAACATGGGATAGAGACGGCTCGCAGAATTTTACAGTCACAGGACAACTTCGCTACACTGACAACGCCACCCCGATTGCAAATCATATTGTTTCGCTTTACCTCGTTCCGAATTCGCAACTCTCCTTAGTCCCAGGTTCCGGCTCAAGTCAGGACCGTTTGATTCAAACCATTGCCACCGATGCAAATGGAAGCTTCAACATCTCAGGCAACCCAACTTTCCCTGCAGCACCGGGCATGCAAAGAATCGTACTCGTCACACAACAGGGAGGATACGTTGGTAACGAAGGTATTCCATTCGATGATTTCATCAATGTAACCGATGATTCGATCCTACGACATACCGCTCCTGAACTTGTGAATGAACCCGTCGTCGGTGCAGGCGCAACCACTACGCTTGAAGGATATCTTGAACTTCAATCCCCTGCTGTGGATGTCATTGGGGATCTTCCAAATCAAACCGTTTGGCTTTCTTTCACTTCTTCAGTTAGTGGTCTCACAAATCTAACAGGTGATGTAGACCCATCAGGATTTTGGTCCATTGAACTTACGCTTGACCCACTTGAAACCAAAACCAACGTAACAGCCACACTTGGTTATTCAGGATGGCAGGACACCTCAGTGAACGGCATTACTCCGCCTCAATTCCATCTTCGACCGACAAGCACAACCATTTGGCTCAATGTTTCCGACGCTCCTAATCTCACGGCAACCATTGAAGGTTCGAGAGTGAACTCAAGTATCCTTGTGGTTGATGAGCCATTTTGGGTCAACGGTTCTGCTCTTTCTATTGGTGCTGTTCCAACCGCACTTGCTGGAACTGTGCTGCTCAGGATGAGAAGTAATGGTTCAACGGGCCCTTGGTTTGAGGTCTTCAACCAATCTGTCAACGGGAATTTCACAATCCAACATACATTGAACTCGTCGACGACTCCTGTCGCTGCTGGAGAGGTTGAATTTTCGTTACGATTTTACCCCTCCACCATTCCTGCTACGGATGATGCGAATTTAAGTTCTGGTGAGCCATATTTCCTCAAAGGAAAATTGAATTTTGTCGTTCAATCGGTTGAGCAACTTCGTGGAACTCCAGCATCAGTGGTCGTCGATATTCTTGACCATAGAGGCGTGAGTATCGGACAGAATTTCAGTGGAAATTACGATTTCTTTTTCAACGCTTCTTGGGTGAACACCACTGTTGACCCTGACTCATCTACCATCACACTCTCTTGGGATTTAGATGCAAACCTCCTTCCAGGAGATTACTTACTCAATGCATCGTTCAATGGATCGCAATTCTTTGAGCCCTCGACCGGCTCAGGACCAATTCGTGTGCTTGCAGAAATTGGTTGGAACATTTCAATTGGTCAGGATTGGACAGACTTTGGGAATTCAACGTATATCTACGGAGATATATTTGACGCAGTGTACCTTAACAGAGTCATTGGTAACGATACGCTCATTTTGGTAACCATGCTCACGCCACAAGGCCCGATGGACATAGCACAATCGATGCTCAACAATTCAACTGGAGAGTTCAACATCACCATCACGATGCCTACCAATTTACCATCCGACGCATACGATTTCAATCTTGATTTCGATTTCATTACAATGTCTCCTCCAGGTGGCCCTTACTACCGTTACGTGGATTCAGCAGTTCCACCGAGCCCACCAAGTTCCATTAGTCAACTCGGTGGCATCATCACAGAGTTCAAAGTTGAACCAGAAACCTCTTCGTACATTGTTGAAATGAACGATACAGTCGATTTCATTGCGAGAATTACTGATGTCGCCGACGGTTCGAACATCACTGGTGCTTCGGTTGAGTTCATTTGGGATTATGGTAACAGCAACCAAAGTTTAGGGTCAGTGAATTCTGACCCCAGCGGCAATGCAACCACCTCCTTTTCACCAAGTGGCATTGCTCCTGGTTACTACGATGTTCTCATTATCGTTCAAGATGATTTAACGGCTACGCTCAGCCAAGGAAATTCGAGGCGATATGGAAATTCGACCATCATCAACGTTACCGTCCAAGTTGACTCCTCCATCGTCATCACTCAAATGCCTGCAGTTATTACAGCAGGTGTCGCATTTAATGTTCAAGGCCAGGTGCTCGATGCTGAAAACAACTCAAGGCCTCTCATCTCAGCCGTTGAAATGAATGCATTTTGGCTTGACACACCAGATGAACTCTTGATGGTGTCACGTCGAACAAATTTCAATGGTACGTTTAACTTCTCCATTCCAACGGATACGTCAAACAATGGAACAACAAGAGGACCAAGAACGCTCGTGCTCTCCGTTGTTGATGGTTCATCCCCATTTTATCTCACAGCGAGTGTTCAACAAGGTGTTCAAGTCATGGGCGTTACCATCTTCGAAAATATTGTGCCACTCAATGCAGTTGTGGTGAATCGAGGCGATAGCATCAATATTTCAGGCCGACTCGTCGAATCTTCGGATATGTTTGCCCCACTTGGTGGTTACGATGTCTTTGTGAAATTCCATGATACATGGCTACCAGTAGCACAAACGGATGCTGAAGGATATGCAAATTTCACGTTCAATGTTCCATTCAGTCAACCACTCGGTTTAACCATCGTTCAGATCATGTTTAATGGTTCAGTTGACCTCTTAAGAACCAACACAAACATCACATCCATTACAGTCCGCTCCCAAACAAATTTCACGCTGGACCCAATCTTGGCAAATCCAATTGCAGGGACAAGTTTCACCATATCAGGACGGGTTCAATCCGATAATGGAAGTGGAATTGAACAGCGTGATGGTTCAGTGTTGCCTAATGCAAATGTCCTCATCGCCATCAATGGTGTTCCAACCGGATTTACCGTCTCTGGAGGCACGATTGGCACCCAAGGATACTGGAACGCCACCATCACCCTAAGCCAAACATTCCGAGCAGGTACACATAACATTACAGCTACATTCATTCCAACGGTGAATTTCTATCTTGCAAGTGCAAACAACACCACCTTCGATAGTCGTGGATTTTCCACGTTGGTCTTCTTGAGGCCCTCACTCGATGGAATTGGTCAACCATCCTTGAACGACCGAACCGTACGAGGAAACAATGTGACATTCCACATCTTGCTTCGAGATAACACAGGTGCAAACCTCGATGGACAAACTTTGACGGTTTCGTTACCAGGAACTTCAATTGTGGGTGTCTTCACAACTGCTTCCAACGGAACTGCCTTTGGTTCATTACAAGTTCCAGCCAACACGAGTGTTGGACCGAACGATATTCATGTTCAGTATGCAGGCGTTTCAGGAACGACAGGCCTTCTTGGAAGTAATGCCACGACCAGATTTGTCACTCTTGCAGCAACAAATCTCACCATCACCAATTATCCTGCCATTCGTACTGCTGGCGAACAACTTGTTGTGAATGGAATACTGCTGGACGACCTCGGTGTTGCCTTACAATCAAATGGCAATGATGCATCTGGTATTGTGTATCTTCTCGTTGATGGAATTCCAGTCGCCAGTGCAACGACCAATGCGACCACAGGAGCCTACACCCTCACCTACACATTGCCCACCAGCACCTCTCCAGGGCCACATCAAATTCGCGTCGAGTTTAGGGGTGGAAGAGATTGGGTTGACCCAATTGGATTTGGCGACATCAACAATCCAGAATATTACCTTGCGAGTTTTGATGTGGTGGACTTCAACGTCAGCGTTCCAACCAAGATTCAACTCCTCACACCAACAGGAGAAGCTGATAGGGAGACAACCATGACTATTCAAGGGCGCTTACTCGATGTAAGCGATGTTGAATTACCAAATCTCACCATTGAAGTTTGGCTTGGTGGCGTATGGATTACCAATACAACCACTGATGCCAATGGTACCTTTACGGCTTTGTATGCGGTACCTGCCAACCAACCACTCGGCCAACTCGCACTTGAGGTTCGATTTACGGGCACGACATTCTATCTCCCAAGTAACGCCTCGGGTATGTGGCAAGTGTTCAGTCAAATCGCAGTTGAAGTTTCGATCGAATCGCCTGTTGCAGTAGGTGAAACTGCTATGATATCAGGAACGGTTCGCGATAACCGACTTGTGGGAGTTGCAGGTTTAACCGTCGATTTGCAAATTGAAAACATCATTATTGCCTCGGTTTTGACCAACAGCGACGGTGAATTCGTGTATGAATGGACAGTAACTGACACATTCAGTTTCGGTAGTTTGGAACTTCTTGCGGTGGTTCAACCTCAAGGCTACTACCGATACGGCATTGGAAACACCTCATTCGACTTGCTCCACAGAAGCAGCATTACTTTGGAATTTGCAGATGGTATCGATGCAACTCGCGGCGATGTTTGGGAAATTTCGGGTCGATTGTTTGATTACGACACCATTGACAAGGCAGGCCTTGCTGGAGAAACAGTTCAAATTGACCTTGATGGTGTTCTGGTTGTTTCAACCGTAACTGACGCTGCTGGTAACTGGGCAGCAATTGTTTATGTTGACCCCGTTCTTTCGAGAGGAGACCACACACTCACCGTTCGATTCGGAGGAAGTGATTTACATTTGGGTTCACAGGCTCAATCGAATGTTAAGGTATGGTCGAATGTGATCATCACTATTGACCCCTCATCATCGAAGATTGTTACAAGGTCTGATGGAACATTCTCACCACTTGTTCTCATAGGTTCTGTGCAAGAAGTTGGTGGAGAAGGAGAAATATTCGAAAATCTGCAAATCTATATTGGAAACGGAGCAGATTGTGTGAACGGAAGAGATGAAGCACGTTGCATTCCACCAACATTCATCAATTGGGCAAATGGAAATTTCACAATAACTGCAACGATGCCATCATGGGCAAACATTGGAAGTCAATATGTGTACATCGATGTTCTTCGAAATGACAGTTTGTATCTCAATGCTGCAACGGACAACCATTTGCTCTTTGTCAACGTTGACGCCAATATCTTTGTTGACATCGATGCCATTGTTCAGAACAAACAAGAAGATGTTCGAGGTTCGATTCGAATCAATGCAGAAGATACAGGTGAAGGGCTGCAAGATGTTTCCGTCATGATTTACATGTACGATGAAAACATGAGCCAATTACGCCAAGTGAATGAGTTGACCAATGAAAATGGATTGATTGAATTTGAATTCTCTGCCGACCCTCCATATGGTGATGCATCATTCTGGGGCGAGATTTCGATCGACATTGTCATCAATGACCCAGTTTTATCTCCTCAAACATTATCCAAATTCAATCTTCAACGTGAAGAAGGATTTGCTCCAGATTACACTTATGCTTCAGAAGAACAAGCCATCAGTGCTTGGGCATACTTGCTCGTCATCTTGATTGCCGGTTTGATTGCGGGTGGAATTTTGATGTACAGGAAGAAAGTTCGAGGGGACATTTATTCTGATGCAGCGGAAATCTTTGCTTATACAGCCGAATTGCTCGCTGCCGGTGATGCAACCAGAGAGTCGATTTTCAAGTGCTACCAAGAATTGTGTAAGGTTCTCCAAGACCGCGGTTTCCTACGTCGAGACCACGAAACAGTGAGAGAATTTGAATTTGCAATTCGTCAGGCAATGGGCGGAATTTCAGAAGAAGCCTTGACCGCACTCGACAACACTTTCGAAATGGCGAGATACAGCCGTGAAGAAATGGGAGAGAGCCACAAGCAAGTTGCCATACAATCCTTAACTCAAATGACCACTGAAATCTATCAAATCCAGAAGGTTCCACCACGAGAATTTGCTTGATTACCAACGTAGCCTTAATCTTCCTTCGAGGAAGGTTGCGTGCTTGATGCCCTGATGTGGGATTGGGAATTGTCGTTCAAATCCACCTTGGTCGATATCGAGACGAATTCTCGCCCAATGTTGTCCAGACTCGAGTTGAATTGACTCCACTTTTATGTCATCAATTGACATTCCATGCATCGGTAATTCAAGTCCGTCGGTGACCAACCTGCCGTTGAGCTCCTCAACAAACCATTGGAGAGCAAGTTCAGGATGTTCTTCGGCAAGATTTGATTCTGGAAGCATTCCTGAGGCCACAAGAACTTGTTGGTGACGAGAGCGTACTTCCGAAAGATGAGGTGAATTTTGAATAAAATCACTGTGCAACTGGGCAGCGATGTCTTGCACAACTGCATGGTCATGAACATGGTTCACATCTTGAAGTTCATCGTCTTCAATGTTTGAAATTTCGATGTTGTTCCAGTCGTTCATGATTTTCCCACCTCTATGTGCCTCATCAACATTCGTGTTTTGTTTTATTCTCCTACTTCTCGATGAACGGTTCTAAAAAATCGTTCAGCGTATTGCCGAATATGTTCTGAACCATGGCATGGAATCATTTGTAAATCTGGAGGATAGCAAGATGAGTAGGTTCGCTCATCGTTTCGTTTGTCGAGCAAGAGGATCATTGCTCGGTCAGCAACAGAACGAATTGGACGACCCATGGCTTGCAGGATTGAATTTATCGCAGGCTGAGATATGGTGTACTTCCAAGCTAAATTTTTCCCAAAGCGTTCTTCAGCAAATCGTGTTAATGCCTTTGATAAGAGTGAAGGTGGAGAGTTTGGGATACCAACACAAATCACAGCATCCAGTGCCCCATTGTTGTAATCAATACCTTCTGAAAGGCGTGCTCCAAACACACCACCGAGCAAGATTTTACGCTGGTTTTGCTTTTCGTGCAAAAGTGTTTCAACAACCCCATCAAGGTCCTTCTTTGTCCAATCTCTATTTTCCATCATGAGGCGAGTTCCAGAGTAATGACCTAAACCTACGATTTGTTCTAACATGGCATAAGATGGTGCAAAGACGGCGATGTTTCCAGGCGTTGCATCGATGAGGGTTTGGATGTGTTGTTGAATCAAAAACGAATTCTCTTGGGAACGCTCAGAAAATTTTGTGGTCACATCTTTTGCGATCAACACCGGTCTTCGTTTTGCGGCAAATGGAGATGTGTAATGTGCATGTGTTGTCAATTTGGTGAATCCGAGGATGTCAGCATACATCGAAGGAGGATACAGTGTACCCGACATGAGAATTGAGCCAGCCGCCTGTTCAAAGATTGGGGCTGCTACCATGCCGGGGTCGAGTAGATGAGATGTGATACGGCCATCCTTACCTTTCCCATCGAAAATCAGCACGACCGAATTTGTGTTTTGAAAACGGTCAAGGGTGCGAAGTAATTCAGAAAATCGTAAGGCATCAGGTTCCATAGGGTCTTCGCCATCTCCAACTTCGACATCCACATCCACATTTGCTAAGATGTCTCGTAAAATGCGAATTCTGTTCACAGGTTGAATTTGAAAATTTTCGTTGTTGACCAGTTTATGTTGTCCGTCTCGACCTTCTGCAATATCACATGCTTTATGCAGTAAATCAAAGATATCTTCAACCTTAACTTCTATTTCATCGTCATCCTTCTTCAACTGCTTATTCAAGGATGCAAAAAAATCTGAAAAAACCTTGCGCGCAGATTCAAAAACAGATTTTACCCAAACAATGAGTTCATATTGGGTTTGAAAGAGGTCTCCGCCGGTCTGCATGACGATATTGCGATATGTTTCTTCGTATTCTTCGAGTTCAGTGTAAACATTTTTCACCATTGTTGGCGTTAATTTTCTTTCCATTGTCATGCGAATTCTGTCAGGTAAATTGTGTGCTTCATCAACAATGATGATGATGTTCTCAAGATTGATACCCATCGCTTTGAGGCTGTTTTCTCTCACGCCATCATCAAAGAGATGATTGTAATCCCCTACGAACACATTAGCAAAGGCAACGGATTCCCTGGCAATTTTCCATGGACAGGTAACTGCTGGGCGACCGTTTTCAGTGTGTTGAACAACTTTCTCAACCAACTCATCGACGTGCAATGGATATGACAAAAATTGTTCACGAAGTCCGTCGGCTTTTGTCATCCAAGGCTTGCATGTACGTGATTTTCTTGCTTGTGAGCACATGAGTGAAAACACGAACGGAGATTCTTTTGCAAACTCTTGTACACACATTCCGGATTGTCCAATCATATCGATCAACGAAATATTTGATTGCTTACCTCGTCGACCGTTGATCTTTCTTACGGTATCCACTACGATACGATGCTGTGTTTGCCTTGACGTGAGGAAAAACACGGTTTTCTCTTCACCCGGAACGAGCGAAACTTCGAGGGCTGCGGCCAGAGCTGCAGCGGTTTTCCCAATCCCTGTCGGTGCTGCAGCGAGGTGGTTTCCCTTTTTTCGTAATGCTGAAACGCAATCTCGAATCATATCCACTTGGCCAGGTCGAGGAACTTCGTGGGCCAGGAATTCAAACTGAGATTGACCAGTCGTGAATTGACCCATAAGAGTCCACTGATGACGACCGTTCTAAAGGCTTGACATTCGTCTCAAAGCAATTCGTGTGTGCCCAGAAAAATGTGGGGGCTGGGCACGTGGGAAAATGTGGTCAACTCGCTTGACCTGTGGCAGGGTCCCCTCGGCCGCCATCCGAGGGGTCTGTGGGGGTGTGGTTGTGGGAACCAGGGCCAAGTTGTGCATGGCGGGCACGCTGACAAAGTGCGTTGAGGCCGTACAGGTTTGACCTGTCCTGTGCAGCCCAAAGGGTGGCTTCAATGAGATTGTATCCCTTTGATTGCCTATTCATCCCATCCCCTCCGTACTCTCACCGCTTATTCTTGGTATTCACTTCGTCGTTCTGTCGATACTTTCGCATCGTCTAAGTATGATTGAAGCAAGTCTGCTGCTTGCTTGTAGGCTGCAATTTCTTGGTCGATGAACGCTTTCAATCCCTGTTGGGCTGCATGTTCTGGTGTGATGCCTCGCAATTGATACAACTCTGCGAGCAATTTTTTGTCGCCAATCCCAAGAGGAATGCGAATAGAATCCATGCCCTGAACCTTGGGTTGCCCTTCGAGGAATTCCTCAACAGCTTTTCGAATCACATCCGATCGGCTTCGTGCACCGTCTTGGCCAATTTTCATGTCGAGGAGTTGGGCATCATCTTCGCTCAATCGAAACGAAACGAGAACAGTAGGTTGGACCATTTGTTTGCCTCCTCTAAACTACGCTATTCATTGAAGCATATAAAGATGTTTACAAATGTCTTACAAAATGTAATACGAATGTAAACTACGTGGAGATTGCCTACGAACATTGAAATTGATGGTTGTTAACCCACTTTCATGGAGAGGGAATACACACGGGGGATGTATCTGTACATGGAGTGTCTGAGGGTTGCTTTTGAAGATCAACTTGTAACCAATGATGAGGCACAAATTCTCAAAATTTTGGCCGTGGCACTGAATGTCTCACCGAGTGATACCGCTGAATGTCAAAGCATTATTGCTGGTGAGATTCCGAACCCGTTTGTTCTCTCCGATGAGGAGTTTACTGGTTACCAGGTCGGCGATGCGTCAATGTATCAAGCTGCGTTGATTGCAGCGTTGGATGATGAAGTCATCACAGAAGATGAATGGGCACTTGTCAATCACCTTCGACAACTCATCGGTATACAAGAGAATGAACATGCCCTAATTGAAGAGGCTATTCGTGCTACTGAAGGCATAGATGCAGAGGGCACAACTCGAATTTCTCGCCTCGAACGTTACCTCACCGTTTGTATCCATTGAGATTGAAAAACCATTCAAATTGAAATGCGAAATGGGAACTATTAGAAAGGGAGTTCATTTCGGGCGAATCAACCAATGAAAATGAGGTGTACGATATGTCAGTTATCAAAGAAATTTATCAAAAAGTTATAGCCCGAGACCCAAATCAACCTGAATTTCATCAAGCCGTTCTTGAGGTCTTGGAATCACTTGAACCAGTTTTGGAACGCCATCCCGAATATGCTTCAATTGTCGAACGAGTCGTTGAACCTGACCGTTTAATCCACTTCCGAGTGCCTTGGGTTGCCGACAATGGTGATGTGCACGTGAACCGTGGTTTTCGAATTCAATTCAACGGTGCCATCGGACCCTACAAGGGTGGTCTACGATTCCACCCTTCAGTCAATGCATCTATTCTCAAATTTCTTGCATTTGAACAGATTTTCAAGAACTCCCTCACAGGTTTGCCAATGGGCGGTGGAAAAGGTGGTTCAGACTTCGACCCAAAGGGCAAGTCTGATGCTGAAGTAATGCGCTTTTGTCAATCTTTTATGATGGAATTATGGAGGCACATTGGACAAGATTGTGACGTTCCGGCAGGTGACATTGGTGTAGGCGGTCGAGAAATTGGTTTCCTCTTCGGCATGTATAAAAAACTGCGAAATGAATTCCAAGCAGGTGTTTTGACAGGAAAGGGTCTCCAATATGGAGGTTCACTGATTCGTCCCGAAGCAACTGGTTATGGCCTTGTGTACTTCGCACGAGAAATGCTCGCCACCAAAGGCAGATCTTTTGAAGGGGCAACGGTATCAATTTCGGGTTCAGGAAATGTAGCTCAATACGCATGTGAAAAAGTCCTCGACCTTGGCGGTAAACCTGTCACAATGTCCGACTCATCAGGATGGATTTACGACGCTCAAGGCATCGACCGAGAAAAATTAGCATACATCATGGACCTCAAGAACAATCGCCGTGGCCGAATTCAAGAATACGCTGAAAAGTATGGTGCAACGTTTACTCCTTCAGCACCTGAACCTTCGCTCAATGGATTATGGGGTGTCAATGTGGACGTAGCACTCCCATGTGCAACCCAAAATGAACTCAACGGAGAGGAAGCAAAACTTCTCGTTGCAAACAATGTGATTGCAGTCGCAGAGGGTGCAAACATGCCATGCACACCAGAGGCGGTTGAAGTGTTCCAAAAAGCAGGTGTTTTGTTTGCACCAGGAAAGGCAAGCAATGCTGGTGGTGTTGCAACTTCTGGTCTTGAAATGTCACAAAACTCTCTCCGATTGAGTTGGACACGAGAGGAAGTCGATAAGAGACTCGAAGACATCATGATCAACATTCACAAGAATGCTTCTGAAACAGCAAAGCAGTATGGAAGAGAAGGCGATTATGTCTTTGGAGCAAATGTTGCTGGATTCTTGAAAGTCGCACAAGCAATGACTGCACAAGGCGTCCTGTGAAGTTGAACAGGACTTTTTGAATGGTTCTTCAGAACTCTTCAATATGCCCGAAGGTCCAGAGATTCACCGTGCTTCGGACCGCATTCGAGCCGCACTTGAAGGAAAGCAAATCCTCAATGTGAAGTTTGAATTCCAACCATTGGCTGAAATGGAGTATTTGTTTGAAGGCGAGGTCATTGATAAAGTTGAAGCAAGGGGTAAGGCTCTCCTTATTCACGGTCCAACAAGAGTACTATATGCCCATAGCCAATTGTACGGTCGCTGGATGGTCAATTCAAAATCAAGGACTTTGCCTGAGAGCACTCGCTCATTAAGAATCATGCTCGAATCAGAGACTCATGTTGTTCGATTATTTTCCGCCACAGACATTCTCATCTTGGAACATCATGAAATTGACCTCCATCCTTACATTTCAAAACTCGGACCAGATGTTGTTCTTTCAGCCACAGGCGTGAGTGACATTCACAATCATATTCTTCAGCCCCGTTTTCAACGCAGGCGTTTAGGTGGTTTACTCCTTGACCAAGGCTTTCTCTCTGGTGTCGGAAATTATCTTCGAAGTGAAATTCTCTTCAAAGCCAACCTATTACCTCAAAGAACGATTGCTTCACTCAAGCCAGAAGAACTTCAGCGGTTTTGCGAGATGAGCAAAGAGATTGTCCAAAGGGCGTACGAGCACAAAGGCATCACGTTGAGTCAAGAAAAATATGCTGCATTGCGAAAGCAAGGGCACAGCCACGGAGCATCGAGACATTATGTGTTTACAAGGGCAGGTCGTACCTGTTATGAGTGCCAAACCCTCATCGAGCGACACACTGTAGCCTCCCGTCGATTGGACATGTGTCCAACGTGTCAAATTTGATGCTCAAATTTGGAATCCAGGATAATACTGTTGAGTGTACATCAATGCATATTCTGGTGGATATCCCTGACCAATGAGTCCGTTGTAATAATTCAAGGCATCCGGATTGACCACAGGTTGTGCAACGGGTTGTGGTGCCGGTTGTGCGTACATATCGGGCATTGCCACAACAGGCTGGGTAGCCACAGGTTGGGCATACATATCGGGCATGGCTACATGTGCTTGAGTTGCAACGGGTTGAGCATACATATCTGGCATTGGTATTGCAGTATCAAGACCAATGAAGGCCTTGTCTTGTGTCAAATCAGCATCATTTTGCCGCATGAAAAAGAACGCCCCAACACCTCCAATCACCAACAATAGGAGACCTACAACAATGAACATTGTTGTGTTTGAACTCGTTCCATCCGGTTTTGCGGCTTCATAGATCCATCGAGTTGGGTCTTCAGGGTATGCATCTGCACCTTCTGCATATCCATATCCTTCCGATGGGTCTGAATACCCATCGCCATCGGTGTCAAGGCAACCAAATCGGTCTTGTGTAGAATTTCCTGGAATAAAGTTGCACGCATCGGCACCATCCTCGATGGCCCAATTTGCATCAGTGTCTGAATAACCATCGCCATCGGTGTCTTTGCAGCCTATTCGGTCAATCGATGAGGTATCTCGAATGTCTGGGCAATCATCAGCATTCAAGCCTTCAGGGTTATCCCCAAAGCCGTCACCATCTCTATCGGCCCACTGGGTTGGGTCTTCATAGAACGCGTCAGCTCCGTTTGCTGGCAAGTAATTTGAATCAGGGTCGGGGTCTGAGTATCCATCACCATCGGTATCTGGGCAGCCAAATCGGTCGATGGTTGACGTTCCTGGAGTGTTGATGCAAGCATCTGGCTGGAATCCAGATTGGTTGTCACCATAGCCGTCGCCATCAGCATCAAGATGTTGAGTAGGGTCGTTGATGAATGCATCTTGTTTATCGTACCAACCATCACCGTCAGCATCCGGGCATCCGTACATGTTGTTCTTCCAAGATGTTCCAGCATATGTTGGGCATGAATCTTGTTGATGAGCCATCACTTCAGGGTGATATTCTCCTGGCCATGAGGGGTTTCTATCTGTCCAGCTTTGATTTCCGTAGTTGTCACCGAAACCATCTTCATCAAAATCTGACCATTGTGTGTCATCCTCGGGAAACGCATCAGCACCGTTTTCTGTAGACCATACCGCATCTTGGTCAGAATATCCATCGCCATCGGAATCAACACAACCAACTCGGTCAATGGTAGAAGTTCCTGCAGAGTCTATGCAATCATCTGGTGTCGTACCTTCAGGGTTGTCACCGTAACCGTCACCGTCGGTATCAGCCCATTGTGTTGGGTCGAGGCTGAATGCATCATCTGAATCAGCCCATCCATCACCATCCTGATCGGGGCATGCATTCTTTCCACCAAGTGTAGAAGTTCCAGCATCGTTTGGACAATCATCGAAGGTATCCGCCCAACCATCTCCATCGGTATCAATGCATCCAGTGAGGCCAAGTGTTGAATCACCTGGTGTGGTCGGACAATCATCATCGACATCGTCAAATCCGTCTCCATCATCATTCTCGTCCTCGTCGCTGTCGCGACATCCATCGCCATCAACATCTGTTGTGCTGTTTGAAACCCATGTTGGACGAGGTGGTTGATACGATGAATAAGGACAGTTATCGTTTGCATCTTCTACATTGTCGTTGTCGTTGTCGTTGTCTTCTAAATCATCATGACATCCATCTTTGTCAAAGTCTGTTGAGTTTGAAGGATTGAGGAAATCTTGGGTTGAAGTCCAATTAAATTGCCCATTGCGTGGACAGTTATCAGGTGCATTATCGGTCAAGCCATCGTTATCATCATCAGAATCACAGTCATCACCTTGAGAATCCATGTCGGTGTTTGCTTGACTTGGGTTCGAAATATTTGGACAATTGTCGAGATAATCAGGTACACCATCACCATCAGCATCTTTCTTATTTGCTGGTTCAAATGCCCAGAGCATCAAATCGTATCCACCGATGGGTTGAATGGTGGTTGAACCTTTTGTAACAGCATTGTTCCCATATGCTCCTGCAATAACGACGATGTCAGATGCATTCTTCGCGATGTCGAAGCCAACCTCATACCCCGTGCTGTCGGAAACATCGAGCCAGTCCCACACACCTAATCGGGTGATTCCTGCAATGAGAGCATCAGAGTTCCCACCGATTGAAATTGATTTTGTAGGTGTGATGAATGAACCACTGATGGTTGTACCGAAGACGATATCGTCGTTTGAAGTCACTGTCATTGCAGTTACACTGTCGTTGAGGTTCGTGCCGCCGGTCACAGCCCAATCGTTTTGTGGATTCGAAGATGCTTTGAACACGAAAAGGTCAGCATAACCTTGGTTTGCTGAAATCGACCATGTTGATTTTGCAAAAGTGCCAGTGTATTGGCCTCCATAAATGGCATCACCTTGTGAATCAAATTCCATTTGAAGAATAGCTACGACGGAATTTGGTGCTCCATAACCGCTCACGCCCTGAAAATTACCATTGACATCGACTTTGACGATGAAAGAGTCCAAAGTTCCCTGGGTGGTGTAACTATTTGAGCCAAAGATTACATTGTTTTGTGTGTATCCTGAGAGATGAATGAGACCAGTCGAATCAAATGCAAGGTCTGTTACTGTTTGACCACCGATACCTCCGCCAACTTCAGCCCAAATGAGGTTGCCTTGCATTCCTCCATATTTAGCGATGAAGACTTCTTCATTGCTGACATTGTATGTGATACCACCAAAATCTGTTTCTCCTTTGAAAACTCCAGCCAAGTACACATCACCAAATTGGTCAACTTTCACCACCTGAGGTATGGCATAATCGTTTGTGCCATTCTGGGTTGATGACGTTTGTGTTGCCCACATGTAGTTGCCCATAGGGTCGTAACGGACGAGGTATCCATCGACTGAAGTTGTCATGAGTGCTTGGCCGGTAGGATATCCAATACTTCCAGCAAATCGCCCTGTTACGAAGATTGAGCCCATGGATGAGTCAATGTCTTGGATGACTGATACACCATTGGAATGGTCCGCACCGACAACCCAATCCCAGGTTCCTGTTTCAGTAACTCCTGCGATGTAATATTCAGAGCCATATGGACTTGTTGGGTTGAGGCTATGAGACCCTAGACTCAGTGACCGATTAAAGTCTCCAGCAATAACATATCCTGATAATGTCGGTGAAATTTTCCCAGCAAATTCGTTTCCATTTGAACTTCCTCCGCCGAGCAAGAAAACATCGCCTGCAGACCTTGCCGAGGCTGGAAATTGAATGTCTTGCTTATTTTCAAGGTACACAAGGGATTCATTTTCATGTTGTAACGGTACATATTGAACAAGCATGCATAGGGCAAAAAGAAGGGCAACAAGCGGCGTTTTTAGGTGAGCCATAACCTTCGGTAATGCTCAACCAAAATGAAGCCTTTGCTTCAAAGTTTCACTATCTATCTTCAAAGATTTGAATCAAGAGTAAGTAAATCACTGTTTCCAGCATCGGTGACAGTCACAGTTGATACTGAAAAAGGCTTACCACATGCAATCCCTAATTCACGATTGACGATGCCGAGGCGATGCATCACCACTTCTGGATGATGCGCTCTCAATTCATCAGTGAACTCGACAGGACAATTTGCTGCAAAGATGATGATTTTGGCATCACCGTTTTTACATGCATCAGCGGCTTGTCTTTGTCCAAACAGTAGATTTCCTGTTGCCATTGCTTGTTTCAATTGTTTACTTATGTCCATTTTATTTCCTCCATACTCCACTTTTGTTTCTCATGGTTCAATACATCAATTTTCGTCAGGAATGTAGTACAGGGCTACGCTACCTGTTCCAAGTGAGATCGGTTGGCCCACAATGATGTTTTCAGCAACACCCGTGAGTTTGTCTTTCTCTCCAATAATTCCAGCCTTCAAGAGGTGATTGACAGTAACTTCGAATGCTGCACGTGCAAGGATACTGTGTTTTGTTCCAGATACACCATGGCGACCAATCGCCCGAACTTCTCCTTCTGAAGTCATGACGTCCGCAACCATCAGAAGGTGGCGTACATCAACCTCGAGTCTTGCACCGTCAAGTGTCAGTTGTAGTTCGTTCACAATGGCTTGGCGAGCAGCTTCAATTCCAAGATAGTTGTAAATTTCGATGATGTTGTTGGTGTAGGTTCGATAACGGTCAATGCTTTCAAGTTCACAAACACGTTGCAGGTTGCTACCAATGGTTGAAAGGTAAAATTCTCCTGTTTTCTTGTCTTGTTGAACGTTAGCACGCTCGATATTTGGAATACCCTTCAATCGTAGGTCTCGAATTTTCTCTTCCAGTTGAAGCAACATTGTGTACGATGGAGGATTCTCGACAAGTTCATTGAGGTCTTCTTCACTGTGGACACCAGGAATCAAGGTTAATTTTCTTGGTTTCTTTTCATTATCAACTTGGATATACAATCGTGTTGCGGTTTCGATCTTATCTCGAACCTCCAATCCAGTCATATTCTTTCGCTCAAGTTGCTCCTTATCGAGCTTGATGATGAGTTTTCGTTGGGCTACATCGGTTTCTAGTTCAGCGATATTGACAGTGGTCGTGACTTCAATTGCTGCAGCAAGTTTTTGTGCTTCTTCAGCATTGTTTTTGTTGTTCTTCGTCAATCGAATCACCATTGTTGGTGTGTTTGGCTCTTTACGAGCATCGACAATTTCGATGATTCTTGGAAGACCTTGAGTGACGTTAACTGTAGCGACACCAGCATAGTGGAACGTACGCATGGTCATCTGAGTACCTGGCTCCCCAATCGATTGAGCCGTGATGATGCCTGCTGCTTCATAGGGGTCAATTCTCGCTCTTTGAAGTGCATGAACTGCTCCGTCGATGATTTTCTTTGCTTCCGCCTTGGTCAACTTGGTCTTTTTGCGACCGTGGACCGATGAGGTGAGGTCAGCATAGATTCTCTTGGTGAACAACGATGCCATACCAGCATCCTCTGCAGCATTCACAAGTGCAGTGTACACATCATCAGATTCGCTATCGTGGTACGGATTTGAAGAGACAAGTTTTTTCTCGGCATTGTAGAAATCCATGTCGACAACTGCTTTTTGGCGAGTTCGTCGACTTCGACGACCAAGGCGAACCGCAGTGGTTGGGCCCACGGCTTCGCTGTTGATGTTGTGATTCTTTTGGCTTGCAGCACGAATAATTTCGTAAATTTGGCCCGCTTGTTCAGAATCGGTTTCACAAATTTGAGCGATATTTTGGGCGTTCATGATTTTGACATCATCCCACTTTCGGTCATCGGCGAGAACGTGAGCAAAATTTTCTGCAATGCCCAAATCCATGAGCTTCTTCTTTGTTGCACTCTTTACGACCATCAGTCTTCACCTCCGATATCAATATCCGAATCATCTTCAAATTCGACACCACCGAAGTCATCTTCCTCTTCATCACGGTCAAAGGACTCACGTTCAACGCTTCCACCTTCGGCTGTTCCGAGGGCAGAGTCAACAATCACATCGATGTTGAATGGTGAACCGTGCACACCCCTTGAAGGGTCAATCCCATCTTCGCCGTAACTGAATTGAATGATTCTGTTTGCTGTATTTCGAACAGAGAGCATTTCATCATTGAACACTTTCAAATCATCCATTGCGTTGATCAATCGTCGTTGCATGTACCCCGACTTTGAAGTTCGAACCGCAGTATCGACAAGTGATTCACGTCCAGAAACTGAAAGCATGAAGAACTCAGTTGGTTGCAATCCACGCTTAAACGAGGATGAAATGAATCCTTTTTCTGCTGCACCTCGCTCACCACGTGGGAAGTGAGGTAACACACGGTCATCATATCCACGTTCGATTCGCTTTCCACGAACCTTCGCTTGTCCGATTGAACCAGCCATCATGTTGAGGTTATCCATGGAACCGCGTGCACCTGAAATGGCCATATTGACGGCTGCGTTGGTAGAGCCAGAGCGGTCAAGTTCTTGACGTGCGACTTCACCAGCCTTTTGCTTACCTTCGTCGAGAATGATCATGATGTTCTCTTCAAGTGTCTCACGAACAGTTCGGCCAGGTCTTGCTTCGTATTCCGCCTTCGATTTTTTATCAAGTGATTGAGCGTAGCGTTCAAGTTCGGTTGCAACTTGTTGACGAGCTTCATGGTTCGCTTGCTCAATCGAATCGAGAGCATTCTGTGACAAATCCTCGTCATCGATACCCGTTGTAAATCCGAGTGAAGTACAAGCAGCGATTGTCAGTCGGGTGAAGTTGTTAAGGAACTTTGCACCTTCTTCTGGTCCGTTTGTCTGGACAATAGCGTCGAGGAGTCGACCATCTTCAGCTCCGATTGCTCTCTTATCGATGGTACCACCTTCAATAATTCCATCTCGGACCGTAACAAGGTCGTTTGAACGACTCTTAAATCGTAGATGGATGTTCTTCGGAATGATAAGTCCAAGCATATCAGGACCTTTGAAGCACTCATTGCCCTTTGCATCTTTCACAAGCGGAGGTAGTTCTCCTCTGAACCCAATATTACCAAGAATTTCAAGTCCGAGTCGACGCGGGATGAGGGCGTCTTGTCGTGAGAGGAGGTATGCACCAGAAATGTGGTCGTGAATACCTCCGATGACAGCCCCTCCGTATCGAGGTGTGAGGATGTGCTCTTGCACTCGCATCAGAATCTTTGCCTCAGCACGAGCTTCTTCGGATTGAATCACGTGAAGGTTCATTTCGTCACCATCAAAATCAGCGTTGTATGGGGTACAAACTGCGAGATTGAATCTGAATGTGTGTCCCTCCATCACTCGAACTTCGTGGACCATCATCGACATTCGGTGAAGCGATGGCTGCCGATTAAAGATGACCACATCACCATCGATTAAGTGTCGTTCAACTTGAATTCCAGGTTTTGGATTGCCATGAACGTCAACGGTCGATAATCGGTCATCGGTGCGTGTTGGGTCGCCCCATTCATCTTCTGGGCTACCACAATGTGGACATCGGATAGCCAAATGTTCTGGGTATTCATCAGGTATTGCTTTCTCAGATTGGGATAAGTCGTGGAGCCACCTGTAATGGAGCACTGCACGAGGGTCTTCTGGAGCAAGAGGCTTTCCACTGGCGTCTTGCCCTTGCAAATTCAAGAGCGTTGCATCATCATCGACTGAGTAAACTTCAAGCTCTTCTCCATCGACTGTGAGGGCAATCGACTTTCGAATCACCAAACCTGGTAAGAAATTCGGTGCAGGAAGAACTTGGTGCAGGTCATGTCGCATGGTCGTTTCTTCATTGCATTCTGGATTGAAGCAACGGAAACCGGAATTGATGAGTCTGCTTCGTTCGTTGATTTTGAATCGACCATCACCCTTGAGAATGTAGTTGACACCTGGGTGGACATCAGGTCCACGAAGAATCATTTGTCGCATTTGTTCTCTGTTACGCAACGTAACTCGGATAGGGACCGTGAGTTCTCGAGCGATCTTCTTTGGGACACCAACTTCATTGACACCGAGATATGGATCCGGTGAAATCACAGATCGAGCGCAGAAATTTACACGCTTACCTGAAAGGTTGCTTCGGAATCGGCCTTCCTTACCCTTCAGGCGTTGTGTAAGTGTTTTGAGTGTTCGACCAGAACGGTGGCGAGCTGGTGGAATTCCCGAAGTTTGGTTGTCAAAGTATGTTGTAACGTGATATTGGAGGAGTTCCCAAAGGTCTTCAACAATCAATTGAGGAGCACCAGTGTCTCGGTTTTCTCGCAGTCTGCCATTGATTCTCAACACGTCAACGAGTTTGTGCGTCAAATCATCCTCTGATCGGTCTCCGCTATCAAGTGTGATAGATGGCCGAACGGTGATTGGAGGGACAGGAAGCACCTTGAGAACAGTCCATTCAGGTCGATTTTGTCTGTCCATTCCAATAAAGATGAGGTGTTCTGATGGGATTGCACTTAACCATTCTCGTACATCTCTTGCCGTGAGTTTCTTCTCAGTGTCTTTGTTGGCACCAGTACTTTCGGTTTTTTCCTTGAAGGTGGTTGGTTTGTCGAGAATGATTTTTCCTTGAATCTCACCACAGTGCATGCACACCTTTCGCTTTGCTTCGGTGGTTTTCTTTTCGACTTCCTTGATAATCTTTGAGAACTCAGTTGAGCCAACACCATGCTTCAAGATGATATCTCGAATTCGCTCGCGATAGAAATCTTGCTCGCTCTTGTGTTCTTCTGAGCCATGTGAACCTGGTTCACTGTTGAGCAAAATTTTGCTGCATGAGTTACATGTTGCTTTGAGTGCCGTTTTGATCAAGTTCACAAATCCGATGTGTATAACAGGGAGTTCAAGGGCGATGTGGCCGAAGTGCCCTGGTGAATCCTGGTATTGACAATTATCAGTTGGACAAACAAGCCCTGGCTCGATAACGCCCATGTGTGGGTCCATCAAACCTTGGGTGTATGCATGGCCATCGTCTTTGTAGGTGTCTGCAGTCTTCACTTCAACAGCGGACATTTTGCGGATTTCTGTTGGGTCCATCAGTGAGAAGCGAATTTGTGCAATTCGCTTTGGTATGAGGTCTGTTCTCTTCGTCATTTTCGGTCCTCCAGTTCAAGTCGCATAGCAACCCCTAAACTCTTCATTTCGTCGAGTAAGAGTTTGAATGCGTATGAAGTTTGAACTTTATACACTTCAGCTCCATCACCGTGGATGGGGCTAACATATGTTGCTCGCTTCGGGTCATACCAAGCGATGTGCCCGGATTGAGCACACACATACATATCAATGCCGTCTGATTCATCGAGCAATCTGTCCTTGATGACCATCGAAGCACCGTGTGCGATGAGACAATCACGTTCCATTTCACCAAATCGGAGACCACCTTGACGGGCACGTCCTTCGGTTGGTTGTCGAGTGAGGATTTGAACCCGTCCTCGTGAACGAGCGTGAATCTTGGATGACACGAGATGGTGGAGTCGTTGATAGAAGATACATCCAACGAAAATTTCTGCGGGATATGCTTCACCTGTTTCACCATTGTACATCACTTCTCGGCCAGTATGTGACAAGCCGTTTCGAATGAGTCCATCACGAAGGCTGCTTTCTTTCTCACCTCGGAAGGCGGTTCCGTCAATTCGGCGTCCTTCCATTGAACCAACTTTACCACCAATCATTTCGAGAACGTGAGCCACAGTCATTCGAGATGGAATTGCGTGAGGATTGATAATGAGGTCTGGAACCACACCATCGGCCGTGAATGGCATATCCTCGGGATCGACGAGGCGACCGATGACACCTTTCTGTCCGTGTCTTGAGGCAAATTTATCGCCGACTTCAGGTACTTTGTGGCTTCGAACCATGACGCGAACAAGTCTTCCTGAATCAAGTGATTCTGTGACGAAGACATTGTCGACATGTCCTTTCTCACCATGTCGAATGAGCATTGAGGATTCTCGACGCTCTTGAGCCATGAGGAATGCACCACCTTGTGCCTCCTCGAGGAATCGTGGTGGGCTGGTCTTTCCTACAAGAACATCGCCACCTTCGAGGTATGTTTCTGGTATTGGAAGACCATCCATCTCCAGATGTCGATATTCTGCATCTGGCTTGAGGCCTTTTATCTCTTGACGAGAGGTGCCTGGTTTCTCAATTTCTTCAACTTGGCCACCAGGGAATCGACGACGTTCTGCGTTGTAGGTTCTGTTGAATGTGGATCTTCCCAATGCACGGTCGACTGAACCTCGGTTCATGATCACAGCGTCTTGCATGTTGTAACCATGAAGCGACATGATGGCGACAATGAAGTTTTGACCACCAGGGCGCTCATCGAAGTTTGTTGTCTCCATGGCACTGGTACGAGTGATTGAACGTTGTGGGTAATGCAAAACGTGAGCTCTCGTGTCGGGTCGAATTCTGTAGTTTGCGCTTGGCAGACCAAGGGATTGCTTGACCATTGCCGTTCCACCTGTCACACGTGGAGTGGAGTTGTGTTCAGGGTATGGGATGAGAGAAGCACAGACACCGAGAACGAGTTGTGGGTCAATTTCGCAGTGGGTGTGCTCTGGTGTGTAGAGGAGTGGAACTGAAAATTCAGTCTCTCTTATCTCGTTGTTTGGCATTCGCACAGTTGCTCGGATTTGTGCTTCCTTTGCTCCTGGCTCACCGAGGTTCATCCATGTTGTATCTTCGTACATGAATGTGCGACCAGCCAGACCCGCCTTGTCACCTTGTGGTATGACTTCGGGGAGTTGATACGGCTTAGGAGCAATGTAAAGGTCCTCTTCTTCTTCAGCATCGACCCATTCAATGACACCTTCATTGATGAGGTCGCGGAACACCATCTTCCCGGACCGAAGGGCGTTAAGGTGTTCTGGTGTGAGGCGAGGAGTGCCATCGTACAAAATCAACAATGGTCGAAGAATTCGACCCTTATCGGTGTTAATGAAGATGTCCTTGTTTTCCTTGTCGTGACGAACTGAAACTTCGTAAGGTATCCGACCTCTTCGTCGAGACTGTTTGAATTGTTCAACGAGGCGGTTACCGTTTTTGTGTGTACCATAGATGTCACCATTGACGTGAATGCGCGCACCTTCGGACCAGTCGTCAGGTTCAATGACATCCATTTCGGTGAGTTGCTGCTGAATCATCTTTTCATCGATGTCTTCCGAAATATCGACCATTTGTGCTGCGTTCTTGACGAGTCCGCAGTTTTGGCCTTCTGGAGTTTCATTCGGGCACAATCGTCCCCATTGAGTTGGGTGAAGGTCACGTGCTTCAAAGTGAGGTTGACTTCGAACGAGTGGGCTTGTCACACGTCGCATGTGAGAAAGGGCAGCAAGGTAAGTTGTACGGTCGAGCAATTGGCTGACGCCTGTCCTTCCACCGACCCAGTTTCCTGTGGCGAGTGCGTGCATGATTTTCGACGTGAGAACATCTGGTCGCAGGCATGCGGTGATTTTGAGTTCTCGCTTTCTGTTATGATGTCGCTCAAGTTGATATTTTAGGTCCCTTGCCAGTTGATTTGCTGAAACTCTGAACAAATCTTCAATGAGATCACCTGCGAGCCGAACACGCTTGTTTGCATAGTGGTCTTTGTCGTTCGGGTCTTTGCCTTCGATAGCCATTTCCAAAACTTGTCTGACGATTCGACCGAGATATACTGCTTTCTTTTTTCGGTCGGTCGGTAGGTCTCCAAGGTGGGGGAGAAGCTCCCGGTCAAGGAGTTGGTTCACACGTGCTTCTCTGTATTCTCGTTGCTGGCCAGCTGCGAATTTCTTTTGGAGCCATTCGTGTGCTTCTTCTTCACGCTCAACCTCATATTCTTCGTTTGCTTTGACTTCATCGATGTTTGCAACAATGAATTTGAATGCGTCAATTGAACCTCCAATGGCTGAGAAAATTTCTTGGTCAACTTCGATACCAAGAGCCCGCATGAGGAGAACCACTGGAATCGCAGTACCGCCTGCAGAGCTGATTTTGACCATCAACATTCCATCTCGACGCTTTTCAACGGTGAGTGGTTTTCGCATACCGTCTTTTTGAGAAAAGATTTTTGCGACTTCCGTATGTTTGGAGTATCGCTTATTGATTTCGATGGTGACTCTGTTTGGTGCTAGGTCTTCCATTGAGATAAGAACTCGTTCGGTCCCATTGATGATGAAGTAACCACCTGTGTCAAGTGGGTCTTCTCCTTTTTGGCGTAGGAGTGAATACCACACATCTTTGTCTTCCTTCGAGGTGGTTGTGTGGAGCACTCTGTCTTTCGTGATATGACTTGGGTGGAGATTGCACACTCTGGAGTGAACCATAATTGGCATTTGTCCAACTTGGACGCCCTCTTCGGTGGGTTGAGGTCTTCCACCTTTGTAGATGGTGAAATCCATGGACACAGGAGAAGTATAGGTCAATTTGCGGATGCGGCACTCCATTGGAGTGGAGGGATGTTCTGAACCGTTTGCTTCTTTAATTGAAGGTTCACCAAGTTTGACATTTTTGATTCGGATGACAATATCCTGGTCTGCAACATCGAGTTTGATGTAACCGCCTTCGTCATCATCCAATTCATCATCGGTGCCGACACGAATATTTCGAATGATTTGCTCCATTCTTGAGCGAAGGTTTTCTGGGCTTGGTACGCAGTCGTTGTAGGACGCGAGTTGGTGATTAACTAAGCTACGTTCTCTAAAAAATGATTGAATAATTTCTTCCATGGTTATGCCTCCTTAGTTCCCCTCTACAATGAGTCGGTAGGCCACAGATTGACCTGCTGACGGTGATTTACGTACGACTTTGAGAACACGGTCGGAAATCCAACCAGCTGCAAGGGGTTTGTAATCTGGATCGTTTGAATGAGCGTCAGCGTCTTCGGCTTCAGCGAACTCTTTAATCACTTGAACCACTGGATCTGAGATGAGTATTTTTGGTAGAAGTTCTTTGGCGAGACGAGGTTCACCGGTTTCTTCATCCTCTTCAAGAAGTTGCCAAGGTGCAAGTTCAGCCATTTCGATTTCGAACAAATCGGCCGCAGAAATGTTTGCTGGTCCAACGAGTTCCTGATGAGGGACGAGTTCATGATTCATCGCATTGAATCGTCGAGTGATTTCAGGCTTGTCAATTTCATCAAGTGCCTTGGCCCGGATGGTGATTTTCTTGCTTTGTTTGTTCTTTCGTCGTCGACTTCCTTGTTCAGCAATGGTATTCATTGTTGAACTGAATTCTTCTGAATCTTTTGAGATACCAAGGATAGTTGCAATGTCTTCGTGAGACAGATTCTTAATGTCGCTCATGTTTCGATTTGTTGCGAGTTTGTGAGCAAATTCTTCTGATACACCTAGTTCAATGAGTCTCTTTTTTGTAGCACTTTTTACAACCATCCCCGCACACTCCACGAACCCTTACACTGGTCCTGCAGCTAAATCAGGCGGGCCCGACGGGGTTCGAACCCGCGACCACCGGATTAAAAGTCCGGCGCTCTACCTGACTGAGCTACAGGCCCAATGTAGCAACTGGGCTTTTTGTCCGACCTACATGGTGTTTTTATATTTTATGTTAAACCATTGAGCCAACAAATTAATCTCAGTCATCCGAATTATATCAAATTTTATCCAAAAATTAGCGTTTTTTCAATCCGAGAGACATCGAGCCGGCAATATCCTCATAGTTTTCTCCATCTTGGAACGGCCGATGGAAGACGCTCCATATGAGTCATCGATGATTTCTCGTGAGGTGGAAAGGTCGTTTTCTGAATCGAGTACTTTTTCCTGGTCATCTCCAAACGGAGACCAATTCTCTGGAATCCTTCCATTTTCAGTCTATCCCCCTCGTGAAGATACAGACTTGATGGCAAGGTGTGTCGCTTCTTGGCCAACGAATGAATCGCTTTCTGTGCTCGAAATTGGTTGTGGCAGCGGAGTATTAGCATGTTTTGCATCTTCGCTTGGTCATAACGTCACGGCTTGCGACATCAATCCATATGCTGTTGCAACAGCACGTAATCTAGCCGAACGTTATCACCTCCGCATGACCATTCATGAAGGAGGGCCAGGGCCGAAATCCGATCAACCTGTAGATCAGTGGGGGGGGCATCAAACTTATGACAGAATCATGTGGAACTTACCCTATCTCCCTCATGACACATCAAACCCTCAGAAACTGGGGCCTCTTGAAGAAATGAGCATGATTGCTGAAGATAATTTCAGCCTCTATCAGATGATGCTCGATAGAATACAAAATACTTCAATATTGTCTAAACAAGGGATTGCCTACTTTATTGTTTCATCGTACTTTGAAATGAATTCTTGTCTCGAATCCGCATGGAAGAAAGGTCTTGCAGCTCGAATCGTTGATACCTATGATTTTGAAGATGAAATCATTGCATGTGTGAGTGTTTGGCATCCATTTTTAGGAAAAGGTGAATGGAACGAATATGAAACGGTATCGAGTACCAACGCAATCGCCCTATCAAGTCAATCGGAATGTGGGAGCGTTTTTGTTGCACAACATCAAACTCAAGGAAGAGGGCGTGGCAAAAATAGGTGGGAATCGCTCGATCAAAGTACAGCAGCAACTTGGGTGATGATGGTGGGTGAAGGCCATCCAAATCCAATGTTTCAATTGAAGGCGGGTTTCAATGTTCTTCGATTGCTTCGCTTTCTCAATCCAGACGCCGACTTTCGATTAAAATATCCCAATGATATCTATGTGAAGCACACCGATTCAAGATGGAAGAAGTGTTGTGGGATACTTGTTGAATCAACATCATTAGCCAATTTGAACAGAGTAGTTTTGGGCATTGGATTGAATCTTTATGCAGATCATCCATCCTATGGTGGTATCTTTGATCATCCACACTATGAATACAGTGTTCGAATGTTGCATGGGTGCCTTGGGTCACTTGCGTATCCACATGAAGCAATCCATCATTCTATAGATTCCGAAGACTTTTTGTTGCTTGAACGAGAACTAGTTTATTCTTCTACACATCTCTTCAATATCATCTATGAAGGTTTGAATGTTGATTTCATCGGCATCACCAATACAGGAGACCTGCGGTTGTGTGATCAGCATGGGGAACACTTTTGCAAATCACTTTCGGAGGTTGAAATCAATCTTGTTGGGTAGCCTTTCTTTGTGCAAGGCCAAAGCCGAGAAGAATCGCTCCGAGCGGAATCGGGACATAATCGATTAACCATTTTCTTTGAATTTCGATATTTATGGTTGCTTCATTGCCTCGAGTGTCAATTTTGTAGGTGTAAAAACCAGCATCTTCTGCTTCATATGAATAGTCAAATGATGCACCTTTTGCGACAGTTTTTATTTCAGAGCCAATGGTTTCCCCAGTTTCATCTTGAACCGAAATTCGAACAGTCGATTCGTTCGTAACATCGACGGAAATGAGCAATCGGTCGTCCTTCATCATCGAAACTCCACTTGAATATGGCTCACCCTCCTCTTCGATGCCGAGTTGTGGCTCCCACGTGTGCATGATGAGCGATGCGATTAAGATTGAAATCCCAGTAAAGATGAGGACATCCGACATTTTGAGTGCAGGTGCCGAACCTCCTCCAGCCATGTCTTTGCCCCTCGCTACAAATAGATAAGCCCGACCTTACGAATTCGATGAATGAAGAAACCATCATTTTTGCATTTTGGCCTTGCTAAGTCCTAATCGCTCTCTCACAAGTCGTATTTTGCCACTTGTGGTCAAAGATTCGATGCCGTATTGTGGATTCATTGAAAGAAATTCCCTGAAATTATTTGAATATTTCAGCCCAAGAAGAACAATTGCTTGTCCGGACAACTCATGTTCCTTTGATGGGCTGAAATCATAAAGACGAATGGGTTTTGAAACATTGATTTCGTGTCCTATTGTTTGAAGAGTTTGCTCAAGAACAGAACGAGTTGTGAATGTGGGGCTCAACTTCAATCCAATCCAACGACGCTTACCCCGTTTTGCCTTGGTTAACTTTCCCCCCATACACCGGCGACACACATGAAATAGAAGAGTTTAGAGGTTCTCCTTCCATATCATCAAATGCATGATGAACTTCGTCTTGTTGTGGCAGCGGAGCATCGGCAACAGGTCCATGAAGAAGGCAGGGCCGATGTGTTCCAATCAGTGTCGCTTCTCACCTTGTTCAAAACCTTAACGAAACCAAGAACGCTTCCACACATCGGATTTCTTGTCGTCTCCAGTGTGGTCCTGTTTTCTTTTTTTTCGGGAATGAAAGAATATCAGGCCATGCTCTTCATGAGTATGAGTTTGGCATACATCCTCCTCGGTTTTATTTTTGGGTCAACATTTGAGAATCTTATGATTTCGAAGGGTGCAAATGACGGAATTAGAGTGTTGAAACGAATTTTCTTTCCATTGATTCCACCACTCGCTCTCAGCACAATTTTGTTTCTTATGATGCTGATGTTCTTCGATCCCGACGGAGGGATAGGCCAATATCTTCCTACTTTTTTGGCCTCACTCTTTGTGGTTTGGTCAATCTTGCAAGGCAGGGCCATGCTTCATTGGCTGAGAGTATCTGGAAATGAATTGCCCATCATTCCAACGAACCTCATCGTCCTCGCTCCGACGTTTATTGTGATTTTGTATGCAGTCATGTTTGGCTATGATGTGTGGATACTTGGAAACGATCGTATCATTTGGTCTGAATATCTGCTTATGTTTGCACTCATTATCATGACGACATTACTTCTTTTTTATCTGACCCGTCATCAAAAAAATCAATCCAGCGAACATCGGTTTAAAGACAAATATTCAAGAATCATCTTCCTCTCAATTCTTTTTGTAACCTGGCACTTCTTCACAATTCAGCGACAATTACGAGAAGCAGGTAGTGCTGCTTTGATGCATTTTGAAGAAATTTTGTTGATGATCTTTACAGTGTTTATGTCGATATGGGCATTAACCTCCAAGTCATACAAATCTTCGCTTCAACTTGTCACCGAAGAAAATGCTCTTCCAATGGGAATCGCCTTTGGATTTGCTTACGCAGGTTCAATAGCCATGCTTGCGGATTTATTTGGCGATGTTCGCAATGTTCTCATTGTAGGTCACGCACTTGTCGTTCTTACTGTCGTATTAGGCATGGAGAAAATGATTGACAGGGTCCACGCATCCTTACTCCAAGAGCATGAAGTTCATGCTTTGGTTGAATCACTCCATTCTGGCGCAAAAGACGTTATTGTTCAAAACGTTGAACAACAAAACCCGGAGGTTCATCATACTGTGGACAACATTGAACCGGTTGCTCAAACCATGGATGATGACGATGTTGAACTCCTCTAACGTCAAGTTTGAATCCCAGAAAGGATGGTCACAACTCGAATTGTATCGATGAGGTCTTCACTCACTCGTGCGCCGAGGATGACTTGCGCATCCTCATCAAGGGCTGAAGTAAACAACGAGGCGACTGCGTCCACTTGTCCGATGGTCATACCCGGTCCACCTTCAACTTGGACGAGGCACCCTTTTGCACCTTTCACATCGAGTTCAGCAAGTGGTGCAACAAGTGCTGATTTGAGTATTCCTTTGGGATCGTCAGGTCGGCCAACGCCCACAAGCATGGTCGCCTGTCCTGTTTGATTGACAATAGCCCTTAAATCCATCAAGTCGAGGTTGATAAGGCCCATCCGAAGCAGAGTACGTACGAGACCATCGACTAAATCTTCAATCCATTCCGAACCCATTTGCCAGTTTTGACCCTTGTCCCGAGCTTGTCGAGCGAGGCGTTCAAGCGAAAGTTGGACAGTCACATGTGCTGTGGCTTGCAATCTTTGAAATCCCTCTTTAGCAATTTCAAGTCTTGTCTGTTGGTTGTCGAAAGGCAATGCTGCGATGGCAAGAACAATCGCACCCGATTGACGAGCTTGCCTTGCGAATTCAACGGAAGCACCCGTGCCCACTCCACCACCAAGGGCGGACAGAAGGACGACGAGTTCCACATCTTCGAAAATCCGGCGTGTCATTTCATTGAGGCTCCTCATCCTCTGTTCAGCAAGTGGTGGAAGGGCTGCGCATCCTACTTTGTCGAGGGTATGGCCTAATCTTAGAATATGGGTTTTTTCATCTTGTTCAAAACTTGAAGGGTCTGCATCGACAAGGGCTAATGTGGCACCTTTTCCACATCGGTGAAATGCTTGTTTGGCCCAAGAACAACCAAGTCCACCTACGCCTGCAATCAGCAGGTTGGTTGATTCCATGATGTTGGTTGAACGATGCCCGTCAATGAATCTATGGTTTGGAATTATTCAATGTACCTAAGGTATCTCCTTCTGGCATCCCGAGCCCATGCATTATCGGGTTCAATTTCGAGAACTTTGTCGTAATATTCCACCGCCTTTTCAAATTCAGACAGGTATCTTCCGTACAAGTGGCCAAGGTTGGAGAGGACAGGAATACAATCCTCTTCTTGGTCAAGCATTTTGAGAAGCAATTCTTCGGCCTTTCCAAGGTTTCCTTTGAGCATTAAATCTTCAGCTTCGTCCAAATCATTAAGTTGTTGTTGAGAGAGCCCATATGTATTTTCGAATGCATGATTGGACATACCTCTCCCTAAACCAACATCTTTCAAGAATGTTGGGATATGAGCTAAATTGTCTGAAATGTAAATTTTTGAAAAGAAAACGCTACACTGCTAAGCATTTTTTGTAGTTATCAACTAACAATGTTTAAGGAGTCCATACAAGTCGGTTATTCTGTAGGGTGAGGCTGTGCCAAGACTATCAAAATTTCCTCGTGCGGCAATACCTCTTTTTGTCGTGTGTTTGTTTCTCTTGCCATTAGGCTCATCGTTACACAGTGGGGTTGGCGGCGTACAAACCTATGCCGGTTCTGAAGGAAATGTTCAGATTGACGATGTCGCAAAATCGGGTTGCTTATGCCACAACCCAGTTGCTGACAACAGTGTTCAAGTTGTTCTTGACAATGTTCCCTACGCGTACGAATCTGGAAAAACTTACACGATGAGATTGCAATTGATAGGTGGCCCGTCCGCAACTGGGACCTACACTGCCGGATTTGCAATGCGAGTTACAGCTGGGTCTCTATCTGGTGAAGGATTGCAGAATTGGGAGGGAGATACGACCTCACTAACCCACACAGAAGCGACTGCTGATGAACCACAACGAGAATGGATTCTCGAATGGACTGCTCCAGCAGAAGGAAGTGGCGAAGTGAGTTTCTGGATCTCAGGAAATTCTGTCAATGGTGACCAAGTTCCAGGTGTTGAGGATAGGTGGAATCAATTGCAATTTAGTCTTCAAGAAGGTTCTGAGGCAACAACCGCTTACGGCACTAGAACGTTGTTCGCTGGTGACGGAAACGTGAGCCCTCCCGAAGCGGATTCTCACGGGGTGGACTTGCACCACATGGGTGCTAAACTACGTGCTCATTGGCTTGGGCTCCTAGGATTCGGGGCTGTTCTTGCTGTGGTTCTTTTTGCTGGATTGTTGTTGCGATACGGATTTTCAACTTCGTACAAAGGTCGCAGCAATCAACTCCGACTCCGATACAAACTCATGCGACGAGGTGATCAATGATGGACGATCTTATCACGACTTTACTGCGCGGTGTTGCAGATGGCTCCGTTACTGTAGAGGACGCAAGGGTTGCACTCGAAGGAGCATCGCTTACTGAAGAACAAATGAACAGTGCCATTGACCATGGTGTCTTCAATCCAGTCGAGCCTGGCACCATCGTAAGTGCTTCTTTGGCACCTTCTGGAGCATCCTACCTTGCAGTCTTTTTCCTCGTGTGGGGCATGTTTTGGGTATGTTATTGGTCGTTCTCGATGATGTATGGTCTTGCGAAACATTGGGACCAACAACAACTATCTTTCCACCTAGCGATGACATTTACCACGTTGATTCTCATGGGAATTGTCTACCTGAAATTCATCTTGCCTGATACAATCATTGTCAAGCATGCTCAAAACAAATATGTGCCAGAGCACCAAAAGGATTGGCGAGAATACAAGTGGTGAGCAACATGGCAAAAGAATACACATTCCGCCC
>JAYODQ010000065.1:0-6011 GCA_038106355.1 Candidatus Poseidoniales archaeon | reverse complement strand
TTTCATACGGCGGTATAATTTGTCGTTGAAACAACCATCTCGATAAGCCCGTTAAACCAACACCAACAAGAGATACAGCGACAGCAATCAAAGGACTGAAGAGTCCTAACTTCCACCCGAAATAGGCAACAAACCATAGAACGATGGCGACCCAAATCCAAATCTTGATCATTTGACGCGTGGATAATTTTGCTTGGATGCGAGAAACGTGTTTGAGCCACCCACGGCAATGCATTTCGAGCATGGTATTCTTGAACGCAATGGCATGGGCAAGTTGAAGCAAACAAGCATGGTATCTCCAAATCCATGCTCCACCGTTTGCGGTAGCAAGTGCTTTTTGACTTGACCATTTTCTCGGAACAATCGACGACCATGTTTCAAAAATGACTTCTTGGTCTTTTCCCGACACACCTTGAGTGTACTCCCAATTGAATTCGGTCATCATCAACAGAGCCAAACTGGGAATGCGGTCCGATTTGACCAAAAGTGAGTAGGTGAGGTCATGAGGGAGAGCAAGTAAAAAATCACGTCCTTTCCACAACACTTTGGATTGTGGTTCCAAACGAATGTTTGGTATGCCCTGTGTGGCTGAGCAATGTGGAGCACGCCACAGTGTGCTTGTTTCCATTTTTTCCTCAAGTGAATTCAGGTCAGCATTCCATTGCCGTTCAGTGTTTGGTGTTGCGAATTCTGCAAGTGCTGCATGAGCCGATGACTGTCGTTGAATAAAATTTCGAATGTCAACGAAGGTGGCATCCTCTTCCTCCTTGTACATTGGATACACAAGTACCGCATCTGCATCATTGAGAAGAATTCCTGAAATGGGTAAGAGAACGCCCACATTTGTGAGCGCCTGCTCCCAAGGAGTGTATCGAGCCAAAATTGACAATCCCTCAGTGTGCAAAAGTGGTGATACCAGCACCCGATAAGTTTCGTCGATGAAGTAATGGACTCCAATTTCGTCGTGTTTGTGAAGCCTGATGGAATTGACAGACTTGGGCCAATCGCCCCAAGGTTGGCCAGCATCGAGGACCCCCGTCCACCAGGCTGGGTCTTCAACGACCGTGTAGTCCCAACAATCAACAAACCCCCATCGGGTGGGGAAACGTGCATTGATGACCACATCGTCAAAGACTGATGATGTCAAGCCAATTGGCCACCACGCCTCGTTGCCCATGCATCATGCCCAGCATGGTGATTTAGAAGTCTGTTGATAGTGAGGTTTCCCAATGGGAGATATGAAACGCTCTCTTTGTCACCCTTCATCTGGGGCGGAGCAATGGGGATTTCCGAACGAGTAGGCGACGCACTCGGTCAAGCCCTTGATGCCCGATTGATTCGTGAAATCAATGAACATCCAATCAAAGTCAAGCATTTAGCCATCATCATGGACGGGAATAGACGATTTGCATGGACATCGAACTTGAACACGGACATAGGTCATCGTATCGGAAAGCAAAAACTTGAACGTGTACTTGACTGGGTTCTTGAACTCAATATTCCTTGGCTGACGGTGTACGCCCTTTCAACTGAAAACCTCAATCGAGATCAAAAAGAACTTGATGTGCTTTTCAATCTATACAACGAAGGATTACGAGAGATTGCAGATGACCCTCGTATCCACGAAAACAAGGTACGCGTTCAAATCATCGGTCGTCGTGATTTACTTCCAACCATCGTCACAGATGCCATCGATTATGCTGAATCAAAAACTTCATCCTACGACAAATTTGTCTTCACAGTATGTCTTGCATATGGTAGTCGTGAAGAATTAATCTTTGCAATTCAATCCATTGCTGAGGATTACAAAAATGACAAATTGGCGCTAGATGACATTGATGAGCATGCGGTTTCAAGTCGATTGTACACAGCAGATATGCCCGACCCTGACCTCGTGGTACGTACAAGTGGAGAAGAACGAATTTCCAATTTTTTACTGTGGCAGATGGCCTATTCTGAACTCTATTTTACCGATGTCTTTTGGCCATCGTTTCAAAAGCGTGACCTGCTCAAAGCTGTTCGCACCTATCAAGACCGCTCAAGACGATTTGGTGAGTAAATGTCAGTGTGTGACAAGTGCCAAGGTTGGCTCAATCCTGCACTTGCAGCTGATGCGGCGGTTCGAAGGGGAGATGAAATATTACTGATACAACGAAAATTCCCACCCATGCAGGGGGCATGGGCTTTGCCTGGAGGATTTGTCGATCAAGGTGAAACACCGGAGCAAGCAGCGCTTCGAGAACTCAAGGAGGAGGCGGGTCTAGAAGGTCATCATCCACGCTTGCTCATGGTGATGGGAAACCCTGAACGTGACCCTCGCAAACACATCGTGAGTGTCGTGTATGAAATTCAAGTTGACGCCGAGTGTCAACCACATGCTGGTGACGATGCTTCTAATGCTCGCTTTTGGCCCATTTCAACAATTCTCGGTGGTTCAATTCAACTCGCTGGCGACCATCTTGAAATCATCGAGGCTTGGCTTCGTCTGAACGAATAAAGAGGATTTTTCAAGCATCTTTGTTCTCCTGGTACCATGGGACTCGCTGTTGGGATTGACATCGGTGGTTCTGGCTGTCGAATCGCCTGCGTTGAGACTTCAACGGGTGAAATTCAAGGGGAAGTCATCCGCTTCCCTCACGACCTCGACTCAAGCCGAGAAGAAATTATTCAAAATATTCGGAATGGTTTGCAACGTGTTCTCCCCAATTTGCCAATTGGTATCGGTTTTCCAGGAATGACAAAAGGAACAACGGTCGAATCTGCACCCAATTTAGGCGAGGCTTGGCATGGTTTTGATGCAGCAAATGCATTTGCATCCGAGTCACAATCTGTCACTTTGCTCAACGACGCAGATGCTGCAGCGTTGTGTGAATATCATCTGGGTCATGGAAAAGGTATGGAAGGGCGGATGCTGATGGTGACCGTTGGTACTGGCCTTGGAACAGGTGTGGTTGAACATGGCGTTTTACAACCCCATCAAGACCTCGGGCTTGAGCAATTTCCCGGTAGAGTTGGAAATTTGGAATCGTATGCAAGTGGAAGAGCAAAAATTGTCCGCAAACTCAATTTTGAAGAATGGGCTATGGATTTCAAGATCGCTCTTCACCGTTTCATCGAACGAACCGGGGCACAACATGTAGTCGTTGGTGGTGCATTGTGCAATGAATGGAGTGAATTTAGTCATTGGATAGATTGTCAAATTCCAATTCAAAAAGCAAGATTTGTCGATACCGCTGGCATCATAGGTGCAGCATTGTTTGCTCATCAGCATCAGGTGTGAACAGAGCATTAAATTGGTTGAAAGCATCTGGCCAAGGCATGTCCTCAAGGGCATCGGTAAGATGTATTCCAGCAAGAAATTGTGCCTTGAGATTGAGCCATTCTTCACCCTCACACGGCTTTTGCCACCGAAACAAAGGAGCACCTTCGCGCTCCAATCGATCAAGGAACCCTCGTTTTGCATTGCTCACAAGAAGGGTCGGTGTGCCAAGAATAACCGCTTCACTGGCCATGGTCACCGACTGAGTAATGACGCCGTCGGATGAAGACAACATCGAGTCAAGATTCCAAGGGTTATCGATGCCGTGTTCCTCATCGACAAAGGTCACATCACATCCATCCCATGCGGAGGAAGGCAGCGAAATGACTTCTCCGTCATCGTGGTGACCATCTCCAAGCAACCTTCGAACGAGAACACGAGGTGGGTGGCGCACATGCTTCGATTTGAGTTGTGGTTTGAGGTGAATGTGACCGTGTAAGCCATCAATTCGGTGAATGCGACCAGCAAAGGTGGCTTCAAATCCCCCATCCAATGTTGAATCCCAGTGGGTTGGGATCACAACGTCGGTCGCATATTTTTTGGCAAGACGGTGTGCAAGATGATTGATTTCTGTGTCCGTTATGTACCAACGTTCGAACGAAGACTCCCTATGCTTTCTGATGGATGCGTGAGCCCAGTGTTCAAGTGGGGCTCCGATGCTGACGACTCGTTCGATGGGCATTTCATTCCGCAGTGCATCTTTGAATACTTTTTTGACCGCTTGAATCCGTTGGAAGGCTTTACGTCGTTTGGATTTACCAATTGGCCGTTCGACCCAAATAATTTCTCGTCGGGGCAGAATCCCTTCGGATGTTTCAATCATCCGTTCCACTTCAGGCCGTCGCGTGGCTACAACAATATCGCGTGTATGAGAGGCTCGAAGTTGTTCGGCGAACAGGCGAACATGAGCAGGATGGTCAAGCACCCAACAAGTTCGCATGACACAGCGACAGGTGTCATTGATTGTGAATCCTTGTCTGCATATCTTTGGTAGGCAGAAGTATCAAGAGTGATAGGCCACTCCCCAAAGCATGGTCCAACCATGCCCTTCATGTGGACAACAATTGCTTGTTCAAACCAAAACTTGTTCGTATTGTGGAGTTGACTTACCACAAGTTTCAACATTCAGCCCAGTGAGTGAACCAAATCCACAATCGGTGATGATTGGACAACCTCCAATGGCAAATCCACAACAACCAGTTATCATCAATAATGCTCAACCACAACAAATCGTGTATATACCACTGAAATTTTCTCCCAAGCCAAATTGGAGAAATTGGTCGTATCTTGTCATCGCCGTGGGAATTCTCATTTCTGTGATTGCCTCCGTCTTCAATGCAGGTAGCATGGAAAGTGGGGCACCGATGTTTCTCTCGAATTCGGTTTGCTGTATATCCATTAGCGTTGCAGCATTCATGGACGCTGCATATTATAGCACGAAATCGAATTGGGAACAATCAACTGGACAATCAAATACTGGCTCTAAAATTGGAATGGTTTTTGACATTGTGTTTGGTCTCATCGCTCTCTTCTTCGTCTCTATATTCATCTTTGGTTATGCATCGATTTGGTGATAACGGCAAAAGTATCATACCTTTTCATGAGATAGGGCACGCATGACACAAACATGCCCATCATGTAGTCAACAATTGCTTGTGAATACAAAATCCTGTGCTTACTGTGGTGCTGAACTGCCAAGTCAATCTACATTTTCTCCAGGAAATCCATCGAGACCTCTCCCTCCATGGTCCATCGATATTGACCTCAACAACCAAGCACAGCAAGTGCCACAACAGAACATCGTAACAATGCCTCAAACCACAATGATGGGCATTCCACAAATGATACCTGGGCAAGCAGGTGGAGCACTATTTGGACAACAAGGACAGTACCTCATGCACACTCAAAAACCGATGATGTCATTTACAGAGGCAATAAAATCGTGTTTCCACAATTATGCGAACACGTCCGGACGAGCACAACGGTCTGAATATTGGTGGTTTCAACTTTTTAATTTTAGTCTGGTCATTGGGTTCATGATCTTTACACCCCAAATAATAGGGGATTCAAATTTGAGTCTTGATCGATTAATTGCCCTCTTCAGCATCTTTTTTGTTGCATTTCTTACTTTGATACCTACGCTTTCAGTAACTGGACGAAGGTTGCACGATATTGGATGGTCGGCGTGGTATATTCTTCTGATTTTTTTACCATTTAACATTGGTAGCCTCATTCTAATCATTGCATGTTTGATGCCAAGTCAGCCACATCCCAACAAATACGGCGTATGATTTTCTTCATTGAATTCCAATTTCCCTCTGTTTCAAGCAAGTTCGATTTATTGAGTGTTCAATCGTTCGGATTTCAAAACCACAGAGGGACAAAAGTGTCATTAATTTGAAAGGCGTTAAATCGCTATGTCACAATAGTGCCCATCATGTGGAGAGCAACTGCTTGTGAAAACAAAATCCTGTGCGTACTGTGGTGCTGAACTGCAAACTGAATCGATACCTTCGCCATCGAATGTTCTTGCTCCTCAATCTATTTTTATCGATTTAGGAGAGGTGGATGGTCAAACCCAACCAATCACATCAAGCACAACACAGGAACAGAAAATGAAGACAATGCCGCTCAAATATTCACCAAAACCGAATTTAAGAACTCGTTCATACATCATTATTGCCATCGGAAT
>JAYODQ010000064.1:0-6037 GCA_038106355.1 Candidatus Poseidoniales archaeon | reverse complement strand
GTGCGCGAGGCAGGACTCGAACCTGCGACCTCCCGGTTATCAGCCGGGTGCTCCAACCGACTAAGCTACCCGCGCAGAGCAATATTCCGTGCGGCGAGCCTCCCCATCATAAGAATGACGGAACAAATCACTCTTCTTCATCACTGTTCATTTTGATGTAGTTTGGCAATTGCATGATCTTGTCAAAGGTTCTGGACAAAACGATTTCGTCAAGAGATTCGCGAGTTCTTGCAATGGCTCCAATTGGAATTCGAATGAATTCTTCCACACCAAATTCTGTTTGAACCGTTCGGCGAGTTTTGACGATAACCCCTGTGTAGGTTCGCTTTTTCTTGTGCAGATCAATAATGACACCGATTTCATCTCCTTGGTTGTCGAGCACTGCTTTATCCAGCATTTCATCAGGAGCGTACAGTTTTTCGTCAATTCGCACGGTGTTTCTCCATCTTCGCTGCAATTCCCTCATCGATTTGGTCAATTTTACTGCCCCATCGTTGCGGATGCTGTGCACCAGTTCCTTTGGAAGAGGTGCCAAATCTGCTGGCTTTCTCATGTATTCATCTTGTATATCCGCTTCAACACGAATGCGCATGGATTGAACACGTGTAACATTGGGGTGGTGGCGTTCACCAACAATTGTCCCGACCTTCACGTCATTCACATACACATCCCTCTGAAGAAGTTCTTGGATGTTGTATTCTTCTTTCTTCATTTTCCCATCTCCGGCCTATTGGCTTGTATAGTTCCTCTCTATAGACACCATATAATCTCTTCGACAAAAATAACATCATTTCCAATTGTAATTGTCGCATAATTTATGAAATTCCAATTGAATCTCAATTTTTTATTTACAGAGAAATGTCGCATAATTTTTCAAATTTCAGTATATTTATTCTAAATCTCATCATCAATTTTTATTCTAATTTCAATTGAATCTTGTTTTTGTAAAATATTTGATTGTACCTTCCGATATGATATTCACAGGCAATATTGAAATTTTAAGCCGATTACGGTACAATAGTGACCTAAATGGAAGTGTACCTTTCACCTATGATTCCAAAGCCTCTCTTTTTTGCACTCATAGAACAAATCCTCCAAAGCGGGTGGAAACCGAAGACAGACAAAGTGGCACAGTCATCCATATCTGCACAAGATTGGAAGTTTTATGGGACAGATCCCAAGATGGTTCTCTCGCAACAAAATGAAGGTTCTGACTTCTCCATCTTTATGTCCAATGACCGAATTCCGAGGGATTTGAAAGGGAAAAAATTTGTCATTACCTTCGATAACTCAATTGAAAAGTTACGAAATTGTACCATTTTTCATGTACACGACCTCCTATCCTATGATTCAACACTTCACCATTCAAACGTCATCGACCGGTGGTTGCAAGGCCAATCTTTCAATGAAGAAGTTCGAACACATTATTGGGTGAGTCCACGTGATGTTTCGGATGCTATTGTGGGGTGTCTACGTATCGAAAAACTCCCAAATTTGATTGACATTTGCGGACGACGTGGTTGGACACTTGAAGAAACTCGGCGTGAGTTCAATCTGCTCTTTTCAAGATGGCAGCAAAGCAAAACAGGAGATTTTAGCCAGGAATCTCTGTTCGCTAAGGATCTTCCACTCATGATACAACCATATGCAGGCGTACCGCCTAACCGCCCCAATTTGGAGCCACTCCATGCCCTTCTTCTGCAGAATAGAGTAGATGGTTGGAGGCCATATGTACCTCTTCGGACAATGCTTATGGAATTGATAGCATCAATTGAAAAAATGTAAATTCAATTGAAAATTGATGCCCCTAAAAGTGGTAAAAGTAAACTAGCATCTCCTTCAACACAAACATGTGGTGCCTCAGGCCTCATTTTGCCCCATGAAATAGCTTCTCTCAGCCTCGCTCCAGAGAGGCTTCCATCATGTTCCGGTGCTGTGGTGATGTACACCGCACTGTCGAGCCCTCCACGGTATTGGTTCCACCAAATGACGTGATGCTTTGATATGCCTCCGCCAATCATGAGGGCATGTGATGTTTCAACATCCCAAGTCAAATCACTCATCACTTGTTCATCTGCTAGCGTATCGATGTGAAATTCTCTGTGCTTTTGTCGAAACATAAACAGTTGGGCTCCGATAGATCCATCGGTTATTCCTGGGATGCACACTGGGATTTGATGTTTCGCAGCCCAGTAAATAATTGAGTCTGGGGTACCAATTCGCCTGCCTAATTCCCACACGAGGTGGATGCTCCCAAACCCAACCCAGGCATCAGCGCCAGTAAGGCCAGTCTCCTTCTGTCGGTCATTGTATATGTCTTCGAGGACAGGTTGGAGAACTTGTTCGAGAATCTCTCCGTACGATGAATTGGGGACAATCACATTCCCCAACCTCATCAATTCATGTTCCCCGAGAACGCGGTCATCGAGATCGAACGAGCCATGATAGTAGTGTTTGTGTGCTCTCGCAATGTCGTGGTCAAGTGTTCCACACGTCGTAGAAATCACGTTGAAAGCTCTGTTTTTCATCGCTTCAACAAAAAAAGCCCTCGTACCAGTGGCACATAAACAAGCTGGAAATGATAGCCAATTTGTGACCTTTGAACGATCGTAATCGGCCCTTTTGAGGGAGTCAATCATCTTGTCAAGGATGTCTTTTGCTTCAACGAGTTTCGTTGCAGTAAAGCCACCAGCATGACGCATTTGCTCAAACAAAGCATCAACATGTGTTGCTTGTGAAAAAGTATAATCTTGCACTGGTTGGTCAAACGAACGAGGATCAAATGAATCACTCATACACAGTCGATTGGCATGGAGTCAATGATATTTTGCTCCAGTCACTCCTCTGTTTGTTCCATGAGGTAAATCTGATCACGCAATGCTGCAGCCAATTCAAAATCAAGTTCCAATGCTGCTTGTTGCATTTGTTCTCTGAGATGCTGCAGAACTTCTTCTTTCGGCATGTTTTCGATGGATGCGAGGTCATTTGATTGATTATTTTTCAATTGAGATTTTGAATTTTCAATTGAATTATTAGAACCAAGCCACGAACCAGCTCCAAGTTGCATTCGTTGTGCCCAATCACCATCTTTTCTTCCCCCTTTCCGAGATATGAGTCGCTTCGTTCCGTCCTTTGATGTGCTGGTTCCGACGAGTAAGTCATCAAGGTCAGCCGCCATCGTAGGCAGTGCTTTCTGAATCGTCTCTGGCACAATACCATGCTCCGTGTTGTATTGCTGCTGCCGCTGGCGCCTTTCGAGAGTTTGACGAATCGAGGCAGCCATGGCGGGTGATACGTCATCTGAATACAAGATGACCTTACCTTCAGAATTCCGCGCTGCCCGTCCGATGGTTTGAAGCAAACTTCTTTCATTTCGAAGAAAGCCTTGTTTTCCAGCATCGAATATAGCGACTAAACTTACTTCTGGAATATCAAGCCCTTCTCTCAACAAATTAATTCCAACGATGACATCAATATGGCCAAGTCGAAGAGCATTGATGATTTCTGTACGTTCGATGGTATCGATTTCAGAATGGAGATGATGTGCTTTGACACCCATTCGATTGAGGTATTCAGCCACTTCTTCTGCAAACTTAATGGTCATGACCGTCACAAGAGTGCGTTGTTTATTCTCAACACGACTGTTGATTTCTGACAGTAAATCGTTGACCTGTCCACTTGTAGACCTCACCTCGATTTCAGGGTCAAGGAGGCCCGTCGGTCGTATTTCCATTTTTGCGATATGCTGTATTGATTGGAGCATATCATACATTGACTCGGCTTCAGGATGTCGTTTGTCGAGTTCGGGTTTTTTTGCCCCTCCTCCGGAACCAACATGCAATAATCCATTCGGAATATTTTGTTTCGTTACCTCACACAGATGCCGTAACTCTCTTTCTCCTGGTGTTGCTGAAACGTACACCATCTGTGGGACTAAGGATTGAAACTCCGGTAATTTTAGTGGGCGATTATCTGCTGCAGAAGGCAATCGAAATCCATGGGTAATGAGGGAATCTTTTCGAGATTTATCACCAAAGAACATTCCACCGATTTGAGGAAGACTGACGTGGGATTCGTCCATGATCACAAGAAACTTGTTTGCATCCCCATGGAATTGTTTCGCACATGCTGCAAAAAAATCAAGCAAACAATAAGGGCGTTCTCCCGGCTTTCTGCCGTCAAAATGCCGAGAGTAATTTTCAATCGATTGACAGTGGCCAATTTCTCTTAACATCTCCAAATCATAATCAGTCCTTTGTTGGAGCCTCATATGTTCGACTGGTTGGTCTTGTTTTGCGTAATATCCCAAACGATCTTTGAGTTCAAGTTCAATGGATTCAAGTGCTTTTTCAAAACGGTCTTGGCTCGTCATGAAGAATTCCTTCGGATGAATCCAGGCTTCATCAAGTGCTTCGAGTACCTCCCATGTGACAGGGTCGCACACACTGATACTCGTAATGCCGTCAAAATCAAAGGTGATTCGAAGAGGGTCATCTCGGCTTGGCATCCAAATGTCGAGCACCTCACCTCGCAGACGAACTTCACCTCGTGCCAAGTCGTTTGGCGTTCGTTTGTATTGCAAATCTATGAATTCTCGCAGCACATCTGTTGGGTCAATATTCTGGCCCACATAACATCGAGCATGGTGTTCAAGGAATGTTTCGGGGGGATTGAGACCATAAATACACGAAACAGAAGAGACGACTACGCAATCCGGACGAGTGACCAACGACGCCACGGTTGCAAACCGTTCTTGCTCAATTCTTTCGTTGATGCCCATCTCTTTTTCGATGTACAAATCACGTTGAGCGAGGTAGGCCTCAGGCTGATAGTAGTCGTAATGGGACACGAAATATTCGACAGCGTTGTTCGGGAAATAACCCGCCATCTCGTGATACAACTGTCTTGCAAGTGTCTTGTTGTGGCTCATAATGAGGGTTGGAATATTGAGATGTTGGATGATCTGTGCCATCGTGTAGGTCTTACCACTGCCTGTAACACCGAGCAAAACACATCGTTCTTGTCCATTTTCCAATTGGGAAATCAATTTTTCAATTGCTTTTGGCTGGTCACCTGAAGGTGCAAAGTCGGAAACGAGGTGAAATCGTTTTACATCGGGATGTAAGTCCTCAAGGGCAGCTCCTTCGAGTGCTTTTGACAAGTCAAATGGATGACGTGCATCGAGGTCAGCATCGCCCGAATCGGCATTTGAAAGGGAATCAAACAATCCCTCGTCATCCCACTGTGCCACAACAATCACCAAAGTTTAGGGCAAATAAAGTCCACCATTCACGTGAAGAATTGCTCCTGTGATGTAATTTGAATCAGGGCCTACAAGGAATGAAACCGTGCTTGCGATATCCTCTGGCGTCCCGATTCGTTGAAGTGGCACTTCGTTTTCCCTTAGGCTTCTTTTTTCTTGTGAATCGCCCGATAAGATATCGGTGTCGACATATCCTGGGGCGATGACGTTGACTCGCTTTCCTTCTTTTGCTACCGATAAGGCAAGTGAACGAGCCCACACGGCAAGAGCAGCCTTCGAAGCGGCATAATCTGCTCCATGGGGTGAACCTTTTGTTCCAAGTTGTGAACCGATGACAACAACCCTTGCGTTGTCTGTCAAATGCTGTTGAATGGTTGACCAGACATGCACAGATCCGTTAAAATTCGTGTTCATCGTAGATTGCAATCGCTCCATGGTGAGTTCTTTTGCATCGAGTCGCTCATAGACCCCATGATTGAGAATGAGGACATCGATTTTCCTCATCATCCAAGGGTGAATGCCCAAGAGGTCAACCTCGCCTTGGTTTGCACAATCCACTTTTACAGCCAAAGCATCAGCCTCAGTTCCACGGATATCATCAACAAGCATTTCAGCAGGCTTTGAAGAAGTATTGTAGGTCAGAAGGATATCGTAGCCATCCTTGGCAAGTCGAGTACAAATGGCGCTGCCAATGCCCCTTCCTCCTCCGGTCACAAGTGCAACGGGTCGGCTCATGGCCGTGCTACATGCTCATCAAACATGAATACATGTGTT
>JAYODQ010000016.1:19145-37787 GCA_038106355.1 Candidatus Poseidoniales archaeon | reverse complement strand
GTACATCTCACTTCAGAGCCAACACTTGTCGAAGGCACCAATTCGCTCTTTGGCGTTGAAATGAATCCCGAAGGAAAATTAAGTGCTCTGTTACCAAAATTGGATTCTACGATACAAGGCATGAAGAGTCCTCAGTTATCCGGGCTCTCGATGTTCATGGAACCAGGTGCTCGAGAAGAATTAGCTTCGATGAAATCTGAAATTCAAGCGGATGAACTCCTATTCCCTGGGCTCGACGAAGCATTGGCATTTGATGAATTGTTGAGGCACATGGAAAATCCAAATTGGGATGTGGTTATTTTTGATACAGCACCAACTGGTCACACCCTGCGATTCTTATCACTCCCCGAAATTATTGATACATGGACCGACCGACTGCTGCGAATGCTTCGCATATCTGGTGGAATTCGTTCAATGTTGTTTGGCAGAAAGCAAAGCGATGAATTGAAAGAAGAAATTGAACGATTTCGAAATAGAGTTTTGCATATTCGAAGAATACTGAGCAACCCTCAGTCGAGTTCATTCACCTTAGTCACCATTCCTGAAAGGATGGGAATCAATGAAACAACAAGAGCTTACAGTGCTCTTCAAAGGTACAATATTCATGTTCCATCATGTCTAGTCAATCGCATGACACCAGAAATTGAACATCCCTTTATCGAAAAGAGATTCAAAGAAGAGCAAAAGCGTGTTGCCGAATTAATTTCGAATTTATCCAATGTAGATATTGCTACTATTGAAGTCTTTGAAACTGAAATCAATGGACTTGAAGCATTAAGAGAATTTGGAACCATCTTATATGGGCCCACAATGAATTTTGAGGATACAATTGGCCCTCATTCATTCGGCGTTAAATTGCGACATTCGATTCATAGAGGCATGGTTTCTTCGATCAATGATGTGGAGGAAATACTATCCCTTCATATTCCAGATATCGAAAAAGATTCGTTTCAACTTCGATGTGAATCCGGACAATTGTTTGTGAGTATCCATGGACGAGAACGAGAAATTTCAACAAAGTATCCCGTTAAAAAATCTTCAATCAAGGCATCCTTTGAAGGTGATACATTGAAAATAAAGATACCTCGAGGGGAGGATGCCGATACAGGGGAAGGATGAATACCATGGCACTTGAAAATTTGTCAAAGGGAATTTTCCGTTCTCTCGGGTTGCTCAAAAATAAACGAAAACTCGACGAAGAAGAGTTAAAAGAAATGACTCGAAGTCTTCGGAGGGCACTACAAGAAGCGGATTTTAACATTAGGCAAACCAAAGAAATCGTAGATCGATTGGAACAGCGTCTGAGAGAAGAAGAACCACGCCCTGGAATCACACTTCAAACACATGCATTGAATATACTCTACCTTGAACTCGTTCGAATATTGGGCCCTCCTCATGAATTTCAACCAAGAGGGGCCACCCTGCTTCTAGTTGGGTTATATGGTCAAGGAAAAACCACGACAACGGCTAAATTAGCAGAGTGGTATCGAAAGAAACATTCTCTAAAAGTAGCCGTCATTGAAGCTGACGTACATCGACCCGGCGCCTTCGCTCAACTTCAACAACTCCTAGAAGATAGTTCGGTAGAGGTCTATGGTGAGCCTGAAACGAAAGACGCCGTTACGATTGTTCGTCATGGCTTGGAAAAATGTAAAGCCGCAGACCTCATCATCGTTGATACTGCTGGTAGGCACCAACTTGATGATGAACTTGTTGAGGAATTAGAGCATTTGTCTGAATTGACACGAGCAACTGAACGATGGCTCGTCATTGATGCACAAGTAGGCCAAGCCGCAGGACCCGTTGCCGCCTCATTCCATGGGTTAGCCGGCGTTACTGGTATCGTCATCACCAAACTTGACGGTACTGCACGGGGAGGTGGTGCACTTTCAGCTGTGGCAGCAACGGGGGCTCCGATTGTCCACATTGGTGTTGGAGAAAAAATTCAGGACCTTGAGAAATTTGAATCCAATCGATTTATTTCGCGTTTACTCGGCATGGGAGATATTCAAGGTCTCATTGACCTAGCACCTGAAGACCTCGATGAAGAAGAAGCATTGCGCCTCACTCAACGCCTCATGAGTGGGCGATTTACACTCAATGATATGTACAAACAAATGGAAATGATGTCAAAGGTTGGAACAATCGACAAATTGATGTCGTTTTTACCCGGTTCATTCCTCGGAGGAATGGGTGCAATGTCAAAGGCACAAAAAGAAGGCATGCAGAAGAATCTTGACCGATATCGAACGATTATGGATTCTATGACCAATTGGGAAAAAAATGAACCAGCAAAAATCAAAGTCGATCGGATTCGTAGGATTGCAAGAGGTGCTGGAGTACGAGAAAAAGACGTTCGAGAATTAATTGGTCAATGGAATCGATCAAGAAAAATGATGAAAGGCATGGGTGGAAATCGTCAATTGAACAAACAGATGAGAAAGATGATGAAAGATGGCGATTTCGACATCGACCCATCCTCCTTCGGAATGTAGAATATACCAACAATTGTTGCATACGAGTTGTTGGATGTGCAAATCGTACCATTCATCAGTAACTCTTCGACAATAAAACACGACGTGTTGTTTGTTTTCCCGTCATATGACAAGGTCTAGGTTCATCGTATGGCTCTGTAGCATCTCCTAAAAACGACAATCCACCAATTCGTTCAATGATTTCTGCATGTGCATCCGTCCCATCAAAGGCTAATTCGTAAATATGGCCATCGAGAATCTCACCTTCGAAGGTCCATTGAGTCCCATTCGGTTTGATTGGAGGTAGAGGTTGGATAACATGTTCCATATGTGCATTGGCTCTTTGCCTCAATTCTTCCGAAACTAACTGAAGTAACCTTTGACTTTCAACCACGATGTGGTCAATTGAAATGGCCTCTTTTCCACCAGTTCTGCGTGCGGCAAATGCAGTTCCCTGTTCAATGTCCCGTGGACCGATGTCCAATCGCAATGGAACACCTTTAATCTCCCAATCATAATATTTCTGACCGGGGTGAAGGTCCCTATCATCAACTTTCACTCTTATTCCAGATGTTCGTAGTTTTAATGCGATTTCGTGTGCTACAGCAATGGTATCTACTGGAGAATTCTTTCGAATCATTGGGCAAAGGACGACTTGAATTGGAGCAATCGAAGGGGGCATGATCAAACCACTATCGTCTCCATGCATCCCCACGATGGCCCCGAGCAGTCTTTCCGACATGCCATATGTCGTCTGGTGAACATACGATTGCTCTGCATCGATATTTTCGTATGATATGTCAAAGGCCTTTGCCCATTGATCCCTGTAATGGTGACATGAAGCAACTTGTAGAGTTCTTCCGTTCGGCATAATTGCATCGATGCCAATTGTATACCAAGCACCGGGAAAAGTATCCCATACTGGTCGTTTTGCTTTAATGACTGGCAGGCATAATTCGTACATGAGTCTATCAACTATTTCGAGGTCTTCATTGATTTGTCGTGTTGCATCATCTTCGTCAACATGTGCGGTATGTGCCTCGAAGAAATGAATTTCCCGCACGCGAATAAACGATCTCGTTTGTTTCGTTTCGTAACGAAAAGTATTCACCATTTGGTAAATTTTTAATGGTAAATCTTTGTGTGAGCGAATCCATAAAGGAAACATGGTGTACATTGCTGTCTCACTCGTTGGGCGCAAAAACATAGGTATATCCAATTCGTTTTCACCAGCATGTTTTACCCAGTAAACCTCTTTCTTGAAACCAGCCTCTTCATCATCCAATCGTAATGTGTCCGGGTCTACATTTTCCTCTCTTGCTCGCTTCAGTCGAGCGACGAGTGCATTTTCCTTTTCAAGTAAATTTTCGGGGATAAGGAGTGGGAAATTGACCTCTTCATGGCCAGTTTTATCCATTTCAATATGAGTTAACTCATCAATGAGTTTCATTGCTTTCCAGCCGTACGGTCGCCAAACGTCCATCCCTTTGATAGGATACCTCTTGTCGACCAAGTCTGCGGCTTCTACGATGAATGGATACCATTCATTGAACTGCTCATTTTTTGATGGAATCCCTCGTTTTGCTTTATCATGAGACACCATTCATACCTCCGTCTCGATGAGCCGACCTACTTTTTCCCACGAAACCACATGTATAAGATGAGAGTACCAAAAATGGCAACAATATCAGGAATTCCATAAGAACCATCCAGTATGGGTGGGGACCAAGCGTAACCATCATTCATGTCAAACAAATAGAGGTAATTGAATCGAGTGTATCCATCAGAAGGACAGTAATGATTTGGATTGCATGGGCTGTTTGTTAACCTCCCTATAAATCCAAGAATATTTGCAACAGATACGATGAAGCCAATGAAGAAAATCTTTGGAATTAGACCGCCTTTCTTTTGCCGTGTTTGAGGTAAAGGTGGCAAGTCATTCATGGGCAAAGGTGCTGGAGCAGCTGGGAATGCTGGTGCTGTTGTTTCGATGTACAAATCTGAAGGTTCAGTTGGTTGTGGAAATGATGCTGATTCCGAAGGGATGTTCCTTGTTTTTTGAGGGGTTACTGTAGCAATTTTAATGCCATACAGCCGATTTGCAAGACTCGCAAGAGCGGGGTCTTTTTCCAACTCATCCATGTTAAGTTCACCATCGAGAAGTTGTTGTAATTTCTCGTACGTGCTTACCATAGAAGTCCCCCCGTTGGTTTGCCCTTAACCAACACCTTGATGAAGGCTTCTTTTGCCTTCAAAAGTTATGCGTTTCCTGCAGCTTCCACATCAGCCCAATCTTTCATGAAACTATCGATTCCTTTGTCTGTGAGTGGATGTTGCAACAATTGGCGAAAAATTTTGGCAGGCATTGTTGCTGTATGTGCACCCATTTGCATGCATTGTAACACATGTGTTGGGTGACGAATGGATGCTGCCAATACTTTGGTTGAGGGCTGATAATTCTCCCATGCAGCCATGATCTGAGCGATGAGTTCCATTCCATCATGACCAGTATCATCAATTCGCCCAACAAAGGGCGAAACATAGGTGGCACCAGCTTTTGCAGCCATAAGTGCTTGAGATGCTGAAAAAATGAGTGTGACATTGGTGTCAATTCCCTTTTCTGTCAATATTTTTGTCGCAGCGAGACCTTCCGGGGTACAAGGAATTTTAATGATGACATTTGAAGGTAATTCTTTTTTCAATGCTACACCTTGTTCGACCATACCTGCGGTATCCATTGCCGTTACTTCTGCGGAAATAGGTCCAGAACAAATTTCTGCAATCTCTCGAACGACTTGTTTGAAGTCTCGTCCTGATTTTTTGATGAGGGAAGGATTTGTGGTCACTCCATCAAGAATGCCCCATGCTGCGATTTCTCTAATTTCATCAACATCAGCCGTATCCAAAAAGAATTCCATGTTTCTTGCAATCCAACGAAATCTATGAATGCTTCTGTTCTTCAACATGTCACGGTCATGACATTTTCCGAACAGCATCGGCGATGAATGGGGCTGATAGCCCGAGGAGATGGAGCATTTCATCGGATTCACCGGATTCACCAAATCTATCAGCAACACCAATTCTCTTCAGGGGAACTGGGTAATTTTCGATGAGGAATTCAGAGACAGCGCCACCAAGGCCACCAATGATGCTATGGTCTTCTGCAGTCACGATTTTTCCACATTTCTTGGCTACTTCAAGAACAAGTGCTTCATCAAGAGGCTTTATTGTGTGCATATCAATAACTGTGACTTCGATGCCTTCTTCGGATAACATTTGAGCGGCTTGTAAGGCTTCGGAAACAAGAATTCCACATGCAATGATTGCTGCATCATTTCCTTCTCTGTGAAGCACGCCCTTTCCAATTTTGATTTCATCTTCGCGACCGTCGTAAAGAACTGGAGATTTATTTCGAGCTGTCCTCGTGTATGATGGCGAATTTGTACTCAAGAGTTGTTTGGTGAGAATTTTTGTAGAAACATCATCACATGGGTGCAAAACTGTAACATTGGGCAGGGTTCGATAAATAGCGAGGTCTTCGATGGATTGTGCTGAAGAACCGTCGGTGCCAGTGTGAGTGCCTCCGTGGCTCCCGCAGATATGTACGGCCAAATTTGGCCTTGCGATTCCGTTTCGCATTTGTTCGAAGGCACGTTCTGTGAAGATTGCAAATGTGCTTGCAAATGGAATATAACCAGATGAAGCTAATCCTGCACCCACAAGAAACATATTTTGTTCTCCAATTCCGCACGAGATGGTCCGTTCTGGATATTGCTTTCGAAAATGAAGGGATTTCGTTGATTTGCCTAGGTCTGCTTCCAAGACGACAACTCTTTTGTCTTCCGCTAGTTCAAGCAAAGCATCACCGTAGCCGTCCCGCGTTGCTGCCATTCGAGTCATTGTGTTACCCCCAATTCTTTCATTGCAAGGGCATATTGCTCAGGGTTAGGGGCAGCACCGTGGAAAGATGGATTGTTTTCCATGAACGATACGCCTTTTCCTTTGACAGTTCGAGCGATCAAAATGTTAGGTTTTTGATTCGAGTTTTTTAGAAACTCCAAGCCTTGAACAATTTCACCCATATTATGGCCATCAATCACCATTACATTCCAGCCGAATGCCTCCCATTTCTTTGGAATGTCGAACATTCTCAATTGAACATCACAAAAATCATCATTCTGAATACCATTCCAGTCGAGAATTACGTTAAGATTGCCTAATTCATGATGAACCGCAGCCATTGCGGCCTCCCATACGCTGCCCTCTTGAATTTCTCCGTCGCCAATCATTACATAGGCTTGCCTTTGACTCCCATCAAGCCTTCCTGCGATTGCACACCCCATGCCAAATGAAAGCCCCATGCCCAGTGACCCTGCAGAAAAGTCCACGCCCGGGCACCATTTTGCATCAACGTGCCCCTGGCATATGCCACCCAAAACGCGGTAGGAAGCCAAATCACGCTCTTCAATGAAACCATGCTCTGCAAGTATGGCGTACATTCCAGGAGAAGCGTGGCCTTTTGACAAGATGAAACGGTCCCTATCGTCCCACTTTGGATTCTTCGGGTCAACTCTAAGCGTTGTTCCATATAGTGCAACAAGTAAATCAATTTCAGAGAGTGATCCTCCCGGATGACCGGCTTGTGCGTTGTACACCATATCGATTATTCGCACTCTACATTTTCTTGCGACCTCTTCAAGTTCAGCAATGGTTGTCATCGAAATCCAATTTCTATGAAGCGTCGGTAAGCCTTTGATACTTGTGCATCAATCCTTTGAATTCAAGCCCTGCCAATCTTAGAAAAAGAACGAATCAATCGCCCAACGCTGTGAACAAAAATCATTGCACAATCGCTCAAAAATGAACCTCCACGAGGCAGAGTTCTTGTGACAAGCCACATGAAGACAATGACAAACCAAGCAAAGAATGCAAGAGAAAGAGTGTTGCCTAACGTACCAACGCCAAACAATTCATGCAAATTGATCTTGGCCACGATAAAAATAGCGATAATCACCCCCATAATTGACTCGCCTGCGATGAATCCCGCACCAATGAGTACTCCACGACTTTCAACCTCTTTCGCTGCAGCATGAGCTGCGGGGGATGGTTCATCGGAGAGGTGACCGTCAATTCTCAGATGTGCACTTCGCAAGGCGAAATATGACAATATACCACCGAGCATAATAGGAACTGATAACCCCAAAGGCAGGTAGATTCCTATGGCTACACTCATGACTGGCATTTGTAATCGGATGAGAGCCACGGCAAGTGCTGCTCCGAGGAGAACCATCTGCAAATTCAAATCTCCTCCAAAGGCTCCTTGCACGATGGCCCCAATAAGTTCGGCCTGTGGTGCAAACAACGCCTTTGAACATGTAGGGTCACTAGGAAGTGGATTCGCCATGCATGCTGTTGGCGAAATTCGAAATGCATCGTGCAAAAGGGATAGCACGGGACCTATGACCACAGCACCTGTCAATACTCCAACAATTTCAGCATACTGTTGCTTTTTTGGGGTAGCCCCTAACATGTGTCCAGTCTTCAAATCCTGCATAACATCGCCAGCAATCGCTGCAGATGATGCTACGATTGCAGCGATGAGAAGCGTGGCATACATGAGGTCAGCCGTATTCATTCCAAGGAGAAGGTCCCCCACGATCCACACAAGTCCAACTGTGAACAACAAGGTTGCAATGGTCATTCCTGAGACGGGGGAGTTTGATGAGCCGACGACACCGGCAATGTATCCTGCGACTGCTGCAAAAAAGAATGCAATACATGCCAAAAATAATGCTCCTGCTAATGCAAGAATGGATGAACCTGTACCCCACCAATAGAACAAGAACGTCAATACGACCAATGCTCCACAAACAATTGCGACGATTTTGAGTGAAATATCTTGTTCTGTTCGAAGCAGTTCAGATTCACCTCCAGAGGATTGGACGAAAGCTTTGCTCAGCCCTACAAAAATCGTTTTTCGCATCGACCACAGTGTATAAACTCCTCCTACGACCATTGCACCGACGCCCACATATCGAATTTGAGATGACCATAACATGTAAAATCCATCGACCAAATTCGAAGAATTAGGCCAGCCATAAATCAAGCCGTACATTGGAACGAGAAGTCCAAAGCCGATGACACCTCCAAGAAAAATGAAGGATGCTATGCGAATTCCAACAATAAAACCAACGCTCAATAATGCAATTGACAAATCGATGCCTGCATACAACCTTGTGGCTGCAAAAGCGATGGCACCTTCAACAGTGTGGTGTGTTATTTCAAAACCCTTGACCATGAAGCCGTAAATGCCTCCAATTCCAAGTGCATATAAAATTGCTAATGCACCATCCCCGCCTTCATCCCCAGCAACAAGAACCTCTCTGCAAGCAACACCTTCTGGATAAGGCAATGCCTCTTCAACAATGAACAATTTTCGAAGGGCAATTGTAAACATTGTACCAAGCAGGCCACCAATTGATGCAATGACGAGCGTTTCAAACCATTGGATGCTGGTCCAGATGCTCATAACAAGGAGAGCTGGTACCGTAAATATGACGCCCGCAGCAAGAGATTCTCCTGCTGATGCCATAGTTTGTACAGAGTTATTTTCTAAGATTGAAACATCTTTAAAAAATTTGGAACGAAGAATAATCATTGACATGACTGCTGCAGGGATACTAGCGGAAACTGTCATGCCAGCATAAAGGCCAAGATATGCATTTGCAGCAGTCATCAATACGCCTAGGATAATACCAACTACAACGACTCGAAGAGTGAATTCCTTTGGTTCGATGTCGGCGGAAATGTAGGGTTGTTCTGCTCCCATCGAATTCTTCGACCTCTAACTACTAAGTCAATTCATCGTTATGATTGATTCATATTTATTTTTACTTTGGCCAATGAAAACGCATTGGAAATCCACCATCAACATAATAAGTTGTAGATATGCCATAGCCGATTAGGATAGGTAATCATATGCCCGTTAATTCTTGGCATTCGATGGAAATAGATGAATGTTTTAGCACATTAGAATCTTCAGCAAACGGAATAGACCAAAATGAGGTTCATAGATTTCAGCAGAAATATGGTCTAAATAAATTGGCAGAAACGCAACCAATTCATCCATTTTTTAGATTTATTAGTCAATACAATGACCCATTGAATTATCTCCTCATGGGAGCAGCCTTGGTTGCTTTGTTGATTCATCCTGATCAGCCTGCTGATGCTATTTTCATTTTCATTGTGTTAACAGCAAATGCTTTTTTCGGTTTTTGGCAAGAAGGGCAAGCCGACAAGGCTATGGATTCACTCAAAAAATTATCAATTTCGAATTGTGTCGTGATACGAAACGATTTTGAAAGCGACATACCTACAACAGAACTGGTTCCTGGCGATGTCGTTTGGCTTGTTCCGGGTCTAAAAGTCCCTGCTGATGTCCGAATTTTTGAAAGTATGGATTGTAAAATCGACGAATCCGCACTTACAGGAGAAGCCTTAGTCGTTCGTAAAATTGCTAGTACGATTCAAAAGGATACGCTCCTGGCCGATAGGAAAAACATGGCATATATGGGTACAACAGTTTCAAGCGGCCGAGCCAAGGCATTGGTCGTTCATACGGGTATGAAGACTGAATTAGGCAAAATTGCTGCAGATATTGCTGAAGCAGAGGCACCTAAGACTCCCCTAGAAATGAAACTTGAGCAACTTGGCCGCTTTTTGGGATTTATTGCACTGATCGTTGCAGTCATTCTCGTCATCGTCAAAATGATCTTTGCATTAGGAGACCCCAATGCCGTGCTCACGGAGGTTGCCATTGAACAGTTCATTATTGCTATTGCAATCTTTGTAGCCATCGTGCCTGAAGGATTGCCCATCATTCTTGTTATCACATTGTCGTTAGGTATGAGGAACATGTCGAGGCATAAGGCGATTATCCGTCGAATGAAAGCGGTGGAGACATTAGGTTCTACCACTGTCATTTGTTCGGACAAAACAGGTACACTTACAACAAATCAAATGACAGTAAAAGACTTGGTGACACTCAACAACACCTACACGGTGAGTGGTGAGGGCCTGGCACCAATTGGTACGCTTTTTGTAGATAATGAACAAATCAAATCTTCAGAATTATCGAGCCTCATGAAAACCCATGAATACAAAGTTCTCGCAGATTGTCTCTCTTTGTGCCATAATTCGAGTATCAAGCAGAATGATGAGAACAATTGGACCGCAACAGGTGACCCAACAGACCAAGCATGTGCTGTTTTGGGTTGGAAATTAAACGGCCCGATCAAGGAATTCAAGAAAGCACATCCTCGATTGGCTGAAATGACATTCAACAGTGAGAAAAAGCGAATGTCAGTGATTCACACCAGAGATAATGACCGGTGGCTCTTCACAAAAGGTGCGTTTTATGTTCTTGAATCTCTCTTAAAATACAAGTACGTAGGAAATGAACGTATTGAATTAACCAAAGAGGATTTCGAAGTCATTCGGTCGCAGCACAATAATCTCGCTGGTCATGCCCGAAGAGTCATTACATTGGCTGCAAGGGAGGTTCAAGGGAACGAAGACCTCGATGATTGGGAACATCTAGAACAAAATTTGGTGTATCTCGGATCTGTTGGAATCATAGATCCACCGAGACCCGAGGTGTACGATGCCATTCGCACATGTCAGAAAGCAGGAATTCGAGTAAAAATGATTACCGGTGACCAACAAAAAACAGCAGTTTCAATTGGCCATGAACTTAATATCTGTAGGAAAGATTACATGGGGATCAATGGTAGAGATTTGTCCAACATTAGCGATGAAGACTTGGTAAAGATTGCACAATCGACCTCAATTTTCAGTCGAGTCACTCCGGATGACAAAATGCGCATCGTAACAGCATTGCAATCAACCGGTGAGGTTGTTGCTATGACTGGCGATGGAGTCAACGATGCACCCGCCCTCTCGAGGGCAAATATTGGTATTGCCATGGGAATTGAAGGAACTGATGTAGCAAAGGATGCAGCAGACATGGTATTACAAGATGACAATTTTGCAAACATCGTGCATGCAGTGGAAGAAGGACGAAAAATTTACCAAAACATTCGTAACTTCGTTCGATACCAAGTTTCAACAAACATTGCTGCTGTTTTGTTAATTGTGGTATCTACGTTCATTTTTGGCTGGAACTTACCACTTACCGCAACACAAATTCTCGTGATCAACATACTCATGGACGGCCCACCTGCAGTAGCGTTGGGTGTTGAAACAAAACATGGCAAAGTCATGGATAAACCACCGCGACCAGTTGATGAAAAATTGCCAAATGCGTCCGACAAATTGCTCATGTTGTATCTGGGCTTGGTTATGGTTGCAGGCTCTCTCATGGTCTTTTACCTTGCAGGAGGAGGGATCGAACAGTGCGAATTGAGGCCCTATGACAATGTCGCTTCGTTTAATGTCGAGGCCTGTAAAGATTCTACAAATATCTATCATCAACAAGCACTCGATGACTGGCAAATATATGCTGATAAGAATTTTGAAAAAGCACAAACTATGACATTCTCGGTTTTCGTTGTGTTCCAATTGTTCAATGTTATGAATTGCAGGTCGAGTCAAGATAGTGTGATAAAACTAGGTCTTTTCTCCAATAAATCGATTAATTTGGCTCTCCTGATATCACTTTCTCTTTTGTTCATTATCGTCAATTTTGCCTCAACGACGATACCATTGATCGGTATTGGCATTGGTGATTTACTTTCCACAAGCCAATTAACAAAAGCCGACTGGGTGGTCATTATGGCTATTTCCAGTAGCGTCCTTATCATTGAGGAGTTTAGGAAATTTTTAATTTCATCTAACTTTTTTGCCGTTCGCAGATGACATGGTCTTATGCACAGATTCTAAAGTGATACACATTTGGGAATGTACATGGAAGAATTGCCGATTTCTTCGTTAGCAAGCCCTCATCCCGAGTGGCGGAGCAAATTCTCCAGTGAAATATCAAAAGACAACTTTGATGTTGTTTTACACCCAATTATTCAAAAAATAATCGAAGGACATGAGTTGAATCCTGACGATGGTTCGGTATTATTCCATCACCCTTCTTTGTCACAGGTGGGTGCCCTCGCAGGTTCAGTCAAACACGCAATGTATGGCAAGAATGTATTTTTTAACTCGAATGTCCACATCAATCAAACAAACATATGTGTTTTGGCATGCAAATTTTGTGCCTTCAGAAGGGGGCCCAAAGCTAAAGATGCATATGAATACTCAATTGATGATTTCGTGAATGAACTTGAAACGTACAAAGACGCCGTTGATGAAGTTCATACAGTAGGTGGCCTTCATCCTGATTGGACCATCGAATACTATGAAGAATTATTTTCGACTGTTCGTGAACGCTTCCCAAATATTGCCATCAAATCACTATCGGCAGTTGAGATAAAACATCTCTCGCAACAATCGAACATTTCAATTCTTGAAGTTCTGAAGCGTTTGCAGAATTCAGGTTTAACATCCTTACCAGGTGGAGGTGCTGAAATCCTCAACGATGAGGTAAGAGCGGTCATTTGCAATGGAAAGGAAAGTTCGGAGGAATACCTGCAAATTCACAAACAGGCTCATCTGTTGGGTATTCCAACAAATTGTACGATGCTCTTTGGAACCATTGAAACTCCCGAGCAAAGAATTCAACACCTCATTCAATTGAGAACTTTACAAAATGAAACAAATGGATTTCAATGCTTCGTACCCTATCCATTTCTCCAAGACAATACACGACTACCTGAAGCACAACTCGCTACGGGTCAAGAAATACTTCGAATGATCAGTATTTCAAGGCTCATCCTAACCAATATACCACACATCAAAGCCTACAGGATGAATATTGGCGACCACCTTGCTGAATTAGCACTACAATTTGGAGCGGATGATATAGACGGGATTGTCCAAAAAGAATCAATCATGCATTCTGCCGGTTCAAATGCTCAATTAGAACTCGATAATGCAATGTTAGCTAAATTGATTGAAAACTCTGAATCCATTCCAATTCGAAGAAACACGACATACGATAGGGCCAAACCATTTGTCAAACCCGAATTGCCAAAAAGAATTCAATTACCAGTCGTTCAGGGGTGAATGCATGAGTTGGAAGAAAACTATTGGGAGAGTGGCATTTCTTAACTGTGAGCCATTGTTTCATTCGATTCCATCCAAATGGAATGTCTTGGCTGCTCCACCTTCTTGGCTTACAGGTCACATCCTACGAAGAGATTGCATCGTTGCTCCAATTCCAGCAGCCGATTACGCAAAACATAGGGATGAATTGATTTTAATTCCAGATATTGGTATTTGCTCCAAAGGAGAGGTAGGGAGTGTATTGCTCTTTAGCAACAAAAGTCTTCTGGATATTAAGACGGTGGCACTACCAACGGATTCTGCGACATCCGTTGTATTGTGTAAACATATTTTGAAATCAAAAGGCATTGAAGTCGAGTATCAAGAAATGGGGCCCGACATCGATGCGATGATGGCTGTTTGCGACGCTGCTTTGCTCATCGGAGACCGTGCTCTTCAAGCTACAAAGGAAGAAAAGTATCGAGTTGTCTTCGACCTAGGTCAAGAATGGTTTCGAAATACTGCTCTACCCATGGTTTTTGGCGTATTTGCAGCGAGAAAAGACACCCCAATCGATGACATACAACAAGCACACAGATTACTCTTGGCAAATCTTGAAGATTTTGAAAATAATAAATCAATTCGGGCGAATGTGGTTCAATGTTCAGCATTGAAATCTCATCTCACTGTGGAGCGGTTGGAACGTTATTTTGGAGAAGTTTTCAATCGACTCGATGAAGAACACATCTTAGGATTGAATTCCTTTTTGAGCACAATATTTGGATCATCATACCGGGCTGAATTTCTAGAATTGAACCAGAAATTGCACCTTGTTGAGCAAGCAATGTAAGGAGATGAAGAAATGCAAACCGAATTACCACTTGATGAAGATGGAAACAAGATCATTCGAATTGGTCACAGTCCCGACCCGGATGATGCATTCATGTTCCATGCCATGACAACTCAAGCCTTTCCAACACCAGGGTATATTTTTGTCCATGAATTACAAGATATTGAGACATTAAATCATCGAGCAATGAATAAGGAACTGGAAGTATCTGCTGTATCAATTCACGCTTATCCTGAAATTTCCGATGATTATGCCCTTATGAATTGTGGTGCATCAATGGGCGAGGGATATGGACCTATGATTGTTGCAAAAGCCGGCACCACAAAAGAAGAAGCCCGCAGTAAGCCCATTGCTATTCCCGGTACCAAAACCAGTGCCTTTCTTGGCTTAAACCTCGCATGGGGGAACGTCGACTATATCGTTGTACCATTTGATGAAATCATCGACCAAATTTTAGATGGACGCGTGACATCTGGATTAATCATCCATGAAGGTCAATTAACATACAAAAATCATGAGTTGGATGTGCTTCTCGATGTCGGAAAATGGTGGAACATGACAAACAACGGATGGCCCATGCCTCTCGGTGGGAATGTTGTGAGAAGAGATCTTGGCGAATCAGTTATGCATGATGTGACAAAATACACCAAAATGAGCATAGAGTACGCTATTGCTCATCCCGAAGCTGCATTAGAATTCGCAAAACAATGGGGTAGAGGCATTGATGATGATACCAATCGGACTTTTGTTCAAATGTATGTTAATGAGCGAACCATCGATTATCAAGAAGATGGGCGGTCATCGATTCGAAAATTCTTGAGGGACGGCCAAAAACTTGGACTTGTTCGCCAAAATTTTGATCCTGATTCAATCGATTTCATTGGGGCATAAGCATGGAACCTAAACCACCAGTGAGTGAATTTGGTAGCGTTGACCCCGCTCCCCCTCAAGTTGGAGGTGAAATTTCGACTCACAGGATGGTTCTTTTGAACAACGAGGTCCCGATGTTTCAAAGGATGAGAGCCGTTTTTTCTTTGCGTAACATTCGAACAGATGAGGCTGCACTGGCACTTTGCGATGGATTCAATTGCTCGAGTGCATTGTTGAGGCATGAAATTGCATATGTCCTTGGACAAATGCAAAACAATGTTGTTTTACCTAAACTCACAGAGGTCCTATCCAACGAAAATGAACATGTGATGGTTCGACACGAAGCAGCTGAGGCTATGGGTGCAATTGGGGACCGATCGATTCTTCATGTCCTCGAGAAGTTTAAGCATCACCATCAACCTGAGATTTCAGAATCTTGTATTGTAGCGCTCGATTTGTTGCATTGGGTTCAATCCTCAGAATTTGATGATTTTTCAGAATGATTTACCCTCAAGTTCAATAATTCGTTTGAGTTCGGGAAAACTGAGGAATCCACATGCCGCATGAACACATTCAATTAGCACAGGCACCAAACGGCGAGATTGGACCAAGGTGCGATTCATGTGGAGTGCGCATGACCTTTGGCAATGCGATGGTCTTTGAAAATGTATATCTTTGCTGGGACCATTATGTAGAACGAACAGGTGCTGACTCCTCGACAGTTGTTTCTGAGTCAGAACAGCGATTCTGGATGAAAGAATAATCATTCAAAAAGACTCTAATCCTTCAACACTAGCGATGACTATGCTGACCGGCTGGGCGCACTTTGCCCGCAAATTTCAACAATACTACCAGCATTCAAGACTTTGGACGCCACCTCAAATTGAACAACGCGAATGGATGTTTATTCCGTTTGGCGGTGCACCTCCTTTACGGCATATTGGTTTTCATCGTATTCAAGATGTGAGGCAGTATGTTTCTTCAAAAACAATGCACTCTTGCTTTTATTCGACTGCATATTGGAACAAACCGAATGAGCCAAAGATGGTCGACAAGGAGTGGCAAGGAGCAGATTTGATTTTCGACCTTGATGGCGACCATTTGCCCGGTATTTCTGATAACGATTTTCCTGCTATGATCGATATTATCCAAGAACAAGCATGGTCCTTATGGAATGATTTTTTACAGCCTGAATTCGGATTCTCTGAAGAATATTTGCAAGTAACTTTTTCTGGCCACAGGGGATTCCATCTTCATTACCGTGACCCCGCTTTTCATCACCTCGATTCAGAGGCGAGAAGAGAGATGGTGTCGCATATTCGCGGAGAAGGTGTCGATGTCGCAGGTGCGATTGCTCGATTTCAACAACATGATGCAAAGGGTTGGACTGCTCGGTTGAAAAATGGCATGAATGACCTTATTGATGCTCTGATTGATATTGACAACCAAGTGGAACATTCATTGAAGAACCTCAAACGTCTAGAAGCAGGATTGAAGGCAATGCATGAACGAGAACCACTTCAATCTCAACGTTCCATTAATTCAATACGGAAATTAGCACAACTCATGAATCATCCTGAAAAAATACGTAGACTAAAGCAAGAATCAAAATTTGAAGTTCTTGGGCAGTACCAAGAACTCTTTCTTAACCTCTTGCGGTCTGATAAATCAATTGTTTTGGGCAATGCTGGGGAGACCGATGAAGTGGTGACCATAGACGTTCGACGACAAATCCGCTGGCCTTCATCCTTGCACGGAAAATCAGGAATGCGGGTGACCGAATTCCCACTATCACAACTTGACCCTGATGCAACAAATAGGTTTCATCCGCTTGATGAATGCTACGTTTTCGGCATGGACCAATCACAACGAGTTGAAATTATCAAAGACGATATTCGAGCCAAAATTGGCGAACAAGAAATTGAAGCCACGCGTGGAGATGTGATTGAAACAAGCGAATCAGGTGCGACTTTCCTTGTCTTGAAAGGTTGGGCCCAGCAATCGAATTAAAGAAATTGAATTGAACGAATTCACATCATTTGGTGGTAAGGTTCAAGGGTAGAGGGCTGTTCCTACGCTTTAGGTGGTATTTTTTGGCACGTAAAGACAAGTCAAAATCAAACGCTGTTCTACCGCCTGCCCCCGGGATGCCCATGCCACCTTTGCCACCAATGCCGTTGCCGGCACCTGGGATGCCCGCACCACCTCTTCAACCCGTGTCAGGCGTTCCAATGCCACCTATGCCGCCCATGCCACAAGCTGAGCCACCTGCCCCACATGTACCACCTGCTGTGCTACCACCCGATCCAGTCCTGCCTCCTGCACCAATTCCAACGCCTCAACAGGCAACAATACCCGAACCAATTGGTCAATTACCCACGCCTACACCAGCCGCAGGTGGATTAGCACCTTCTCAAAGCGTAACAAACGAAGAATCGAATGAATATCAAAAGTTGTGGGCAAAGCGGTCCGAAAAGCCGTTGCAACAAATTTATGGACATATTGACCGAATCAGCAACGCCGATGCAGGTTCATTGCTCGACAGGTACGCCGATAGATTTGGCCATTCACTCGACAGAGAAATCATCGTGTTGAGAAAAAATGAACACGAAAAGAAGGTTGCTGAAATTCGAGATGCACCTACGGTTACGCTGCTTGATGATGATTCAAAGGTTGAAACTGAGACCGAATTTCAATCACTTGAGGACATTGAAAAGGAAATCCGAAGGCTAAAACCGCTTTACCAACGGGCTAAAGAAAATGGGCAAAGAGATGATGAGCAGCAATTGAAAACAACTTTGCAACACCTACTTCAGCAAAGAAAAGTCATGATGGAGCCCACAGTCGCTAAACCAAGCAACGAGAAAGGAGACGATGTATTCATGAAATTCTTTTCTATCGTAGACTCCTTACTTGAATCTTCTTTACCAGAACATATTGCCCAGTCGTTCATTGAGAGCGAAGATTTTGCACTTTACATGCTCATTGGCCAAAGTTTTGCAGAAACCACAGAAGCACAACGTTCTACATTTGTTTCAATGATTGATAAACTCCTTGAAAATATCGGAGAATCTGATTTGACTGCATTCACTCAATCATCAGATTTTGAAATATACAAAGAAGTGGTCATAAAATACTCGAGGTGAAGAACATGGGATTACTCGACAAAGTAAACGAATCAAAAGAAAGCACTCAACCTGCAAAGAAAGTTGTTGAACCAAAAGCCAAGGAGGTCGTTGCTCAGACTTTTGCACCTGTTGCCAAAGCGGAGCCTTCGCCATCAAAAAAAGAAGCAAAGAAACAAAAGGCAACTCAACCCAAAGCAAGACCCAAGGG
>JAYODQ010000016.1:0-19045 GCA_038106355.1 Candidatus Poseidoniales archaeon | reverse complement strand
ATGTTTGATTTAATGTTCGGAGCATACGAAGTTAAATTTATTCCTGCTGAAACCGACAAAGCCACTGGTATTTTTGCACGGTTAGAGAACATGGGTAGTTTTGGTGACAAGCTCATTCAACGGCAAGAAGATAAGAAGCAAAAGAAATTAGAAAAGGCTTCTGAAGAAGGTTCTCCCGAAGAAGGAAAGGCTGATTGATCACCTCTTTACCGTGTTGAAGAAGGATGATTGTTCGAGCAATCTTCCCCAATCGCGTGTACGCAGATTTGGTTTTTGATGTCACCCTTTTATGCGTATTCACCTATGCCATGGTGACAAAACACTTTTTGTGGTACACTTGGATATTTGTAGGTTTGATTTTGGTGAGATTGTACTTTGACCTAATGGAGTATTTTATTTTTCAACGACCGGAGAAATTTCGAAAAGAAACTTTGCAAATCAAGGGATGGAAGGACCACACTAGAATTGTAAAAGGTTACAATATTCACTATCATCTTTACCATGGACGCAAGGATAAACCACTCATCGTCTTTTTGCATGGTTGGAGGTCGAGTTCAGGCCGAATGAACAATCGAATCCAACAATTCGTTAACCTCGATTGGTCTATTTGTGCAATTGACCTTCCAAATCATGGGTCATCTGATGCTGTGAAGAAATGGAGTGCAGAGTTTTCTTCTACGTGCATTATTGAAATTATAAATGGCTTGGACTATTCTAAAACAAATCAAAGGTTGATTATTTATGGACACAGTATTGGCGCGTTCATCTCACTTAGATTGTGTAAAAGAATGACGGAATGGGAAAAAACAGTCAATCTTCAAGCCCTCATATTGGAATCTCCTATGACAAAATACTCGTACATATTACAAAGGGCCTATCGAGCATTGAAAGTTCCACAAGTTCTTAGATCACTTATGGACCGCAGGATTTTCTTCACGGTCAATCGATTGACCACAATATCAAGTGACTTCAGTTCAATCCATGATGCAGACATACCTCGGTGGGGCATGCCAACTTGCTCATTGATGATTCTTCAAGCAGGTACGGATACCCAACTTGGTCGTTCCCATTACGAAGATTTTTTATTCGAATTAACCGCATCTTCAACTGAATTTGAAAGCCACCTCATCGACTCACTCTCTCACTCAGGTGGAGATCAAAATCAAGAGAGGAGCATTCTTATTGAAAGATTCTTGAAAAAACAGAATTTATACTAATTATTCTTCGGAACTGTTGTCGCTTGAACCATTTGCGATTGTTGTTCGAGCAAGTTCACGCATATCTTCAACCTCATCCAATTCATCGACAATTTCCTTGCCGAGCAACGTTTCAATAACATCTTCCATTGTGACAATGCCAGAGGTTCCTCCGAATTCATCCTGAACAATAGCAAATTGTTGTTTTTCTTCAAGAAACAAATCCAAGACATCTTCAGCCGTTGAATCAAGTTGGACGGATAAATGAGGTTTCATGAGGTCTGCCATCGTATTTTGCCAATCTCCGCGTCCTGCAGACATGAGTAACTCTGAGCGTATCACAATGCCCTGAATATCATCGAGTGACTCATTGTAAACTGGTATTCTTGAAAATCGAATGATCGAATTTTCTTCTAACACTTCTTTCACATCAGACTCAATGTCAAGGCCATACACGACAACCCTTGGTGTCATGATTGACTCGACCTTTATGTCCCTTAGTTGCAACAAATTGTGAATAACTCGTTCTTCATCAGGGTCAAGAATACCTTCTTCTTCACCGATGTCTGCCATTGCTGCTACATCGTCTCTCGTCACTGTATTCTTCTTTCCTTGCGGGAAAAGAGATTTCATTATTTGAATCGGTGCAATGAGAACAAACATTGCACGTGTTAACCAAAGCAATGCAAATGCTGAAGGCAATGCTAATTGCTTCCAATACGCTGAACCCAACGTTTTGGGGATAATTTCGGATAAAAAAAGAACTGCTACCGTCAGAATGATTGAACCGATTGTCAACATTTCTTCTCCATAAATCATTTGAATTTGACTCCCTACACCTGCCGCACCCATGGTGTGAGCGATGGTGTTCAGCGTGAGAATTGCGGTAAGTGGACCTACCGCATCATCTGCTTTCAATTTCGACCAAAGTCTCCCGGTCTTTGTATTGCCTTTTTCTAACGAAACAACATAGGTTTGAGGCAAAGACAGCGTAACAGCTTCTAAAATCGAGCACACGAATGACACACCAAGTGCCAAACTGCAGTAAAGAATCAAAAGAGTATAATCAGCCATGAAGAGTCAATGCTCCGATTGGAATAAAAGACGCTACAGGGGTTGCCCTTTTGAAAATGACGGAGGATTCAATCGAAATGAGGTCCTAATGGAGTCAAACTCAAAAAGTGAGGTTCATAGGACACATTGAGCGACATGGCAGGTGAACATGTTTTGATTTGTGTAGCCTGGCCGTATGCAAATGGACCTTTGCATCTGGGCCATGTTGCGGGATGTTATCTTCCACCCGACATACAGGCTCGTTTTGAACGTGCGAAGGGTAATCGAGTACTCATGGTTTCGGGTAGTGATGAACATGGAACTCCAATTACAATAACTGCAGAACAGGATGGTTTGCATCCACAAGAAATCGTCGATAAATACCACCAAATCAATAAAAAGGCACTCCTTGATTTAGGATGTTCTTGGGAACCTCATGTTGACCCACGAGGAATAGAATATGGCGGCTCATTGTTTAACCGAACCAGCGATGAGGCACATAAAAAAAGGGTCCAAAACAACTTTGCTACCCTCTATGAAGGTGGATTTTTTGAATCGAAGACCACGAAGCAATTTTACGAAGTCCATGGTGATGGCGAGGGCCGATTTCTACCGGATCGTTACGTTGAGGGTACATGTCCTACTTGTCAAGCAAAAGATGCAAGGGGTGACCAATGTGATTCTTGTGGCGCTACTTACGAAGCATTGGAATTGCAGCACCCTCGCTCCAAACTAACACCAAATGCATCAATTGAAATCAGAGACACACAACACTTGTTCTACAGGCTTAACCAGTTTCAGCAAGCTTTAGAAGCATATTCAGAAAATAGGCAGGAATTTTGGAATTCAAATGTGAAAGCAATGACAAAACAACAATTGGATGCTGAACTCAGACCAAGGGCCGTCACTCGAGATTTGGAGTGGGGCATTTCGATACCATTTGAAGATGAACAGTGGCAAGGAAAGTGCGTTTATGTATGGTTTGAAGCAGTTCAGGGATACCTCACATGTGCTCAAATTTGGTCAGAACGCTATGCAACCCATCATCCTCAGGGGATGAATGCATGGGAAAATTGGTGGAAAGTTTCTGAAGACGGCAAAGTGCCACGTCATTTGTATTTCTTAGGAAAGGACAACATACCATTCCACACTGTCATTTGGCCAGCAATCATCATGGGACTAAATGCAGCACATCAACAGACATCAAACCAGACCATTACATTTCACCAACGACCGGGAGATTTAGCATTGGGGCATAATGTACCTGCAATGCATTATTTGTTGTTGGCCGGTGGTCAATTTTCCAAATCGAGAAAGCACGCTGTATGGCTCCCATCCTTTTTGGAACACTACGATGCAGACACCCTTCGATATTATTTGAGCATAAATATGCCCGAAAATCACGATACTGATTTTAATTGGCCAGATTTTGTTGAAAAAATAAATTCTGAACTCATTGCTACCTACGGCAATTTCATCCACAGAGTATTGACATTGGGTCACCGATTCGATGGAGAATCAAGTGATCCATTTGCTCTCTTCGATACCAACGATTTGGAGGACGAACAACAAGAAGTTGAGCGACTCTTTCAACTTGCTACAGAATCGCTTGAGAAACATCGATTCAAAGAATCCCTTCGCCACATCATGAATATTGCTCAATTTGGAAATCAAATGCTTCAAACAGCAGAGCCGTGGAAGTACATGAAAAATCCAGACCTCGATGGATACAAGAAGAGTATTTCTTCGCTGGCATTTGGATGGAGAGTTTGTCGAACACTGGCAATTGCGACCCACCCCTTTATGCCTACAAGTGCACAGAGACTTTGGCATTCACTTGGTTACACAACTCAAGTCGAGTCTCAATCATGGGAAAGTGCAATTGATTGGTCTGCCGAGCGAACATGGAATACTGAACAACCAACCCCACTTTTTGCAAGGCTTGACTTGGATGAAATCTTGAAAAGAGAGCAAGGATTTATCGAAGAAGATTCGAATTCAAATGAAGACATAACACATGCCGTAAAGGGTGGAAAAAAGAACAAGAAGGGAATTGAGAACATGGGAGAAGACAATGGAATAGCATTTTTAGATTTTGAAACCTTTATGTCAGTAGATTTACGCACGGGCATTGTCTTGAATGTAGAAGACCATCCAAATGCCGATAAATTATACGTCTTGTCTATCGACGATGGCACTGAAGAAGGAAGGACAATTTGTGCAGGCCTGAAAGAATTTTATTCAGTCGATCAACTTCAAGGTAAAAATATCGTTTTCGTGGCCAATTTGAAACCTCGTCCTCTCCGTGGCGTGACTTCTGAAGGAATGATTCTTGCAGCTGATGACGGCAAAGGTTCAGTGACGATCGTCACATTGGATTCGAACATTTCAGCCGGTTCAAGAGTTCGTTAGTTCAATGATTTCCTCACATTGTCCATGATTTCTCTTGAAAGAACCCTGGCCTTTTCTGTTAACTCCTCGACTTGTGGATTGATTTCTTCCTGATGTTGTTCTGACAAACCCCCCACATTAATTGACACATTGAACAATGCACCTTTTGCTGCAGCACTCGCAAGGAGACCTGCAACCCCTACATCTGTAACAGCATTTGAATTACCTATCAAGGCTAACTGTGGTAAAACTTCCAGCAACTGGACGGCAAGTGTAGCGGTCTCAAGGGGCACAAGAGTTGCTGCCAATGTGGAAATTAGAATTTGTTCGCGACGATGTTGAATTTCATCATCGCTTGATTTTGGCAAACGATAACTTTTCATGACCTTATCAAATGCATCACTATCTTGCTGAGCAAGGACACCAGCTTGTTCAAGCAGTGGTTCTGCGACGGCCAAACATTGCCTTGAGAATTCCCATCCAGTTTGCCATTTTTCGCTTGAGAGGGTTAATTTTGAAACCATACAAGTTAACGCCGCAGCTTGCCCTAAAGCAACAGCAGAAGCTGTTCCACCGCCAGGCGTAGGCTCTTCAGAGGCCAAGAGTATCTGAAATTCTTTTAACGTCTTATCCATAAATGTCATTGATTCAACTCCTTTTTTATTGCCCATTCTATGATGCGTCGCTCAGCGTCAAATTCATGAAATTCTCGAAGGCCAAGGCCAAGAATTGCCGCATCAACCAATTCTTCATCGGTTAATCCCCCCTTCTCAGCAAAAAAATTCCCCGCATCTAACATGGTTTGAAGCGGAATTAATCCAACGATTTCACTACCAAAAACATCGACTCCATGGTCTTGGGCTAAGGTTTGGCATACCAAAAAAGCAGTGTGGATTGGAGTGGAATGACGGTCGAGTATATTCATCGAAACTTGACTTATTCCCAAACGTTCTAATTGTACACCCATTCCTTGTACATTTTCCAATAAACCTGGTAATCGAATCGTTTGCCCCCTTCCATTCTTTAATGGTCGCCCCGAAGTTCTCACCAATGACCCTATCTTTTTCGATACAGCAGCATCCACTTCATGCACATTGACATTGTAAGCGATGAGAATGTCTCGTGCTCCGATCGTAATACAGCCAGATTTAGCTGTTATTTCATTCCATTCAGGTTGACCGAAATCCGGTTGAATGATCTCCGACGGTAAGTTTTGAGTATTTGGACCAAATCTATCTTCGATTCCTTCGTATTGCCCTTTTCTAATATCTGAGAGCATTCTTTTGGCTTCATGTTTCGCTGCAAATCCGTACAAATACGTACATACTTCCGACTCATCATTGACCTCCTTTGCAAGTCGATTTGCTAGTTCGATACATACCGGAGTCATCGATTCCTCCAATGGGACAAATGGACAAACATCAACTGCTCCTAAACGAGGATGCTCACCTTTATGCTGTCGCATGTCAATTTCTTGGATTGCCTTGAGAACAAGTGCCTTCGTACCATTGTACACATTTTCGGGTAAACCGGCTAACGTGATAACTGTTCGATTGTAATCCGCATCTGGCTCTACGCCCAACACGACACATCCGTCGACTGCTTTGGCTGCAGCCACAATAGAATGAATTTTCTCAAGGTCAACGCCCTCTGATATATTCGGAACACACTCAATATACATTGTATCAAATCGAGGGCGTCAATCCACTCCTTGAATGTTCACATGATTCCTCATGAATACAATGCGTGTGGAGAAGTGGTTAATCGTGTTCCAGTCTCTTTCTTTTTGTCGATGACAATACATGCATCGTTGAGGTCCTTTTGCTCAATAAAAGATCTTTTATTCCGAATTGCAATCATCCCAGATTCAACACACAGTGCTTTCAAATCAGCACCTGAATACCCTTTGGTTTTTTCAATTAAAGAAGAAATTTTTACTCTTTTTGTGTTCATTTTTGATAGATGAACTTCTAAAATACTCTTTCTTGCCTGATCGTCAGGTAATGGAATCTCAACAATTCTATCGAATCGACCTGGCCGTAGTAATGCATCATCAAGTATGTCAGGTCGGTTGGTTGCTGCAATAATTTTCACATCGTGAAGTGAATCAAATCCGTCCAATTCTGCCAAAAGTTGCATCAGGGTTCGTTGAACTTCTCGGTCACCACTGGTCGAACTATCAAGCCGTTTAGCACCAATAGCATCGATTTCATCGAGAAAAATAATCGCAGGTGCCTTGGAAACGGCTAAAGAAAACAATTCGCGTACAAGTCTTCCACCCTCACCAATGTATTTTTGCGCAAGTTCACTGCCGACCATTCGAATAAAGGTAGCATCGGTATGATGTGCAACCGCTTTTGCAATGAGTGTCTTGCCACATCCTGGAGGGCCCACGAGGAGTACTCCTTTTGGAGGTTGAACACCGACTTTTGTGAATAATTCTGGATGAGTGAGTGGCAACTCAACGGCCTCACGAACCGAGTCTAATTGTTCATCAACACCAGCTACATCTGTATACTTTACAGTTGGTTTCTCAACAACTTCTGCGCCACTCACCATAGGGTCCCACGCATCAGACAATACTTCTACCACGGAAAGAGTATCTTGGTTGAGTGCAACTCTTGTGCCTGGTTTCAACCGCTCCGGGTCAATGAGAGGATTAATGCCTACTTGGAAAACTGTCCCATTGGATGAACGAACAATCGCACTTTCAGAGTCGAGTTTGTCTTGTAAAAATCCAACAATCAGTGGTGGCAGCTTCAATATCTGGATATTTTCTTGAAGTTTCTCAACTTTTCTTCGCATTTGTCTTAGCTCGTTTTCCAAGTGCGTGCGGTCATTTATCAAAAGTTGAGTTTCTTCTTGCAGAATTTTATAACTTTGTTCTAACGAACGAAAGGCATCATCCGATTTTGCAGTAATTTCTGCCTTGGTTTCATCGATGTCTGTGCTCATGCTCTCAAACCTCCCTACACATCAACCCTATAAGAATAAACCATTTATTTTCTTAAATTGTAGCAAATCGAAGGATTCAAATTTACCTCCGCATTAAGATAGACGGGGATGGCATGGGCGATTGTGAATTATGTGGGGCGATGAAAGTCTCAACGAGAGAAGTGAAAACTGGAAAAGCCTCTGTTATGGCTTGCCTAAGATGCTCTGAGCGATTCGACGTTCAAAAGAAAACTCATAATTCATCAAAACCTACTCATTCAAGTACAAACAAAGGACGACCTTCGCACGACATTATGAAGAAGCAATCAACAGAACTCGCACCTGATTTCGGAAATAGAATCATGAAAGCTAGGAAAAGAAAGAACTGGTCTGTGCAAGAGCTCGGAAAAAAAATGGCGGAAACTGTGAATGTCATTAAATCTGCAGAGGCGGGAAAACGACCAACGGATTCAGTTATTGCAAAATTTGAAAAAATTCTCGAAATTTCATTAATGATCGAGTCAAACGACGACCGAAACAATTTACTTTCTACCTCAAAAGGTAGAGGACTCACACTCGGTGATTACCTCAATGATCTTGGTGAGTGAATGACACTCATTCCTCTGCATGCAATATGGTTGGCTCAAGACGATCCGAAGAAAAATACCGCAGTTATTGCAAGCAAAAGGGATGACATTGTCCTTCACAAGAAACTAAAATCGTTACCAAAGAAAGGAATCCTGCTCGAACCTCTCTCTGGAAAAGTGTTTGGTCCAGAAGACCATCACATTCTACTTGAAAAAAAGGGGCACCTCGTCGGACTTGATTGCTCATGGGCACAAATAGAAAAAAGTGTTGAACTCGTCACGAAAACGACTCGATTGGTTCCGAGAATGTTGCCATTACTTTTGGCTGCAAATCCTGTGAATTGGGGAAAACCTTCAAGATTAACAACTATGGAAGCCATTGCAGCAACCTTGTATTTGGTTGGGAGAAAGGAACATGCTCAACAAGTTCTTGGAGCATTTCGTTGGGGGAATCGTTTTTTTGAATTAAATCAAGATCCACTTGATGCCTATGCAAGTGCGCGTTCGAGTGAGGAATTAGTCAATTTGCAATTTGAATTCTTTGACATAGATCTCCCTGAAACAAATGAAATTAAAAGCAGAGTCGATTAGTCAATTCTATGGCACTGTATTCCACAGTACTCGCCCATCAATGGAAAAATGAAGCATGTACCCCGTTTGAGGAATACATAGCAAACGAATCCTTGGTATCTCTTCATTCAGGGTTGACTTTGCTTACCCAACTTCTTGCCTCAAATGACTCTCTTGAAGAATTGGCTATCGGACATTTGGCCTCAGAATACAATGTTGTAGTCCCTGATGGAAAGAGTTTCGTTATTGAACATCATGACAATCATTGCTCAATAAAACTAGAGCATCAACAACACATCAACGTGCCAGTCATACCAAGAATTGTCACAACTTCATGTGGAGGATGCAATTCACCCTCCATCGAAGGTCTATTGTCAACCATTCCTTTTGTGGAATCCAAACTTGACCACATATCTATGTCAACCCTTCACACGATGTATCAGTCCCATTTTCTGAGTGCCCACGGCTTTTCGAAGACCGGTGGCATGCATTCCGCCGGCCTTATCTCGAACAACGGAGAACTTCTTGTGGTGAAGGAGGATATCGGTAGGCATAATGCAGTCGATAAAGTTCTAGGCCATGCAATTCTTTCAAATTCCCATCATGAACTTGCAGCATTGTTGGTTTCGGGCAGAATCGGCTGGGATATCGTTGCAAAAGCAGGGCGAATGAATATCGAATTCGTTGTCGGTTTAGGGGCGGCTTCAAGTTTGGCCATTGAAGCAGCAAGGAGTTCAAACATGACCATCATCTCGTTCTTGAAAGAAAACACATGCGTCATAATTGGTGCTGGGACTTCAAAAATAAAGCCATAAGTTTGTTTAGATGAGATGCATAGCAGGAACGATTGCAATGTCTATTCAAAAAAAATCGGAAACACCACCCGACAATGCAAATCTGAAAATTAGAAAACCCAAAAAACAGGCTGCAGGAGTTCCCGCAATCGTATCCTCATTCAACCATTCCATACGAAAAATGGGCGTCACTCGTACGGTTAAAACTCTAGGACTCGTGAATCAGAACGAAGGTTTCGATTGCCCAGGTTGTGCATGGCCTGACCCGGAACATCGCTCATCTTTCGAATTTTGTGAAAATGGAGCAAAAGCTGTAGCCGACGAAGCAATGACAAGAACAATTGGAGTCGATTTTTTCAAACAACATTCGATTTCTGAATTACTGTCTTGGTCAGATTTCGAACTGAATGCAAGCGGTCGACTTGACCATCCCTTGATACGACATGAAGGAAGCGATTATTATGAAAAAATATCCTGGGAAGAATCTTTTGATATAATTTCAAATCGTCTTCATGAACTCGATAATCCACATCGTGCGGTGTTCTATACGTCAGGTCGAACAAGCAATGAAGCAGCATTTCTTTACCAAGCCTTTGTCCGAAAATTCGGAACCAACAATTTACCTGATTGTTCAAATATGTGCCACGAATCAAGTGGTAAAGCACTTTCAACCACGATTGGAATCGGCAAAGGAACGGTCACTTTGAATGATTTTGATCACGCTGATTTGATTCTCGTGATTGGGCAAAATCCGGGTACAAATCATCCCCGAATGTTATCTGCTTTGGAATCAGCAAAAAAGCATGGTGCCAAAATTGTTAGCATTAATCCACTTCCCGAAGCAGGTTTGCAACGCTTCAAACATCCTCAAGACTACATGAAAGGTAAATTCTCTTCCACACAACTTGCTGATTTATACGTGCCAGTAAAAATTGGAGGCGATGCTGCACTGCTCCAAGCCATTTCTAAAATTATTATTTCGCAAAATGGTTACGATAAAAAATTTATTCAACAACACTGTTTAGATTTTGAACATTTTAAGTCACAACTCGATGATGTTGAACTTGAAGATCTTTCGATGCAAGCCGGTATAAATTTGAATCAAATACATGCACTTGCATCGCTCTGTATGAATTCTAAATCCACAATTTCATGTTGGGCCATGGGCCTGACTCAACATCGAAATGGAGTACAAGTCATTCAAGAAGTTGTCAATCTCATGTTGCTTGGAGGGCATATTGGCAAAAAGGGAGCAGGACTTTGTCCAGTTCGCGGTCACTCCAATGTCCAAGGTGATCGAACCATGGGGATTTGGGAATCCCCTCCTGAGGCTTTCCTCCAAGGTTTAGAAAAAGGGTTGGGATTCGATGTACCTCGTGAACATGGTTATGATGTAGTTCATTCGATTCATGCAATGGAAAAAGGAGATGTTGATTTCTTCTTTTGCATGGGAGGGAATTTTCTTTCTGCTACACCAGAAACGAGGAGAACTGGTGAAGCAATCCAGAATATTGAATTTACAGTTCAAGTTTCCACCAAACTCAATCGAAGTCACCTCATTACAGGAAAAACTGCACTCATCTTGCCATGTCTTGGGCGAACTGAAATCGATATACAAAATGAAAAACAGCAATTTGTAACGGTCGAGAACTCCATGGGTATCGTTCATATGTCAAGGGGTTCATTAAAACCAATATCGAATCAACTGAAAAGCGAAGTATCAATTATTTGTTCAATAGCTGAAAAATTGTTCTCAAATGATGATTTTGATTGGGCAAGTTATGCCGCTGATTACGACAAAATTCGCGATATGATTGAACAATGTATTCCCGGCTTTGAACGATACAACGAACGCGTTCGAAAAGATTCAGGGTTTTCCTTACCAAACCCTCCTCGGGATTCATTAACATTCACGACACAGTCTGGAAAGGCACATTTTAGTTCAAATCCTCTTCCAATTTTAGATGTTGAAAAAGACAGATATGTGATGATGACAATTCGGAGTCATGATCAATACAACACAACGATTTATGGCTTACAAGACCGTTATCGTGGCATTGGTGGCAATCGTCGCGTGATTCTAATGAATGCTGAAGATATGACTCAGAGAGGTTGGAAATCTCGACAGTTGGTCGATGTGACTAGCCATTTTGAAGATGCGACCATTGAATCAAAATGTTGGGCTATCGTAGCATATCCAATTCCAAGGGGAAATCTAGCATCTTATTTCCCTGAAGCCAACGTACTTGTGCCACTTGAATCAACAGCTGATGGCTCAAATACACCCACATCGAAATGGATTGAGTGTAGTTTGAAGGTGCATGAAGAAAAATAGATTCAACCTATCAGGATGCTGCTATGCAACGTTCGTGAGTACAAACTGGGGGAGTAAAGTAGAGTTTAGTGTCAGGGTCGAATGTATCAAGTTGTAATGTCGAGGTCATGCCCTCTTCAATAAACACAACCGAAGATGTTGATGCAGGTAGGTAATCCATCCCAGTTGAAGTGAGAGATAATCGAATTCTATGGCCAGCGGGAATTTCTGCATCCATAGGGAAAAATTCCATCTTAGCATTGATGGTTTCTACTGTAGGAATCCATGTTTGAAGTTGACTACCACCTTCATGATATCGCAAATCCATAATAGCGTGTGCAATGTGAATGCACATATCGTCAACAGAGCACGATTCCAACAATGCGTAGAGTTGTCCACCGTAGGTTAATGTTTGAACATCGACATGAAATCGAGGTGTTCCTGCGATGAAAACTCCTGTCTCGAAGGGCTCGGATTCCCAAACTGGACCAGAAGATGCATCGGGGAACACAGTCAATGTGCCCCCTACATTTGACAATCCCTCGCCGAGTGCTAAGGAGAGTACTTGGGTGTCTGCAGGTGGGTATCTGTTTTCAATTCGCCACTTCCCTAGATTAGATTGAACTTCAATCCATTGGCCAGGTTGAGGTCCAATATCTCGAAGATAATAATCGAACCATTCAAGTAAATCTTGCATCCAATCGAAACGAATCATTTCAGGAAACGCTTCTCCACCCCATCCGCCCAAATCAGCGCGGTCGTCGAGTTGGATGGGTCTGTCTGGATAATCATGGTCCCACTGGCCGAATAGTCCTCTTGCTTCTATGCCACTATCAATGAGACGGTTGATGGTTGGAACGGCCATATGTGGGTCGACATTCCAGTCATGAAATCCTTGAATGAGGTACACACTCCCACGATAATTTTCAATGACTCTGTCGAGAAAATATCGCTCCTCCCAATATGTTCCAGCATACTCCTCACCTAGGAGGTAAGCACTCATACCAGTTCCTGGACCTATTACATAATCTGGACAAAGATTCTGATAATCTTCCTCATCGCCATCCAGGCCGTAGCTACCATACACTCCGTTGTGCATGATGGGGGCCCGTGCCTCAGATGAGCCATTTCTCCACATTAATTCCTTTACACCGATGAGTCCTGAAATAGGGACGATGGTTTTCAGATAATTATGTTCTGAGCCAAACATGGCTGCTTGCCAAGGTGTACTTCCATCGTATGACTTACCAATTAAGGCAACAGCACCATTGGACCATTCCTGTTCACCAAGCCATTTTACAGCAGCATTGTTACCTAACTGTTCTGCGTTACCCATCAAATCCATACAATGATTTGACCTTCCTGTACCAGAAACAGAAATTTGTGCAAAAGCAAAACCATGAGGAAGAATCTGATCAATGATCATTTGCCCCAACCACGAACCAGGTACTTCAATGGTGGGTGTTTGTACTGATGGTTCTTGGAAATACGGTCCAATTTCTGCAATCACAGGGACTTTGACACCCTCTGGAACATTTGGCCGCCATACGGCAAGACTGATCAGTCCATTTGGAGCTGCACCACCCTCAGATAGAGGCAGATCATATTCCACAAAATAGTGGGTTGAATTCCATTCGTTCTCGGTAGGCAGTAGTTCGTAATCTCCAAACTCTAACACATAGGAATAATTATCACTGGTTACGTAATTCAGAAGATGTCGATCCCATACTGGAACTCGGATTTCACTTGAATTCTGGTTCTTGATTTCATCGGTAACCAACGATTCAAATGTCATTGAGAGGAATAAAAAAACGATTGCAACTGCCAATGTTGACGCCAATACAGAATTGAACTCCTTGGATGGTTTTGAATCACGTTGTTGATACGCCTTCCAATCAGGCTCAACAAGTTCGGCAATCACCACCTCATCGGACACATACCCTCCAACACATGATACATCTTGAGGTTGACCGTTGGTTGCAAAAAATTCAATGACAACAATGAAAAAATGAAGACCGTAAGTCGACGCATGGAGGATGTTGAACAATTTAATGCACATCTCTCCGAGGGCATCCCCTCGATGTTGCCAAACCATCCAGGGCTCTCATCAGAAGTCGACCATGCCCCTTCTCGTCGACAAATTCTTACGGAAAAAGAAAAGTGTCTTGCAATTAAGAATGCATTGCGTTATTTTGAAAATCAACATCATGAAGTTTTGGCAAAAGAATTTCTCGAGGAGTTAAATGAATTTGGACGAATCTATATGCACAGATTTCGCCCCATCGAATACGAAATGCATGCCCGCCCAATCAGCCATTACCAAGCAAATTCAAAGCAAGCTGCTGCTATCATGTTGATGATTCAAAACAACCTCGACCCAAAAGTGGCCCAATTCCCCCATGAACTCATTACATACGGAGGAAATGGCTCTGTGTTCCAAAATTGGGCACAATACCGACTCGTCATGAAATACCTCAGCCAAATGAGCGATCGTCAGACGTTAGTCATGTATTCGGGCCATCCCCTTGGTTTATTTCCGTCGAGTCCTGATGCCCCCCGAGTCATTGTTACAAATGGAATGGTCATACCAAATTACTCATCACAAGACGACTACGAGCGAATGAATGCTATGGGAGTAACTCAATATGGGCAAATGACAGCAGGTTCGTACATGTACATTGGCCCTCAAGGTATCGTCCATGGAACCACAATCACGATTCTTAATGCTGCAAGGATGAATTTTGGACTTGCAAGTGACCAAGATTTACGAGGAATGATGTTTATCTCATCAGGTCTCGGTGGAATGTCAGGAGCACAAGCAAAAGCTGCCACAATAGCTGGTGCAGCATCTATTATCGCAGAAATGAATGAACATGCTGCAAGAAAGCGTCATGAGCAGGGCTGGCTTCATGTTGTTACAGCCGATGTAGAAGAAGCCATATCAACAATGGTTGAATATGCCCAAAACAAGCAACCCGTTTCCATTGGATTTGTCGGTAATATCGTGGAATTGTGGGAGAAGTGTCTTGAATGGAACGTGGTCCCCCACCTGGGAAGTGACCAAACAAGTTTGCATAATCCATACCAGGGAGGTTATTTTCCCGCTGGTTTTTCGTATGAAGAGTCAACACTTATGATGGCAAAAAATCCAACACAATTCAAAATTGAAATTCAACAGACGCTTCAACGCCATGTTCGTGCTATTAATGCATTATCGGACAAGGGCATGTATTTTTGGGATTATGGAAATGCCTTTCTTCTCGAAGCATCGAGGGTAGGTGCAGATATTGTGCGTGAGGATGGTTCATTTCGCTATCCTTCGTACGTGGAGGATATCATGGGGCCGATGTGTTTTGACTACGGATTCGGTCCATTTCGATGGGTATGTACAAGTGGCCTTTCCAGCGATTTGGAAATCTCCGATACCATCGCAAAAGAAGTTCTGATTACGATGTTGAAGACATCACCAACGGAAGTACATCAACAAATTACAGACAATATCCGTTGGATAGAACAGGCAGGGATGAATCAAATGGTTGTAGGTAGTCAAGCCAGAATTTTATACGCTGATGATCAAGGTCGACGGATGATTGCTTCCGCATTAAACAAAGCAATTGCGAATGGAACTATCTCCGCACCAATCGTCTTGGGCAGAGACCATCATGATGTATCCGGCACCGATAGTCCGTACCGCGAGACTGCGAATATCCGAGATGGTTCAATGTTTACAGCAGATATGGCCATTCAAAATGTCTTGGGAGATGCTTGCCGAGGGGCAACATGGATTAGTATTCACAACGGTGGAGGCGTTGGTTGGGGTGAAGTCATTAATGGGGGATTCGGTTTAGTTCTTGATGGCACTGAAGATGCTGAGAGAAAGCTTCAATCCATGCTCATGTGGGATGTCAACAATGGGATTGCAAGACGGTCATGGGCACGAAATCAAGGCGCTATCAATACCATTCGAAGAGCAAATGAACACATCGAAGGATTGCAAGTCACGATACCATATATTGCCAATGATGAACTCCTTGAGAATCTTGTGAGGGGATTGAATGACTGAAACAATAGTTCATCTTGATGGAGAAACATTATCGCTCACAGAAGTTTACATGGTGGCACATCATCATGTCAAAGTTGAAGTTGCATCAGATGCTTGGCCAAAAGTTCTCGCATCTCGTGGGGTCATTGAGCGAATTCTTCGAGGAAATGAAACAGTGTACGGTGTGAATACAGGATTTGGGTCGTTGGTCAATTCGAAAATTGATAATGACCAAGTCAAGCAACTCCAACTTAATCTGATTCGATCTCACGCCACAGCAATTGGAGAGCCGATGGCCGAACCAGAAGTTCGTGCTATGATGCTCATTCGCCTTAATTCGTTGTGCAAGGGCTATTCGGGTGCGCATCCAGATGTATTGCATCAATTGGTTGCGTTTTTGAATCACAACATCATCCCTTACATTCCAAGAATTGGCTCATTGGGTGCAAGTGGAGACCTCGCACCGTTATCCCATCTTGCATTATCCTTAATCGGTGAAGGGCACGTCCTTCAGAGTGGAAACAAAATAGCGACCAAAGAAGTTCTTCGTGAGTTTGGCCTTATCCCAGTTGAGTTGAGAGCAAAGGATGGATTGTCACTCATTAATGGCACGAGTCAAATGACTGCATACCTTGCATTATCAGCCTATGAGTTATCTCAAATTCTTCCACTTGCTGACATCATTTACTGTGCATCTCTGGACGCAGCAAAGGGAAGTGCAACTCCTCTCCTTGAAGAAGTACACAATATACGACCTCATCCGGGGCAGATCTTTGTAGCAAAACGTATGAGGGGCATCATCGAACAGTCCCAGATATTGAAAAGTCACAAGAATTGCGATCGAGTTCAAGATGCCTATTCATTTCGTTGTGCCCCTCAAGTGCATGGCGCTGTTCATGAATCATATCAACGATTGATCGAAACACTTTCGATTGAATTGAACAGCTCAACGGATAATCCACTTGTGTTTCCAGATGCGAAAAATCCAGGCCCACATGAAATTGTATCTCAAGGGAATTTCCACGGCGAAGTCATTGGCCTTGTCGCAGATGCCATGGTGCTCGCATTGTTTGAACTTGGAAGCATGAGTGAACGAAGAATGGACCAATTGCTCGATGTCAACAAACGAGCGCCTCAACCATTTTTGGCTCAAAATGCTGGCTTAGAATCTGGATTAATGATTGTTCAATATGTTGCTGGTGCTTCATTATCTGAACTTCATGGACAAACTTTACCTCGAACCGCATTCTCAACTTCTACATCTGCAGGTCAAGAAGACCATGTTTCTATGGGGGCAACATCAACATATAACCTAAAAGTCGCCATTCAAAGAATTTGTGAAATCCTTGCATGCGAACTCATGATTGCAATCGATGCGATGGATTATCATGAAGAAGCATCAAGTCCAATTATTGAAGAAATTCGAAAATTTACACGTTTGATGTATCCAATTCGACATGGTGATACCTCAACATCAGAATCAATCAAAGCCATTGCCTCAAGCATTCAAGAGGGGACTTGGCTCTCATCCATCAATACCATGTTCGGATTGACGTAACTTATGTGCATCTGTGGATGCGAATCAAGAAGATGATTGAAGCAGCCATTTTTCGACATCTTCTAAATTTTCAAGTTGGAATAAGTTGTATCTAGAACGTTGTAGTTTTTTGACTGACAAACTATCCGCCTTCGAATCTACTTCCCTCAATAATTCAATCGCTCGGCGAATTTTTTCTTCTGTCAATCGATAGAGTTCATATGCATCATCCATGTTTCTCATCGACAGTGCTGGCTGCAACATTGAAACATCGAAACCCATCCGCTTCCATTGAAGCATTCTTTTGGCGACATGATCTTTACTAAATCCCAATTTTGGTAGGGACGTCAACATTCGTAAATTCGTATCTACATCATTCGACTCTATTGGAACTGAGTGTTCAATTGTCGATACCGTCGTTTGAGCGGCAATTGGTATCAAATCTTTTCCTGTCGCACTCGGTGCCAAACGGCGAAGTCGTGCAAACTGAATTGGGGTCAATGTGAGTGGCTGATAGAGAATAATGCACTGCTGTTTGGATTGCAATGTTTCTTGTAAACGCATGACAAATTGATACACATCTTGTTCCTCATACATCTCAAACAACCAATCGATGCCCTCGAAAACGAAGAGTTCTGTTTCGCTTGAATGTTCTTGGATACAACGTTCTAATTCTGATATGTTTGGCGATAAGGTGAGTTGACCCAAACGTCTTGTTAACCAATACACTTTCATGCGATCAAAGCCGATGTAGTTGGCTAATGTTCTGTGATCTAATCGTGTGATGAGCAGGGTGGATTCAGCATTCGAAAAACTCATTTCAAGTTCTTCAAAAACAGATGCATAGTTCGAAAATTCCAAACTCATCACTGGTTTGGGCATTTCATCCATGGTTCCCCACCCTTTGCGACAATCTATCAAATTTAGGTTAAATTCAATCTTCAATCCGATGAATGTATATAATATTCGTCTTCATAGGCGTAGTAGGTGTGCATATGTCCGATGAAGAAAATCCAAGTGGGTCGATGGCAGAATGTGGTGCTTGTCGAGAACTGATTCCAATTGACTCAGCACAATGTCCCGCATGTGGCGTATCCTTTTCGGGTGTATCCGATGAAGCTCTCGGCGAATGTGGTGCATGCAACAAACTCGTCCCCATTGATTCGACGAAATGTCCTGAATGTGGTGTCGTATTCGTCGCAGATGATGTTGTGGATGTTTTGCGTTCCTGGTTAGCCAAAACTGGCATCTCCGTTCTCCAATTGTTCGAACGATTTGATGTCGATGGAAATGGAGTCATAGATTCGAATGAATTGCGTATCGGATTGCTCGATCTTAACCTTGCAGATTTGCCACCAAGTCAAGTTGAACGGCTGGTCGAAGTTATTGATGAAAACGGAGACGGAGAAATCGACTTAGGTGAGTTGGAGGTCATTATCGCTGGTGAACAAGCCCAGGAAATGGGATATGCTGAGGGAGTTCTTGACCGAGTTATGTCGTCATTTCGTATTGAAAATAAGGAGGAGTTTCTTGCTTTTGCTTCAAAAATGGATGAGAATGAAAATCGTTATTTGAAAGAATCAGAACTCAAGAAAGCGGCCGCAATGTTCGTGCAGAATGAAGGCAA
>JAYODQ010000015.1:0-38522 GCA_038106355.1 Candidatus Poseidoniales archaeon | reverse complement strand
TTGCTATTTTCTTCATACACTGGCCACTCCACAGAATTTTAGAAAATATTTTTTCGAATTATGGGCAAGAGAATGTTGAGACATCTTTGACTTATTCTTGTGTTTATTTAATTTGCTTGTTCATTTTGATTATCCCGTTGAAGAAGAGTGTTGACGCGATCGGGAAGAAAATTGAGGCGTGGATAAAGTGGTAATATCATTGCGATTTAATCGTTAATTTAACGAATCATAGGGCCGATGCACAAACCCACTGATTCGTTTTGACCCAATCAGAGGGCTTGCAGTGGGCTTTGTCATAGCCTACCCTCTGCATACTCTTCTAATGACATCAATTTCGGGGTTTTTTGTTCCTTCGATGGTGTTGTCCACCTCTTCTTGATGAAGAATTTGAACGAGGGGGTGGCACCCCACCGCTCTGTTTTCGGCGGTTGTTCGGGCGACCTTGTTGACGTTCGTTGCGGTCGTTTCGAGAAGAATTTGCATGACGCTGGGGTTGAGAGTTCTTCTTTGGGTTGGGTCGTTGTTGATTTTTTTGACCCCTGTTCGGCTTTTGTCCAAACTTTCCGCGACTCGCTTGTTGACCGCGTTGGGATTTTTGTCCAAATTGCACGCGGCCGGGTTTTTGACCGGGTTGAGGTACCGCTTTGGGAAAATGATAAGGTTGCTCTTCGAGTACCTCAATCTCTTCACCAAGCATGTGCTGAATGCCAACCAAATAGCCCGATTCGGTTTCATCACAAAACGAGTATGCAAGACCATCTTTGCCTGCTCGTCCGGTTCGTCCAATTCGGTGAACATAGACTTCGGGTTCGTTGGGTAAATCATAATTGAACACGTGAGTAATATCATCGATATCGATACCGCGACTTGCTACATCTGTTGCTACCAAAACGAAAACATCTCCATTGCGAAAAGCCTGCAGGGCCTTACTTCGAGCCGCCTGTGTCTTGTCACCGTGAATCGAATCTGTCGGGATGCCGTGTTTGTTCAATTGCTTTGCAAGTTTATTTGCTCCGTGTTTCGTTCGCGTAAAGACAATACCACACGAAACCATTTGCCCTTCTAAGATTTCAATGAGCAGTTGTTGTTTGTCTTGTTTTTGAACAAAGGCCACATATTGTTCAATGTTCTCTCCAGTGACCATCTCTGGATTGATTTCAACATGGAGGGGTTCATGGAGCATCGCTGTTGCCAGTTTTTGAATCGATTTTGGCATTGTTGCGCTCAACATGAGGTTTTGTCTTTTTGGGGGCATGATGGAAAGTATACGCTCAATATCTTTGCTAAATCCCATGTCAAGCATCCTATCTGCTTCGTCCAAGACAAAATAGGCAACTTGACTCAAATCAATGTGCCCTTGTTCAAACAAATCGAGGAGTCGTCCTGGTGTTGCACATAGGATGTCAACACCTTTGTTGAGGGCTCGAACTTGGTTTGCTTGACTCACCCCGCCGTACATGACCGTGGAGTAGAGTTGTACATTCTGGCCATACACTCGAACTCTTTCACCGATTTGAGATGCCAATTCTCGGGTAGGTGTGAGTATAAGAGCACGAATGGGTCGATGACCTGAAGGCGTGCGGGTCGAAAGAAGATGCAAGATAGGTAAAACATAGGCTGCAGTTTTACCCGTTCCTGTTTGAGCGACACCCATGACATCTTGGCCGTCCAACAAGGCGGGTATGATCGCTGCTTGAATAGGCGTGGGCTCAACATAGCCCTCACTTTTGATAGCTTGGAGGATTCGTTCATTTAATCCTAATTCAGAAAATTGTACCATGATTTTGCCTCAGGGACGAACACCCCGGGACCGCGGTCCACGGACCAACCGATCCAATTCTCCGTCAAACATCTTCCCTATGAATCCAGCAGGTTCTTTTTTGGGAAATACTCGTTGCACAGGGTATGAACGAGTCGTGGGTTCTTCTTCTCATCGATTGTCAAATAGGATTCAATGACTCGTCCTGGGGTCAGCGAAATAATCCTCATTTCGAAGTCAATGCAAAAGCCGTACTCGCACAGTGGCGAGCGTTGGGTGGCCATGTTATACACGTTCGACATGCTTCATTGGAGTCCGAGAGCCCACTTCGAGCAGAGGTGCCCGGCTTCGCCTTTTTCGATTGGGCACAACCGATGGGAAATGAATTAGAGATTGTAAAAAACGTGAACAGTTGTTTCATCGGCACCGCACTTGAACAAGTCTTGCGTTCAAAGGGGCATCAAAACATCGTGGTCCTTGGATTAACCACCAACCATTGTGTTTCAACAACCGTTCGAATGGCCGGCAATCTCGGGTTTGAGGTCTGTCTGGTCGGTGATGCATGTGCAACGTTTTCACGCACCGCTTCGGATGGCGAAGTTTTCGATGCTGACCTTTTGCATCGTACAGCACTAGCAAGTCTCCATGGAGAATTTTGCAATGTCATCAGCACCGAGCACCTCCTTGCGGACTCTGCATTTATCTTCACTGCATCACGAGATAGTTAAACCTTGGAGAGCATGCAGTGACATGCCCACAGCTGTTGTGACAGGTGCAAATCGTGGAATCGGACTTGAATTTGTTCGCCAACTTCTTTCAAGTGGTTGGAATGTATATGCCATCTGTCGAACACCTTCGGATGCCCTTGAATCACTTGAGCCACAAGGCATCTTCGTTGCCGATGTACGACATCAACGTGAGATTCAGTCCGTGTTTTCATCCATCGATTCACCAATTGATGTACTGATCAACAACGCAGGAGTTTCTGATGGAAGGTGGGCAACATTTGATGATGTGCAGTGGGATGTTGCACTTGATGTGTTGCATGTCAATGCCATTTCACCCATGATGGTTACGCAATCGGCCTTGCCTCTTTTGCGAAAAGCATCCAATCCCTGCATTGCTATGGTAACAAGCCTCATGGGCTCAATCGGTGATTGTCAGAGTGGTCGTTCATACGCCTATCGGGCCTCTAAAACTGCACTCAATATGTTTACCACTGCTGCGCGCAACGAACTTCAACATGAAGGTATTCGAACCATTCTACTTCATCCTGGCTGGGTCAAAACCGATATGGGCGGGCCAAATGCACCAATCAGTGTTCAGGAAAGTGTTGCTGGCATGCTTGAGCAAATCAAAAATATCGCCTTAGAAGATTCGGGTCAGTTTGTTGAGTACACAGGTCAAGTGCTCCCGTGGTAAAGTTCTGTTGAAAAAACTGATGCAATTGCTTTCGCGAAATGTGAAAGAAAAAATACTCGGAATCGAACACATTCTCTCAATGGTGGATTACGACCAATTGGTTCCCGACTTTCTCATGCTGTCGCCAGAGACAGAAAGTAAAGTCATCGTATCGGTTGTGAGTGTTTCAATTCTGTATTTTTTCCGTGCACTTGTCTTACGTGGTGTTGAAAGTCGTACCCAAAACGAATTCAATATTTACACATGGAGAAAATTGAGTTGGTATGTTTTTGTTTTCTTATCCTTCATCCTTGTCGGTCGAGTTTGGTACACTGGTGTCGGTGATTTTGTCACCTTCTTTGGTTTCTTCATTGCTGGGTTGGTGGTCGTCCTCAATCAACCCATTGCAAGCATTGCTGGTTGGGCCTATGTGGTTATTCGTCGACCGTTTGTTGTCGGTGACCGTATTCGTGTCGGTATGATTGCTGGGGATGTTGCCGATATTCGTCTGTTTTCAACGGTCATTGCCGAAGTCGATGGGTTGGACGGGGCTTCGATGCCAACCGGGCGGTTGGCACATATTCCAAACAAGGTGTTCATGGAGGAGCCTTTGTTTAACTCAAGTAAGGGGCTTGGATTACTTTGGAATGAGCTTGGCGTCGAAGTCACATTTGAGTCTGATTGGAAGAAAGCAAAGGAAATTTTTCTTGATATTGTCGGTATTGAATCGCAAGATATGGAATCGAAAGCGAAGAGTCAGATGAGGAAAGTGTTCCGCGAATACAAACTTCGATTGGGCTCTTTTCGACCCGAAGTGTTCACTAGCGTAACTCCGAGCGGTGTGCATTTTTCACTTCGTTATCTCGTCGAGTTAACCGATAAAAGACAATCTGAAGAGAGGATTTGGGAAAAGGTACTCACTGAAATTGGAAATTGTGAAGATATTGATTTCGCATACCCAACTCGTCGCACATTCATCAATCACATCGAAGGAAAGGAGGGTGCAAAAGCACCAGCATGGCCACCGGTCGTGGAAGAAAAGTCTTCAAAGAAAAAATGACGATTCCAAACACTATCTTGAAGGCAGCAACGGAAATCGGATGAACATGACCGAAAAAGTGGTTGGTCCTGCATCTTACTTCCCTTCAATCGAACGAAAATATGGTCAGCCGATGCAATTTTGGTTTGACCAACTCACAAGCGTTGCTGACCTTAAGCACATGGAACAAGTGAATTGGCTCAAGTCCAATTATGGCATGGGGCATGGACATGCAAACGCAATTGTAGCGTATGTTCGGGCTTCTCCCCCGTGAACGGCTTTCAGAATTCACATTCAAGCAATATCAAAGCGATCTGCGTTCATGACCTTGTTCCATGCAGCGATGAAATCGCCCACAAACTTGTCATTGTTGTCATCTTGTGCGTACACTTCAGCAATCGCTCGGAGTTGTGAGTTGCTTCCAAACACGAGGTCGTATCTTGATGCGGTTCGTACATCGGCACCAGTTGAACGGTTTCGTGCGACATAAGAATTGCTACCTGTGGCCGTCCATGCGACATTCATGTCGAGCAAGGTGGTGAAGAAGGAGTTGTCAAGCGTTGAGCCTTCGGACCAAATTCCACGGGCGTCCGAACTGACACCAAGTGCTCGCATACCACCAACAAGAGCGGTCATTTCCGGTGCTGAAAGGCGTAGGAGTTGTGCCTTATCGAGCATCATTTCTTCAGGGCTCACTGCGTAATTCTTCTTGAGGAAGTTTCGGAATCCGCAGGCAAGTGGTTCAAGCACTGCAAAGGAGTCTGCATCGGTTTGGTCTGCACTTGCATCTCCACGACCAGGAGTGAATGGAACTTCTACACCAGATGCCATTTCGATGCCCACGTTTCCTGCAAGAACAATAGTGTCTGCAACGCTCGCACCATGGGCAGCGGCAAGTGGCTCAAGGGTTGAGAGAACCTTTGCGAGTTGGGTTGGCTTGTTGCCCTCCCAGTCTTTTTGCGGTGAAAGGCGAATTCGGGCACCATTCGCGCCACCTCTATTGTCAGAGGCACGGAACGTCGAGGCACTCGCCCAAGCGGTTTCGACCATTTCTGCAATCGAAAGTCCACTACCTTTGATGGCGTTTTTGAGGGCGGAGACATCGTACGATGTCGAGCCTGAAGGAACTGGGTCTTGCCAAATGAGGTCTTCTGCTGGTACATCGGGTCCAAGGTATCTTGATTTTGGCCCCATGTCTCGATGGAGAAGTTTGAACCAAGCACGTGCAAAGGCATCACCAAATGCGTCTGGGTTTTCGTGGAAGTGTTTTGAGATCTTTCGGTAAGCCGGGTCTCGAATCATAGCCATGTCAGCAGTGGTCATCATGGTTGGAACCTTGATGGATGCATCTTCAGCATCAGGTGCCATATCTTCTTCGTCTGGGTTCGCTGGAGTCCATTGGTTTGCACCAGCTGGGCTCTTGACGAGTGTCCAGGAGTCTTCGTACTTGAAAAGGAGGTCGAAGTATCCGTTGTCCCATTGCGTCGGGTTTGCGGTCCAAGCACCTTCAATGCCGCTCGTAATGGAATCGCGACCCTTTCCTGAGCCATGGGCGTTCTTCCATCCAAAGCCTTGTTCTTCGATGGAGGCTCCTTCTGGTTCAGCACCGACAAGGCCAGCATCACCAGCACCGTGTGCCTTTCCAAAAGTGTGTCCTCCTGCGGTGAGGGCGACGGTCTCTTCATCATTCATTGCCATTCGAGCAAAGGTTTCGCGAATATCCTGGGCACTGAGCATGGGGTCTGGATTTCCGTTTGGTCCCTCTGGGTTGACGTAAATCAGTCCCATTTGGACTGCAGCGAGTGGGTTTTCGAGGTCTTGGCGGGTATCACCGTATCGGTTGTCGCCGAGCCATTCGTCTTCGCTTCCCCAGTACGTGTCTTCTTCTGGATGCCAAATATCTGGTCGGCCACCGCCGAAACCAAAGACTGGGCCACCCATCGATTCAATGGCTACAATTCCAGTGAGAACAAGGAGGTCTGCCCAACTGATCTTGTTTCCGTACTTTTGCTTAATCGGCCACAACAGTCGTCGAGCTTTGTCAAGATTGCCGTTGTCGGGCCAACTGTTGAGAGGGGCAAAACGTTGTGCACCCGTGCCAGCTCCGCCTCGGCCATCACCGATTCGGTATGTTCCTGCTGCGTGCCAAGTCATTCGGATGAAAAATGGACCGTAATGCCCGTAATCTGCTGGCCACCAATCTTGGCTGTCAGTCATGAGAGCGTGTAGGTCGGCTTTGAGTGCTGCATAATCCATGGATTTGAAAGCCGCAGCGTAATCAAAGTCGAGACCAAGTGGATTTGATTTGCCATCGTGTTGATGGAGGATGGCTAAATTGAGTTGATTTGGCCACCATGCTTGGTTGGTTCTTTTCTCTGGCTGGGAGGCGGTCATTCCGCCGTGCATAACTGGGCACTTCGCGTCATCGTTGTAATGGTGCATGTTTTTCTCCATTTTGATGAATTATATAAGCGTGAGTTTCAAATGATGATGACTCAAAGTTCATGAAAGTTCATCATGACCTCATTCCATGGCCGACCAACCACTTCTCACTATGGTCAAGAAACAGGAGATGGCACCAAGGCCCTTTCTTTCATCTGAAGATGAAATGCTGGAACAGACCTTGTGTATGTTGTGCTCGTTTTATTCTCTTGCCGACCTCATGAGTTTTATTGCATCGGAGAAATTCTCCTCCCTTGCCGTACACGACCCCCCTTGGATTGGATTTGAAATCGGCATCTACAAAGACCACACGAAGACGGTTGAATTTATTGCTTCACCAACGGAATTTGTGCTGGCTGATAGCAAAATGTCGGGTGTGTTTGATGGTCATGTATGGAGGGGGCAAACTCAGGATGCGTTGCAAAATGCTTTGCATTTATGGCTCAATTTATCGATGAGTGGACTTCAATAAAAGATAGAACAGCATGTGAGTGAGCCATCCGCCTTGCGAATTTCGCTAAAATCAAGTTCGATCACTTCAAGGCCTTCTGACCTTAGAAATTGGGCGACGGTCGGGTATCCTTTAGCAACCAACACTTTGTTGTCTAGAAGGCCAATGGTGTTGCATCCATAGACTTCTTCTTCAGGCATCATCACCACTCTGCATCCATCTGGTAGTTCACCAAAATCTTCGGGTTTTAGAAAACCCTCCGCTGTTAAAATGATTGAATCGGTTGGTGTAGAAGAAATGCTGGTGAGGTGAAGAGCGTTTTGAGGAATGTTGATGATTCGGAGTTCATAACCAAGCCAATCGAGTAATTCCTTGAGAACGAAAATGCCTCGTTCATTTGTCCTCGTTGACCGGCCAACGAAGAAGAGGTTGCCGAGACGCAAAATATCACCTCCGTCCATTCTTGCTTCTCCGCCCATCTTACACGTGCGGATTTTCAATTTACGAAGTTGTTCTCGAAGGTATTTCGAGATTGGGGGTTGTTCTCGGACCCTTGAAGGGTGTCCCGGGACGGGGAGAAGGATGTGTCCATCGATAACGACCGCTTGGTCTTCTACAAACACACAGTCGGGATGGTTCTCATCCTCATCGATCACTTTGACATGAATGCCTGCATCCGTGAGTGCTTGTACGTAGGCTGAGTGTTGTTCACGAGCAAGTGCAACATTTTTCTCGCCTCCTCCAAAATACTGGGCAAGGGCTCGTGGAAATGAGTTTGGGATGCTTCGCACGAGGGCTCGCTTCTTTTGGTCCAACCGAACGGTTGCCATGTGCGAGATGTGTTTGAGGGCGTCTTTAACCCTTACCGTTTCAAGAAATTAACTTCCGTATTCCGTCGTGTGTCTTGAAGACAAATAGAGGTAAGTTGAACAAAGGGGGGTTGGTGCCTCGACCATGCAACGACATGGTTCGATGGCTTTTTTGCTCTGCATGATGTTCATGGTTGCATCGCTGTCTGGCTGTTTTGGTGAGGAGGAAAACGATAGCCTCCCAAGTATTTCAAATCTTGAAATTACCCCAAATCAATGGCAAGCCGGAATGTGGAATCGCGTTTCGTTTAGAGCTCTTGAACCAATGAATGTGTACATACCACATTTCATGCTCGACACTTCGACACAATTCATACAAAATGGAACAATTGTATCACTCGAGAAAAATGAAATGATTGAGTTGGAGATTTTGCCCAGCGCGAGACTTAGTACAGCTTCAATCATGATTTCCTCCCCCGACCAAAAGCAATTTCCTCTACGCCACGCCAATGAATCGTGGTCAACATGGTATGTACGAACCGGTGGACTTGGAACCAAAGACATGGGGTGGGTTGAACCGACTGTCAACGAGGAGGGTGGGGTACACCCCTACCTCGGATTTGGAAATATGAGTACATCAAAGCGTGTTGCCTACGTCGAAATCGATCTTGTAAGGCCAGTCGACCCTGCCCTTACAGTGCAACAAGGACAAGCACACAGCGAAGGTTGGGTCGATGGTCGAGAGGTCTACGAATGGATTGCAATGATCACTGATGAAACAACCGACATAACTGACCCTTACGATGGCGCTGTTGGATACCTTGATCGGTGGATTGGTAATGGAAATCCGGCGTATGAAGACGCTGTTGCATTTTTCTCTGGCGTGATGGAGGGATACGGCCTCGATGTTGAAGTGCATCGTTTCCAGGCAGGCACTGCGTGGGCCGTTAATGTGTGTGGGTACAAAACCGGCTCAGTCCATCCGAACGAATGGCTCGTCTTTGGTGCTCATTTCGATATTGCTCCCCCTGTCGCCTATACTCCGGGGCCAGATATTCCGGGCTACGGAACAAGGACTGGTGCCTATGACAATACTGCTGGCACATCAATGATTCTTGAGACTGCGGAATCGCTTTCAAAAATCAACACTCGACGAACGATGGTGTTCTGCTTGTGGTCGAGTGAAGAAGAAGGGTTGTGGGGTTCATCCTCTTGGACCCAAGATATCGCCGAACGAGAAGAAATCAAAGTTACAAATTATGTCAACCTCGATATGATGGGTATCAATTGGCCAGGTGATTGGGTGCTTTCGTGTTATATCGGCCCAGAAGTTGACCCGAATATTATTGACCAAGCAGCAATGTATGAGCTTGCGGAATGGATTGGGGCTGGCCAACTTGGTCTCGAAACCCAAATTGCAAGGGGTTGGGCTGCTTGGTCGGCCGACGGTGAACGTGCAATGTGGTCGGACCAATACGAAGATACGGTCGCCATTTACGAATCCCCGACAGCACGTTCGGACCATGAGCCGTTTCAAGCGAATTTAAACACCATCACCATGGGTTGGAATGGTGTTGTTGATGGCTACCCTTGTTACCACAGAAATTGTGACCGACTCTCGCAAATGGAGTCGTACATGGAAACAGATAACGGGACTGGTGAGCAAAATTTGGTTGAAAGTTTCGATGTTGTTGCTTGGTGGTCAACAATGGTCTTCCTTTCGCTCGACCAAGACCCCATTCTCAATGAGCTTTGAATCTCTTCGAAGAACAACAGCGGCCGATACAATAGATAGTATTGTCATTGGTGAACTTAGGAAGGGCGTGTTCTCATTTGGGGTTGTTGTCATGTTTGAATCGTTTTCTTCTTTGGGGTCTTCGGGGGGCAGGGGCGTCACAGTGATGGTGCCAACCATTCCAAATGCTTCGTGGGGCTCGCAAACGAATTCGTATGTACCATTCATACCTCGTTCGAAAGTGAAGGAATAATTGACATTTCGTTGGGGATCGCCCGAGTCAAACACGCCATTGCGCTCAACTGCATTGTGAGGTAAGGCTTGACCACTCCAAAAAAATCGGATGGTTTGACCTTCTTCGATGGTCACTGACGACGGGCTGAACCTCAAATTTGTGCTATCAACGGTGATGATGGTATCCTCAGATTCGTTGTCATACGCCGTAACGGTCGGAAGAAGGACCACGAGGGAAAGCAAAACACAGAGTGCCTTCATGAGGTTAAGGCTCCTGTGTTCATTCATATAGTGCTGTTTGTTTCCAACTTCATCCTTCAATGAGCGGGCAGCGTTCATCGTCAATAACCTCGATGTGGAATCGCGCCCAGAGAATATCTTTCCTTGCAGACCGCTTCTTCTTTTTTTGATGAGATACCATCACTAATGTATTGGTTTACTACCTATTTGAATCTCTTGTCTTTCTACTTCAAAGCGTAGTCTTTGAGAAAGAGAAGGGTGTGGGAGTTTCATGGGCGAAAAGAAAACGCAAGCGGTTATGCTCTTCGTCTTGTTCATTTCAGCGGGGTTTTCTGGATGTTTTGGCGAAGATGGGGAGGAAAACATGATTCGTCTAAAAGATGTAGATATTACTCCAAAATTGCTTGTTGGTGGGGTCTTTCAAGGTTTGACTATCCAAGCCAAAAACGATGTGTCGGCCTTTATTCCATACTTGGTAAAAGACCTTGACACAGGATTTGTGTACAATTCTACCGTTGTTGATTTGAAGGCTGGAGAGTCAATCCAACTTCAGATTTTGGCTCCCCCTCGAGCGGACTCGGCGGTGGTTTTGCTTGGAACATACGGGCGATCAATGTGGCCACTTCGCGATGCGAACGAGTCATGGAAAACCTGGTACGTTTCTGGCGACCACCTTGACCCGTCATCCGGTAGCCTTGTGTTGACTCCTGAAGGAGAACAACGATTCAACCTCACATCGACCAACACTGGTGGGGTTGCCGTTGCTCTTCTTGAGGTTCGTCGAGAGGTGGCTCCTGCATACGATGAATCCGAGGGAGGGCGTCATTCGACGGGTGTGGTCAACGGGCGAACCACATACAATTACCTTCATCATATCACTGACCCAAGCCCATCCCTTGACCTCATCGATGGTGTTGCTGGCTACTACGACCGATGGGCTGGGCAAGGGAATGTCGCCTACGAAGATGCTGCCCAATACATCATTGGTCAACTTGAGTTGTTTGGCCTCGAAGTCAATACACAACGCTATGCATTCACTGATTTCTTTGGCAATCAAAATGCTGAGGGATACAACATCTGCGGTTTCCGTTATGGTGATCTTTATCCTAACGAATGGATGGTTTTTGGTGCTCACTTCGATATCGCTCCACCAGCAAACCTTGTGCTCGATGACCCTCACATCACGGGTGCCCGAACGTATGGAACACGAGTCGGGGCTTACGATAATACCGCTGGAACAAGTATGGTCCTCACTGTGGCTGAGTCAATGTCATCGTATGACACGCGTCGAACCATGGTGTTTTGTTTCTGGTCTGGTGAAGAGGGGGGAAAGCGAGGTAGTGATTATTGGACAGATTATTATGTCCTTGAGGACAATCCCGATGTCACCATCACAAATTATGTCAACCTCGACATGGCTGGAGTCAATTGGCCTGGTGGTGGTGGAGCCCCTCACAATGACCCACAACCGACCGTTGACCCGGACGGCTACCCCAAAGATGAGGAGGTTTGGCCAATGAGAGTTTACATCGGCCCATCGCTCGACCATGACCAATTCAATCAGCCAGAAATGGTCGGTCTCGCCCTATGGATTGGGGCTGATGCCATTGGCGTTGAAGAGCAGCAATCCACACTCCTTGGAACGGGATTCGATGCCTCGACGTGGAAAGTCGATGATTGGCTCGCCAAAGATCGACCAGAGATTATCGTGTACGAAGACACAACGGCTCGTTCCGACCACGATAGTTTTCAAAGGAATCTTGGCACAGTAACCATGGGCTTCGGTGGACTTGTTGATGGATATTGGTGCTATCACCAAACATGTGACACTCTTGAAGAAATGGAGGATTGGATGGACACCACTGACAAAAATTACGGAGAGTCTCAAAGTGGTACTTCGAATCTCGTCAACAGCCTTGACATGATTGTTTGGTGGGCGACATTTTCATTTTTCCACCTTGACGAGTCCCCCATTCTCAACGCTTACGCTTGATGATTTCATTGCCTACGTCAACGGCGTGACTCGACAAGTGGTCGTATCAAAGAACGCAAGATCATTCGATACAATTCAATACCGAGAATCAGATCTTCAACCCCTTGGTCAATGTTTGGGTTATCGTTGACTTCAATCACCACTGGCCCTTTTGGTCCCTCTTTAATATCCACACCAAAAAGACCCAAACCAATCGAAGATGAGGCTTGAATGGCGACATCAAGCACATCCTTCGGCACCTCTTCGATTGGAATGCAATCTGAATCTCCACTCACTGCTGCCTCGCCGCTGTGGTCGTAAATTTGCCAGTGTTTGGGAGCCATGTAATATCGACAAGCAAAGATTGGCTGGTGGTCAAGAATTCCAATCCTCCAATCGTAAGCGGTGGGCATGAATTCTTGAATCAATAACAAATCGGAGTGTTCAAACAATTCTTCGGCTTTCTGAATAAATTCATCCTTGTTATGGAGCAAATGCACCCCTTTGGAAAAAGAGCCGTCGGGAATCTTGATGACGAGAGGGAAGGTTTCGGTTTCTGCTAAATGCTCTAATTCTTTTTCGTCAAAAGTAATGGAGTTTGGGGTTGGGACGCCAAGTTGTTTTAATCGCTCATTCAAGTAGATTTTATTGGAACATCTAAGGATGGTATCTGGGGCATCAATCACCGATAGTCCTTCCAATTGGGCCTTTCTTGCGAAACGATACGTGTGGTGGTCGAGTGCTGTGGTCTCTCGAATGAACAATGCGTCGAATTGGGAAAGTCGTGAAATATCTTTTTTCGTAATTCGGGTGATTCTCGCCCCGATATCAAGGGCTGCATCCTCAAACAGCAACAGGGCGGGAGCATCGGAAGGAGGGAGGGTTTCTTCGGGATCGACAAGCATCGCGATGGATATTGCGTGTTGGCGTTTTTTGTTGTTTGAAGAAATCGGGTCTTGAAGGAACGTTCGCATTGCTCTGAAGAAATGGTGTGGTGTTGCTCGGCTTGCTCGTAACGCCTCGATACCGATGACAGTGCCGTCGAATTCCATGTGAATTCGCAAACTTGGACATTCAAAGTATTGGAAAGTAAGTCGTCCTAATTCTTCAAACCGTTCATCCTCGGCAATTCCAAAGTGGACATCGACAAATTCGGGGGCATGCTCACCGAGAGAGGCTCGGCGGACAAGTGGGCTTAACTCGTCGAGGGCTTGTTGGTGAATTCGTTTCCAGTTCACATCAAGCAATGTTTGAGCACTTGGTAGACAAATTTCACCACGGGCTTCAGCCAGAAGGCTTGCGTAATAGCCTTTGGTCAACATCTCATACGACCGTGCTAAGTTGATGACAACCCGGCCAGGGAAGGCTTGGGTGGTGGAAAGATAATCTCGAATTGACATTTGCCTTGATGTTAGGTCGCTTGGTAACGCTGGGTCTCTTCTATCCACCAAAATGATGGGGTCAAGGACGTCGTGTTGTTCCAAAAGAAGGGGTTTTTGCATTCGAATTCCGTCAGCACCATCTTCGTAGTATTTCGGTAATGTTGCAATATGATGGTACCCTAAGTTTCTGTAAAAATTAATTGGCCCATGTGGGCCCGTACGTGCCTCCAAAACCATTCGAATAGCTCCAACTTCCATGGCGGCTTTTTCAGCAGATTCCACGAGTAATGAGCCCAAACCCTGTCCTCTGGCTTCAGATTTGATTGCAATTGAATAAATCCGCCCATATTTTCGTCGCTGGTCGAAAAAAACGATGACAAAACCAAGGATGTTTTCCTCCTCAGCAACAACTTGGACAAGGTTTGTCTCGGATGCAATGGCTCGCCGGATTGACCTTCTCGACATTCTGTCCGATTCGAAGGCTTCGTGTTCGATCTCAAGGATGTGGTCTAAATCTTCAAACACCGCATTTCGGAGGGTAGTGTTTGACGACAATGGGATTCAACCGCTGGCCCCTGCTTTTCACATTGGCCTTGGTGAAAGTGATTCAATCGCGTTCATCAACTCATCGATTGATTGGTTCACAAGGAATACAGAATATTCGATGAATGCATTGATTGGTGAACATGGGTGTGGGGTTTGACAATCAAGTGTCAAGGGTCATTATCGTGAGAACTTTTTTAATTGGGGCCCTTTTAATTTTCATTAATGGATGCAAATCTTCCGCCCTTTGTCAATAAAGTGATCAATAATCGCTCAACCATCAACATCGTTTCAATCGTCTTGTTGTTGGTTGCTGCTTGGGCTTGCTTGGAAATCATAACCAATCTTTCTGGTTCAGACCTGATTCCACCCGAAACTGGCACACTCAAAGATGCCGATGACCCCGATGGACAACGACTCAATGATGGGAAGGTGCTGTTTGTGGGTGCGGTTTTTGGTACGCTTGGCGTCGTTTTTCAGTTGATGATCGCTGGGCTTGCACCAGAAGAAGAGGATGCTGTTGTTGTTGTCGAAGAAGTCGACGAGGATATCGAAGAGGCGGTCGAATTAGATTCACAAGACGTCGAATCAGACACTGAAGAGGAGGGGGTTGATGAAGAACTTGAACACTCGACTCCTGAAGAAAGTGCTGAAGAAGAAGCAGAGGGTGAAGAGGAAGAGCCTAAAGAGGGTGGGGGGACCCCTCCGCCTGCGGGCCGTAAATTTTGAGGTGTAAACCATGTGGGAACATAGATCAGTATCAAACAAACAATTTCAAGAAAGTAAGCGAATGACACCTGCCGAAACATACGTTCGACTCATGGATGTCGTCGAGGGTGAAGTCACTGGAGCACAATCGTTGGCTTTTGAACATGAAGAATTTCTCAAATTTATTCCTACTCGTGGGCCATGGGAGCCTGTTCAAGGAACGGATACAACCCAATCCGATCCACGGACACGATACATTGGTGATGGTGAACCAAAACTCCTCAACACAAACTTGTACCTTGGTTCAACCTGGATTGAGTCAGAACGATTCAAGTTTGAACGAAGAATTTCCACTCCAGCTGATTTCCTGAAGCAAAAGACGGTGGTCAACGCTAACATGTGGACTCCAAAACAAATTGTCACCACTCAAACCTTTTTCTTCTGCTCAACCGGAGACGAAGAACGGCTTGGCGGCTCTCTGCTTGTTGGAGAAGAAATTCAATCCAGTCACCCATTCCTGGGTGGCGGAGACGATGGTGTTTCGGAGTGGGAGCCAATTCTTTGGGGTCTTGGCCACCGCGGTGTTGTGCCTGACTCAGACCCTCAAGACAAAATCTACTACCCCTCCCTCATGCACAGGGGTGTCGCATTCAACAATCGATTAGGATGGATTCGATACTCACCTGCAGGATTTGGAAAAGATGCAAGTGGATACATCATGACGCGTCCATGGACTTGGATTTGGCCAGCTGTTGATGGAAACAGAGACACTGCGACTTCGTTCAATCTCCTTGTCAACCTTCCAGACCGTCGGCTTTCATTTGGTGAAGAGGGAATTACTGATGTATTCCTCACCACTGGAAAGACTTCGCTGTACACGTTCATGGGTATGATGCGTTCTTCAACCGTTCGACAGATGTTCGGTGCTGGTTCCGAAACTGTACCGCTCGAATTCCACTGTATCGAGCCAGGCCTCGATGAGTGGTTGCGTGGTGCAAGTGACGAAGACAAATACGCTCGACTCTTCGAAGTTGCAGCCAGCCTTGGTTGGTACCTCACCGACCCAAGAATCGGGTCTCTCGGTGGTGCAAACAAGCGACGAAGGATGCTCATCTACCCAAGTGACCATGGGAATCTGCTCACCTGTACAAACGCAAGTCAAGTCGCCGACCACGCACTCAAGTCAAACTATGCCAACACCGTATTCACCAAACTTGACCAGGCTGATTTCATGGCACGTGTGACTCGCCGATACAAAGCCTATGCTGACCTCGTGACGGCAAGTGACTTTGCAAAGGGCGCAAGATGGGTCAGCAATGCAACCATCGGTGATTCAAAGGTCATGGGACCAAACGTTCACTCAATCCTCGCTGTTCGTGGGTATGATATCTTGAATCTCGATGAATACATGGAATCTTTCAATGATGTCTCGGCTGCACCTGAGCGACTTATTCGAAGAATTGTTCAATCCATTGCCACAAATGCACTCAAAACATTGTATCCAATGGACATGCTCGGAGAAAAGGGTGGCGACCGACCATACGGTCACATCTTTGCTCCGAAAAACCCTGAAGACATCATCGTGTATTACACTGACATTCGATTCCTTGTTCCAACATCGATTGACAAACTTCGAACCATCACCGGTTCGAGTGGAGCTGACCGTGGTCGAATGCGAGATGCTTTCGCAGCCATGACTGGTGCTGACCCGATGACTGGGTTGTCGATTCTCGACCTCTGTTTGCCATTCCTTGCCGACCTCGGCCCCGACTCATGGCAAACCGGTACTGGACTGAATGAGGATGAAATTATTGTTGAAGTCACAATGGCGATCAATCCTGCAATTGTATGGAAAAATTTGCTTGAGCCCACAACCGATGAAGTGTTTGACCTTCCAAAAGGAAAGAAGGGGACCGCTGCAAACGTGTGGGGTGACCTCTTCATGTTCAACACCGCACTCCATGAAAAGATGGAAAAGGACGGAGAAGACCACTATCTCAACCTGTTGAAGTTGTGTTACCATTGGAGCCATGAAAAATCCAAGTCATACCACAACCTCGATGACAAAGGAAACTCAACAGACTGAATAAAAACCACCCGTGTTTGACTTGACTCATGGTCGAAAGTGTTGCATCTGCATTCGCTCTCGATTGTATCGATACACCCATTCGTCGCCAATTTCGTTGCCGTACTGAACGAAATGTGTGGGTGACATCAACCACAAAAATAGGAACAGATGCAAAGTTTCTGAAGTTTATTGATTCCAAGAAAACCAAAGATGTCTATTATTCCACAAGCTCGTGGCTTGACCCAATTCATTTACCACGTTTGCGAGAAAAAACCAACCACTATCCAATTTTGCTTGACCATGATGTCGTCTTTGATATTGATGTGGCACCTTTCTCGCTTCAAAATATTGAACGTGCAAGGAAATATGCTCTTGAAATTTTTCGTGTCATGAACGGGATGAAAATGTATCAATTTCACTATGTTGCGTTCTCAGGAAGTAAAGGATTTCATCTTGTGTACAAGGACCTTGCCCGTGAAAAATTTTCAATTCCAAATCCAAAAAAACGAGAAGAACGAGTAAGAGAAGAACGACATGCTCTTGTTGATGCATTGATTTCTATGGGTTGTATTTTTGATACGAAAATCACTGCGGATACGAGAAGAATCATTCGGGTTCCAGGAACTTTTCATGGAACAACGGGGTGGGCATGCACTCTTCTTGCAATGGATGTGTTCATGCAACCGACAAAGAATTGGGTTCATTCAATTGAAAAGAAAGTGGATGCGGTTAGGTTGCCACGATGGAAACGAAAAAAGAAAACGAGACATGTTCAACAAAAGAAGGTTGTTGAAGAAGGGCAGCCATTACTCCAAATCAATAGCAGAGTCTCTGGAACAAAGCAACATCATTGTCTTGCACTCGTTCTCAACAATCAAGAATCTCCAAGTGCCCAAGTCGTGAAGTTAAGGACCATTATGCTAAATGAATGCTTACCGGTAGCAGTTCAATGGGTTGAAGAAGGTAAGCGATATGTGTTGTTTCCCATTTCAAAAGAACGTGCTTTTGTAAAAAAATTTTTACATGCATATCAACAAAAATCTTTACTCAACCAATTTGAACGACTCGATCATTTCTGGTTTAATCTTCCACATGAACCGAATTCAATTGAAATTATATTGAACGATAAAGAAGTTGATTCGTGTTTTTCAAGACCTCATTTCGAGGCGATGTGTAAGATTGTTGAATTGCATCATGTCATAGAAAGCGAAGTATGGATGGGAAATGAAAGCCCAATGCTTCGTGTTGTGGTCATCGAATAGGTTTTTTTCCATACATTCCAAAAAATGCTTTTATGCTTTCGTGTTTCAATTCGTGTTGGCCTCACCGGAGCAGAAATGCAATGACGATTGGCAATGCCGTGCGAATTCCAAAGGATGGTGCTTGAGGCCGGCACCTCCACTGGGAGGATACGACAATGATTGAATTACTTCTTGCTCTCTTTGTAATTGGTTATGGCAGCTTTCGAATCTTACTGCGTATGACAAATTATGACCAGGCGAACAACACCGTTTCGGGTGGCGGCCAATACTCAAAGCCAAACAAACCTGCTTTTCGAGCAAATTATCGCTACGATCGCATCTTGACAACAATTCATTTGAATCCTGGACAAACAGTTACATCTTCTGAACTTGTTGATTTGTTAGCGCCTCGACTTGATGGAGGTGCTGTTCGAGCAAGACAATTTGTCGCCTCACCGTATGTCGCCGCTTTTGTCTCCGATGGTGGTGGCGGTTTATCTCAAAACTCACAACCTTCGAAGCAAACGACAACGTCGGCACATCAAATCAACACTGAGCAGGTGATGTCCACGGCTTCATCGCTGGTGGAAAACAAAGACAAAGATGCTGGTTCAAGTGCTGTCTTTTGGGATGATTCATTTTAATCGACAAATTAAATCATCATTGCGAGGGTTTCGAGCAATGTTGCTGGACTCCATAAACCAATGAACCACCACAACACAAGTGGGATGAGGAATATGGATAGAACTGTGAAATAAGCTGATTCGCTCCAATCTTTGACCTTAAGTCCATCGAGTGGTCCAAAGGGCAACATGTTGAAGAGTCCTAAAATTAAATTTGCAGTCAACCAAAATTGTGCTGCATCGATCAGCATGGCTTGCCAGACCAATCTTCCGCCTTCGAGATAGGCTGAACTTCCTGAAGGTAGGGTTTCGTAAGCGTTTGAAAGACCTAGAAGTAAAGCCCATAGAGGAATACCAATCAAAAACAAACCAAAATTCACAAGGGGTCCAGCAACAGCAATATGCCCATTTTGTCTTCTCGTCACGAGGCCCGCTACCATCACTGCCCCGGGTGCCATAAACAAGAAACCGAGGAAAAAGGAAAGAAAAATTCCGAATTTGAGGCCACTCGGGTCCGCTCGGAATTCAGCCCAACAACCGTTCTTTTTTGCTATAATTTTGTGACCTATTTCGTGGAGTAAAAATGCGGGGCCAACGGCAACAAACATCACCGGCATAGCAAGCAGAAGAGCAACGATCCAACTGGTCATCCCAAGGTCAGAAATGGTGCCAATCCCACCAACCCACATGAATCCAAGTGCGAGTGTAAAAGCTAGTGATGCTTGAGTAAGGTGTTTCTTTTCTTCTTCGCTAAAATGCCAAATCTTTCCTGTATGGTGTTCGGCTTTGTTCCATTGACCTCCGCCAAAAAATTGTTGAAAAATTGGAGGGGTCTGACGCACTGTACCCGTATCAAAGTAAATGGTTCCATCTGCTTCTTTTCGTCCATGAACCCGGTGAATACCAGAAGCGGACCGAGGAATGTTGCGGAAGGGGTCCTCGTCCACAATGTCGGCACGGGGGTCTCTTTCGCCCATGCTGCATGGTTTCCTCCTCGTCATTTGAAGCCTCGCATGAAAGTATTCATGTGATTGAAACAATTAGGAGAGATGAACAGTATGTCTTTGCCACGGCGTGCTATGAAAGAAATGGGGCTTCAAGCCTGCTGTTTGTGGTGTGACGCCCCAGATATCGAAGGATTGCAGCGATGTACTCCGTGCATTGCTCGTCACAAATCAATTCGTGAACGTCTTGCGCAAGCACCCCCCGACGATGCCCTGGCTCAATTTGCAAAAGAGCTGATGATGATGGCCGCTTCACCTCACCGATATGACCACCTCGAAGGTCATGGCCCCTTACTCCACGAACAACAACGGATTGCTGCATCTATGCTTGGCGAACAAAGGCGTACCACTCTTGAAGAGGTCGAAGCGGTTTTTGAACGTCAAAGTCAAATGAAAAAAACCAACATCATTCAAGACTTTGCCAATAAAAATGAATGGAAAGACCAGGCTCCTACAACTGAGCAGGCCCACTCAATTGCCGATGCTTATTTCTCTGAACAACCTCAAGAAAATGCACATGCCCGTACAAACCCTTCCAAACCTATCGCCCAAGTTGACCGAAGTGATAGGGTAGGTGAAGACTTAAATTTAACATACAGACTTGAGGCTCAACGCAACAATGTTGTGGACGATCTCCTCATCGATTTAGAGGTTGAGTCCAAACAAAAAATTCGGAAAAGTTACACGGATGCTGTTTCGAGCATTGATGAGTTGCTTGAGGACGATGATTAGATCGGGCTGGTATTCGCACGAACTGGTTCAAGGTCTGAAAGTTCGTAGGTGATGCGTTGTGTGCCTTTACCTTTGGATTTCTTACCGATGATGCTCATTTGTCCGATTTCGCTCAAATTTTGAACATGAGTTCCTGCACACGGGCACATGTCAATCGTGTCACCTATCTGCACAATTCGTAACTCTTCGACATGACTTGGTACCAGGTCCATGTTGGTTCTTTCCGGGGGCATATGTGCATTGATACCATCTCTTGTCATCGTTTGTGCTACAACTTCAATATCGTGGGTCAAAAACTCATTTGATGAGGTTGTTAATGCTGCAAGACTTTCCTCATCAAATGAGACTGGATTGAAATCAATTCTTGAAGATTCAATGTTGATTTGGTTGCCGACCGTTCGTGCCCCATCAAACAATTCGTAGGCTACCCCACTCACCACGTGCTGAGCAGTGTGCATTCGCATATGGGCATGACGACGACCCCAATCAATGGTGCCACGTACCTCATCTCCAATCGATAACTGATGGTCTTGATTGACAAGATGTTCCACATGTTCTCTTCCATGAACTTCTGAGACTTCAAGGACTCCGTTTGGCCCATGCAATGTGCCCGTATCCCAATTTTGTCCACCCCCAATTGGGTAAAACAGAGTCCTATCCAGAATGATTTTGTTCTCATCAATGGCGACCACTGTCGCATCAAATGTCGTACAATATGCAGCTTCAATGGAAGTTAAGTACAATTTTTCTGTTGGTCTCGTCATCTTGTTCGCCTCTGTATTTCATCTTGGACGAGGGCATAACTCTCGTTTGATTGGTCCAAAATAGCATCGAATTTTGAAGATGCTAAGTCTTCTCCAAGGTGCAATGTCCACTGCTCCATTGTGTATGCAGAAGTTAGAATCGAATCTTTTGACCACACTTCAGAACAACCATCACTTCTGTTCAAAATGATGCCATTGATGTTGTGATCAACGTATTTTGTTGGCATGAGAATTCCATTCCATTGGACAATTTGGGTTTGAAGGTGCCCTGTTATTGCATTATTGGGTACAGCGTGTTCAATGTGTCCAGGTGTGAATCTTTTGATGCTTGAATCAACATGGACCACGTCAACATCAATGATATCTGGGAGGTTTGCAGGTGATTGGATGCGTAATTTTGTCGTGGGTCCAATCGTTTCTGATTCAAGTATTGTGGTTCTTGAAAAAACCTGCACACCATGCATGACGCATTTTCGAATGAGATGTTTGACCAACCAATCGATTCGAAAACCATAACCTTCTCTCGACTTCGAAAGTTGAAGGAACATTATTTCTTGCTCTGTCAAATACTCTTCAAAAACCTCGGGAGTGGAACACCATCCTACCTGAAATGACGGCGTACCTACTTCAGGATAAGAATCGATCAGAATAACTTCGTGTTCATTGATAAATCGAAGGCAAAGTAACAGATGTTGTAAGGTTGGTTCAACAAAAACAAGTCGCATAAGATCACTGCCTTGTCCGCAATTCAAGAGCAAAAACTGGACAAGATGGAATACAAAGTGTACAATGGGTACACTTTATTTCTTCAGCAACAACAACGTAATCAATCAATGTCAACACATCGTGAGGACAGAGGGTAATACATGCTCCGCATCCATAACACACTTCGGTTCGAACATTGAACTCTTGGTGTTCATCTCGAACCATGATATTGGCAAAAGTTGGCTCTACATAGCGTCTTCGTTGAATCAATTCTAAAAAAACCGGAAAATGAATCTTGTATAATTATGGATATATTTGATCAAGAAAAAAACCCCCCACCCCCCTTTTTCCTCTGGAACTTTATTGATTCATGGGAAAACAAAACAAAACAGAGAGATAGAAACAAAACAAAACAAATTCATGTGAAGTTTATCGCGACAATCATATGAACATTAGGATAGAAATTTTGATTTTTGAAGATGTCAAGTGGAATTTTCTTTCCATAGGAAATAAGGGGGGCCACCCACATCTTCAACAACATCGAATACATCGCATTGACATGGTGGTTTTTTCTCCTGGTCGAACATCTTCGTATCCTAAAGAACCACCAGAACATGGGATTCGATACCATTACCTCGGCGGTGGTGATGAAGTTGGTAATGTCGGCATTGTTCTTGAGGATCAACATGGAACTCGATTGCTTCTTGATTATGGATTAGCTCCAACCAAACCTCCACGATATCCTCATGAAGCACCACTTATTCACGATGCAGTGATTACTCATTCACATATTGACCACTTAGGTATGGTACCGTGGTTATGTGGACATTATCAAACCAGACTCCATGGAACAGATGTAACTGCAGCTCTTTCTGAGATGATGTGGCAGGATTGTTACAAAGTGAGTTCTATTGAAAAATACCCACTGTCATGGGATAAGCGAGATATTGAAATTGCTACTGGGTCTTGGTTTGTACATCAATTTGGTGAATCGTGGCAACATCACGATTGGACATTAACGTTGCACTCTGCAGGTCATATTCCTGGAGCCGCTATGTTGCACATTCAAACACCAGAACAATCGATTCTCATTACAGGTGATTTTGATACCCGAGATTCACCTCTTGTTGCTGGTGCTCAACCCGTTGAAGTCGATACTCTGTTTGTTGAAGGTACGTATGGGGGAAGATCGCATGAATCCACGGAAGAGGAAATTCAACGATTTATTGCTTCAGTGGAAAAAGTAGTCGCCAGAGGAGGAACCGTCCTCATTCCAGCGTTTGCAAATGGCCGAACACAAGATGTCATCATGCATCTTCACAAACATCTACCGCACCTCGATGTCCACGTTGATGGCATGGGGAAAAAAATTGCTAAAATCCATCTTGAACATGAGCAATATCTTCGAAATGCAAGCGAGCTTGAAGCGGCATGGAGATGGGCAAAACAAATTTCTTCGAAAACCGACAAAAAGAAAGCACTCTCCGCCGATGTCATCGTTTCTACTTCAGGAATGCTCGATGGTGGCCCAATTCTGTGGTACTTAAATCGGCTCAAAGATGATACGAAAAATGCGTTGTTTTTCACTGGCTATCAAGCAAGAGACACTGGAGGCCGGCGATTCCTTGAAACCGGATTTGTCAATATTTACGGACAGGACCACAAGATCCGACTTGAATCTGACCGATTTAATTTCTCAACGCACGCAGGCCATCAAGAAATACTTGATTTTGCCAAAGCCTGCAATGCAAAAACCGTTGTCGTGTACCACACAGATCCTGAAAACGCACGCCCACATTTAGTCGAAGACCTCGAAACCGCTGGCCACGTTGTCCATCAACCTAAGAACGGTGTATCCGAAATCCTTCTTCCACCTTGAAGTAAGAAGCCGAAGTCATTGAATATAGAAACTTGATAGGACATATGATAGCGATGGCAGCGAAGAGACCTGTGAAGCCCGGGCAAAACAAGAAAAAGCGACGAATGAAGTTGACTTTGAAACAATCCAAACTCAAAACAACTGGTGATGCATACACCGACTCAGTTGGTTGGTCAAAAGATGTTGGTCGAACCCTGGAAGATCAACCCTCAGGTCCATTAGAACCAGAAACTCTACGAGTTCAATGCGAAATGTGCGGGTCGATGATGAAGATTCCCAAGCCAAAACGTTCGAAGTATACAGTCGCTTGTGCATACGCAGAATGTGGTCATGTGATGAAGTTTGATTGAACGATATTTTTCACTTCTCCTTTCGACTCTTTTCATGACATCACTCCTGAGTGGATGCCTATCCCAATCCGATGAAGATCAAAACGTGTTTCGATTGGGTACAACAACTTCAATGCGAGATTCTGGATTGCTTGAAGAACTCATCGACGCATTTTCATCCGACCATGATGTAAGCATCGAATACGTTGCGGTTGGAACGGGAGCAGCTCTTGAACTCGGCAAAAATAAGGACGTTGACGCTATTATTGTCCATGCCCCTGAGTTGGAACAGGAGTTCATGGAGCAGGGTTACGGGATTGAACGACACACGTTTGCATGGAATCGCTTTATTTTACTCTCGTATGAAGAACTTGATGGTACTGTCTATGACGCTTTTTATCAAGTGTATTCGAATCAAACATGTTTCATCTCGAGGGGAGATTTTTCGGGAACACATCACAAAGAACAAGCGATTTGGAAAGAACTCAACCTCACTCGAAATATCCCAATCATCGAAGATGAAAATGGCATACATCCCGATGGCGATTGGTACAATTCAATCGGTCAAGGAATGGGTGCTACGATTAACATGGCCTTTGAAAAAGGATGCACAACTCTATCTGACCGAGGAACTGCCCTGAATTTCGTCGATAACGTCGACCTTATGTTGTATGAATTTAATGACACCATACTCAACAATCCATATTCTTTTATCGCCATTCAAGGCAACCAAAATGAATTCACCAATCTCTTTGCTACATTTTTATTGGAGGGCGGCCAAGACATCATCGCAAATTATACCATTGGAAACCAATCCGCATTTTTTCCTATTCACGAGTTAACCGAAGAACTCACCGGATAGAATCGATACGGCAACAGGATGCTTGTGCTCCAAACTCTCACCTTTGTTCAACACAATTATTTCATCAGCAAGTCGTTTTGCTTGGTGGATATTATGTGTTGCAAGCACAATACAACACCCCTCGTTTTTCATGCGTAGAATCTCGCTTTCGATATTTCGAACGGCCTCACCGTCGAGTGAAGCTGTGCATTCATCAAGCAACAAAAGAGAAGGATGGAGGGAAAATTGTCGAATCAAAACGAGTCGTTGAACCTCTCCACCGGATAAGTTGGAAACAAATTGTTCTCCCTCAAGATGAAGACACATTTTTTGCATTAGATACTCCGAACATTTTGGCAGGCTAGGGTATAAATCATGAACGAGAGATAATTCTTCCAACACAGTTGTTCGTAAGGCAACGGGTTGTTGAGGCATCCAAACAGTAGAGCCAGGTCCGTAATGACGCTCCATGCCCCCTTCTAAGCCGGCTAAATAGCGTAACACCGTCGTTTTTCCAGAACCAGAGGGTCCAACGAGCACAACGATACGCCCAGGGCCCAACTCGATGTTGACGTTGTTGAGAATGTTCTTTCCACCCTTGGTAACGGTAATGGTGTGAGACTGGATCTGTTCAAATGGTTCTGTTGCAGGAAGCCCTGTATCTTGAGCAAGGACGCGGTGTTTTTGAAACACATTCTTTTTTGACAGCGATGCGAGAAATAAGACGGTAAAAGTACAGAGCAGCAAAATGACCCCTAATTTCATGGCAACATCCATGTTTCCCTTTGAGGTTTCAAGAACAATACTGGTGGTCATGACGCGGGTTTTGCCCGAAATGTTCCCCCCAACGATAATGACCGCACCCACCTCTGCGATAGCTCGACCGAAACCAAGTATCACGGCGTGAGATATGCCTTGGCTCGAGAGTTTGATCTCGGTTGAAAAACGATTCTTCCCCGTCAAACCAATGGAGTACAACGTATCGTTGTACTTCTTTTGTGTCGATTCAAAAGCATGCCAAGCCCCTCCCCAAACGAGGGGTAAAATAATGATAAATTGTGCTAAAATCATGGCTTCGACGGTAAACAAGAGTTCGAGTTGGCCGAGTAAGCCACGTTTGGAAAGCAAAGAGTAGACAAAAACCCCTACGACCACTGGAGGAAGTCCATAGAGGGCATGCACCGCCCTTCGTACATGGTGAAGACTTGGGTGGGTTTGCCTGCTGCACCACCAACCGAGTGGAATTCCAACCAACGATGCGAAGAATGTTGCCGAACCACTCGTCATAAATGAGGTCAGGATGATTCCAAGAAGCCCACCATCATCCATGAAAATGCGGTGAAGCCATCTCATCATAGCATTACCTATCAACCACCATACTCAAACCAACGAACATTCTCGTTCTAACATGGCCGAACTACCGTACTACATCCCCGTGGATGAAGCACTCGACATTGTTCACGCATATCCACTTCCAACCAGAACACAAATCGTTGATTTGGACCACGCCTCAGGCCGAGTCCTTGCCTCAGAATTGAGGAGTACCGTTAACGACCCACCGTTTGATAATTCGTCCATGGACGGTTTTGCTTGTCACTTTGATGGCCATGTTGTCCATGACGTCTATCATGTGATTGGACTTGTGCAGGCGGCAAAAGACGAGCAAACCTTCAACGTCAATTCTGGTGAAGCCGTACGAATAATGACAGGGGCGCCTTTGCCCGAGGGTTGCAATGCCATTATCCCCATCGAGCAAACCGAAAGCATCGACGATACAACAGTTCGATTCCTTCAGGCTCCGAAAACAAATTTTGTACGATACAAAGGCGAGAACATCAAACAGGGCGATGTAGGCCTTGCTCAAGGCACCTATCTTGGTCCAGCACAACTGGGTATGTGTGCTACGATGGGTTATGCAACGGTACCAGTGTTTGAACGATTTCGTATTGGCATTTTGTCCACGGGCGATGAACTCAAACCACCTGGCGAGCCGTTAGCCTACGGTGAAATTTACGAATCGAACTCCTTTGGACTCGCCTCTCTCGTGCAATGGCTCGGGCATGAGGCCATTCGTTACCCTGCAGTACACGATAACAAGGAGGCCTTGATGGCCGCCCTCGATATTGCTGCTGAGGAATGTGACCTTATCTTGACGTCAGGTGGCGTATCAATGGGCGAATTCGACCATGTTCGTCATGTGATGGAGGAACGGGGTGAGCTTAAATTTTGGAGAGTGAAAATCCGCCCCGGCTCTCCACCCCTGTTCGGATTTTGGAACAACACCCCAATCTTTGGACTCCCTGGCAACCCAGTGAGCAGTCATGTTGTGTTTCGAATGATTGTAGCACCCTATGTACGTTCATCCCTCGGCTCAAAGTACCCCATCGAGCAAAAAGCAAGAGCAAAGGTTCGGGATAGTATCAAGGGAACTGCGGATTGTTTGACCCTACGTCGAGTCATTCTACAGCATACTGAAGAAGGCTACCATGCCTTTCAACCCAAGCACCAAGGGAGTGGAAATCTCGATAGTTTATCCGCTGCGGACGGCCTCACCCTACTCCCTCCAGGCCACGACCCGAACATTGACGAATGGATCGACGTCCTTGTGTTGTGAGGTGATATGATGAATTGGAAGGCCGACGAATCGTGCGACCTTTTGGATGCATTGCGCAAACGATTTCCAGAATCAAGCGCAACCAAACTCCGAAAAATGCTCACAGAAGCGAGAATCCTCGTCAACAACGAGGTTGTTGTGAAGGCCAAACATTCCGTCCAACAGGGCGACACCATTGAACTTCTCAATCGAAAGATGGCAACTGAACAGACCCCCCCGCCCAAGAAATTGCAATACCAACCAAACATCACCATTCTTTTTGAGGACGAGAGTCTACTGATCGTCGATAAACCTGCTACTTTACTCAGCGTTGCAACCAATCGATTGGAAACCGACACACTTCACTCACGGTGTGTGGATTATTTGCAACACACGAGCAACAAAAAATGGTGCCACATCGTTCACCGTCTCGACAAAGAAACCTCGGGGGTCATGGTGTTTGCAAAGAGTGAAGAAATTCAACAAGACCTTCAGGAACAATTTGCACAACGTGAGGTGCATCGGATGTACACTGCCCTTGTTGAAGGCGTTCCGGACAAGAAAAAAGACACCATTCACACCTACTTAATTGAAGACAAACACCTCAACATGAGGGCAACCAATGCCAACGACCCACGAGGAAAAGATGCCATAACCCATTATACCGTTGTTGCTTCAAATGACGAATATTCTCTTGTTGAAGTGATGATCGAAACAGGACGACGACATCAAATTCGAATGGCTATGCAGTATATCGGTACGCCGGTTTGTGGCGACAAGAAACATGGGAGCACGACCGACCCCTTCTCGAGAATTTGCTTGCACGCCACCACCCTTGAGTTTGTTCATCCCGAAGAAGATGAACCGATGCGGTTTGAAAGCCCCCATCCCAAAGAATGGTCCTTGTTCTGAAAAGCAGGCATTCAAGAACCCTTGACATTAGCGAAGGAGTGGCGATGGCATGAAAGCAGGTGAACAAGGGTGGATTTCGATTCGCGGTGCCCGTACTCATAACCTAAAAAATATCGACGTCGAATTGCCAAGGGGCCAATTCGTGGTCATTTCGGGTGTTTCGGGTTCAGGGAAATCCAGTCTTGCCTTTGACACACTTTACGCTGAAGGGCAGCGACGTTACGTCGAAAGCCTATCCTCGTATGCACGGCAGTTTATTGGCCAGATGAAAAAGGCCGATTGCGATGGAATCGAAGGTTTGTCTCCTGCCATTTCCATCGACCAAAAGCAGGGTAGTCACAACCCCCGGTCCACCGTTGCAACCGTGACCGAAATACAAGATTACCTCCGTTTACTCTGGGCACGAATTGGCAAACCCCACTGCCCAACATGTGGCGACGAAGTTGCTCGATTGACCGTGCAAGAGATTGTTGACGATATCTTGTGGCACTACGGCGGCCACGCTGTTGCGATTTGGAGTCCAGTGATTCGAGCACGAAAAGGAACGCATCTCGATTTATTTCGTCAATTTGTTGAACAAGGTCTTCTGTATGGACGTGTCAACGGGCACGAATCAGATTTCGAAAACCCACCCACCCTCGACAAGAATTTCCGTCATGATATCGATGTACGAATCGATCGATTTGAATGCACCAAAGACAAACGTCAACGACTCACAGAAGCGGTTGAAAGTGCCATCCGCTTTGGCGGAGGCACAGTTGCCGTTGAAAGTATCAAAGCACCAAAAGAAAAACAGAACAACGCACCTGACATCGAAGTTGGTGAAACCAAAGCCTGGTCAGAAGATTTTGCTTGTCCCCTCCACGGCTCATTTATGCCCGAATTATCCCCTCGTGTCTTCTCATTCAATTCTCCCCTCGGGGCGTGTCCGTCGTGTCAGGGCCTTGGTGTTCAGCGACAATTCAACAACGAACTCATCATCGACAACAACTTGTCTGTGAGCCAAGGCTGCGTGAACCCATGGCGGCAATCCATGTCACCGTCTTGGTACCGAAAGTTACTCGAAATTACATGCGAACATTATGGCATCTCAACACGAATGCCGTTCGGCCTCCTCGACGAAGACGAACAAGACATTCTCATGTACGGCTCAGGCTCCACCATCATCCATTACGAATTTCGCTCTGATTCTGGTTCCGAGTACAAGTACAGCAAACCATGGGAAGGCATCATTCCTCGTCTTCAAAAAACCTACACTGAAACAACATCTGACCGAACCCGAAACCGCCTCATCGCATGCATGACCGACCTGCCATGCACGGCATGCAATGGTGAGAAACTCAACGATGCTGCCCGGTTTGTCACCGTAGGTGGCATTCGATTACCAGAAGTGAGCCAAGCCTCTGTTCATGAAGCACTGTTACTCACTCGAGCATGGAGGCCCGACGGGGATAGTCCGCCCGATGCTTACATCGACATTCTCGAACCACTCGATGAGCGAAGCATGTTTATTGGCCATGATATCATCAATGAAATTGAAAATCGTCTTGGGTTTCTCGATAGTGTCGGTCTTGACTATCTTACCCTCGATAGAAAAGCAAACACACTCTCAGGAGGCGAAAGTCAACGAATTCGTCTTGCAACACAAATTGGAAGTCGCCTTACGGGCGTCATGTATGTCCTCGATGAACCTTCGATAGGACTTCATCAACGAGATAACGCCCGACTTCTCAAAACCCTCCGTGAATTAAGCGACCTTGGTAACACCCTTCTCGTGGTCGAACACGACGAGGACACTATCCGTCAAGCCGACTGGCTGTGCGACCTCGGGCCTGGAGCAGGACTCGAAGGCGGTCTTATCGTTGCCAACGGCCCTCCATCGGAGATCATGGATGCTCCCGATTCGATTACCGCAGCGTTCTTGAGTGGAAAGCGCAGCATTCCTTGGCCAACCCAGCGCAAGAAACCCAAAAACAAACATCTCATCATCAAAGGTGCCCGTCATAACAATCTTCAGGACGTCGATGTAACCATTCCTCTTGGATGCATGACGGCTGTTACGGGTGTTTCAGGTTCAGGCAAATCCTCACTCATCTCTGGAATTTTAGCTCCAGCGCTTCTCCGACATTCCAATGGGGCCGAGACCGTCCCTGGCAGACACAACAGTATCGAAGGCATGGACCATGTTGACAAAACCATCATCATCGACCAGTCCCCAATTGGTCGAACACCTCGTTCAAATCCAGCGACCTACACCAAAGTGTTCGACGACATTCGTTCACTCTTTTCGGAAACGAAACTTGCCAAAGAACGAGGCTATTCGAAAGGCCATTTCAGTTTCAACGTCAAAGGCGGCCGATGCGAGGCTTGCGGCGGGGGGGGCTCCATCAAACTCGAAATGAATTTCTTACCCGACGTATGGATCACATGCGATATCTGTTCGGGCAAACGATACACAAGAGAATGTCTTGAAGTTCTGTGGAAAGGTAAAAACATCCACGATGTGCTTGAAATGCCAGTGGTTGAAGCAACTGAATTTTTCAAAAATCACAAGAAAATTCACCAAACACTTGCGACACTCAACGATGTTGGTTTGGGATACATTCGACTTGGTCAACCCGCAACAACACTTTCTGGTGGCGAGGCTCAACGCGTTAAACTTGCGAGCGAACTCCGCCGTACACCCAAGTTGCACACCGTATATATTCTCGATGAACCAACAACAGGTCTTGCGTTGAGCGATGTTGAGAAACTCATTACCGTTCTTCACAGTCTAAGGAACAAAGGTCACTCCATCGTCGTTATTGAACATCACTTGGATGTGATAAAATCTTCAGATTGGATTATTGATTTGGGGCCAGAGGGAGGCGACAGAGGTGGACAAATCGTTGCACATGGTACGCCTGAAGAGGTGAGCAAGAACAAGGATAGTTTTACCGGACACTTCCTTCAGTTGATGCAGAAATCCTAGGCCAAGTAGACCAAGCGCATATTACAAAGGGCGACCGCAATACCCTGCCTCCAAAGCGGTGCACACCATGACCATCACCCGAGTCGAAGTGAGCCCAAAACAGGGCGAGGGAATGCGAGATGTCCGGGGCGATGTCGTTCAACGCCAACTCGCTTCAGACCACAACATCTTGGTCACAGAAGTGCGTTCAGCTGTGGGGTATTTGATTCAAACATCTATTTCTTCTGAGCAAATAGCACAGCGGATTGATGATATTTTTACAGACCCCATCATCGAACAAGGCTACTGCAATCAACCAGCATTTTCAGACGAACACCTGTTTGCCGAGACTCCAGAACTTGTGATCACCGTCGGCTTCAAACCAGGGGTGACCGACAACCCAGGAAAAGCAGCACAGGACGGCTTTCAAACCCTTTTTCCAGAGGCGACCAACACCTCGATATCAACCTATATTTCGTATGCATTTTACGGCCTACCTCCATCGGCAAACGCCGAACAGATTGCGGCGAGTATGCACAACAACTTGATTGAAAAAGCAGTCATCACGACAAGTGAAGGGTGTTCGACCCGAACATGGCAACTTCTTGAATATCCATCACCCCCAGACCAGCAGTTTAAACCGCCAGCCACCATTAACCTCGAAACAACCGACGAGGTACTTCTCAACATTTCAGAACAGGGGCTTCTTGCTTTGAACTTAGAAGAAATGCAAACCATCCAAAGCCACTATCGAAACGAATCGATTCGAGCCGAGCGAAGTGCTGCGGGCATTTTTCCAAGTGCCCCCACGGATGTTGAATTGGAGTGCCTTGCTCAAACCTGGAGTGAGCATTGCAAGCACAAAATATTCGCTGCAAAGATCGAGTATACCGACAATGAAACAAACGAACAAAGCACCATCGATTCGTTGTTCAAAACCCACATCATGAAGCCAACGCACGACATGCAGAGCGAGGTGGATTGGCTCCTCTCCATTTTTCACGACAACTCTGGCGTCATTGCTTGGAATGAGGATTGGAGCGTGTGCATGAAGGCTGAAACACACAATTCGCCATCTGCCCTTGACCCATACGGCGGGGCGATGACGGGTATTGTTGGTGTGAATCGAGATATTCTCGGGACTGGTCTCGGTGCACGACCCATCGCCAATACCGACGTCTTCTGTTTTGGCCCTCCAAAATGGCAGGGTAAGTTACCCGAGAATCTCTTCCACCCCTCGAGGGTGCTGCGCGGGGTTCACGCTGGTGTGCGGGTTGGTGGAAACGAATCTGGAATTCCCACTGTCAACGGAGCCATTGTCTTTGACGACCGATACATCGGCAAACCTCTCGTGTACTGTGGTACGGTTGGTTTGATGCCGAGAACACTTCCCGACGGCCGACCTTCCCACATCAAAACCCCATCACCAGAGGATATTGTCTTCATGGTTGGCGGCAGAGTTGGCTACGATGGCATCCACGGAGCCACCTTTTCATCGCTTGAATTAACCGAAGAATCACCCTCGAGTGCCGTTCAGATTGGCGACCCCATCACCCAGAAAAAAATGCTTGACATGCTCATTGAAGCAAGGGACCTAGGCTATATTACATGCATCACCGATAATGGCGCTGGGGGCTTATCATCCTCGATTGGCGAAATGGCAGAATACACGGGCGGCTGCCATATTGACCTGGCCAAAGTCCCCCTCAAGCAACCCGGCTTATCGCCTTGGGAAATTCTTGTCTCAGAAAGCCAAGAGAGGATGACCGTAGCGGTCAAACCCGAAGATGTTGCATCCTTCCTTTCCCTCGCTCGCCTCCATGAGGTTGAGGCTACTGCTGTAGCCACCTTCACAAATTCTGGCTATTTCCACGTGTCCTACGATGATATGACGGTGGCGTATCTCCCCCTTTCGTTTTTGCACGACGGTGTCCCCCAATTGCAACTTCAAGCGTCATGGACGGCCCCAGAACACATCGATTTCACTCCACCAAAGAAAGCCGATCACACACAGATTCTGCTCGACCTTCTCGGCAGGCCCAATATTGCAAGCAAAGAACAATGGGTCCGTCAATACGACCATGAAGTCATTGCCCAGACGGTAGGAAAACCATTTACTGGCGTCAAACGAGATGGCCCTGGTGATGCGGCTTTGATTGCCCCCATCCACGGTCAAACCCAAGGACTCGTCGTTTCGTGCGGCATCAACCCACGGTATTCGGATATTGATGCCACCTCGATGGTTGCATCTGCAGTCGACGAAGCGGTGAGAAACGCCGTGTGTGTCGGTGTCGACCTGTCAAAAATAGCAGGCCTTGACAACTTTTGTTGGCCCGACCCCATCGAATCAAAGAAAACCCCTGACGGCCAATTCAAATTAGCTCAACTTGTCCGTGCAAACAGAGAACTTGAACGAATGTGCAGGGCGTATTTTGTGCCCTGCGTGAGCGGAAAAGACTCGATGAAAAACGACTACGGGAGCGGGGAAAACAAGATTTCAATCCCGCCCACCCTCCTGTTCTCACTGTTTGGAAATCATCCCGATGTAAGACAAACAGCGACCAGCGATTTCAAGCAACCCGGCGACATCATTTACTTGGTGGGTACATCGAAAGAAGAATTGGGTGCAAGCGAACTTGCGTTTATGTTACGAGAGCAAGGACTCTGCCAGGGCATTGGCGGAAAAGCACCGTATCTTGTACACCCAGACCAACAAATCGAGCATTACAAAAAACTCACCACGGCTATTCAAACAGGACTTGTTCGCACCGCTCACGATTGTAGTGAAGGTGGACTTGGCGTTGCCCTTGCTGAAATGTGCATTGGGGGACGATGCGGAGCAGAAATCGACATCGATGGGACAGGAGATGCATCACTGTGGGCACGACTTTGGGGCGAATCCCTTGGGCGAATTGTGGTTGCAGTCGCCCCACACAACAATTCAGCTTTCCTTGAACACATGAAGGGAGTTTCGAAAACCATCCTTGGCCAAGTGACCGCAGGCCAATATCTGCACATCGTTGACGGCGACGACGTTGTGCTTTCATCCGACGTCGAGAGCATGACGACATGCTGGCAATCCACACTCGACCTCTCAAAGGAGGCGAGGGCATGAAACCAAAAGTCGCTGTCTTGTTCGGCTTTGGCATCAATTGCGATTACGAGACAAAAGCAGTCTTCGACCTCGTTGGCGGCGATGCAACCCGAATTCACCTCAACCGATTTGTCCACAATGAACAATCACTCGACGATTTCGACATCCTTGCAGTTCCCGGAGGATTTTCGTTTGGCGACCATCTCGGCAGTGGGCGCCTTCTCGGCAATAGAATGAGGTTTTCCCTCCGCCAACAATTGGAACGCTTTGTTGATGCCGGAAAACCGATTATCGGCATTTGCAATGGGTTTCAAGCACTTGTTAAAACGGGGTTACTTCCTGGACCTGAGGCATCTACATCTCCTGATTTCATCCAAAGAGGTAGCCTTACGCTCAACAACAGTGGGAAGTACGAAGACCGCTGGGTAACCCTCGAATTTGACCCAAGCAGCCCCTGCATTTGGACCAAAGGCATCACAAGAATGGCATGTCCAGTTCGACACGGGGAAGGAAAATTTGTCTTACCAAGTCCAGAAGATTTCGACCGGCTCGATGGGAACCACCAACTCGTTGTGAGGTATGTTGACCCTACGAGCCCCGTAGGTCAAGGGCGAACAGACAGCCCCCTGTCCTATCCTCTTTCACCGAATGGAAGCATGAGAAACGTAGCAGGTATTTGCGATCGAACCGGCCTTGTCTTTGGCCTCATGCCTCACCCCGAGGCGGTGTATGCAAGGTGGTTGCACCCAGACCATGCAAGGGGCACGGCACCAAAAGTTGCCACAGAAACCATCGAAGGATGGGAGGGTGAAGGCTTGCAAATCTTCCGAAACGCCATAGAGTATGTTCGCTCTCGTCAAGGCTGATGGAAGGTACCACCGAGCACGAACAACAAGGGCGAAATGCATCAATTGATGTTCTTCGAGCCGTTGCTGTTTTGTTCATGGTTCTGGTTCATGCAGCAGCAACGTGGATGCCCAACACCGCTTCACGAATATCACCCCTCGCCTATCTTGTTGCAGGTATTGGTGGGCTTGCCGCCCCATTGTTTGTCATGTTGTTTGGGTGGGGGATTGCAGCATCAAAAAGTTTGAACGCAAAGAAAGTCCTGTACCGTGCTGGCATTCTTGCCGTGTGCCAATTGGTAGTGAACATGTCAGCCCCACATCTTTTCGACACGTGGACACCGGGTGTGTTGACACTGTTTTCACTCTTGTACCTTACAAGTCCATGGTGGACCCAATTACCCTACCACCCTCGAGCAGAGAAATTCGCATTTATCCTCCTTCTTATCTTTCCATTGGTGATGTATGATTTCATGGGGCCATCATCATGGAATTCTAGAATAGAAACAACTTCCCTAAGTCAATTTGTCCAACACATCCTTCTTACTGGACAGTATCCCCTGTTGCCCTGGCTTGTTTTCGCTCTTGTAGGAGCTCATGTCTATCACTACCCCAATTCACCTTCCTATCCAAGATTTGTTGGAGCAGGGCTGCTATGTTGCGTAGCCACACTTGTCTATGCAGTTCGTTCAGGTAGGCCGTGGGCTTTAGCAACCGATCCGACGGGGCAGTCCGTTCTCACCTTCTTCCCCGCTTCAAGCACATTTTTGGTAGCTGCTTTGACAGGGGCACTCCTGTTGTGGATGGTTGTGTACGGGCGAATTAAGGCAAGCATCGTGGCTCCATTGGGTACGATGAGCCTTACGGTGTACGTGGCCCATTTTATTCCAATTGGCCTCTTTCACGACTCCGTGGATGCAGCCAACGTTATCCATTATGGCCTCATATTAGCCTACACGTTGATGTGGATACCCCTTGGCCTCGTATGGCAGAGGTTCACACCAACATGGACGCTTGAAACCATCATGCGAAAACGCATCTAAGTATTCTCGACGATGAGGTACTGAATCACTTTGAAGCGAGTGCTTCGGTAGCCTTCTTGGCACCCATCCAAGCAACAACACCAAAGCCGATTTTGTTGATGATGTCGGCGATGTTGTAAAACACAGCGAGGAGTTCTTGGTTGCCGTCACCGAGACCGAGTGCGGCACCAGGAGACCAAAGGTAACCGATTGGGTAGATGATCCAGCCGACCACAATGAACCAGCGTAAGGCGTTCGCACTCCACATGAGTTCGGGAGCAATTTTACTGTTGTCAACACCTTTACCTGAGGACCAGGGTGTGCCGGTGGCCACGATGATCATAGCCCAGCCAACACCACCGAGGATGAGGCCAGTCCATCCGCCAGCTGCAGCGCCCATCACTTCACCAAGAGCCCCAGATTCACCAAGGTAGCCAAATCCAATCATGATGAGGGCGCCAGTGAAACAGACGCCTGTAAAACCCATACCGAGGAATTTTTCTGTGGTGATGGCGTCCTTGCCAATCAAGGAAGGGAATTTAAGGGCCATCAAAGGAACAGTGATAATCCAGTCCATGTATCGGTATTCGATGGAAACGTTGCCGTAGTCGGCATAGACACCTCGCATGTAGTAATAATGGAATGCGGCAATACCAACGATGAGTGCAGAGATGGTCATCGTGGTTCGGTATTGTGGTGCTACACTGTTTCGCTCTGACATAAAGAAGACGAAAGCAGCACCCATAGCAATGTACCCAACGAAGAAGAGGAAGAAGGTGATGAGTTCAAGTGTATCGTTGCCAAACCCATCACTAAGGAATAGCGGAAGGCCATTGGCACCCTTTTCATTCGGTGTAACTGCAGACACTGTACCGGCAAAGGCAAGGGTCATCGTAGCTATCAGTAGCAGGCTTGTGGTTTTCGAAAATTTTTGATTTATCATCGTTCTCATGTTTTTGAAATTCGTAGAGTACTTAAATAGCCGTATTTTTCCAACAAGTCAAACAATAAAAAAATACGAGCACTGCAAGGCAATGAAGAAAAAACGAACCCGTTGTAATCTAAAAAATCAAAAAAACTAAGTTTGCCGTCTCTTAATCAAAAACATGCCCAATACTTGTTCGGTTTGCCAAGAATTGTTTGCGACAACTGAACAATTGAACAAGCACAAAGGTGAGCAGCAGCACTTCAAATGCTGGACCTGTTCAATCGGATTCACGACGCAAAAATCACTTGATCAGCACGTAAGTATAACAGGACACGCCCCGTATGATTAGAATTTCTTTGGTGCATTTGGATTGACAGTGCTTGTGGTTGAACTGTTTTCCAAATCCAAATCCTCGAATTCATCATCGGCTTCATCCATCTCAGGTGTGGTTGTTTGGACTGATTTCCCTTCGAGTCTGTTGATGAGTTGATTCAAAACTTCAAATTCGATTTCAAGGTCTTCCATCGTATCTTTTACGCTCTCCATTTGCGTATGAATTCGCTTAGCGAGTTTCTTCAACTTTCGAATCGTTTTCTCATCAGACACATTTTACCCTAAAGCCGTGAGTATTTGAAAACTCGCAAAATTACAGAGTTATAGAATCCTTCGATAGCAATCATAAACCGACCGAAGGGTCAAGTGTTCATGGGAAAGAAATTTTTTGTAAAAATAGTCACCGACCCGGATGTTGACTTGAGAAAGTGTATCGTAGGTTTAGCATGTGCAAATCAAGCCATCCAAGATGGGCATGAGGTGAGTATGTTCTTTGCATCAAACGGTGTGAAATTACTTCATTCCAAATATATCGAACAAATAAATTCAGGGGGAATGTTTCCAGAAGGGATGATTCTTGGTATCATTGAATCAATTACAAACAACGCAAGGGCGATTTATTGCTCAACTGGGTCCCAGGCTGCAAATGGTGTCTCGAAAGAAAACGCCGATGAACACCTGCTCGAAGGTTATGACAATTGGATGACATGGAGTGGGCCACCAGGGGTTATCTCACTTAGTGCAGAATCCGATGTTCAACTGGTCTACTAAATTGTTGAATCACACCGTGGAATGTCACATACATTTTCTTGAATGGAATCAATGAAAATTCTTCATTTTCCAAAAACTTGTTGGTGTAGTCATTTACTATAATCAGGGGGTACCCTATGATTGAACAACCTCAAAAAATACCTCTTCAAGAATTGTGAAGGTTTCAAAACGAA
>JAYODQ010000063.1:0-6319 GCA_038106355.1 Candidatus Poseidoniales archaeon | reverse complement strand
AACGACTGATGAGTGAAATTGTTGATTACGTAAATACCGTTGATCAATGTTCTGCATCAGATATCGTTCATCATCTCTCCAATGAAAAGAAAATGAGGAATCACGGGCTAACGCCTCGGAAGATTGGTCTTTTCATTCCAAGGTATCTCAAAGGGATCATCACCTTTAGCCTTGACACGACAACTGGAAAGAGAATTTATCATCCTGCTTAAGAAAGACATCATCACATTGATGCCTTAGGAATAACTCGCATAGCACATGCAGTGGCCAAATCATGTATTTGCATCTGCATTGTTTCCTTCGATATATGGCAGAGAATGGACCGGCTTGATGCCTGATTTACCGATGGATCAACCTGTCTGGGAAGTTCTTAGGAACAACGAAAATGGCCTTCAGCATCAACTTTTATCCAAACTCTCATCATCTTCAGACCCTCCTCCTCATTGCACGATTGAATCAAGTCAAGGGCCCGTTTATATTGAACCCAGTGCGAAGATTGAACCCGGAGTTCATTTTATTGGACCATGTTACATTGGCCCCAATACAACGATTCGCCAAGGCGCGTATCTGCGTCAGTTTTCGTGGATTTGTGATGGTGCTGTTGTTGGTCATTGCAGCGAAATTAAACATTCCATTTTATTGCCCGGTGCCCAAGCCCCACATTTCAATTATGTTGGAGATTCCATTCTTGGTAGCGGTGTCAATTTGGGAGCGGGAGTGAAATTAAGCAACCTTCGAAACGATGGAACTGAAGTTATCTTACGAATTGGAACCATGAAACACCCTTCTGGGCTTCGTAAATTCGGTGCAATTTTAGGCGAAAATTGTGCCCTTGGTTGCAATACTGTCACAAACCCTGGCGTGGTGCTCGGAAGTAGTTCAATCGTCAAACCGAACACGACGGTGACAGGTATTCATCCAGAACACTCAACCATGTAGGTGTCCACCATGTCATCCTTTTTTGGAACGGACGGGATACGTGGAGAAGCGATTGATGATGACATCGATGAGTCAGAAGCCATCGAGGTTTTTTTTCAACAACGACAATTGCATCCCCATATCTTCCGTTTGTTTGGGGAAGCACTTGGAATGAATCTCGACCTCTTTCCCGGTCAAGGGACAACCGTCATCATTGGATGGGATGAACGTCCTGCCAACGCCGCATTTGCAAAACAGTTGACCATTGGCCTTCATCTTCACAACTGCACAGTCCTCCATGCCCCTATCATTTCAACACCCGTATTGCATGGGCTTGTGTTAGAACATGGGGCACGTCTAGGCTGTATGATTACCGCTAGTCATAACCCTGTCACAGATTCAGGGGTGAAAATTTTCGATTCAAAAGGTATGAAATCATTACCCGAGCGTGAATTGTACCTCTCAAACGTCATGATTCAATTATCGGCTGAAGAACGCCCCCTCGAAAGTGAACATGAGGTATCTCTTGGGTCTGCAGACCACATTATTGCTTCTGAACAAAGTACTCAATTCCATCAAAACTGGTTGACTCACCGTATTTCAGAATGGCAACGGAACATCAACGGATTCTCGAACATCAACATCCATCAGCCATTTTGTATAGATTCATCAAAGGGTTCAGCATCCACTTGGTTTGCATCTTTTTTCACTTCTTTGACGGGGATTCAAGCCGTAGAAGTTAGTGATTCTGCAAAAGCCCTGAATGAGCATTGTGGGGCAGGAGAATTGAATCCTTTGGATGAATGGTCAATTGAAGATGCTCAATCAAGCCACCATGCATTAATTCGGTCTCTTGAGTATGCTTCACCTGGAACAATTGTTGGTGGTGCAATTGACGGTGATGGGGACCGATGTTTCCTCATCGAATGCACCGAGAATGGTTTTCGGGTTGTTGATGGAGATCGACTTGCATCGATGATCCTCCAAACCCAACAAGCAACTGAATGGCGGGTGGCCATGAGCATCGAGTCGGACCTTGAATTCCAGAAATTTGTGTCTTCGCTCAACACCTCAAACACAACAGTAGAAACGGCGGTTGGCGACCGATGGCTGGGACATTCGTTGCATGCTCATCTCGAAGCATGCTCGAAAGAATTTGACGTCCTTGGTGTTGAAGATTCAGGTCATATCGTTATGTCTTCAAGCACCCCAGCACATCGGATGTCTGTTGTAGGCGATGGTCTAGCAACGATGATGCGATGTTTGCTTTTCGGTTCAAATCAAACCAACATCAACTATGGGGTAAAGCATCGAATTTCGATACCTAATCCATACAGAGAACGTTGGACCACAGACGCTAGCCTCTTTCGAGAGTGTCAATCACTGTGCATGGAATACCTCGATGAATTAGGCTTTCAACCCTCTTTTCGAGAAGTCGAAGGTGAAGATGCTTTGCTGCTGATTGAATTTTTCAATGGGCAAGCTCGTGGTACAATTGCAGTTCGTAACAGTGGAACGCAAGAGAAAACCAATATCTCCTTGCGAATCAATAAGGTGGGCAAGATCGATGATCTTCGTGGCCTTCTCGAAAGTTTAGAATCTCTGCTTCGAACCGCTTTTTCATAATCAATCTTCAGCCATCATTTCAGTCATCTTTGATTGGGATAATGTCGTCACTGCAAACAAGACGATGGCTGATGCGATGAGGCAGACAAAGAGCAACTCCGTTGAATTTCCATAAATTGCTTCAATAGCAAATCCGAGCCATGCGACGAGAAGATTCAGAGCCCCTACTATCCTCATGGATTTTCTCATCTCAAGAATGCCAGCGAGCCAGGTTGTCGCGGACAAGGCGAGGATACCGAGGATGAATATCGAACCGCTCACCAATAACAATGGTGCAAGGTACAAGAGCAAATGAGCAGAAGAAATGAGTGGAGTGAGCCATGTTGAATGCTTGAATTTCACGACCAAACCTGAACACACGAGGAGGAGCAAACCAGTCGAAAACATCACCTCACCAGTTTGGGGCAGTGAAGAAATGCTTTGACTCATCCAAAATCGGATGGATGCATAAGCGATTGAAAGTGCAAGAGCAGCCAGGAAGATGAGTTGAGGTTCCTGTTTTGCCAAACTTCGTCGTACGGTGGATACGACAAAAAGAAGTGAAGCAACACCCCAAGATAATGTCGTGAGAAGCAACAAAAACAAACCTCGTTCAATTGCAGTTCTATGGTTCATCAATTCCCTTCGTTCTCTTTCTTGATCAATCCAAAGTGCGATAGCAACAATCGAAAGTAGGCCCAATTCAATGATGATCATTGGAATACTTTGTGAAACAAGGTCGCCACTCAGTGGATTCATTTGTGTGAACAAAGGCACCTCACCTCCAAGCAAGATGGCAAGGCACCGGTCCACGAAAAAGAACAACACAATGCCTTCGATGACGTTGGGAATGCGCAGACCCAAATCACTTCGCCGATGCAAGGTCATTGCAGCTATGATGGATAATCCAACAAACAGGACGCCAAGGTGGAGGTGATTATCTGCAACAAGTGTGCCCGTTGTCATTCTTCCTGCGACATGCGTGACAACAAGAGCACACATGGCAAAGAATGCTGTTGATTCAATACCAAGAATGTCAGGCATTCGGAGTTGGAAACGCCCTGCTTGATAGCGTGCGAGACCAAACAAGATTGCATTTGCCCCGGTTGCAAACATAAGGGCCTCAAGTGCAAACGCAGTGGTGTAGGAAACCCAGGCTGTTCCAAGATTGAGCACAGCAACAAAGGCGAGGACAACAATGGGTTGATAGTGAATATCAGCCGTGTAAATTTCGTCTTTTTGTCCTTCTCCTGAACGTTTTTTGCGTTTTTGACGCTGCTCAAACAATCGGACTTGCTCAGCATCAATTCGTGCAAGTAGGTCGGCCTCATCGCCATCATCGTTTTGAAGGAGTTCGCGTATTCGGTGCTGCTTTTCGGTCATTCGTTGTATTCGCTCATCCCGTTTTCCAAATGCGGTGAGACCTCTACGGGTTTCCCCAGAAATAGTGGCGTAACCTGCAGTGCCGATGAACAACACCATGGTAAGAGCAGTGTCATATGCATTGGTTGACTCCATTGAATATTGACCATATGCGATAAAGAGCGCGATCATGAAGATGGATGCAAGCAGCATATTGCGCATTGTTGGAATCGTAAGCAAGAACAGTGTTGTTGCACCACACATCGAGAGAACCAAAAGAAGACTTTCATCAACACCGAAATGATATCCAAATCCTGCAGGAAGAACGATTCTATCTGGGTTCTCTAAGACGATACTCAACATGAGCATCACGGATAGGCCAAGGTAGGCATTGATCATTTTTGCAAATCCACGCTCTTTGGTTTCACTGAAGTCTTCGGGAATAGCTTTCATTTGAACATAAGCAAAGGCATGAAGCAACGTCCATGCAAAGAAGAAAAATTCTCCACGACCGTAATTCCAAGAACATAAGACTGCTAATATCCCACTGGCCATGAGTAAACGTGTTGGATTGGTTTCGTGACCACGAAGAAAACTGAGCGCAAGATGAAGAGATGACAAGAAAAACCATAGCAGCAAAGCCCCGAACAAATACGGGATTCCCCCTTCAAAGGTGACAGTCCAAAGGGTAACGGTAAAGGCAAGGAAGGAAATATTCCACAATTGAAGGATGTTCGATTGTTGAAGTCGAGAGCCGAATTCTGAAAGGTTGTCAAGTTGCCTCATGATGTTCAGTTGGCTTTGGCCCATCGGCACACACAACATGGATGCTTGGACTAAAAGCAAACCCATCCACAGAGCAACCTCATCAAAAATGATGACATTCGAGATTATGTTTTGGTCCATGAATCGGGATTCTACATTTCCAGCAAAACTGATCAACCAAAGTTGTGGTGTAAGAATTGCTGCTCCAGCAATGGAGGGTGAGCGGCGAAGAAATCCAAGCACTGAGAGTGCTCCAAACAAAAGTGCTTGAGAAACCAAGAGGGTGCGGGAGGTCGTCGTATCCTCGACTGATATCAGTAAGGTGAGTAAAATAGAGCAGGCAAGAGCACCTATCCACAACACATGGTCTGAAACGCGGCGCTGATTCTGGAGCAACATCACGGCAGTCAACATCGCCGCAAAAGCGGCAAACATGCCGTAAGGACCGATGTCGTACGGCATTGAATAGGAGAGGAGGCCGAGGTCAAGGAAGACAAAAATCAATGCGAGAAGAGGGAGAATGATAATGGACACAGGTGCAACTTTAGCCCAGGGTACACCACGTACAACAAGATATGACATCGTAAAGGCAAAGGCGAGCAAAAACAGTTGTGCAAGTGCAAAACTGGTTTCTTCTCGATGGGCGGCAATCGTCATGAGAGCTCCACACATTCCTAACCCGACTGAGATCGCCCACAAACTGGGTTTGCCAAAACCGATGGTTTCAACAAACGTGCTCAACCAATTTTCTTCTCGCACAAAGCGGGTTGCTACGTAGGCATTGACACCCGTTGTTCCACACATCAACAAAAATAAGGTGGCTTGGTTTGAAATTTGCACAACTTCGAGAGAAACAATATTCCAACCATCGGCCAAAGCGTGGATGCCAATCCACAAAAAAGAGACGGCAATTCCAAGACTCGCAAGATTTCCTGACGAACGAAGAAAAGCAAGACTATGCATACAAAGCATAGCAATAAACAAGACGATTGCGACACCTGTACCACCAAACAAACCCCCTGTAGCACTTCCGATTGCGAAAAACACCAGTGTGGCCTGGGTTGCAATAGCATCTTCGTCATGGTAAAACGCCAAACCAATGTTGAGACCAACGCAGGCGAGCAGAACGGCTCCCAGCGTTTGACCTTCCCCAAGCGGACTTGATGAAAACCAACCCCAGCTCCAAGCATCGATGGATAAACCATAGAGTAACTTCATCGAAATAATGGCCCACGCAACGCCCAAATATCGCATGGACGGTGTTGGAATCCATCGATTGGAGAGGTAGAATCCCATCGTGGCCATAAGAACAAGCGAAACAGCACTTGGGAGTGGCGAAAGTTGGGTGCCTACCGTTGCCCCAATGGCGGTCCAAATGCAAATCATGACGATAATGAGTCCTTTACTCAACGTTGCCTCAGCCTGAACATCTCCACTCTTGGTTTCGGAAATTGAAGGTTCGGTGACAAACAACTCTGCGGCCTCGCCTACGGCGACATCATTGGACAGTGGAGTCGAAGTATCCTTCTTCTTGGAAGGCGTTGAGTCTTGTTGTTGAATCATGAATGTACTAATGTTCAAATTCTTGGGTTTCGAAAATTCTTTTTCACGCAAAAGGTCTTCATCGCTTGTTTTGGAGGAATTTGACACGCGTGAAGCATCCTCCATA
>JAYODQ010000062.1:0-6647 GCA_038106355.1 Candidatus Poseidoniales archaeon | reverse complement strand
TTCAAAACGCCGCATTCATCAAGGTGGAGCAAGAGGCAAGGCTGGTCGCGATGGTCGATAGAGAAGAATTGCAACGGCTTGCAAAGGAGGTTGAAGCCCTTCGTCAGCAATTCGATGAAATCCAAAACAGGGTGCAACAAATCGACGGCATCCTCGAAGAACACGATGTCACCGATGGCATCTTGGAGGCTTACATGTCCACCACAAAAAAAGCGGTGAGTCATGTGCCGATAGGCTCCGGTGTGTGTTTGAAGATTGAAATCGACCCCGAAGACCTCCCAATCACACTCGTCGATATTGGAAGTGGAATCTACGGTGAAAAAAACCTTGAAGATGCTCGTGCAATTACCAAAAAGAGAAAAGTTGAGATCAAAGAATTGCGAGACGAACTCCACACCCAAGGCCAACAAATTGAGCAAAAACTTGGCGAGGTAGCAACCTTGTTCAACACCACAGCAGAGCAATTCAAATCAGAACAGGGCGATGGTGCTGTTGTACGCCAACCGCCAAAACAAACAATCCAACACCACGAGGCTGACGATGACTCGGATGAACCCACCAGTTTGCCGAAGAAAAAGCGTGGCAGTCTCTTCCGCAATGAATTAACCCTTGATGATTAGGTGGTACGATGGGACTTTTTGATAAATTCCGTTCAAAAGTTCGCCAAGCCGCGAGTGAAATCAATGAGGATGAAATGCTCGCAGAAGAACAGAGCCCAGAAGGACAAGAAGCGATTCAAGCGGCTTTGGACATGGCCGAAGCCCCCGAGCCACAGGTGCAACAGGAGCAACACGATGAGCCCCATGAAGACGCAGAAGAAGATGACGAATGGGACGACATTGATGACACCCCATCAACTTCTAAGGATGACGAGTGGGATGATTGGGATGATGAGGACGACGAACCGAGTACGCCGCAACCCACATCAATGATGTATTCCAAAAAAGAACAAAAGATGTATTCCAAACAACAAAAAGAGCAAAAAAAAGTCGCAAAGCAACGAGAGAAAGAGCTCAAGAAACGACACGCGACTGAAGTTTCAAGACCCAAAGGCAGTCGAGTCGACCTTTCAATGATGCGAACAGCCACGGGCCGACAACTTATCGAAATCCAACAGGCTCCAAAAGGCTCTGGCACGAAAACCACACTCACAACCGACAAAGGCATCAGTGTTGACATCGACCTCGGTGGAGGTATTGTAGGTGAAGGTGGTAAAGTCATCAAAGCGGGAGCGGGCTTAGACAATCTGCTTGAAGAACTTGAATGGATTCTGCTCGAATCCGATGTATCACATACCGCAGTTCATTTTATTCTCGATGGACTTCGCAGTCAACTGATTGGCACGCGCCTTCGAAAAGGTGCAGATTTGTCAAAGGTTCTTGAAGCCGCTCTCAAGCGTGCCCTACATTCGCTTCTCGCTGCTGGCTATTGGGATTTTGATGCCACTGTTCAATCGTTTATCGACAAAGGCGACCTGCCCGTGGTCATCATGTTCGTTGGTGTGAATGGTACCGGAAAAACCACAACTGCGGCAAAGGTAGCCCACCGCCTTCAACAACAAGGTCACTCGGTGATTGCTGCTGCTGGTGACACGTTCCGTGCTGGAGCCATTCAACAACTCGAAACCCATTGCGAACGCCTCGGCATTCGTTGCATCTCAAGTCAACGAGGCGGGGATTCAGCGGCGATTGCTCGAGATGCCATCGATTCAGCAAAGGCACGGGGCATCGACGTGGTTCTTGTGGACACCGCAGGGCGAATGCAAAACAAAACCAACCTCATGAACGAACTTGAAAAAGTTCGCAGGGTAGCCAACCCTCACCTTACGCTCTTCGTTGGGGACTCCCTTGCAGGAAACGACGCCGTTGAACAAGCGATGATGTTCCAAAGTTTACTCAAATTCGATGGAGCAGTCCTCACAAAAATGGACACCGATGCCAAAGGTGGGGCTGGACTTTCCATTGCTTTTGCAACAGGTCGCCCGATCGTTTTTGCGGGCGTGGGGCAAAATTATGAAGATCTCAAGCAGTTTGACCCTGCTTGGTTGCTTGACCAATTGTTTGAATAAAGGAGATGAAAAGTATGTTTAGTTCAGAAGAAGATGAGCGATTTTTTTCCCTCATCTACATGTTTCAGCGTTCAGCATTACTCCATCTGGGTTTACTTCCCGACCAGAACAAACAGATTCATTTCAACTTAAGCGAAGCACGAGAAGCCATCGAAATGATTCGAATGCTGCAAAGTAAGACCAAAGATTCCATCGGCGAAAAAGAAGCCCATTTGTTGCGGTCCATCATCAGCGAATTGCAACTCCAATTTACACAAGCTCCAAAACGGCAGAGGCAAATCGAAGAAGACGAGGCACAATCGGAATTGATTCGAGAAACATTTTCCTCACCCCAAAACGCCCCAGCAGAAACCATTTCAAAATCACCAACTGATGAAGAAGAGTAGCGGTTGTTTGATGTGCTATTAGTTGAACGGAAGGGCGAGGGCTATGGGACTGGTCTCGGATACAAACGATCAATCAGCACCTACCGTGCTCATTGTCGACAACAATCCAATGAGCCTCAATCGGCTGAAATCGGTGTTCAAAGTTAAAAATTTCAACATTGAAATCTGTGAAGATGGCGACCAAGCCGTCGATGAATACATCCGAATTGACCCCGAACTCGTGGTGATGGCCCTCGATTTACCTTCGCTTGATGGCCATATCGCCGCCCTTGAAATGAGGGAACATGGCGGCGACCAACGCATCATTTTTGTTGCTCCGAAGAGGATGCTTGATGTTGCGAAGGACGCGGCTTTTTCAGCAGGTGCCGTTGCACTCCTTGAGAAACCAGTGACGACCGAAGCACTCGATGCCGTATGGGACGATGTTCTTGGCGAAGTTCCCGAAGCACCAGGACTCGAGGACCTCGATGCGCTGTATCCCGGCGAACGCATCAAAATCGAAGCAGACACTGGTCCAATGCTGGCACCACTACCATTGCCTGGGCTACCTCTCAAAGGATTGCCCCTTCCTGGGCTCCCTTTACCCATGCCAACTCCGGGCGAACTGACCGTCTCATTACCAACGTCACCATCCAGAGCATCGAAGAAAAAGAAAGGGAAGGGCAAACTCATCCTCGTCCTTCTCGTGCTTCTTGGTGGCGTAGCGGGCTACGCCTACACACAGGGTATGATTCCCATCTAAGTGTCAAAGCATTTTACCACGGCTATGATAATTGACACACCCATGCGATGACCATGAGGGGCGTATGGCTTACCCGAATTCTCCTCCTCTGTTTTGTGGTCGCAACAGTCTATGGGGCCATGAGGTTCGATACTTCATCCACATCGAGTGACGACACCTCCAACCAAGATGAAGAATTGGGCCCTCTGCAAGATGCAAGTGCAGAAGATGAATCTGCAGATGCTTCAGATTCAGACGGTGCAGAATTTGCTGAATCAAAAGTCGGAAATGCTCCCGATGAAGATGGCACACCAGAATCCGAGGATTCCTCCTCTCCTACACCATCGATTTTAGTCGCCGGTGGTCTGGGTGGACTTGGATTTTTTTTGCTCTCGGGTTTGTTTTTTGAATTCATGAAAGTTGTCTTACTGATTGCGCTCGTTGCCCCGATGGTTGCAAGTCGCAAAGAGCATCGTGAGGACGAACTGACCAAAGGGCGAATCCTTGGGTACATCGAAGCAAATGCTGGTATACACTTCACAGCATTACGAGATGGCCTTGGCCTTGCAAATGGTGTGACGGCGTACCATACCAATAATCTTGAGAGGGATGGCAAAATCTTTTCCTGGAAGAGTGGAAAACACCGTCGCTATGCATCAACATTTATCCCTAAACATGACAGAATGGCCATTCAAAATCCTCTTTCAGGAACACGTCTTGCCATTTTGGAGGTGCTTGCTGAGAAAGGACAACTCGGTATCGACACGAAGGAAATCAGGGAGAGGCTTGCGATTTCAAGACAACTTCTCAATCATCACATTCACGAACTCAAAGCCAATCAACTGATCGAAAAAACCGAGGGGAAGAAGAGATTATGGAAAGTCTCGAAACAAGGAATTGACCAACTTCATGTGAGTCGAGCACTGCAAGAAAGTGCTTGAAGTGTAAAATCAAATTACCAACTGCTTAATATGAAGTAGGCTTGTAAGCCTCATCATGGTACGAAGTAAACTCGTTGCCCTCGCTTTATGTTTGAGTATGCTCCTTTCGGGGTGTATCTCCAATGAACTTATCAAAAATCCAGACGAAACACCCGTCGAATTACCCGACGAATGGAACTCGACACCATCCTACAGTCCAACTTCACCGACTTTGGTTTCCTATCCGACGTGCGAAGCACTTGAAAACTCCCTCAAGCAATCGCTTCGAGAAGAAGCACGCACTCAACTGCTTCAAGCCGTTGAGGAACAATATTACTACTATTGGGGCGATGATATGGTACTCGAAGATGCAGAAATGGCCGCTGATGGTGACACCGCAGGTGCTGCAAACAACGCCAAAAGTTCGGCCCCCAGAACCGAAGGAGAAGACTTCTCAGGCACCAATAACCAAGAAGAAGGCGTTGATGAAGCCGACTTCGTCAAGACCGATGGTTACCATATTTACTTGCTCCAAGGCCGAACATTGCACATTCTCGGTGTCCCAGAATTTGGTGAAATTGAGAATGCTTCGACCATGGAGATCGAAGGTACGCCACAAGCCATGATGCTCGACGGCGACCGTCTTGTTGTTCTCTCATCGGTCAACCCTTGGTCCATTCCAAACACCAGCCCATTGTATGAAGCCATGGCTTGGGATGACGGATACAACGGTTGGCGAACCTCCACCCTCACCAAGATGACGGTCATCGATATGACCGACCGACAAGCACCCGAAACTTCTCAAGAATTGTACATCGAAGGTTGGTATTTGACAGCACGAGAAGTCGCCGGAACTGTTCGAATGGTTTCACACGCATGGATGGATGTACCAGGATTACAAACATGGCTTAACCTCCCTAATGGCTACTGGGAAATCGATTACGATAACCCAATTCGCCGAGCCATCCGAGAAGAAGTAGCGTACAGAACTATGCAGGCCAACGAAGCCGTTCTTGCAAACCTCACCCTTGAGGACCTCACATCAAAAGTCTACGAAATGCAAGGCACGACCCTGATTGAACATTCAATGCTCGAAGCTGAAGACTGTGCGAACTTCGCTGCACCAGCCGATGGACTCAACCGCGGTATTTCGAGCATCTTCTCCATCGACCTTGCCTCAGAACAAGTTGGCTTTGAAGTCGACCACATCATTGGCAACTATCCACAAGTGTATGCTTCAAGCGATGTTTTGGTGCTAACTGAAAACTCGTTCGACTGGTGGCGATTTTGGATGAACCAAAACCTCACTGAAATGACCAACATTCACACCTTCGACATCAGCGCACCTGGAGAAACAGTCTACACAGGGTCTGGCCGAGTTGACGGAACCATCCTCAACCAGTTCTCGATTTCAGAATACGAAGGCATCCTTCGAGTGGCAACAACCACTGGTCAATGGGGCCGATGGTGGCTTGACAACCCCGAACCGATGTCCTCTCAAGTGGTCACATTAACGCGTTCAATCGATATCGAAACCAACCAACAAGTTCTGGTTGAAGTTGGAAAAGTTGGCGGCATTGCTGAGGGAGAACGCATTTGGAGTGCACGCTTTGTTGGCGATACCGCCTACATCGTGACCTTTGAACAAATCGACCCCCTGTGGGTCATTGACCTCTCCGATGTCACACAACCCACTATCCTCGGTGAACTTGAAGTTCCAGGGGTTTCAACGTACATTCACCCTCTTGAAGAAGGGCACCTTTTGACCATTGGTCTTGGCCCTGCAAACGAAGACGGAACAGGACTTGACTGGTCATCAACCCAAATCTCACTTTTCGATGTCAACGACCCAACGGCACCAACCCGAGATGATGTGATTCGAATCTCTCCAGTACAAGATCCAAACGAACGAGGCTGGGCTTGGTCATGGTCAGAAGCGACCTACGAGCACAAAGCATTCCAGTATTGGGGGCCAAAGAATTTGTTGAGTATTCCTCTCTCGACCTACCGCTACCATTCGGGATACGATGCCAACGGTTACTACTTTTGGAATTACGAGTGGGTTTCAAAACTCGTCCTTATCGAAGTCAACGAGACCTCGGGCGAACTCAGTTTGTACGGCGAAATCAACAATTCCGACTTGTATGACCGTGGTGACAACCGATATTGGTGGAATGATTTCAGTATACGAAGGTCCATTTTCATGGGCGATTACATCTACGCCATATCTTCAGGTGGGGTCACAGTCACAAATCTCTCCACCCTTGAGGAGTCTGACCGAGTTTTGTTTGAAGTCGAGAACCCTTACTATTACTACGATGAGTATTACGAAGAAGACGACAAGGAAGTTTCCTCGGATGGGGAAACTGCGACCTCCGATTCATCTGATGCAGGAGGTTCATCCTCTGGCTCATCGAATGGTTCAACCGGCGAAGCAGAGACCGACGAATGAACGAACATTCGTAATGAACATCACTGAAGCGGGTCTTCGATGCCGTCTTGGCCAAGAACCCACTCAAGTGTTTTGACAACGCCTTCAAGGGCTTTGTAAT
>JAYODQ010000061.1:0-7306 GCA_038106355.1 Candidatus Poseidoniales archaeon | reverse complement strand
AGGAGGACTATTGCCTACCGTTTGTGATAATTCACTTGCACCATTTGAAAAAACAAATGAAGATTTGGAACTAGAGTGCATAGGGTGCTCGAAAGATTGGTAATGTAAAGAATGGTCAAACAAAGGTACCCAACTCATAGTCAATATTAAGAGTGAAACAATCAACATCGATGCTGAAGATTTAACCATACACTAAGGGCAGTGTGCATGTTATGATAATGTTTCGACTTCTCTTCACCTACTCTTTTGGTTTACTCTCCAGCAACCATGTAAAATTATTTCCAAGCCCAAAAATCGAAATTTTGGAGTTCAAAACCACCTGTTTGGTAGACTTTGCAAAACGATATTGTAATGGAGTTGCTCCAAAAAAACCTCATCGTTACAAAAAAACGAAAGTTTCTTAAAGGTGTTTAATTCCCCCACAAAACACCAAAGTGTTCACAGGGGCTATATTAAATGAAAACCGGAGACGTAAATCAAAACCCAGCAATTACCGAATTGATGAACCAAGGCGGAGGAATCGATGCCAACATGGTGGGAGTCTATTTTCAATCGCCGGACATGTTACAGGCTCTTTGGGATTCCATTAAAGACAATCAAGTCATTTCCGATGTGGATAGAATTTATATCGAGCCCCTGCTCTTCTTTTCGATTATTACGGGGTGTGCTTTTTGATTACGCTCACATTGACCTGTTCAAATGATGCTTGTGCGATTTCTCTGCCACTTCCAATCACCCTGCAATCGGTATTCCCAAGAGTCGAAAACTCGTGCACGGTGTGCAAGCAAGGTTTCCTCTTGATTTCAAACATTCAAGGAGTTGAACCTTCTAAACTCTCCAAAACAGACTTCGCCGCTGACCCTTCGCCTCCAAAAAGAGATGCTACTATTTATGCTCCGGGAGGGAATCGAATCTTCACAGCCTTTCAAAACCGCCTTGCACCACTGGTTGTTGCTGTGCAGTTGATTGAAGAGATGTCGGATGAAAACGAAGAGGTAGATTTCAACATGCTCGCAAAGGAATTCAAAAAGCGTTCCAACTGCCTCCGCAGACATCTTGCTGAGAAATTGGAGGCCCCACTTGGTGTTGGACGCGGCCAAAAGCTATCTGATGGCTTCCCCTCGATCGACAACGAAGGAACGACCAATATTGCTCTTCGAAACTATCTCGGCGTCGTTGGGAGTCGATTAATGCCTGGTATTGGCTTGCTTCAAGAGTTCGAACTCGTGAAACTCGTGGACAATACAAAATTTCGACTGAAGTCAAAAGCACGACCTCTCTTGGACTTGGACAACCTCTATGGCAGGCTAATGGCCACTGAAATGTTAAAGGATTTTCAAAACAGTCCTGTGCTACCAATCTATTACAACGATGAATTTGCCTTGAAACTCTCGAATGCTATCGCAAAGGTGGCACCTGACCATTTTTATTGGTTGATGGAAATCTTAGAAAAAATCTGCGATTGTGAGAAGGAAGAGGGATGGTCTTCCAACGAGTATGCTGGAGAAGAAACGCGAAAAGCGATTCAAGGTTACGGCCACCCGAGATGGAGCCTCTCTAACAACCAACATGCTACTTTGCTCGACAAGTTCAAAGCCCAAGCTGAAAAGAAACGTCAAGATGGCATAGCAATAGCCAATTATGCTCGTCATCGTCATGAAAATCATATTAACGGAAAGTTAGGCAGCGCCTTGAGTCACCTCAAGGAACTTGGGTTCATCGTGCCTGTGACGGTTGGGAACTCAAAAAATTTCTTTTCAACTCAACGCGGCCAAGACGCACTGGGTAACTTTAAGGAGATGATGGAGTGATAAAGTTTAATTGTAAATTTGCAAAAGTTAAACCGTTAGAAGTCTTGCATTCCGAACAGATAAACAAGGATAAGGGGGCATTAAATTGACAGCAAATTGGAACTGGAGAAAGCACACCGGCGGACCAACAATTGAATTTCAAGGATACACGGACTTTGCCTCGATGACCCCCGTTAGAGGCCTTGTTCGAGAAACCATACAGAACGCATACGATGCTAGACGAAAGAACGGGAGCGGTGAATATCTTCCAGTCAAGATGTCATTCCGATTTGGAATGGTCTCTAACGACGTGCGTGATAAGTACCTCAATAAGGAGTTGACGGAGCATCTTCATGCTGGATTGGTAGTACAAGAAGACGACCACGGACATCTTTATGAATCACTTCGAGACGGTAAATCCGCCACTTGGAAGGAAGACCTAACCATCTTGGAGGTATCTGACCGAAACACAACCGGATTAAATGGAGACATCACAAAAACCATTTCAGGAAAAGTACCGGATCCGGAAAATGTTTTTCGTCAATTTCATCACGCGTGGGGCGTCTCCGATGGCGACACGACCAGAGGAGGAAGTTGGGGGTACGGCAAGGCCGTCACGCCGTTTGCGTCAAAAATCAAATCCTTTTTTGCACTCTCAGTACGAGATAAAGGTACATCGAAAACCCCTGAATTGGACTATTCGTTGATGGGACAAGCCATAATCAAAAACCATTATCTTGCACACAGTGATGACCTATGGCTTTGGCACGGATATTATTCCCTCCAAGACACCTCTCCCGAGAAAAAAGACCTTGCTTTAACCTCTTCTCAGCAAAAAGAAGTGGATGAATTCATCGCCAAGTTCAACATTCAAGGCCGAACTTTGGCCGAGGAGGACCGAGGGTTGTCACTCATTATCCCATATCCAAAAGATGACATTACGCCGGTCGAAATCGCAAAAGAAGTTTTGATCAATTACGTTCATCTTATAATAACTGGAAAACTCGAGGTTGAAATAAGCGATTCAAGAACTGGTGGTCCTATATGGAACCTTACGGCCTCTAATAGCATGCAATGGCTGGATGGAAATGACAAAAATCATGGCGAATTGTTGGAGTGGAGTGGTAAGACTGTTGATGCATTGAAAGCGGTTTGTGAATTGCAATTAGACTTTCATAAGAAATCAATGCCTGTTGTCAGATTACCCCATAAATGGAATTACTTAGACGGACCAATTCCGAATTTTGAAGATATTTTTAAGGCGACTGGCAAATCCACGCAAGATGAAATTCACAGCATCCTCGTTTACCAATCCAAGCAGGGTATCGTAGAAGTTAAAGTCACCTTTGAGATTGAAAGAACAGATGGGGTAATGGAAGACGCATGCGTTGCATTTTATCTTCGACCCTGTTCCAGCACCCAAGCCACGGCTTTATTTAGAGGCCCGATACGAGTGATTGGGGAAGAAGGGAAGGCCAGCGTTCCCTCATTTGTCGCAAGCCTTCATGTCCCCTCTGAAGTCGAAAAAGGCAAACCTAACGGCCTTTATAAATTTTTGAGATTGGCAGAAGGGCCGGCGCACCTCAATTGGGAGAGCGTCAAGAGTGGTGGTAAGGCAAGTGCATCATACACACGACCTACGCACATTCGTTCATTCGTACAGAAATCTGTGTCTAACTTTATAGATGCTGCGATGACCATCACAAAATCTACACCAATTGGGATGGGCTTCATCTCAATTTCACTAAATAGTAATAAAGGCACCGGCAAATCCGGAGGCGGAAAAGGTGGGAAACCAAAAGGTCCGAGGAAGGAAGACCCTCCCCTCGTAGGAACGAAGACTATCGGCTCGACTACATTCAAATTTTCCGACCCAAAGGGCGACTACAACGGCAGAAAAATCAAGTTTGAATCAAGTTATCAGCCGTGGACTTCAGGAAGTTCTCCGTGGTCAAAGATGGCCATTGCTGAATTCGACATGAAAATGTCGGGAGGAACCCACCCAATCACTGTTGCTTCTGCAGGAGGCTGTGTATCTGGCACCCCCTCAGGCAACATGTTTATTGTTGAAGTTCTCGACGACACTCAGTTCGAAGTTACAATCGCTGGATTTGATGATGCATTGGAACGCGTGCATCGGTTTACTTGGGAGGCTTGAAAATGGGTATCAGAAGGATGAACGATGTCGGCAAGCAAGAGTTGAACCATGAACAGTACGAACTGAGCATCGATTGGAATTCTACACCACCTTCATTAAAAGAGCTCAAATTCACCGAACCGTCAATACTTACAGGCTGTAACAAACACTTAGTGTATATCACTGCGTGGAACAAGTACATTCTCGTCGAATATATATGCGGAACAGTTGATGATGTCTTGAAGGATAACTACTCGATTGCGAGAACGGATGGCACGAAAACTAACCTCCTTTCACTCGGAATGTCTGAAGACACCAAGTTTGAAATCAACATCGTCCACCCTAATGACAACACCATTGCAAGGAAATCAAAACGAGGCGGGGCTGCACCAAACTTAGATGACCTCATCAAGATGGTTAGTTCAACGAGCCTCGGCCAATTGCCTTATTCCTTCGAGATGCAACTCAACGGAGTGTTACATGTTGTTGTTAATGATGACATCCATGCGGCTTTCCGAAAGAAGGTTGTGCAACGTGAGGGGGCTCACAAACAATTCCTTCAAATTGAGGCGGTGAGGTACGCATTGAATGAGTATTTGCTCAAAGCTGCAACCGACAATAGCGAAGCACTTAATGATCCACGGTTTGAACCATGGCTGACATTTCTCGAAGAAATCGGGTGCACACCACTCTCTGAGACGGATCATGATTCCTTGGAGAATGTCATCGATTGGTGCGAAGATGCTCTCAATGCTTTTGTAAGCGACCGAAAATCGAAGAATGAATGCAAAAACGATTCGTGGTTCATGAGTTAGGTGATGAAATATGGCAACAACAAAAAAAGTAGAGAAACATGTCCTCCAATTTAATGATAATGGAATCGAAGCATTCAAAAATTATATCCAAGAAAAAAGAGACAATCCAAGCAAAAATGTACCAAATCTCATTGTATCTAGCCATACTGAAGACTATACTCCAAATGGTATTAAGAGCAATCTCAAGATAGAAATACCTCAGAAAGAAATGTCGCACATTGAACTCGCTAACCACATTATTGAGTTCTTTAAAACCAACAACATAGTTATTGAATCAACATTTGGGAACAGAGGGTTATGGACCTTCTTGAGTTATCTGTTTTTTGACAAACACCTTTCACGGAAAGGACATAAGCCAGTTAGTACAGAAAAATACATTGTTCAAGAGGGTACTTGGGGTTATTACCGACATGCTTTGACTGCTATGTGTTGGATTCGAACCTTACACGGTGTCGACAAGGGTAAAGTCTTGATGCTCACCGAAGACACCCAAAAGTTTGGCGATTCGTACGAACAAATTCTTGCGTCACCGATTTACCAATCCGAGGCCGTGTTTGAATTACTTGATGATTTGTACCTTCATTATGATGGAAAGAAGATATACAGGACAGCAACTTTCCTTTCTCAAGAAATGGATGAACCAAGTTTGAGGAAATTTAAACAAGCGATTTCTAGATTAGCGATGACCTACCATCTTCCTTCTTTATCTGTTGGAAGATTAAAGTCCCTGCTCCCGAAAGAGTTTCGCGAGTATGGTTCAATCAAATATGCAAAGGACCCCGATGTTGGGAAACATGGCGTTCCCATCCCTTGATTGATCAAGCCGCACCTGAACATTCAATAACCCTCAACAATTGGTTTTGATATGGGAAAAAAGAAACTCAAAGCCATTGACCTCTTTGCAGGTGCGGGCGGTTTGAGTTTAGGATTGGAATTCGCCGGAATTGATGTGGTCGCCTCCATCGAACAATGTGAAAAGGCAGTGACAACCTATCGCCACAATTTTCCCGGTCACCTCGCTATTTGTCATGACATCACCACATATCCACCCCAACGCCTTGAAGATGAATTGGAGCAGAAAAAGGGATTTGGAAAGGAGGATATCGACCTCGTAGTCGGTGGCCCGCCCTGCCCTGGCTTTTCTAACATTGGACGCTCTAAAATCGTCAGTTTGTTACGAGATGGCGCATGGTCATGGAGTGAGGATGAACACCAAGAAACCCGTCATCAATTCATTCAAGATCCAAGGAACAAACTCTTTCTTGAATTTGTGAAGTATGTCAAACACTTCGAACCGCGTTATTACATCATGGAGAATGTTCCCGGAATGCTTTCATCAAAAAATGAGAACGAACAAATTATCCCCTTGCTGGTAAGACAAGCCTTTGCTGAAATCGGTTACACCTGCAAATGGAAAATATTGTCTGCTGATGATTACGGTGTTCCCCAAGCAAGGCAACGATTAATCTTCATAGGTTGGCACACTGATTGTCCTCAAGACGAATTTACTCATCCGGAGCCCATCTCAGCGAAAAAATACACTTCTGTTGATGCGATTAGTGACTTGCCGAAGGTGGGTTTGGATGGCGGAACATACGAACAATACAATGGTCAACAAAGCAGATATCCCAATGCCTATCAAACATTAATGCGATACAAATCCTATTATGACGCAGGTAAAATTGACCCGCAGATAGGAAGAATTCCAACTTCTAAGGCGGCAATCACATGTCATGTGGGTAGGGCTGTCAACCCTCGTGATCGTGCAATTTTCCCGCTACTCACCGCAAACAAGGGAGAAAACCGGGTGACATACGATCAAATTGAACCCAACAAGCTAGTCTTCCCAGATACTTGGCAATGGGATGAAGAACGTCAATTGGTTTGGAATGGGATGACCGGAGACGATGAGAAAACCTACAAATGGTATAACAGGAAGACATTCAAAGACAAAATGCGCAGAATCCCTGCTCACAAGCCATCACCTACGCTTGTCGCCCATATGGCAGTCGATACCTACATGTACATCCATCCGACTGAAGATCGGACGATCACACCTCGCGAAGCTGCAAGGATTCAATCGTTCCCCGACAGCTTTGATTTTTCGGTTGTCTCGTTCACATCTCAATACCGGCAAATCGGAAACGCAGTCCCTCCCTTTATGGCCATGGCCATTGCAAGAGTTTTGATTGAAAAAGAGAAATCCGCGAATTAGAAAATCAAAAACAAGTGATTTAATTCCACTTCTTCACGCACAGCGACAATGATTCATTTTGATTTTGATCAATTTGAATAAAACAATAAGATTCAATGAAGAAGCATTACTCAAGACGGGACATAGATGGCAGTAATACCATAGCCATGGTTACTGACCGAACCACACAATTTTGAAAAAACAGAAATCGGAATTTATGAAAATTTGCTCGATTGGACTTCTATCCTATCTTCGTTAGGCAAGTATCGAGCGGAAAAAAATGCTCAATGGTAAATGGACAGAAGGACCGGAATATCAATATCTCACTTTTTGGCGAGTTATCGTTCTCCAAATTCGTTGAAGTGGGTCA
>JAYODQ010000060.1:0-7433 GCA_038106355.1 Candidatus Poseidoniales archaeon | reverse complement strand
TATTTCAAGGTGGCCTAACAGGGTGTTCTGCTAATGATTGGTGGTTCAGAGGCTACGGTTACTACAAATGATAGCAAACTGTTGTAAATTGGTATAACGAAATGAAATCTCTTCAACTCACCAGCGTTTAGAAATTCAAACGTTCCGGTGAATATATGGTGTATTACGCCGATTGAATTCAGTTCACAAACTGGGCAGTCTTTCGGGCGAGATAAGGAATGTATCCAACCATAAACAACATAAATCCAATCACTGCAAGTACAGACAGGACAGTAATATCCATTGAAACACCAACGGCTAATGAAATAGCCATCATTGCTGTAATAACCACAGTTTCCATAAAGCTTGAAATCGCTGCTTTCCAGGAATCTGCGTATGAAAACGACGAAGAGTCGTTTCGAGCATCTTTCAATGCCTTCCCCACAGGATAAATGATCATTTGACCATAGGAAATGATGGTCATCAACACCGCACCCAGTATGAGAACAAGTGCGACCACATTGTTATCTGAACCAATCCCCACAAGCACAGCGAGGACCCAAACGACGGTTAGGACAATTGCAGACACAATCCATCCTCCAATCGAGATCAACCCGTATTTGAAGACGCTCATTGCAGAACTAAAGTCCATGATATTGACTTGAGAAGGTCCTGCATTCGGTGCAGCAACGACCATAGGCGTTGCTACCATGCCTTGATTCATGTTCATTTGTTGCGACATATCGACAGTCGCAGGGCTATATGTGCTTACATCTGCTGGTTGCATGTTCGACTATTTTCCAAATGTTTTTATAAAAATTCTCCCAATAAAAAGAAAAATAAGTTCAATTAAGTATTAATATACATCTCTAAGATATCTTTTTTGTTCCCGCATCATGGTTTTTTCTATAAAATCGGTGGCATCTGTTTCATTCATGCCTCCGTGTTCCATAGCTATTTCAATGAGTGCTCTATGAACATCTTTTGCCATCCTGCTCTTATCCCCGCAAACGTAGAAGTATGCACCATTGTCAATCCATTTCCACATTTCTTCACCATGTTCTTTCATTCGATGCTGGACATAAATTTTCTCTGCTTGGTCTCTTGACCATGCGGTGGTAAATTGGTAAAGGTGACCTTCATCCAACCAAGACTCAATCGTATCTTTGTAGTAGTACTCTGTTTTTTCAGATTGGTCACCAAAGAAAAGCCAGTTTCTGCCAGACCCTCCGTCGTGGACACGTTGTTCCATAAAGGCACGGAATGGAGCAATGCCTGTTCCAGGTCCGACCATGATGATGTCGATGTCTTTATTTTCGGGTAAAATAAACGATTTCGTAGGTGACATGAACACCCCAATCGGTTCGCCAGTTGTACCAATTTCATCAGCTAAGAATTGCGTACACAATCCCCCTCGAGGGCGGTTGTTGTACTCAAATCGAACAATTCCAACGGTGAGTTCAACAAATCCGGGGTGTGCATCATGGGAGGATGCAATTGAATAGAGACGGGGTTTGAGTCGGTCGGCTAATTCAAGGAACTCTTCTGGAGAGTATTTTACATTGAATTCTCGCATGATGTCGATGTAATCTCGAGTCCAAAGATAGTTTTCAACGGCTTCTGTCGTTGCATTGATCGCTTCAACTTTTGATGCAGGGTCATCTGAAGGAACGCTTGGTAACAACATTTGTGCTGTTCCACTTGAACCCGATGAAAGAACCGTCCGTTTTCTGTGGACAAAAGACATCGAGATATCCATTCCGCTCGAAACGATTTTTTGAGCCAACGAGGCCACAAATTTTTTGTTGGCTAAATGAACTTCGAAATCTTTTTTCAGTGCTTCATGAAGTGCTCTTTCTCCGTTGTGTGTTGTCACGATATGATTGGGGTTCCATCCTTGAACTTCAATGAGTTCTTTGACGATGTGAGGAGGATTTTCAGGAATAACGCCGAGTGCATCTCCTACTTTGTAATCCAACCCAGAATCACCGAGCGCAAAGACAACATGGCGTGTTTCTTTGCTCGAACCTTTTCCATTCAGAATGAAATTTTCAGTTATCGTTGTCATGTATGGATTTTTTGCTGACCAATCTGACATTGTAGTCACATCCCTCGATATTATTTTCCAAGAAAATGACCTTTAATATCATTCGTATAGGATGATGTGTACAAACTAGGCGACCGATTTGGATATGTAGGGAGAACCATTCGTCGAATCGTGTCGCCAAAGGTTCAAGTGCTTGGGACAGGAAATGCCTTCTTGCCTCAAGGAAGGTTGCATTCCTTGACCTTGATCGACGGACAACATCTCATCGATGCACCACCAACGGTGCTTGCCTCGTTGCGACAAGCAAATATTCCAGTATCAGACATTCGAACAATTTTCGTAACCCATCTCCACGGCGACCACATCTTTGGATTTCCATTCTTACTTCTTGAACGTAAGTATATTTCAGACCGAAACAGCATTCATCCACTGAGGGTTGTTGTTGCCCCAGGTGGAAAGGAAGTGTTGTATTCGTTGTGCACGATGGCATACCCTGGAAGTTTGGATGAAATTTTCCATTCAATTGATTGGCAAGAGCAATCGGTTGGTGAAGTTGAGGGGGACTTGAGGTGGAAAAAATTTCAAGTGCAACATGTTGATGAAGTGGACCCATTTGGTTACCGATTTGAATATCCCAGTTTTTCATTTGTCCACAGCGGAGATTCAGGTCCTTGCGAATCGTTGTACTCTGAGATTCAAACCGTAGATTTTGTGATCATTGAAATGGGAGTGCCTGATTATGTTGAAACTGACGAACACCATTCGCCATCTACGATTCGGGCGTTGGCAGATCAGTGTTCAACACCGCTAGTCATCACCCACACCTATATCGATGAGAAAGATATCAATTCTCCAGTGATTACCGATCAACAACCCAATCATCCGTCCCATGTCTATCATGCAAGCGATGGATTCACTTGTTCATGGAATGATTCATTAGGGGTGATTCAATTTTCAAATCGTGCATAAAATGTTATTTTTTGCGAAATTAACGAGAAAAATCTCAATCAAAGATTGGAGTTTTAAATACCTAAGAAGAAGAAAAATCATCCTTTTTGACGGACAGAAATATAAGGGGGACTCGGACTCCCAAAAAATGCCCATTGTGTAGTTCAGCAAAACTATTCGGATGGATTTAAGAAGAGGAATAGAAATGAGCGAACCGAACATCTTTGATGAATTGTTGTCAAAGAAATCGCTCTTCAAAAACAAGGAAATTCTTCGACATGATCACAGCCCAAGTCGATTACCTCATCGTGATGATGAAATCAGTAAAATATCCTACAATCTCGTCGAGGCTCTGTACGGTCACATTCCTTCAAACATGACACTGTATGGAGTGACTGGTGCCGGTAAAACTGCAGTCACCTCGTATGTTTGCCAACATCTTGAAGAAAAGGGTCGTGAAAAAGGCAGAAATGTCGAAACAATCATGGTGAATTGTCGGCAAATCGACACACAATACAGAGTTCTTACGTTCATCGGTAATTCTCTCTTGGAAGCACATGAGGATGAAGAGATTCCCTTTACAGGGTGGCCCACTGATCGAGTGATGAAGGAATTGGTCAAAAGGATGGACAAAAGAAGTGGAGTATTCATCATTGTGCTCGATGAGATCGACCATTTGGTCAGAAAAGCAGGCGACGATTTGTTGTACAATTTAACAAACATCAACTCCATGTTGAAAGTTTCTAGGGCTTGTGTGATGGGCATTTCGAATGACCTTAAATTTACAGATTTTCTCGACCCAAGAGTTAAATCAAGACTTGGGCAATTGGATATCCTTTTCAAGCCCTACGATGCACAACAATTGCAAAATATCTTACGACAACGCTCGGATTCAGCACTTGTCGAAGGTGCTCTTGGAGAAGGCGTCATAGAACTTTGTGCAGCTCTTGCGGCACAAGAACACGGTGATGCTCGATGTGCCCTCGATTTACTTCGAATTTCAACCGAAAAAGCAGAATTTGCTGGAGATGATGTCGTCTTATCTCACCATGTCCGAACAGCACAACATCAAATCGAATCAGACCAAATCGCTCCAGTCATCGCTTCGCTACCAACTCAACAAAAATTGGTGCTTGCATCTATCCTCATCAATGAACACGCTGGCCTCCAACACATACAAACGGGAGAAGTCTACGAGATTTATCGGCAAGCATGCAAACATATTCGGCAAAATCCACTCACTCAACGAAGAATTTCTGGTATCATTCAAAATTTAGACATGCTCGGCGTGATCACTGCTCGAACCATTAGCCGAGGACGATATGGGCGAACAAAAGAAATAACCTCGAGCATCCCTAAGAATCTCGAAGCCATCCCACTCATGGTTGAAGCCGAAGAAGACTTGAAACCAATTTTTGAACAATCCTACAACCATCAATCAAGGTTGGCTTGAAAACGCGTTTTATTGGGTGCGTTTATAATCACTATCTAGGTCGGAGCATCATGGCTGATGGAGAACAGTTCACCTCAAACCAACCACCCAAGGTTGAACCTTTGAACCCAATTTCACATTGGTTCATGGCCATTGGTACATGGGGAATGTTGCTCGCAGTCCTCAATATGTTTGGTAAAGTCCATCCCACATACCATGTTTCATGGGGAGGTCTATTGACCCTTGAATTTACAAATAAAGCATTCGAACCCATTTCAGATGGTGTGCAATTGACCCTCTCCGATGGCGTCTTCATGCTCATTTGCCTTGCCTTGATTTTTACCGCTTTCAAGAATATCAATCAATCTGTTGGATTTTCAAACTGGTGTCGAAGTTTGATTATCAATGAGACATGGAAATCACTCGGTGGCGGAAATGAAATTCAAAGAACGATTGCTGCCTGGTGTTTGTTGCTTGGCTTCATCTTCTATTTTTGGTATGGAATTCAACACTCGGCATGGATTGATGTCGGAGCATACTCCGTCACGATAGCACTGATTGGATTTGGATTTGCAATGCTTTATTCCTTAAATTCACCCGAAGGCGACTCAAAAGTTGATTAAACCCTCTTTGAAAACAATCTGGGTTGACCGTTGTTCATGGTCAGAGCGTCAAGGCAACCTTGAGCAATGCCAAGAAGGAGAGCAAAACCCCAAAGGATGATGATGGATCGAATTTTTAATGACATGATGATGTTGGATGTCGAGCTATTTTTTAGGCAATGAACATGAACTGAACCTAATGTTCCTGTCCACAGAAATACCTCATTCAACAATATCCCCAAACAAACCAAGTAGACTTCAGATGTGAACTCTGGTTTGGAGGGGGTTTGCCATACCGATACGACAAAGACGAACTGACCGATGATAGCAAGAAACAGTAATGTTGAAATCAACACAGTCATAGATGAACCAAGAAAATCAAATGTGTTTTGAACTCTTTTTTTCCGCGGATATTTTCGAACGATTCGAACATGGGCACGTGCATCACGTTTTCTTTTTCCAAGAAATCGTCGAAGTCCCGTTTCAGGAACATGATGGACGACTGCATCGGAGGCGTAGAGAATTTTTCCCCCTGAAAGAAGCAACAACAAACTTACCTCCATATCTTCGGCATGATACCAATCTTTTCCAAACCCGCCTATGTTTTCAAGAGCCTGTTTTTGAAACATCGAACAAGGTCCATTTGCAAGTGAGGTGTATCTCGACCGTGATTTGTACTTCCGCTCAATTTCCATAGAACGCAAAATACTCACTGGATCTGAACCTAGTCCAAACAAGGTTCTTCCAGTCACAGCAACTATGTTTTCATCATCGGAAGCAGAAGTGTATGCAAGCATTAGATGGGCAATCCAATTCGCCTCTGGCCGAACATCGATGTCGGTGATTGCAACCCAATCACCACGTGCATGCTCAAGTGCGTTCTGTCTTGCCGCAGAAAGACCGAGTGGTGGTTGTGATAAAATCGTCACCTTTGTGCCACGGGTACCGTCTGTATCATTCCATTTATTCAGCTCATCCCGAGTCGTATCGGATGAACCATCATCAACCACAATAATTTCACAGTTCTCATACGATTGCTGACATAGAGATTGAAGGCAATCATCGACCCATTTCGCACCGTTTCGTACACAAACTGTGATGGAGACGAGCGGGACAGTCAATCGAGCACCTCGAACATGCTAAGGATATCTGAGCAACGCTTTTTTGAAGCCAACGTCGTTATTTGTGCGACAATGCCCTTGTGTGGCTGTCCATACAACACTACAGATCCTAAGGGTGCACAAAGATGAACGAACAATGGAGCCAGATCCTCTTCTCCATCAACCACAATGATGCTGTGCTCTTCGGATTGAAAACACAGCTCAATTGCACTGAGAAGGTTGGGAGTGAGTTGTCCAGCTGGGTTCATGCTGAAGTGGTGTTGTTCAAAGTGTTGGGTATCGATTTGATTCGATTCAGAGAGTTCCATGCGTTTCGTCTTGCCATCGATGAGTGCGATATCGGGTACAACGTCCATGTCCAAGACCGTCTTTGTCGTCACATCCCCGACCGTAATGAGCAATGATTCACTAAAGTCGTATTCTAAGAAAATATTGCCCATGGCAATCGAGGGTTCATGCTCTGACCCTTCAAATAAAACTCCAAAGGGTTCCTTGAGCATCTGTCCAACCTCATCGGTCATCATCAATGTTGAAGTTCTCCAAACATCCTGAACCCATGGAAAACCTTGTTGATCAATTTGGCCATTCCGAATACGTGTCGAACTGATGATTCCACCTCCAACACTTGGTAATTGAGGCACGACGATGATTTCAAGTTCGGGAAGATGACGTTCTGCACGCAGATCATTTATTTTTTTACATTCAAGTTGAGTTTCTGGAGTTGAAATGATACAATCTGCACGAGGATGCGTGGGTGCAGGACCATGGCGGTCGACAAGTTCTGACACTGAAAAATTCATGTAACCTCGTTCTCGAATCCAGTTTTCAATGTCTTCAATGCGCTGTTCATAATCCAAAACATGTGGTGATTTTTGGTCCGCATCGATTTGATTGAGAACATAAATTTCAACTCTTTGAGCCAACGAAAAAGCGGTAGTGAAGAGCAATTCATGTCCAGCATGTAACCTGTCAAATGTGCCGCCGATAAGACAGCACTCGTATCTTTGGTCGTGGCTCACGACACCAACGAGTCGTCGATTGATTTTGATTTCATCGCTTAAATCCACCAAATTCAACAAAAATAATCTAAAAAACTGTGCCCCGGATTCTAACAGCCTTCTTCATCGTGTCCTCAGAGGCTTGACCCTCGAACCCGGGGCGTACTGTCCGGTGGATTGGTTGTCTCATGGTCATCCTTACGTCGCATGAGGACCCATAGTCCACCGTGGTTTACCGCATTGCACCACATTTCATCCCTTTCGGTCAATGTGGCCTTCGATTGCGGCCGTACCGTGGTGTCAGAC
>JAYODQ010000059.1:0-7538 GCA_038106355.1 Candidatus Poseidoniales archaeon | reverse complement strand
GGACGCCAACTCATTTCTGCGAGAAGAGAAATTTTTGATGAACACGGTTACGACCAAATGGTTCTGGTTGAGGATGATATCGAGCTTAACTCGACGTTTTTTACCACCCTTCTTCGACTCGCCGATTGGGCTCGTCAGTACAATGATATTGGAACAGTTCAAGTTTGGAATGTAGAGAACGGCACGAAAGAAGAGTTTGAGGCCCACCTTGAAGAGATTGAACTGACCAATCGTCACTTTGTGTCGTACTGTATCTTCAAGTCAACGTGGGACATCATTAAAGAAACACTCTACGCCTACGAACAGAAGTATCTTCTCAAAAAACGATATCAAAACAGACCGCATTATCGGATTCGAGGTTTTATGCGGAGGTGTTTGAAACAAGGTCGAAAAACACCCCCCCTCCCTCGTCTCGACCCACCAGTTGAAGCGGTTCACAACCCGTTCCCTACCGTGCCTTGGCGGAGTGCACCAACAAGCCAAGATGCTCTCACTTCACTCGCTATGTACCAAGCGGGCTTGCATAGGTTGACCACCAGGGTCCCGCACGCGTATTACTTTGGAATCACAGGGGTGCACTGCACTCCTGAAGTGTATGACTTCATGGGATTTAATGACCAAGGGTACTGGCAATGGCAATCTGAAGATGTGCCACACACCTTTACGATTCGATATCAAGACGAGCAAGGTGCTTGGCTCAAATCCTATTACCGATGAAGAAAGTTGTGGCCGTGATTCGGATTGAACTGCTAGGGCAAGACATCATAGCAATCCATATGTCATGGCCACAATACCGAAGGGTTGAGTGCGATGAATATTGAAAACGATTCGATAGCGGATTGGATGGCCTCTCCATCGTTTGGCCCCCGTCATATTCTTCTAATCGACCCTGACAAACAAGAGCCAGAAATCGCAGCACAACGAGCCATGGTCGCCGTTGAGCTTGGGAGTTCAATGATTTTTGTCGGTGGCTCAACCGACACTCCATTTGAACAAGTTGAAGCTACATGTGCAGCCATTCAGGAATCGCTTGAATTACGTATCTTTGCAGAAAGCCAGAAACCGGACGGCGATGAACACAAATGGAATGTGCCCGTTGTGTTGTTTCCAAGTGGTGCCAATGCCCTTGCAACATCAGCAGATGGTATTACCTTCATGATGCTCATGAATTCGAGCGACCCACGGTTCCTCATTGGAGAACAAGCCAAAGGGGCACCTATGATTCGTTCATTTGATATTGAAGCGATTTCGATGGGATACATTGTATGTGCTCCAGGTGGAAAAGTGGGTGAAGTCGGTCGTGCACATCTCGTACAAGATGGAGAAGAACAACGCATCGTCGAATACGCCACGGCTGCAGAAATGTACGGTTTCAAAACCCTGTACCTTGAGGCGGGTAGCGGAGCAAACAAACCCGTTTCGCAACATCTGATTCGTGCAGCAAGAGGGGCTTGCAACCTTGTAATTCTTGTTGGTGGGGGAATACGCACCCAAGAAGACGCGACCAAGGCCATTGAAGCGGGTGCAAATTTCATCGTGACGGGAACCCTTGCTGAAGAAACAAGTTCGGTTGAGGAACTTCAGGCAGCATTAGGCCCGATTGTTTCGCTTTGTGAGTAATCAATCTTCATCGAAAACAGCAGGCTCGCCCGTTCCACCGGGCGAAGGAATAGCATCGGTGTCCACCATCTTTCCTTTCTTGAGGTCTTTCTCGTCTTTCTCAAGTTGAATGGTGTCGCCGCCCGCAAGTTTGGCCATATCGTCGGTCTTCGGGGCCTTGATTTTTCGCTCTTTGTCAGGGGTTTCTGCGTACATGTTCCGCTTTAATTCTCGACTCTCATGACCACGGACGAGGGTGAGCGAGTCGGCAAAGGCACGGCCAACGACCTCTCTTGTTCGTTCTCCACGCTTTGCTGATTCAAGTTCATTTGCAATGATCATACGCTGGTCCTCAAGTTCCCGCAATTCTGCAGTTCGGTCTTGGAGTGCAGATTCAAGGTCGGTTAAGGTGAGAGTCATTTGCTGGAGGCGTTCATCACGCTCAAACACATCGTTGTGCAGTCGGCGTTCTCGCCTTCGTAACGATTCATATTCTCGGTTTCTCTCCAACAATCTTCGCTTCAACTCTTCGATTTGTTCCACCAAGTAATCGTGTTCGGCAGAGACTGAACGAGGACCTTGCATGACCCGTTCCAATTGCTCTTCGAGCTCGGCAAGCCGCCTGTCGCGGGCGTCAAGAAGACCTCGCATTCGGTCGGCAATATCCCGAAGACGCTGACGTTCTTCCTCAAGCGCTTCATTTGCGGCACGCTCAGCATCAAGCTCACGGCCTTTTTGGTCGAGTTGGGATTTCATGGCACGAACATCATCGGCTGTGACAGATGTAAGCCCGGCATTTGCAGCCCGTTCGAGAGCCCCAACCATTTGCATCATTCGTCCTTCCATTTCACCGATGATCTCGTCTTGTTGTTGGGTCAATTCACGAAGTTCAGCAGCCTCTTTAGCGAGAGCTTCTCGTTCTTCGAGCGTCATAGAAGATTGTTGTGCTTTCAACTCCTCTTGCGAGTCGTCCAACAATCGCTTGAGGTGAACAATTTGTGCATCAGCGTCTTGAAGTTGCTTTTCGATTTCTTGAAGGCGTATGAGTTCAGGTGCAACGCTGTCTCTACGGTCAGCCAAATCGAGTTCAACCACCCGCAATCGCTGCTTCGCATCGACAAGTTCCTCGTTTCGATTGGCAAGTTCATCCCATGCAACGAGGATTTCTTCAACCAATTGGTCAACCGGATATCCCTTGAGCATTCCTTCGAGAGCAGCCCGTTCTTGCGAGGCCGACGCAAGGTCGTGTCGGTTGTCATTCGGGGTTGCGCCGAGGGTCATATACAGCCCATTGATGCACCACCACTCTTGAACTTTCCCAATGTTCAAGCCGCGATATGCCGAATATTCGGCCTAACATCAAAAACCGATTCAGTTGATTGAGGTGTACATCTCGTCAGGCATGTCACCTGCGAGTTTGAGTGCACCGTTTGCAACAGAGTGGATGGGGTCTTCAACGCATGAGACTGAAACATCACCGATATCAGCGAGGTCTCGGGCAATTCGGTCTGCAAGTCCAACGATCAGTGAACCTCCACCCGAGAGAATGATGTTGTTTCGAAGCACAGGTTGGTATTCAGGGTCTGCTCCAGCAACGATTCGCTTGATGGCGTTGGCAACTTTTGGAACGATGCTCTCACATGCTTCTTTGATGAGGTCACCGATGTCGACTTTCTGGCTCTTACCTTCAACGGACAGTGACACAAGGACTTCTTTGACATCTTTTCCAACATAGGAGGATTGCTCTTTCCACTTTCGAACCATGTCTTTAGTGACCTGTGCACCAGTGTATTTCTTTTGGATGAGGACCATGAGTTGGTTGTCCAACCAGTCACCAGCTTCAGTGATGGTAACTTGGTCGTCGTCGCTGGGGAAGGTTCCGTACAAGCGTGCAATGTCAGTTGTGCCTGCACCAATATCAACGATGATTGAACCCATGTGCTGGTCAATTCCGTAACCGGTTGCGAAAGGTTCAGTCACGACCATGATGGCATTGACTTGGCCTCGGAGTGTTGCAACGAGGTTGGATTTGTCAGTAAATGAAACGTGGCTCGGTGAACAAATAACGCCGAGAACTTCGTCGTAATCCTCTGGGTCAACCGATTCGATGAGGTGGGAAACGAAGGCCTTTGCAGCTGCAAGGTTTGCTTCATCATCTTGAGCAACACCAGCGGCCATTGGACGGTAGAGGTTGCAAGCAAGTTTGTTCTTGAGTGCTTCATCACCAAACAGAACGTCTTTGCCGAGGAAATTTCGTGCAACGGGGTCTTTTGGTCGTCCGACAACAGTTTCGATCGTGAGCGTTTTACCCGCACTTGAAGATACTGTTGATTGATATGTTCCTAAGTCGATTCCTACGTATAGTCGTTCACCCATGCTTTTCACCTATGGTTGCTTATGTGTACGCGACAACCTCATTTATTTTCAAGTTTCACCTTGAAAAATAGGGTCGAAAAATCACTCATCTTCATGCAGTGTGCTTTTTTCGGTCAATTCAGTCTGAGTTAGTACTTTTTGTGTAAATGGGTCTGAAACACCCTCCTCGTCACCATCATCTTGGAGACGCCTCGAAAGTTGAAAAGCTACGCCAAATCCAACAGCAATTCCAACAAGACTCCACAACCAGATGCGCTGCGAAACACCCTGTTGATCTCTGGGTGACTCACCCGAGTCGTCGAGTGGGTTTTCCCAGTACACCGAGAAATTTTGAGGATACAAATAATCGATGTATTGTGTATTTGCAAATGGAGAATTGTTGTGTGTTTGGGCATAGATTCTCATGTTGAAGGTCATGCCTTGAAGAGAATACGGGGGCAAGTCGTTTGGATTGTTCCAAGTGCATACATACGAAGCAGAGATATTGCTCGAGAAAAAGCATGCTGAAATGATAAAATTCGGATTTTCAACAGAGTGAATGATGGCACCGGTTTCATACGAATCCCCTTCGAAATCTGAAACATTCCATTGCAGTGAAATTGTTCCTTTCCATGCTTCGGTTAAATTTTCCACACCCTCAAACAAGAGCAAAGGTGGTTGGTCCACTGGAATACACCCTAATCCGTCCACATCCCACCCAAACGTCTCTTCATCTGGACAAGCATCGTCAGGGTCGAGCAAACCATCGTTATCTGAGTCATCGATACATCCATCGAGATTTTGGTCAAATCCAGAAGCGTCTTCCTCCTTGCACACATCAAACAGGTTGGCAACGCCATCGTTATCATCGTCATTTTGACTTTCACTGCATCCATTTGTATCAACGACCTCACCCAGCAAGGTTTCTGGACACATATCGTCGAGGTCTTGAACGCCATCACCATCGTTGTCTTCATGGGGTAAGACTCCAGAGGCTACGAGTGAAAATCCGATGCGATGACCATCAATTCCTACACCAAATTCATCGTTTCCAGGTGTGACATAACGAGCAACAACTTCAACGTCGATATGGGTGATGTGCTCAAGCATGGATGCTGGAATAAACAGACCTTGCGTTGTTTCGTTTGTCGTTGGAATGAGGTTTTGATTTGTAAGATTCACCGTCGAAGAATCGTAGAGGATAGGTAAACCACTTGAATTCACCATATCCCGCACGACGGTTGTGCCGTCCGAAAGATGAGCGACAAGGAGTAGGTCGTCGGCTATCTCTGGTCCAGGCTTGGAGGGAAAAGCAAGTCGAACATGAACATCTTGGTTTTCAAGCGGGACAAGGCGCGATGAGAACCGTTGCCCTGTGGTCAAGAACGGGCCAACTGCTCCAGAACCGTTCCACGAATGTGACATTGGCTCACTCACTTCGTTCATCCACTCGGCCGTTGTGGACGATTCAAGTTGGAAACTATCGTGAAACCATACATTGTCTGCAGGGGTGGCATTGCCCGTTTCAAGTTGAAGCCGAAGGTCTTGGAAATTGACAAGTTCACTCAAATTGAGCACGCCCCACCCCTCCACTGGATTGTGAAGTAATCCTGAACCGACCCCGCCATTTCGAAGTTCGACATCGTAAGGTGTCGTTGCGAGGGCTAAGGTTGCTCGCAAAAGTGTTCCAGAAGGCGTCATGCCATCCGCAAGAAACACACCCGTACTTGCATTTGAGGGGATGCTTACCCAGGGAGCCTGTAGATCATCGACCAGAACAAAATGAGACCTTTCAATCGTGTTCGAAAACCAGCCTTGTTCATACATTTGCTGGATGATAGCCGCCGTACCCGCCGCAGTTGGTGTGGACATACTCGTTCCAGAAGAAGGTCGTAGGTCTGCGTTGTTGGTCGTATCATCCCCGTCCCCTTTGGCTGAAATGATGTTTGAGCCGGGAGCGAGAACGAAGATACCGTCTCGTCCGTCTTCCAATGGGCCACGCGCAGAACCGGTCCAAACCTCTTGAGTGGAGGATTTGACCGCCGCACCAATGGATGCTACATTTCGACCATTGGCAGGTTCAAGGACATCACCACCGTTGTTTCCAGGAGCAATGAAGGCAAGCGACCAAGGAATTTGACGAGCGTATCCATCGAACATCGCCGTCCTTGCCGTATATTCTGTGGTGTCATCACCCCATGAATCCGAGTGAATGATGGCACCATGTTGGTTGGCTTCATACAGCAATTCCTCAATATCAGGAATGACCCACCCTTCACTTGAGACAACATCCTGAAACACGATTTTACTCGCATAGGCAAGCGAACTACCGTTGCTCGGCGGACTCATCGATGGATTGTGAAAGACATCGTAACATGCAAGCGTCCCAGCAACATGCGTACCATGACGGTAATCGAGATGGCCATTTGAATCGTACCCATCAATCGTGTCGTTGTACAGGACAATCTTTCGATGGGACGGTGAAAAGAGACCTACGGCTGTGTTGTTGGTGAAATTGGAGGTCTCATTTGATTCCAAAGTCGTGGCAAACTGCCGAAAACATGCATGGTCGAAATCAATACCGCTATCGGCAAGGCCGATGATAACAGATTGTCCATTTAACCCAAAATCCCAAGCAGGCGTTTCTGTGGTGTGGCCGTGTTGAACCAACGAAGCAGCAACACCGTTCCGCCCGACAGTTTCTAACACAGGCTCCACCCAAAGAACACCCGACATCGAGAGTATGTTCTCGAGTGGCATCAACAATTGGTCAGACCGAATTTCGATGGAAGTTGGATAGGCAACGGTTTGGAAAGCATCACGACCTGCATGGCCGGTCAATGCATGAACGATCTTCATCTTTTGATCACCCGGTAGGCGAGGTTCAAACACGACTTTCAAGGTCTTCACTTCACCTTCTTCCCAAGCTGTGAGCTCACCTTTGAAAACGGCTGATTCAGCAAGCGTCGGCACATAGCCCGCACGTTCCACATCTTGTTGTTGACCTAACACGAGGATGTCGTACTGACTTACACTGCGCAAAGGTGTGAGGTCAAATTCGGAAAGCAATGTCCATTCTTCGAAGCTCCAAACGTCCTTTTTCGTCTGAAGAATAAACTCAAATTGGCTTGGAATGGTTGCTTCTTCATGGTCGAAGTCAAGTCCTTGCCCGAGGGATGAGAGCAGCAGAAAACAAATGATGCCCACTTTCCCCATACACACTGTGAAACGGTCCTTTGCTTCTAAATTGTGCTTTGATTGGCGTCATTGATACCACCATTCAATTTAAAGACAAAAGCAAAGTCGCGGCAAACCATGAAGGCTTTTCGTGTTCAAGGAAATGCACCATTTGGTAAAATGCGTCAACAATTCACACTCGATGTCGTTGCTGAAAATGAAAACGATGCAAAAGACCGAGTCTACTCTACCCTCGGCTCACGTCACCGAGCAACACGCCGAAAAATCGAGTTGAATAACGTATCAGAAATTGACCCACGAACCAGTTCTGAACCTCAAGTTCTCAACCATTTCCGCGAGCAAATCACTGCTCAAGGTGGACCAATTCAAGTCGCTGAAGAAGAATA
>JAYODQ010000014.1:24946-45750 GCA_038106355.1 Candidatus Poseidoniales archaeon | reverse complement strand
TGGGTTCATCCCAAACCCCTCTGTATTGTTTTTCATCAGTAAAATGGGCTCGCAGTGGGCCAGTATAGACACTACCCATGCAACCATTTTGAAAGGAAGGGGGCCCCTTCCGATTTTTTGATAAATTTCTATGTTATGGGTGTACTATGAGCGTTGATTGTGCAACGGAGGAATGGTATCATGGAAAACCTATGATTAGAATGAACAACTACAAGGGATGGAAGCCGTTTGTATTCGGCATAAACAATGGCAAGAAAGGATGTAGATTGATTCATTGTTGGGATTTGCTTGAAGAATTCGTTCAATCAGAAGGGCGTAAGCCGGCACATAATGTTGCATTTGAATTAACAAATTCACTTGGCGAAATTACCGGATATTGTGTTGTTGTTCCTGGGTGGTCTAACGGTGGTAGGTTCAATAATTCCCCCATGTTCACACTCCGCGGTGATGAGAACCCCGAAACCGCACCAAATCCCAAAGCTGATTTTCAGTTTACTTGGGGTAAAGCAGACACTCTTCTTTCATGTAAATCAAAGGTTACAGAAATAATTTTGAAACATTATTCACCTTAGTTTAAACCAATTAATTCGGATAGGTTGTATGGGGTTATCCGACTACCCATCCAACTCTCAAAAACGGTTGGAAGGGGTCGCAGTGGGCCATATACATCGCTACCCTCTGTTTGGATGTTGATTCGGAATTGTTTCTTTCGAATGATGAACTGTACTAGGACGACTTTGAAGTATGGAAAGCAACCATTTCGTTGGTAGATTTCTGGTTGTATCCTATTGAGAAACGTTCATGAACTGACGGGGGAGTCATTGAATGTGGATTTGGAGACCGCAGCGAGTTACGCAGAAATCATCGGTTTAATCACCATCTTAGGTGCTGCATTGTACTCATGGTACCAAATTAAGGAGATGAAGGCGAGTCGAGAAAGTCAAGGGGCGCTTGCTTTAGCGGAACACCTCCAAAAACCAGATTTTATTGCTGGTATTATTGCATTATCCCATCAGCCTGACATTCAATCGATGGCGGAGTTTCAACAGCATCACGGTGAATCATGGAAGCATGTCATCACCGTTGCCACAACTTGGGAGAGTCTGGGTGCTCTTGTCCACCGAGGTGACCTTGATTTCCACCTCGTGTATGATCTCTATTCGGGTTTAGTGGTGTTTACACACAACAAAATGCTGCCAATGATTGAAGATGAACGCAAGTTGTACGGAGAGACACGCCTGGAATGGTTCACATGGCTCGCCGAAAGAATTGGCGAATTTGACGAAAAAAACATCGATATCAAGCCCGCTCACATTGAATACAAAGATTGGAAGCCACGAACAAAGTGAGCAAAGTCAATCGAATTTTCAAGAGAAAGCATCACCAAAGGATGACGATCACAAAGGTCCATCCCGTCGACATCGAAATTTGAAAAAGACGACTTTGGAAATCGAGTAAAACATCACGTCGAACGATAATCAACATTTGAACAAGTCCAAGTACAACACTAGCCAATGCAAATGGTAACTCATGTGTGGGGTTCGCCCACAGGAAGCAAGCAACCCAAACGAAGGTGAGGAGACCTGATGCCATAGTTGTTGCTCGTTCTCCGAACTGGGCAGGGAATGAATAGATGCCATGTTCTCGGTCACTTTGAACATCCATACGAGCGTAATTAATGTCAAAGGTTGCAATCCAAAGAGCTACGCCCACCGACAATGGAAGAATTGTGGGCAGCCAAAGGAACTCTTTGCCAGTGGCAAGATTGCCTGTGATGCTTGCCCAACCATGAACGTCGGCTGCCATGGCTACCCAAGCCCCTGCCGGTGCTAAGCCGAGGCATACCCCTAACCACAAGTGGCACATCCAAGTGAAGCGTTTGGTGTACGGATAGATGACAAAGGCAAGCACAGGGAGCCAAGCCATCATGAGAGCAACTTCATTGAGCATACCCGCACTCAAAAGAAGGATGGCCAGAAACCCTGCAGCAAGAAGCCACGCCGATTCAAGCTTCATCGAACCAGATGCCAAGTGCCTTTGCATTGTTCTTGGGTTCTTTGCGTCGATGTTGCGGTCAATGATTCGATTCAAGGCCATCGCCAATCCCCTTGCCCCCAATGCTGCAAGTAGAATCCACAAAAGGTCAACACCGAGTTCCATTTCAAATTGCTCAAGTGCAATAAAATACCCAATCAAAACGAAGGGAAGAGAGAACAACGTGTGCTCGATTTTAACGAAGGAAAGAATCTGTTTGAATTCCATTACTCCGGTCCCCCAAACGAAAGATGGGGGGGCCAAGTGTATTTTTCAAGTTCGGGATGAGATGCCACCTTCGCAAGGGTTTCTTCATTGTGCATTGTAACGGCAGGCCAACGACGTACCCCATATTCAACCGAAGGTATGGGTGTGGTGGCGTCCCAACAAACTCTTGTTCGGGCATCATCAAAACTCAACCCACGTCCAACGTCGAATCTTGAGGTAAGTTGCCACAGCAATCGTCGGCGAGCTTTTTTGCATGTCAAGTCAAGGTCGTCGTTGGTGATGAACAACCATCGAAGATTTTTCTTTGAATCCAATTGCCAAATTGAATTCTTCAATTGAGAAATTTGTTGTTGTCTTTGATGTTCTTCTTCATCATGACTACCCTCATCCCCGGAGTGGACACTCGGTGTACCCACAACAGATGTACTTACCACAAGCATGTTGTCTCGTAGCATACGTGCTTGGACGACCCCATGGATGTTTTTTACATCTTCAAGGTGTTCAAAGGGTTCCGATGGCCCACTCTGTTGTCGCCATTTCGGCGTGGATTGTTTGTAGGAACCTTCGAGAGCGGGGGCATCCGAACGTGGGTCACTCGCAACGATGGTGGTTGCATCGATGAGCAATTTGTCGTGGACATTCTCAAAGGGTGAAGAAGCTTCTAATGCGTCTGAGACCATGCCTGGGAGCACAACAAGGTCTTGTGAAATCTCGACTTTGTTGTTCAATGCGTCGAGAAATGCCTCCAAATCCTTAGGGTCTTGGTCTGGGTCAACAGCCACAATGACCTTGAGAAACATCATTTGCCCTGCCCCAAGCAGCCCGAGTGCGGTTTTACGACCTTGCCTTGGATAACGTTGTTTTGATGCGACAATGGCCAAATTATGGAATCCTGTTTCAAGCGGAAGGTGGACGCTTGCAACATCACGATGTTGGAATCGCAGAACAGGAGAGAATTGTCGCCCGATGGCTTCACCCAAATAACCATCCTCCATGGGTGGTAAGCCAACAATTGTTGCAGCAAGCATAGCATCTTTTCGACACGTAATGGCCGTCACATGCAGGACGGGATATTGTCCTGTGAGGGAATAATATCCAAAGTGGTCACCAAATGGACCTTCAAGTCGAGTTTCTGTCGGATCGCAGTATCCTTCAATGACGATATCCGCTTCAGCGGGAACATAGAGGTCTTGAGTCATTGCCTTGGTGATTGGAAGCGATTTTCTCCCAAGAATGCCAGCAAATTGATACTCCGATAGGTTGTCTGGAAGAGGTGAAATTGCTGAGAAAATCAGTTCCGGCGGGCCTCCGATACAAACGGCGACAGGCATTCTCTTCCCTCTGGCCGCATGTTCCGCTCCATGTTTGTGAATCTGCCAGTGAAGTCCGAGTTCAGTGGGGCTATGCACTTGAGCTCGGTACATTCCGAGGTTATGTTCTCCTTGAGCATCTTTTGTGACCACCAGAGGTAGTGTGACAAAGTGACCCCCATCCATTGGCCATGTTTTTGGAATGGGCAGTTTTGTGACATCGGTGTCAAGCACAATGCGTTGACACCGTCCTTTGCGGACCTTTTTAGGAGGCATGGCAAGTGCATCTTTGAGCAATGGCAGGCCTTTCCATGGTTTTCTCATGTACAGGCCAATGTCAGGCTTCATCATCGCTACCATTCGGTCACCAATTTCTGTTTCATGGGATGCCCCAAGGGCACGTAAGGTTCGGTCATGGCCCCCAAAGGCATTCATCAAGAGTGGGATTGAGGAAATTGTTCCATCTGGAAGGCGAGGTTGTTCGAAGAGAACTGCCGGCCCATCGTTTTTCACAAGAAGGTCGGCGATAGCTCCGGCTTCATATTCAACGTCAACGGGTCGCTTCATTCGAAGTAATTCACCACCCTTCTCGAGGTGGTCAACCCAATTGCGTAGAGTTCTCCATGCCACGCCTCTCGGTTTCAGTTCTTACCTATGAACCTCCGTATTTCTCAGTATACCAACAAAAACCTCGCATCGTCGATTAAAGACAGAAGTAGAATGAAGAAGTCGCACAACACGAAGGGTCCCGCATGTCGTCAACTCCAATTGCACATCTCTTTTCCCGGGTCTTCATTCGTCCAAAGAAAGAAGCCATTCCAACCATGCCGTGGAGTGCTGATGATCCCTTCGACCGTCGACCAAAACCTTCGACGATGATCGTGTTGATCTTTGGTCTCACCATTTTCGGTCTTGGTGATGCTGTCATCGTTTCAGCAGTTTGGGGTGTAACGCCGTGGACCGTGCTCGCCATGGGACTTGCCGAGCAATTGGGAACAACCATTGGCAGAGCAACTTTTCTTGTTAGCATCATCGTCCTAGCACTTTGGTTCCCTTTGAGGGAGAAGCCAGGCATAGGCACTATCCTCAACATCATCATCATCGCAGCAATGATTGACATTGCTTTACCTCATTTACCAACGCCTACATCAACGCTGACCTCCCTCCTTACTGTTATTGTAGGAACAGGATTGATTGCGGTTGGAAGCGGTTTTTACTTGACAGCGAATTTAGGGCCGGGTCCAAGGGACGGCTGGATGACAGGGCTCCACAGAAAGACTGGTGTTTCCATAGGCATTGTACGCACAGTGATTGAATGTACTGCGTTGATTCTCGGCTGGTTCCTTGGAGGTGATGTTGGACTAGGAACCCTCGTTTTCGCTTTCACCATTGGGCCGATGGTGAGTGGGGTATTGTGGGTACTCTCACATAAGAAAATTTGAATTGATTTTTTAAATTTTCAATTCAAAAATAATTATGTTTTAATGTGAAAATTCCACCGTTGTGTTCATGAGCCTGTGTTGTGTAGTCTTGGCATACGGAGGGTGCTCATGAAGACATGCGATGTGGTTGTGATTGGTGCAGGCCCAGGTGGTGGCTCAGCAGCACTCCATTGTGCTCGATTAGGATTGGAGACGTTGATTCTTGAAGCCGACCCCGAAGTAGGCACACCTGTGCACTGTGGAGAATGCCTGTCTCAACTTGCCGTTGACAATCTCGATCTCACCCTTCCAGAAGAAGTCATCGCACTTCATGTCAAAGGCATTCGAGTCATCTTCCCAGACTCGACAGCAAAAAAACTGACAGAACCAGGCTATGTCCTCGAAAAACATCTGTTTGAACGTTGGTTGTGTGATGAGGCTTGCAAGGTTGGTGCTGAGTTACATTTGCATCACAAGGTAACCAAAATGGAACGAGTTTACAATAGTGAAAATGAATTTTCCAATTGGGTTATTGATGGAAATGGTGATCATTTTCCTATCGAATGCAAGGCCGTTATCGATGCATCAGGGGTCTCAGGAGTTGCATCAAAGATTCTCGAGATGGGGACCGAGGTTGAAGTGATTGCTGGCTTTCAGTACGAAATGCATGAGGTCGAAAATGATGGCTATCTCGATTTCTACTTGTGGCCGAAGTATTCGCCTCATGGTTATGTTTGGATGATTCCGAAGAAAGAAGGCAGGGCAAATGTGGGTCTGGTCACGACTGACAAGAAAGGGGCAGTAAAGTATCTCGATTCATTCATCGAAGATACCTACCTCAAAGACAAACCAACTGCAAACCCCCCTTGGCGCTCCGATGGAATGAAAATTCGACCATTTGGAGGGACCATCCCCATTTCAGGGCCCCGTTCAGTCACCGTTGGCGACGGACTGATTCTCGTCGGGGATGCCGCTGGTTTTACTTCCCCTTTGTTTGAAGGGGGTTCGCATTTGGCGTTGTGGTCAGGCAGGGAGGCGGCTCAAACCATTCGTATGGCGATTGAAAAAGGCGACCTCTCGTCAAAAACGCTTGAGCCCTACGAAAAGGCATGGAAATCGACCTTTCCCCCATATCATAAAATCCTCAAAGGAAAAACAGCTTTGTACAATCTAAGCGATCAGCAAATGTCGGTGATGGCGAAGTGTTTACCCGAAGAATTGGGAAGCATGTCGCCACTCGACAAGGCCTGGATTGGGTTGAAAATTTTGGTGCGAAAGCCGACCTTGTTTGCAAAGAAGGTGATTTCGGTCTTACTTTCATTTGGCTACTCGAGAGCAAAATACTTCGGCTGGTAACATACTTGAATGTGAAAAGGATAGTTTATTCATGTGGGAAATCGTTCTTTGGGCTTCCCTTTTCGTTCTATTGTATCTTCTCTACAGGCCAAGACCAGACCAACATCCTGTCATCTGGGGATATGCCATGCATGTGTTGTTTGCCTTACCTTTTGGTGTGTTAGCGACCCTGTTTCTCATCAATGATACGAGCATTTTGCATGTGGCATTGTATGGCGGTGAGCAACTCCCGTTGCGGTACCGATTTGCTGCAACATGGGCAGCAAGAGAAGGCCCGCTATTGCTGTGGTTCGGGTGGATGGGTCTCTTAGCTTTCCTCTACCGGCATCGTTTGTCCGGTGAGAATGAACACATTCATGCCCTACGTCTTCGCTTCCATTACGGAATGATGCTCATGCTGTTGCTCATTTCCATCTCGTTGAAGCCATTTGAATCCGTTGAAGGTACCATACGTTCTCAAGGCCTAAATCCTCTGCTTCAAACCGACCTCATGGTGATCCACCCCCCACTCATTTTCTTGGCGTATTCGTATTGTTTACTGCTGGCAACTGTGGGGCTCAGCACCATGTTTTCTACAGAGGATACAAACATCAAATCTCGGCTCATTCCTCTTCTTCGACCAGCGTTTTTGATCACCACATTGGGCATTGGGCTCGGAGGATTATGGGCCTACCTCATCCTCGATTGGGGTGGTTATTGGGCATGGGACCCCGTTGAAACAGGCTCATTCCTTCCATGGATTGTCCTTGCAATGATGGTTCATTTACGAACGAGGCCAGGCAAAACATCCGAAACGTTGTGGATTGGAGCCTCGTTTGTTGCAGCTTTCATGGCGGTGTTTGCCACGCTCGTCACGAGGGCAGGTGGCGTTTGGGCAACTTCTGTTCATACATTTGTTCAAGATGATGCTGCACTCGTGTCAAGTGATGTTTTTTTTCGATTTATGACTTTACGTAAAGGTGAAGTCGCTTTAGAAATCATGTCATATGTCTTGATATGTTTCATGCTTGTAGGTGCTTGGCTTGCCCTCATTCGGGTCAAAAGAAACTTTGATGGTCGTGAACAATATGTGCAACTCTCATTTTTTACACCCGTCATTCTCGCAGCCTTTGCCTTGTTCGCTGGCCCTGATATCTATCAAATCCTCCCCCCTATTGCGTACCTGTTGATTGGATGTTTACCTCTTCTCATGACTTATGTGAGCAATCCTAGGTTAGCAAAGTCAGAATGGATGACACTGGTTTTTGTTCTAGTAAGCATCTTTATCGTACAAGATGTCATGCTCTTCACCGGTGTGGTTTGTTTCCTTTTTGCAATGCAATACGCTGATGAGCAACACAAATGGGGCTGGGCAACGGCTGGTATTGCCCTTTCAATTTCAGCTGCTTGGAGCAACATGGTCAGTGTCTATCAGGCTGGTTTGATGCTTTTGTTGTTCATGCATCCATGGCTTTTGAACTCAAACAAAGAAGAACAATCTTCCAACATCGGCTACCTCCTCAAGCCAAAGTTTGCGTTATGGGGCAGCGTTCTCATTGCAGGTGTGTACCTCATTCTCACGTGGGTCATATTGTTGTCAAGTATTGATTCTGTGAGTTTCGAAACACATGAATTGTATGGCTCTCCATTCCTATTTGCGCTCGGATGTTCATTTTACGTCTACATGGGTCGTCATCTCGAAAAGAAACCTCAGATGATTGGATTGGCTGCCGTGGTTCTTTTTTCTCTCGTCGGACTTCTTACAGCACCGCATTCTTGGGGTTTTGACGCCGACCATTCTATTTCCGAAGTTGTCGACCGAGGGCATTTGGCATGGGTCGTTCTACCGATGATGCTTGTTGCTGGGCCATTTGTTGTTCACGAAATCGTTGACATTGCGAAAAAAAGGCGTTCGAAAGGACTTCGCCTCAACTCCATCCCTTTCAAGGCTCATATGGTTCATCTCGGCCTTGTTTTCCTCATCGTTGGCCATGTGTTCACAACCACGCTCGTCGACCGGGGAGATGCTTCTCATCGAGTGACGTTGGTTCGAGATGAGGTCGTCGTTCACGATGGTTATGGATACATGTTTACCGAGGTCGAATTGAACTCCGAAAATCTTGAGGTTGGTGATGGTCTCATCACGCTCAGCATTGAAGTGTATGAAATACACGATGGCACCATTGGGGAGAAATTGACAACCGTTCAGCCAGGGGTTTTACGTTTTGATTCTACCTTATTTCCACGCTCTGAAGTTGATACGTACACTCGACTCACAGGTGATACCGTGATTATTTTCGATGGTACCCAAGCAGGTTCTTTGATGCAAAATGTGAACGATGGAGGTACAGAATCAGTCGAGCTTGTCCGGGTCACATTGTACACCCTTCGAGGTTCACATTTGGTTTGGATTGGTTGGTCGATCATGCTCCTCGGTATGCTGTCTTTGACCATTCCAACTTTTGCTCGTGGTCATCAGGAAGAAGAATGAATCCATCCAATTAAGTTATGAAGGAGAGGTAGGTCGCCAAATCACCTAAGGTGATAGAATGGACGAAGGAACCATTGTGCATGTCGATTATGAACTCTACAACGGAGAAGATGGCAAGTTGATTGAAACGACCCGAGAAGCAGTAGCAAAAGAGCACGAAATTCATCAAGAGGGTCGAAATTACACACCAATGGTTTGCGTTGTTGGTGCTGGCCAACTCATCCCAGGTTTCGAGGCAGCGTTGGCTGATGCAAAGCCAAAGAAAGAGGTCGAAGTTGTGATTCCTCCTGCAGAAGGATATGGAGAGAAAGACGCTGAGCTCATGGAAACCATCAGTTTCCAAAAGTTAGCAAGTTCCGTTCAAGACCCACGGTCGCTCTATATTGGAGCACCTGTCACCATCGGAGGCCGCCAAGGAATTGTCACCTATGTCGCTGCAGGTCGTGCTCGAATTGACTACAACCACCCGATGGCTGGTAAGACACTGAAATACTCATTCCAAATTGTCAAAGTTGTTGACGGCGAAGTCGAAAAAATACAGGCCTTGCTTGAATCCACTACCGGACATACCGGTTTCGATGTTGAACTGAGTGGCAAAGACATCACCATCACCTTGCCGCAATCGATGTTGTTTGATACCAATTCAACCATGACCAAATTTAGAGTGGTCACTATGCTCAGAGAATCCATTGACTGTGGTACCGTTCGATTTGTTGAAGTCCATGAAGACAGAGCATTGTCCGACCACGACCACGACCATGACCACGACCATGACCACGACCATGATCATGACCATGGTGAAGATTTGAACAAACTATCCGTTGCTGAGTTAAAAGAACGATGTAAGGCTCGAGGGCTGCCCGTTGGTGGAAAGAAGGACGAACTTATTGCTCGACTCAGTCAAGAAGAAGAATGATTGAAATCGTGTATTTGAGGTGTACCTTGACGGTGCATCAAAATACTATCACCATTGGCATCGAGGTAGGGATATAGATGGGAGATGACATCCTCGGTAAACCATCCTTTGTCCTTGGCTACGATGAATATTCATTGGTCGAAAAGTGTGTGATGTGGATTGCCCTCTTCATTGTGTGTGGGGTGATGGCAGGATTCGTCCTTGCTTTTGATTCATTCTGGGTGGATTGGCTCAAACCGCTCACTTGGGACCCAATTGTCAAAGACGCAGGAACTTCAGGCGATGCAGGTTATTCTCCTCAAAACACAGCAATTTACACCTCAACGTTGCTCTTTTGTGTGGTCTTATTCCAAGCGCTCTTCCGCAAATGGAACATTCCATACAATCAAAATATGACGTTGGCATTGATTGCGTGGGTGTGCCTTGCTCCTGTGCTACGAGTGCTTGAGGATGCAGATTTCTTCCGTCCATCCGTTGATGTCTTCCTTATTTCTCCGATTATCCACATTGCCCTCGCCGTTCAGTTGATTGTCGTTGCCCTCTCTTCCCATTTTTTTGCAGGCAATCTTGACGATCGTTCAAACGATGCGGCCGAACATACGCAACGAACCACCCTCTTTGTTCTCATCACCGGCTTGCTCATCCTTCATTGGATGATTTTCTATTCCTCTTCGTACAGTTACCATGAAGAAATTGGCATGATGTTCGTCAATCTTGGTCTCCTCACCAGTCTTGCCTTGGTTTGGGCTCTTCTCGTGCAAACCCGTGGATGGAAGGCAATGACCCGCGGCATGTTGACCTTTGCAGTATCAGCGACTGTTCTTGGGGTCTTTCACTGGCTGCAATTTTTATCGACACCGTGGCCTCAAGAATCTGGAAAAGTGTCCGACGGAGCCGTGCTTTGGCCAGCCTTCATCGTCCTTGGTCTGCCTGCGCTCGTCTGCTATATCTTGTACCGAATCGGTCGAGAAGATGCCTATCAACTCGAACTCACCGGCTTTGAACCCGGAATTGTCCCGGATGGTTACAGCGTTGAAGAATGGGAAAAGAATGCTGAAAAACACAAAGACCACCCCATTGAACTTCTATCCAACAAAGCACTGCTTGCCAACCCAATGGTGCTTGCTATGGTCTTTGGGCAACTTTGCGATGGTTTCGCAACCATGATGGGCATCGATTACTTTGGCTATGGTGAAAAACATCCCGTGAGCAATGGCGTCATTGGTGTTGGTGGTCAAATCAATGATGCGGTTGGAATTTCGTTTGGAGAAGGAGCGTGGTTCTTCGCTTTGGTTAAAGCAACCCTCGTAGCTGCAATTGTGTATTTGTTTGCACACATGCGAATCGAACGACGACAGGCACACTTGCGATTACTCATCGTTTTGGCTGTGATGATTGTGGGTCTAGCACCAGGACTTAGGGACATTGGCCGTCTCACACTTGGCGTCTAATCGCTAAAGTTTGTTGAATGATATTAAAGAACAACAACTCCTGCGTTCATCTACGGGGTCATTATGGATCGTTTACCATCTCATTCGTTGGTGAACAGCGAAGAGTTTCTCGTCCGAAAAAAGCACAACGAGGCACTAATTTCTACACTTCAACGCCATCTCGAACGTACCTATCAAGGTGGAGGAGAGAAATATGTTGAACGCCACAGGGCGAGAAATAAACGATTGCCTCGAGAGCGAATCGACCACATTATCGACCCTGGAACTGCTTTTCTTGAGTTATCCCCCCTCGCAGCCCACAACTTGTACGATGGCAAAGCGTTCTCTGCTGGTATCGTGACTGGCATTGGGTCCGTGCATGGCAGACAGTGTATGTTTGTGGCCAACGATGCAACAGTCAAGGGCGGGTCTTACTATCCTATGACGGTCAAAAAGCACATTCGAGCCCAAACCATAGCCCATGAAAATCATCTGCCGTGCATCTACCTTGTTGATTCAGGCGGAGCGTTTCTGCCTATGCAAGATGAAGTGTTTCCCGACATCGGGCACTTTGGCAGAATCTTTCGAAATCAAGCACGGATGTCTGGGGATGGCATTTACCAAATCGCAGCCGTACTTGGCTCGTGCACTGCGGGTGGAGCCTATGTGCCAGCAATGTCTGATGAATCAATTATTGTCAAGGGCAATGGTACCATTTTCTTGGCTGGCCCACCTCTTGTCAAGGCTGCTACAGGGGAGGAGGTCAGCGCTGAAGACCTTGGTGGTGCGGATGTTCACACCGCCAAATCAGGTGTCGCCGATCATTTTGCTATCGATGAAGATGAAGCTCTCCGTATGGTACGAAACATCGTTGAGAATCTTGGAGTTGCGAAGAAAACCCAATATCAAACTTCACCCGTCGAAGATCCTTTCTACAATGCAGATGAATTGTTGGGCCTAATCCCAGAAGATAACCGAACCCCCGTCGATGTGCGTGAACTTATCGCCCGAATCGTGGATGGTTCACGGTTCCACGAATTCAAAGCACGATATGGAACCACCTTGGTGTGTGGATTCGCTCAAATTCATGGCTACAAAGTCGGTATTGTAGCCAACAACGGAATTCTTTTTTCGGAATCATCCCTCAAGGGAGCTCACTTTGTTGAGTTGTGTGGGCAAAGGGGCATTCCACTCGTCTTTTTGCAAAACATTACCGGATTTATGGTTGGTCAAGCCTATGAATCAGGCGGAATTGCCAAAGATGGAGCAAAACTTGTGACTGCAGTTTCGTGTGTCAACGTTCCAAAGTTTACAGTCATCGTCGGAGGTTCACACGGTGCTGGAAATTACGGCATGTGCGGAAGGGCGTACGACCCCCGATTTTTGTTCATGTGGCCAAACGCCCGAATTTCAGTGATGGGTGGACCTCAAGCTGCCGATGTTCTCACGACAGTGAAACAAGACCAACTTGTTCGAGAAGGTAAGCCGCCAATGAGCGGAGCAGATTTGGAGAATTTCCGTGCACCGATTTTAGAAAAATACGAAGTCGAAGGGAGTCCTTATTATTCAACGGCGAGATTATGGGATGATGGAATTATCGACCCCCGCGATACAAGAGATGTTCTTGGCTTGTGTTTGGCATCGTCGCAAAACGCACCAATGCCAGACAACAACTATGGAATTTTTAGGATGTGAAATTTCAATTGAAAATTTAAAAATTATATTGGAGAATTAGATATGAATTCATTGCAACATCCTCCCACATTCGAGAATATTCATTTGTCCATCGATGGTGCAGTAGCATCGATCACGCTCATGCGTGAACAGAAATACAATGCGATGAACATTCCACTCATTCAAGATCTTGTTCAAGCTATTGAGTGGACATCCACAATGAGTGTCGGTCAACAAGGAAAACTCAACGATGAACAGGGACATTTGTATTTGCGAATCGTTGTGATTCGTGGCGCTGGTAAGCATTTCTGTGCAGGTGCTGACATCGAGATGATGCGTGATGCAGGTGCAAAATCCCCACAAGAAAACCGAGCAGATTCCGAACGTTTAGACAAATTATTCAATTCCCTTTGGGCACATCCATGCTTTACCATCCTTGTGGCTCAAGGCGTAGCACTGGGAGGAGGTGCAGGTTTAGTTTCGTGCAGTGACTATGCCATCGCAACTCAATCATCGAAAATCGCATTGTCAGAAGGAAAACTTGGTATTTTACCAGCGGTCATTGGACCCTATGTGTATCGACGAGTCGGTTCAGCAAACTTTCGACGACTTGCAATGCAGGCCGGCCGAATCCCTTCAGACGAGGCCCTCAGAATCGGCCTAGTTGATGCTGTTGCGAATGATGCCGAGGCTGCAGAGAGTCTTGTGTCCGTCATGGTCGAAGAGGTTCTCTCGACCGGTCCGCAAGCTGTGAGCCAAGCGAAACTTTTGACCCTCGGTTTCGACCGTTGGAACGGAGACGATGCTTCCCTTCGCACTTGGACCCTCGATTATACAAGCAAAATGCGAGGTTCTAATGAAGGTCAAGAAGGATTGTCATCTTTCCTCGAAAAACGAACACCCAATTGGAAAACAGACTAAAGGCGATGTGAATGTTTTCAAAAGTGCTCGTGGCCAACAGAGGCGAGATCGCCTGTCGAATCCTCAGGGCATGCAAAGAAGCAGGACTGGCGACAGTGGCTGTTGTAGCACCGAACGACAAAGGTTCCCTCTTCACAGAATTAGCAGATTCCGTTGTCGAACTTGAGGGTGACGACATTCAATCGACATATCTCAATGGTCAGGCTATCATATCCATTGCATTGAACGAAGGAGCAGAGGCCATCCACCCTGGCTTTGGATTTTTATCGGAGAGGGCTGACTTTGCTCAAGCCGTGATGGATGCGGGATTGGTATGGATTGGTCCTTCCCCCTATGCCATTGAGCAAATGGGCGACAAAATGACGGCTCGAATGACCATGAGAGATGCCGGAGTACCGGTCATTCCAGGCGAGGAAATCGAAGCCGAACATGAAGATGAGGCCTTAGAACTCCTTGAACAGGCAAGTCACAGAGTAGGGTATCCATTGCTTCTCAAGGCGTCAAGCGGTGGTGGAGGCAAAGGTATGCGCATCGTTCGAACACCTCAGGATTTTCTTTCTTCAGCAACAGGTGCACGGCGTGAAGCACAAGCTGCATTTGGCGATTCAAGATTGTACATCGAGCGATTGCTTGAGCGTGCGAAGCACGTGGAAATTCAGGTTCTCGCTGATGCACATGGGCGCACGATTCACCTCGGTGAAAGGGAATGCAGTGTTCAACGCCGCCATCAAAAAGTGTTCGAGGAGGCTCCATGTGCGACACTCACCGATGAATTACGACAAAAAATGGGCTACGCTGCTGTTGCCGCAGCAAAGGCAGTTGACTACGTAGGGGCTGGTACGGTTGAATTTATGTTCACCGAAACTGGAGAATTTTTCTTTCTTGAAATGAACACGAGAATACAAGTCGAACATCCTATCACCGAAATGGTTACTGGGGTTGACCTTGTTCGAGAACAACTACGCATTGCTCAAGGTGAACCAATGTCCGTTGATGAATTATCAATGCGTGGTCATTCCATTGAAGTTCGTTTGTATGCTGAAGACCCCGAGCATCAATTCCTACCATCCATCGGTCCGCTTGCAAGATTCATTCCTCCACAGGGGCCAGGTATTCGTCTAGATACAGGTGTTCGAGAAGGTGATGAGGTGACGCCGTACTATGACCCAATGCTTGCCAAATTGATTTGTTGGGCTCCTTCAAGGGATGAATGCCTGCAAAAAATGAGAAGGGCTCTCGATGAGTTTGTTGTGTTGGGCACAACGACCAATCGACGATTTCTTAGAGAGTTGTGCGATATTGATGCAGTTGTCAACGCTACGACCACCACCACCACGATTGAGGAGCAATGGCCAGAAGGTTGGCGTCCCACGGTGGAGAACGAACTTATCGAGGCTGGCCTTTTGCTTGCAGAAAGCGCAGAGCAACTCGGCTGGTCAAACAAAACGCTGTATGTCGGAGAAGGTGAAGTCCAGCAAAGTCCGTTTCAAACCATTTCAAGGAGGTTCCCTCTATGACGGAGTATTTACTCAACGGTGAGCCTCAACACGTTGAAGTTCAGCGAAATGGTTCTGAGTTCCAATTTGCAGGACATACGATTCACATCTTGGAGCATGGTAAATGCCGAGTTCAATTACAATCGGGTCGCACAGTATACGGTTATTGCACAAAAATTGCGGATTTGTGGTGGGTCCATATCGATGGAAAAACACTCAAATTTCAGAAAATGGAACATGGTGCTCGTTCAGATGGTTCAAGCGGCGATTGTGTCTCCCCTATGCCTGGCAAAATTCTCGAAATTTTTGTCCAGACAGGCGAGCATGTTGAGAAGGGGCAACCACTCCTAGTTCTTGAAGCCATGAAGATGGAACATCGAATCCTTGCACCTCAAGAGGGCGAAATTGCTGCGATTCACGCTACGGTTGGACAACAGGTTGAACAAGGAAAAAACCTCGTTGACATCGTGTGAAAAAACAGTCATTAAAAACGAACATTTTGCGTGCTTGATGTATGCAAAATCCATTTCATTGGTTGACAACCCAAAGTGTCCAAAAGCCAAAGAAGGCACTGCTTGTAGGTTTTATCCTCTTCATGATTCTTTCGAGCGGTGCAATGCACCTGAAATTTGATAACAGCGAAGATGGCTTCTTTCCAGAGGATGAGAAAGTCGACCTCTTGTACGAGATTGAAGACGAGTATCAAGCCAACATCGATTTTGTCCGGGTCATCAATGAAATTGAAGATGGTGGCCTTTCTCAATCATCCACTTGGAAACAACTCGTTCTTGTCGAAGCCATGATGCTTGAGAATGAGCAATATCAACCGTATCATTACCCACTGTTCGGCACACAAGCTCAAAATGGACCAGCAGGTCATGCATTACAGTGGCTCAACTACCAAGACGAAGAAACTGCGATGGGATGGTACCTCCCATTGATGGTAGCCCTCCAAGAACTTCAATCCGCTTCAAATGAATCATGGAATGAAGCCTTAGCAAATTTTTCGAATGCACTTACATCGATGCCAAGCATCGAACCACTTACTGCTCAAAACTTGCGTTCTTGGCAAGTTCCCGATCATGTCGAGTGGCTCACTCGACTCGATAACCATTCAAACATGAGTGACGAACTTGGTGCAATGATGGGTCTCGCATCCTCCCTTCTCGCAAATGAAAATCAAACCCAAGTTGGGAGTTTCATCCCACTGTACAACGAATTTTCCTCAAAAGCTGGCCCGCTTCTCGGTATTCAATCCGTCGATTTTCGTTCCTCCATTCTCTCGAGTATTCCTCAAAAAGATGCTGATGACCCCTGGCAAACCTCCGGCCCCATTCTCGTTACATTGGTGGTGCTCAGTGAACCCGATGCCTTTGGATACGAAACAATAGGCGAAGTCCAAGATGATTTCACAAGTTGGAATGACGTCCTCATCGAGGAAATTCGACAACAGGACGGTGTCGGTGAAGTCCGAATATTCTCATTTGCTCAGTTTGCAACAGGTTCAAGTGCGACCGTTGGACAAGAAATAGGTATACTCACGAGTGCTGCATTTCTCATTCTCGGCATCATCTTATGGTGGAATTTCAGAAGCATGAGGGACACAGGCTATGTCCTCTTCCTCACCGTCATCGCTATTGTTGCCACGTACGGATTATCCGGTTGGTTGCAATTCTTTGGCATCAACATGACATTCAATGCTGCGATGAATTCAATCCCGGTGTTGTTGCTTGCCATCGGTGTTGACTATGGCCTTCACGTGGTCAAACGCATTCGAGAATATTTGGTTGAACACGAAGAAAAACATCCTAAGGGTCGCACGACTCTAAGAGACTTCGATATCGAATTGAAGCGGAGAGCAATTCTTCATGGCACACTTTTGACATCCATAGCTCTCCTTATCGCTATATTTACCGATGTCATAGGTTTTCTTTCCTTCCGACTATCGAGCCTCCTTTTCCTTCAGGTGTTTGGAACAGTGATTGCCATTGGGCTTGTTTTTACCTATCTTCTTAGTATTACAATGTTACCAGCACTTCTGTTTTTGATACCCTCGAAAAAATTACCAATCGAAAAATCGGGGGATTTCAAAATTGGACGAATTTCCAAAGAAGTTGGAAAATTGGCCCAAAAACCAGCGACGGTCATCGCTCTTGTTGTCGTTCTTCTTCTCCCAATGTATGCTGGATTTCAACAATTAGAGGTTGGATTTGAGCAGCGTGACCAATTCGATACATCCATTCCTATCGTTGCAGATTTCATTTTACTCAGTGATGAATACGGCTCCAGCCGGTCTCCAATTTATGTCGTCATGGACGGGGAAATTTTCACACCTGAAGCCAGAGAGGTATGGAATCAAACTGTTCTTGAACTGCAAAATTTGGATTCAACTTCTGGTGTTCCCACTGGGCTATGGAGCATTCTCGAGCAATCAGCCACTACGAATGAAGATGTAGCCACATTGCTCAGTGGCATCTATACAGATGAAGCAGTTGGATGGACTGCACTAAAAGATTGGGTTCTTGAGAGCGACGAAGGAAGAAACCTAACAAAAGCCGTGCTCGCTTCGCACGGCACTCAAACCATCATTTCGTTCCAAGCAAACACACTTGATTGGCAGGCGACCGTGGATTTGACTGATGAAATCGAAACCATGCTTGCAAACGTCCAACATGAGCAATCTGTAGTCGAACTTCGCATCAGCGGTCGGTCACTTATCAACGCACAGACAACTTCAGATGTAGCCCAAGCATCCATCTTGTCGACGACCGTTGTTGCAACTGTCATTCTATTGATGTTGATCGTCATTCAAACCACACGAACAAAGAATGTGCAACAAGGCATCACTCGAGGTGTTGTGTCTTGGTTACCACTCATGATGGTGGTTGTATGGGTGTATGGTTTAATGGGCTTCACTGGATATCAAATCAATCCACAAACCGTGACCATTGGAGCACTTGCTCTTGGTTTGGGTGTTGATTACGCCGTTCATTTCGCAACTCGGCTTGAGGAAGAAGCCGAAATAGCACCACAGGCAGAAATTTCAGAATGGGTTGCGAAAACCACCGCTACGACAGGTAGAGCAATGGGCGGTGCTGCACTAACCACTGCAGGAGGATTTGCTGTGCTCAACCTCTCTGCCTTGCTTCCGCTTCGATTGTTTGGTCAAGCTTTCGTTGTTGCCATTGGCCTTGCATTACTCTCAAGTTTACTCATCCTTCCCGCCCTTTATGCCCCACTGTTGAAGCGACATCATGCGACGACAACGTTGACGGAGGGGGAAGAATGACCGCTCGAAGTGTTGGCTTGGTCGTTGTTCTGATGTTTCCAATGTTGCTTGCTGGTTGTATCGAACAACAGGAACAAATCGATGAGCATCGACCGTACTTCGTCGGATTTGAAGCAGAAACACTCGGAAGGGGCGTTGATGGGGGAGCTAGTATCAATTTCAATCAAGATATTGATGGTCCAAAGTTGGTGTTGTGGGTTGCGAGCGGTTGCCAAGGCTGCCATGATTGGACTCGCTTGTTTCTCCATCACCTCGAAAATACAACCGACCTCGACGGGGTGAATATTGTGTATATTCACCGATATGCATCGCTTGAAACCAAAGATTCGGTGATGAATGTGTATGGAAAACCTGAGAGTGAAACCTACTCCCCTTGGCCAATTCTTTTACCAGATGAAACCACAGTGGTCTACGATGAAAAAACCAAAAGACCATCGAAGGTTTCCATCTATGAGGCATTTAGTAACCCAGTCACCCCAACCTTCCAAATCGTGGACGCTCAAGGAGCGTTGTTATGGCAATCGAAAACCTACTGGGCCAACGAAACAGTTTTTGAAGATGCAATCGACGTCTACAACAAGGTGAGAACATGAGTATTGAGGAGTTGTTGTTTTGGTTTGCTAGCGTATACATCATGCCATTTTGGATTTCGATGTGGTTTTTTCCACGCCACGAAATCACCCAAAAAATGATGCAGAATCCATTGGTTTGCCTCGTGCCACTGCTCGTCTCGTACACGATCTTGGTCATCCCCCAACTCCCTGACCTTCTCCTCACCTTTTCATCTCAAATGGTTACACCTGATGTCGTCAAAGAATTGTTTGAGAACGAAGCGACCATCTATCTGGGATGGATTCACTTTCTCGCCCTTGATCTACTTGCAGGCCGATGGGTGTGGAGCCAATTTCGTCGTTCAAAGCTCGCTCTCTATGTGACCTTTCCCATCTTGTTCTTGTGCATGATGGTCGCCCCATTCGGAGTCCTCCTTGGCATTCTTTCCCTCAAAAGTCAGGGGCAATTGGAAATGATGCAGGTTGAACCATCACTCGATTGAACATGGCTCCAGTCTTTCTTGACCACCCATCATCGGTCGAAGCACAACGGGAATGGAAACCCTTCCATCCGCTTGTTGGTTTTGTTCCATGATAGCAACCAATGCTCGAGATGTTGCAACTGCGGTTGAATTGAGCGTGTGAACAATCGGTTGATTCGGATGTCCTGGTGTTCCATAGCGAATATCGAGCCGATTGGCCTGATAATCGGTACAATTGGAACATGAAACGACTTCCTTGTATTGATGAGCACCCGGAATCCATGCTTCGAGGTCGTATTTTTTGGAGGCAACCGTTCCCATATCTCCGCTGCAAATATTGACAACTTCAAAGTGAAGACCTAATGAATTCCATAAATCGACGCAATTTGTGAGCAATTCTTCATGCAATGTCCACGATTCTTCTGGACGTGAGATTACAATTTGTTCAACCTTGGTAAATTGATGAACACGCCAAATTCCAGCGTCTGTGATACCATGACTGCCAACTTCTCTACGGAAGCAGGAAGAGACGCCAACAAGTCGCAAAGGCAACTTTTCTTCAGGTATGGTCTCATTCATGTACATAGCCGTCAGCGGGTGCTCTGAAGTTGCAATCATGAAGTATTTATCAGGTTCAATACCATACATGACCGTTTCAAAATCACCCAAATCAGTGACGCCTTCGTAAGCGGTACGGTTCATCATGACAGGAGGCTGCACAAAGGTGAATCCTCTGGACCGTAAAAATTCGACAGCGTATTGCTGAAGTGCAAATTCAAGGCGTGCTAAATCACCTTTGAGAAAGTAAAATCTGCTCCCTGTTATTTTTGCAGCCCGCTTGAGGTCAACCCAGTGGTTCATTTCGATGAGTTCATTGTGGGTTCGAACATCAAAGTCGAATTCGGGTTTTGTTCCATGAACAGAGTGGGTGGTGTTTCCCGTTTCGTCATCAGAAATGGGGACGTCATGATGTAAGATGTTCGGGATTCGCATTCGTAGGCGGTCTCGATTGTGCAACGCTTCAGCTGTCTGTTGTTCCATATTTGAGATATCGTCACCTAATTTTGCAACCTGTTCTAAGATGGATTGTGCTTTTTGTTCATCACGGTCTTTTTTTGCTTGAGCAATGCCTCGTGCAGCCTCATTTTTCTCTCGGCGAAGTTGGTCTGTAGCATGGAGCAATCGTCGCCATTCTTGGTCGGCCTGAATGACCGCATCTATGGCGT
>JAYODQ010000014.1:0-24846 GCA_038106355.1 Candidatus Poseidoniales archaeon | reverse complement strand
GCATGGAGCAATCGTCGCCATTCTTGGTCGGCCTGAATGACCGCATCTATGGCGTCGTGTGGAAGCTTTCGTTTATCAAAATCCGCCCGAATGATGTGAGAGAATTCTCGGAACATCTCGATATCAAGCATACGATTACCACGTGATTCCAAATTTCAAAATTTCTTCGCCGACGATGAGCATTCCACCGATGATGTAGCCAAGGATGGCCCCACCGTTGAGTAATGGTAGGCCGGCTTGCGCACGTCCTCTTGCAACATACGACATCAAGACAACATAGCCAACGAGTCCACCGACAAGCGTTGACATGGCCACCAAGAATGCATCGTTGTATGCTACGCCGCTTTCAAGAAGCCACTGTAAGGCAGAGAGAACGAGCATACCTGGGAAGATGATATCGCCGAGACCCATGAACATGGCCTCTTTTTTGATGGCTGGTTTTGGGCGTGTTGTAGATTCTGTTTTGGTTGGAGACGAAATTTGAGCTGGCGAGCCTTCATCTTTGAACGAGTACCCCTTTTCTTGAGGTGCAACGAGCATGATGGGTAACTTGAGGTCAAGCATTGTATCTGCAAGGTCAAGCATGTGTTTGGATTTGTACACAGCCCAAGCATCGTAAATTGCTGCAAGCACCATGAAGATCATGGCAAGGGTGGGAACAAAGGTTACACCGAGCATAACGCATACACCTGCTCCAAGAATCACTCCAGTGAAGTTCACTACATACCATTCTCGATGAACAATGAGCAACACCATCAGAAGTGCCGCAAGAATGAAACCGATGATGGTTGGCCAAAAGAGAAATTGTACGCCATACAAAGGAAACATGTCGCCTGTGATTTCCCCACTTCGAATCAAGGTGGTGTGTTCAATCAGTTCACCATAGGTGGAATCGATGAGAACTAGTTGTGTTGCGTTGTTTTGATTCACAAAGAAGGCATGGTCGACATCGATGTCAATTTCAAACACCGCTCGTTCAATGAGAGATGTTTGGTATATCCAGTGGGCTCCTTGTTCGCTGACGATAAGTACATCGCTGAAGCCATCCTCATTGAGGTCGGTGAGCTCAACAGATTGAATGGTATCAGCAAATTGATACAACGCCATTCTGTCTTCAATCGAAACAGTTCCTTTGCCTCGTATGGCATCTTCGTTTTCCGCTTCAAGGTCGATGTTAAGGCCAACGACATCGCCATTAGAATCACCAACGAGAGCAAACATACTCTGTTTTGAATGATTTTCATCATGAAAACTCAATTCATCGAAAGGTGAGGCTCCAATATCGAAAGATGTAAAGGAGCCTTGAGGATTCAATTGGAAAACTATGGATGCGTTGTCAATAGTATCGATAGGTTGAGAGGTTTGAGGTATATCGTTAAATTCCTCAAGTTCAACAAATGCAATTCCTCCCGGAACAGCGATGAGCAAGAAGTCTTCGTCGATGACTTCAGCGTGCAACAAATCACCATTGGATTGATCTAAAGAAATTTGTTGAGGAATCAACCATTTGGCTTGTGGTCCAAACATGAGATTTGGGAAGTCTGGGTCTGTTTTCCAAAGGAACAATTCATTGGCGTTGTTCACAACATAGACTGAATCATCTGTTCGAACGGCGAGCGAACAACCCGTTCTTTGTTCAGGAATTGGAATTGCCTGACCATTTTGGTCGTATTCAAAGCACAAAAATTGTTCAAGCAATACACCCTCATATGCATCGACAACCCAGATGAATTGACCAGATGTAATGGTCAATTGGTTTCCATGTTGCGACATGACGAGGTTAGGATTTCTCTCACCGTACAAATGAGGCGTCGTGATATTCCAAATAGGTTGACTCAAATCATTGATATTGAACGCCTGAATTGAGTTGTTGTACACATTCGATTCAGATAGAAATGGTGTGGAGACGATCAACAACTCATCGTTGACAATACCTAACACTTCTGCATTGGAATCATAGTTTTCTTCTTCAACAAACGGGTCAACTTCAAAATCGAGAACAAACATATGCATGAGTGGAACAGTGGTGTACAACAAGGCAATAGCTAACACAACAAACATACCATACTTGATAAGCCACGCTTTGTTCTTTTTAGCAAGGTACAAAATGATTGCAGTAAAAGCGAAAATCGCAAGCAATTCAATCACAACATTGCTGACCTCGGTTGCACCTGATTTTCCAAATGCATGCAATTCACCAACATCGTAATACGGCCGTATGTATATGCCAAGAAAGATGGTGATGACGAACATGAACGCCATTCCAGCCATTCCAGTCCACTGTTGTTTGAATAAATGAAGCAACGAATCTTCTTTTTGAAGTTCTTTTTCAACTTCGTCGAACGCTTGACTTTGTGGTCGGTTTTTCCACGAAGCCGCTTCGCTCATGAAATACCCAAAGAATTCCCACATATCAGTTTGATGTCATCAAGAGGGATGGAATGTATCAAAGGACATTTGAAATCAATCTTTCTGCATCGAAATCATGGAGCATGGAGAGGCCGACCGTCAGTGGCTTGAGTCGCTGAAGATTCGAGGAATGAACCTAGGCCTCGAACGAACGAAGTTCTATTGCGACCAACTTGGAATTGCCTGGCCACAACATGTGTTCCATATTGCTGGAAGCAACGGTAAAGGGACAACCTGTGCTCATCTGGTTGGCCTTCTTGAGCATCAAGGTTACAACACCCTGTTTTTCTCATCCCCACACCTCGTACGAGTTGAAGAACGAACAAGATACAAAGGAAAACCGATTTCTTCCGACCTTTATTCGTTGGCTTTACGCAAACTTCGGGAAAAATTGCCCCACCTTCAAAATGATATCACCTTTTTTGAGGCAACATTTTTGATCACTCTGGCATGTTTGTCACTCTTGGATGTGGATGTCCTTGTCCTTGAAACTGGTCTCGGTGGTCGTCTCGATGCAACTCGAGTTGCCCCTGCTACGTGTAGCATTCTCACCAGTATAAGTTGTGAACATACCGACATTCTTGGCGATACAGTTGAGGCTATTGCTCGAGAAAAAGCAGCCATTGCACGGCCAAACCATCCAATTTACGTGAGGACACCCGAACAGATTTCAGTAAGGGTGGCCATCGAGGACATCACGCAGAATCCATTCCTTGGGGGCATCGATAGTGTAGCAGGACCTTCCCCTTTGCATTGGATTGACATTGCAGAGCATTGTTCATACGTCGATGAAGCAAGTGAAATCGCCCAAGTCGTCTTGAAATCGTACCTCAATATCGATTGCCGAGACGTCAAGATACATCCTTTTTGGCCAGGGCGTCAACACATTGTGATTTCAAATTCAATCGAATTTTATCTTGAAGGAGCTCATAATCCCAGCGGGATGCTTCGTTCACTCCAATCCATCTCGCATGATTGGCCAACGAAGTGGTCCTTGTTGTTCGGAACATCACCACAACAATCGATGGACGAAATGTTGCAACCTTTGCTTGAAATGATGAAATTCAACCCACCTTCAGAAATTGTCCTCACATGCCCACAAAAAGGGCGGTATCCGGGTGTAGACACACATCTTCTTCGCCCATTTTTTTCCACATTTGGGTTGAATGTGAAGGAATATGAACGACCCAACGAGGCAGTGAAAGCACTACTTTCAACTTCTCCGAAAGGCCATCGAATCCTTGTTATTGGTTCACTCTATTTGCAAGGAAATGTGATGGAAGCTCTTGGTTTTGATACGGATGAAGATTTGAGCATACTCAACGACTGAAAAAAATCAATCGAAGCGCTCAAACATGAATCCACTTTGTCCTGTCATGATAGAGCATGAAAGATAAGCATCTTGCCATTCGAATTCAACAATGCCTTGCATTGGCTGAAGCATCAAATTGCCCTCGCCGAAAATTTGGTGCACTTTTGGTTGACCCAGAACGAAATGTCGTTTTGATGGACGGCTACAATGGTGGCCCAAGGGGCGGGGGAACCTTGTGTGGTGGTGATGTGTGCCTTCGAGATACGATGAATGTAGTCTCTGGTACTCGAGTGGAAATCGGTTGCCATCATGCAGAGATGAATCTAATTTGCAATTCTGCAGCCAATGGCGTGAAGACAAATCAAGCTTGGCTCATTGTCACAGGTGAACCATGCATGATGTGTGCTAAACTCATTCATCACGCAGGAATTCGACGAGTCATCATCGTTGACGGAGGATTTGGTGGAGAGAATGGTATAAGTTATCTCGAACAACATGGTGTCGAAATTCAACGTACTGAAGGACCAAAAGACCCTCGTTTTGCATAAATTCTTCAGCTTTTCCAAGGGTAAGCATACGACCAAATGATGAGGTCATTGATGATCACCTGAACAGCGAGCAACATGGTGCCAGCAAGCATCATCCCTCCACCTGGAATCTGTTGTTGATACGCAGAATACGATAACAAGATGAGCAGTACATTTCCAATGGCGGCAAGAGCAAGAATGCCAATGACCAAAAGGGGCGTCCATGAATATGCATGTTGTTCATGGAATCGAGTACTCTCAAGCCACAACATGGATGGTACAAGAAAAAGTATGTATGCAAAAAACATCCTTTGTAGTCCGTTTCCATCGTTTGTATTCCATGGATAGTGAAGAGATTGGGCTTCTTCAAAGGAAAGCGAATACATTGACATCCACCAAAATACAAGGAAACCGATGGCCGCTAAGAACATCATTGGTACCGTAATTTTTTGTAATGACTTTGAAACTCCTCCCCATAACTGGTCGGGGTGGTCCATCTTTGATACCCCCCAAACATAGGATGAGAGCACAAGGATGCCTCCAACAATGACTGTCATTCGAACAATATCTCTTGTGATTTCCATGGCAATGACTGACGAGGACCGATTATGAATGTATGTTCTCGCCTCGGATCAATTTCCCCAAAATCTTCGTGTCCTTGCATAATCTACTTCTGCATGGTGAATGGCTTGCAGCAACCCTTCCTCATCGCCCCTTGTGACCTTCCGAAGAATTCGAATGGCTGTTGCTTCACCAATACCTCTGCCCATCAAACACAAAATGGCTTCGTACCCACGGTTAGCAACGATGTCGGCATTTTTGGTCATTCTATCTTGGTCAGAAACATCTTCCGATGCAACCCATTTTTCGAGCATATCAAGCATACCTTCTCGAGCACATGCAAGCATGCGACCACCACAACTCAAACAACATTGTATTTTGTCCATCGAGTGGTATCTAGCAACTCGAAATCGTCGAGTTGTGTGGCATTTTAGGCAACATAAAGCTGCACGCTCATTGCAAAGCCTCGATTGGAGTTGGCTTCGTAATTCGGCATTATCCCAATTTGGAAGCGTCATATCTTCACGAGTACGACTTGAAATTCCCAGCGGGCCAGTTGATGTAAGATGACAAGCGATGACACCAGTTTGTATCGATTCGATCAAATCTTGAGCACCTTGCACATCCATTCGTTCAAAGAAGAGTTTTCCGAGGACTTCTTCCATAACAACAGTTCCTCGATGTGTTTTCAACAGAGCATTGAGATTGATTTTTCGTGGGTCTACGCCTTCTCGTAGAATGCCAAACAATTTTGCAACTTGAGCGAACCTCCATCGTACTTGACTTGAATTGGGTAAAGTGACACTGAGAATGTTTTCAATGGCTTCTGGGGGCGTTTCCAACATCCACCTTTGAATGTCCTCGATTTGGACTGCAGAGCCAACATAGAGTGAAATTCTCGTGGGTTCACATTCGACACGACCCCAATGACCAGTAATCGTCGACGCCATCACCAAAAGAAATTGACCGAGTGTTTCGTTAATTTTTGAGCCTTGGCAACAATTCACAACCAATGCTTCACTTCGTTCTTCAATCGTGATACATGTGTCGGAAGGAAGAAATTCACAATCCTCGACGTGCTTGACAATTTGTTCAATCAACATTCCCTTTCCTTCAGCATTGAGCGGTATGCTGTTTAATTCAAATGCACCAGTGTTGAGGTGACCAAATTTATCCAACGTACCTGTTGAATGATGTGGATATTTGAGTTCAATGGAGTCGGCTAACAGGCGTCGAAATCGCCCAACTTTTTGTGCAACGTCTTGGGGCACCGGTGGAATTTCACCAACCCATACGGGTGCCTTTCCATGAGATTTGATCGGGGCGACGAGCAGTTCATTCTGCTCTGGGTCAGCATCAACGATAATCCAGGTACGACCTGCAATAACAAATTGGCGAGTGATTCCATCTTCATCTTCTCCAGATTGATTGAGGGAGAGGACGAAGGCTTCATCCACCTTTCCAAGACTTTTCCTTGTGACCGCATCACGGACGGTGTACATTTGTTTGTTTGGAATCATTGAAAGGTTAGTGCGAACCCAGTCAAATGTTTTCCCTGCTGTGCTGTACCACCCATTTGACAGATGTTTTGGTAAAGGTAGATTCAACTGTTTGACTTTTTGAGGAATGTCTTCATCGGGGACATTGTAAGGTGGCAGCATGTCCAACATTTCGCTTTCATCAAATTCTGATTGATCACAGGCAACTCGAACTAGAGCCTTTGGCCAGCGATACCAAGGCAGTAAGTTCGGGTCAGGAGCAAAACGTACAATCCAATGTTCATCGAGAATTCTTAGAATACTTTCAGTATCATCTCGAGTCCATGCCTCAAATTGAGGTGATGCTGCGATGATCTTGGTTGCAGCATCAATCGACATCGCACCATTTGCATGGGCCATCATCACCAGTTGGTTCAAGGCGACCGTGATGGGTCTTGGGCGAATATCGACAGGTTCGATGTCGCCCTGCATGGCGAGCATCGAGATGATGCTCGATTCTGCCAAATGGTCAACATCCCAAGAAAAGACAATTCCTTTTCCAACTCCACCAACTTTGTGGTCAGCACGACCGATTCTTTGCAACATTCGGTCCGAAGATTTCGGAGAGTGAAGTTGCAACACAGTCTTAATTGACCCGACATCAATGCCTAATTCAAGAGAGGATGTGCACACAAGTGCAGAAAGCGTCCCATCCCTGAGTTCATTCTCCATCTGTTCTCGAACTTCTCTTGCAAGCGAACCATGATGCACACCGATTGAAAATTCGGGGGCGAGCGCTGAGAGATGTCCTGCGAGTGTTTCTGCTTCGTTTCTACTGTTGACGAACACCAAACACGGGGGCTGATGTTCAATGGCATTGAGCAGGTCGATGTAGGTTGACCATTGTCGAGGTTTGAGGGCATGTCGTACGGCACCACGCTCCGCCTCCTCCGAAATCATCGAAGCACAAACCTCGATATGTGTTTCACGATTTCCTTTGTGAACGATGGGAAGACAATCGTTTTTTGATAACCAATTGGCGACAAATTCAGGATTTCCAACAGTTGCTGACAATCCAAGACGTTGAATCGGCCGCTGAACATATGCATCAAGTCGCTCAAGTCCAATCCGAAGTTGCCATCCACGTTCACTCGATGCAATATCGTGAACCTCATCGACGACAACCGTTTGAACATCGTTGAGAAGTGTACGCAATTTTTTCCCGCTCAACATCAATTGAAATGTTTCAGGCGTTGTTATGAGCATGTGAGGTGGGTTTCTGACTTGTTTTTGCCTTTCGCTTTGTGATGTATCGCCGTGCCGAGTATCCACCCTTAGGCCGACAGCCTCAGCGATTTGGCTTAAACGAAGGTCAACATCTCTGTTTAATGCTCGAAGTGGAGTGATGTAAAGAATCGATAAACCCGTCCATCCTTCAGATAAACATCGGTGGAACAAAGGTAAAATTCCCGCTAAGGTCTTTCCAGAACCAGTTGGTGCGATGAGGATTCTGTCCTTTCCAGCAATGATGTCTTCCATCGATAGGGATTGAATTGCAGTTGGATGCCATTCCCTTTCAGCAAGAACCTGTTGCAGTTGTTTGTGAAGTCGGGAAAAATCAACAGACATACTCTCCCCACCCCATTGGAATATTCCATGGTCAACCCTTCTTGAGGATTTGTGTGGGTCAAAGGCAATGATTTAGACTCAATCTTCGTCGTCTTCGTCCTCATCATCATCGTCTTCATCTACGCCATCAACGGCATCAAAGACTTCGTTGTCCCATTCGACTTCTTCTTCGTCAAATGCTCCGCCGCCGTAATCGATACTCGTTCTCGATGCGATTGAAATGACTGCAACGATGGTTATGATCGAGATGATTACGAAGATCCAAGCGAGAGGGTTTTCACGAGGTGAATCAAACCAACCAAAATATTGGCCATAAGCAATTTCAATTGAATGTTCAGCAGAATTGTCGTAATCATTCACTTCAGGAATGAGGTTATCGTAATCGACAACAACCCGTACTCGTGTGACGCCTTCTTCGGTTGTCCATGTTGTTTGTACATCGATAAGTTCACCCTTTCCGATTCCGTTCAAGGTGACAGTATCGAACGGTTCTGTGTCATCACCTGAGTAAAATCCAACCTTGAACAAAGAGGTGGTGTTCCCACCATTGTTGACGATGGTAGCTCTCACTTGGATGTCTGAGCCCGGAGAAACGTGGTCATCGGAGACTGACATCGAATGAATTCTCAATTCAGGACCAACTGCCCCAAGTTGTACCCATTGTCGCTCAAAGTCCTCGTCATCCGAGGCAAGTTCGGGAATTGGACTTGCTTCTGAATTTGAAACCACAGGGAATTGATTTCCTGCAGCATCCCATCCAGTGATGTAGAATCCAACGAAATCTCCAGCGCGAGGAGTAATTCGGCCACCGTCAGTCAAGTCAACGATAGCTGTCCAAGTAACAATTTGGTCTTCCTGTTGCATGCCAAGGAGTGTTGAGCCAGCACCGATGGTGATGGTACGGGTTGCATCTCGCATCACCCAATGAACGGTTTGCTTCGACCCTGTGAGGTCTGCGTCCTCTGTGCCTTGGAAGACCACAGGTACTTTGGTGAGGTCATTGTTCGCCGAAATATCGATGACATTCAGTGGGGCAATTCGTCGAGTCACACGTGGTGCCGCATCGTCAACAATCACTTGGAGGGTGGTCGAAACCAAGGTGCCAGTCATATCTTCGCCACGGCCGGGGATGTTGGTAATTGAAATCAAACAGGTTCTCGTCGGTGAAGACTGGAGTGTTGTTGCTGAGGAGAGTGGAACTTCAACATCGTATCCACCATCGTTTGTGAGTGAACCATCGCTCCAAAGTTTCTCTCCATCGAAGACTTCGACAAGAATTCCGACATCTCTCGGTGCGGCGACTTCACTTCCTTCGTACACAACTCGACCAGTGAAGGCCAAACGGTCATCCTTACGCACTCGAGTACCATCTGCTATTGGCCCAGTTCGAGGTTCACTTACGTCTTCAATTGAAAATTGATCGGGGTCAAGCATAAGGTCATTTTCAACCCTAAATGTATGTTCGAGGAGTAAGATTCTCGATGGGTCTCGACTTCCAAGTTCTTTGTACACAAGCGCCACATCACCCATTTCTTCATCGGGCCAGTCCCATGAGAATTTGAATTGGAATGTGACGATAATCCATGGTAAACCAGATTCATTTGTTCGTTCAACCATCGTGCTTGTTGGAAGCAAGTCGATGTAGGGTGAATCGGACCAGAAAGTGTTGTTTCGGCCAGAGTACGAGATAGCCTGAGCATCTCGTAGTGGATTTGGTCCTTCAAAGTCGAAGATGAGCGAGATGTATTCAAAGTCGATGACTGTGTTCGCATCGATAAATCCTAATTCGATGGTTTGAGTCAATCCGGCATAGACTGAATCATCGTCTCCGTGCCCAACCCAGTCAAGCCCGGTGAAAATGGCTGCAGAATCCTTCCTCGTTCTGAAGGTTGCATCATCGTGTAAGAATCCTGGTTCAGACTCAAATTTGAGAATGTTATCATCATCATCGATGGCCGTCCAGTGGAGTGGATTTCCAGCTTGGTCTCCTCCGTCCCAGTAGTACGAGACACGTCCCATGTTTGGATTGCGTGAGGTGTCTATGGTTGTGAGGAACCACTTATTCTTTGAAACAGTGTTGTTGGTGACAAGTTTACTCACATATTCGTTATCGTCGGCGATACCATTTCTGTTAAGGTCATGGTCTGCTTCAACCCAGTAAAATAATCGGAGTTGCATTGGATGTCCAACGTTGTCATTGACAAGAATCTTCACCTCTTGCTCTCGATTTGCAGCCTCATAGGAGTCTTCCTTTGGATAAATATCCATACGTTCAGGTGCTGTTGCATCGACTTTGTACGTTCGGCGCCAATCTGCGTTCGGTTTCAAAACTTTATCCGGGTTCTTTTCATTGTACGTTTGAATCTCGTAGGTCATACCATCTGGGACATTGATGTTTGGCAAATCGATGGATATGAAGAATGATCCATTGTTGTTGGTCGTGTCTCTTGCGGTAGCCTCCACATAACCGTTTCGTGATACACGCACATCGAACGCACTGTCTTTGGGTGCATCTTGAGAATCGACAAACCACATGGCTCCTGTAAATTTGAGAGTCTCTCCTGCAGCAACCCAAGAGCCATCTGGAACATCCATGGATGTGATTTCGCCATCAGTGTCTCGAACTTCAAGCCAACCAAGGCCAAAGGTTTGATTGACTCTCAACCCAACTGTACTGAGCAGAGGCACAGGTGCGAACCCTAGGGAACCACTGTTATCGAGGCAACCAACTTGGAATTTGACATCCTGTTGGTCGGGGAAGTCGGCAGTAACATGGAAAAGCCAGTGGATTTCTAAGATACCATTGTTTTCCACTGAATAGGAAGACGGGTCAATCTCGATGTAATCACCTGGGTCATTTGGTTCAGGGAAAATGTCTCCTGTTTCCCAAAAGAGCGTTGGGTTATTTGCCATGCTGTTGGTTCGAATCTGCAGGGTTGCTTGGCTCATTCCAGTTGCATCTTCTCCAATCACGTGGCGGGTAACAACCTCATAGGGCAGTGTTCTTTCGTGAAGAATTGTGCCTTCAGGGATGGTGATATCGAGGTTCACAGTTTGCATGGTGTAGGTGATTGAAAATGAATCGAGACTCAAAATACCACTTGAAGCCGCGGTGAGGTCGATTTGAATATCTTTAATTCCAGCTCCTTGATCAGGAATTTCATTGTTCAAAGCATTGATGATGCCAGCGTGGTTCTCAACTTTGAGACTTCCAAGAAGTGCACCATTATTTGCACCCCATTTGTAGGCACTAATCTTGTTGATGTTGATGCCAGGCTCGGATGGAGCATTCGAATGTTGTGCAATTCTCAAATCTGTCAGCGTCGGGGTGTTTGCTGAATTAGATGTGCTCATTTCCAGTCGGAAACAGGTGTAATAACTTGTTCCGCTCGGCATGTTGATACTTTGACCAGGTTGAGTGAATTGCACTCGGCCACTTGTGCTTTGACACGATGAGGAGGACGATAAAATTCCAAAGTAAATGTTGATGCTTGTACCGGATGGAAGTGTTTGAGTCCAATTTGCGAAAGCAGCAACAACTGTACTTGTTTGGCCCCATTGGTACACATAACCGTACAAGTATCCAGATGATTGGTAACTCGTCACATATGAAAGTGCAATATCACCAAGGACTGGTGACACAGTTGAGGTTCCATTCAACGTTGCCCTCCAAACGAGGAATTGGCCTGAGGACGGGAAGGTCACGGTTTGACCTGGATTTGCGGCAATCCATGACGAACCACCATTCACTGAAAGGTCAATATCGATTGATGTTCCGTATGGCATGTAGCCAAAGATACCATCAAGGGAAACTTTGTTGGTAGCACGTGAAAGTGAAACTGCGCTCCCAATGACGATTTGAGATGTTTGAGTCGGAGTCCTTGCATCGAATAAACTTCCATCACCATATTCGTAAATGTACCTCGAATTTGCAGAGCAATAGGACACATAATGACAGCTCAAGAACATCGTGTTGTCTGGTCCATCCACAAGACCGTGATGCCCAGCATCTGTCGAAATCAAAACACCTTGTTCGTAGATGAATCCGTTGTTTGAATTGTAGGTGTAGTGATAGTAGTGACTCTTCATGTCGGAGTTCGACGCCGAGGGATGATTGTACATGTTGTAGATGATGTTCGGCATGTTGACGACAAGGCCAGAGCCATACGCATAGTAATCGGAGTTGTAAGTCATGAGCCATGATTGATTGATGACTGTTGGTGAAGCAGGATTGACTTCGTTGAGATAGTGATAGTAACTGTTCCTGTTCCATGTAGCCACGTACATTTTGCCTGTTGCGTCATCAAAATCGACGCCAGTCAAGTAGTTGGTTGAACCATAATTGTAACTTGATTGACACGTCCAGGCCGAATTTGAATAGGTCCATTTGGTTAAGATGTAGTAGTTACGAGAAGTGGTGTAAAGAATGGTATCGTTGTACAGCGTAGCATCAGTGAGGTCGTAGTAATTTCCAGTCGTTCCACACCCTGAATTTCCAGAATTGTAATTGAATGACGCAGTACCGATCACAGAACCTGTGGATGAATTGATTCGTTCAATCGTTGGAACTTGTGTGATGTAGGACGAGGTGTAACGCAGAACGTGGTATTCATCATCACTCACAGGAACGACGATGCCCCGATAGTAGCCAGATGTTGAAGAAATGAGTGTTTGTGAGACTTTCTTGGTCGGTGAGATGTAACCTTGGTCGCCAAGGGCAATAAATTCACCAGAGGTGTTGATGGTTGCACTGTTGAGATTGCTGACATCCGAAGTCTGGTCAAAGCCTGCGAAGGTTGTCGTTGGTGTTCCAGCAAGTGAAATGACTTGATTTTCAACATGCAAATTTTGTCGGTAGGTGTATGTGTATGGCGAGGGAAGGTAGCCACTGCTTGACACATAAGCATCTCCTGCTCCACCGTAATGGTCGTCCGTGGTCCAATTGATCCATGATGTTGAACTCGCTTCACCTCGGAGGTTGAACGTAGCTGCAGTGACCTCAGCCCCATATGGCATCGATACCACACCTGCAGTACCGTTGCCCGAACCAGTGAAGGTGTATGAGAACGACGTTGTTCCGTCTTTGAATTGCGTTTCAGTCGATGCCCCAGAAGCCAATGGAGACAAAGTTGAAAGGGTAAAAATTAAAACAAGAATTAGGGCACGGCGCATGGTGATACCTCAAGCGTAATACTTAATTCAATCCATATCATATCAAGTATTCGGATATCGGTCAAGGGTCAAAATCGCACATCCTTAAAAATTCGGACAAGTCAAGGCTGATACAGGGGGAAACTCAATGGCAGAGAAACAATCTCTTCTTCAGCGTCTTTGGGCGAATCAACATGGGCGTCAATATCAAATTTCAGCAATTGCGAGCGGGGCATCCACGATGGTTTTTGTGTTGAGTGGCTATCAACTTCTATTCATGAATGGTAATCCAAATTATGCTGATTGGCAAGATATGACCGGACTTGCCATCGGACTTCTTGTGATCTCAGGCATTCTGATGATGGTATCGATTCCAACATTTTTTATGTTCAAAGGCTATGTTGCAACACTCAATGAAATCATGACCGTCGAAGGAAGGCCAGAACTCAAGCGAAGAATTTCCGAGGCAGAACAAGCAGCCAAAGCATTGGGTGCAGGTCACCTAGAAAAATGGACTCATTTCGCTCAAGAAAACAAATTGTACAGAAAGTAAGCACGGGCGTGAACTCCTGACCAAAAAAACAGACCCAGTATTGGTCCTGCTCTCCGAATTCGTTCTGGCTGGGGGCATGATTGCTCTGCTTATCTTTGGATTGTGGGCTCACACTGGCTCCATGCCACCCCTCGTTGTGGTCGAATCCGAATCGATGATGCACAGCGAGTCAGGAGAAGTTGGCGCCATCGATGCTGGAGATTTAATTTTGGTTCACTCAACACCATTCGATCAAATCATTACGTTTGCAGAAGCATCGAACAAAAGCCATCCTTCCTACGGTTACGAGCAACACGGTATGTTTGGCGACGTGATTATTTTCAAAAAGAATGGAGGTAATGAAACTCCTATTATCCACCGGGCGATTCTAGAAGTTCAACCAACAGATTTTACGACTTCAATCAAAGAAGAAGGTGAAGACCCATGCCCGAATGGAGGCATATTCGAAGCAGAGTGGTTGGATGAGAATGACGAGCCTGGCATCTGTGTAACGACATGGCAAATTCCGGGAACCTCAATTCAGGGTGTTGAATCGATCACCATCGAATTCGATGGACTACAACACGCATTGTACGATTGTGAACTCAGCGTTTTTGCACATGAAGGTCTTTCACAACATCTTTCCATACAAGGTTGGCAACCAAAACATGCAGGTTTTCTTACCCTTGGTGACAACAATCATTGTTCAGTTGACCAGCGCCGAGTCATTAGTTCGGGAGGCTCTCTTGATGGTCCAGTCCGACAATCTTGGATGATTGGAACGGCTGGAGGTGAAATCCCTTGGCTTGGGACGGTCAAATTGATGGTCAGTGGACCACCTTCACCGGGAACATACTATGTTCCTTCATCATCATTTACATTCCTCTTTTTGATTGTTGGATTGGTGTTTCTATCTCCTGTTGCCTACGAAAAAGTAGCGAAACGAATTCTTTCAAATGCCCCTGAATTTCAAACGCTCAAAAATTATTCTGAAGAAGAATGATTCTGTTTCAATATCGCCTCATCCATCGATATTTCTCCCACGGCAACGAGTTCAGCCAATTCAAAGGAAATGGTCGATTTACCATTTGATAATTCACGACTTTCACGTTGAACATTACGCACATCACCCTTGCTTGGCTTCAGTACCCTCTCTTCGAAGATTGGATTGCCCGATTTCATTGCAATTCGTATAGCTGCCTTTGTATGGTCATGTCGATTTCTTCCTTTGCTCGTCGATTTTTCGTCAACTTCTTCGACGCTATATCCTCGGTGAAAACTTCGATTGATGATTCGGTCCCGATGGAGGGGCGAACCATTGCCAATTTTCACTCGAATCGAATGAGCTCGATATCGCTGCCCTAATTTTGTCAAAAAATCAAATAACTCGTCAAAGGATTCTGTTTGCATGACGCCAACGACGGTTTGATCCGTCCTCCATGCACACGCTGGCCGTGGACCAGGGTCGATTCCGATGGTCAATAGGGAGTGTTCGTCAATTTGGTGGACAAGTTTGTAAAACTCTTCCATTGCACCATCGATATCGTCAGATTCGACTTGGATTGTGTTTGCGTGTTGACGATTCTTTTTATCTGAAAACAAGATACCAAATTCTGGAACCTCTTGATGTAGGGCAAGAACCTCGACGCGAATATTCTCCTTGTGGAGACGTTGCATCAGACGGAAAGACATGACGAAATCATCCGTCTGGATGTACGCTCTGTGCACGACCTCTCCTTTCACTGAATCTCTTCTAAACTATCGGTATCGTGAGTTGGTTGAATTTATATGCTTCAAACTCCGAAATCTCCGAAGTGCCTAAGAACGATTGACAGTGTTGGTGGTGTATGGGTCAAAATTACGAGCGAGAACTTAGGCTCGTATTATCCGGCAAAAAGAAAAATGTCGAAGGTGTGATTCGTTCTTGCACCATCGAGGAAAAAAACCGAATGCGAATGGTCCTACGTAAGCCATTTTTTGTCATTCGAGTCGCAGGATCTGGCATTGAGGGTAGTGGCGATGTCTTTGCAGCCAGAGCCGATTATGGTTTCCCCATCGAGGTAAAATCTTCAAATTCAGATAAACTCTACTTTGATGAACGTCTTCGAGAGCAGTACAACGCCATTTTACGAGATTGTAGAAAAAGTGAATTGTTACCATTGTACGCCTTTCGTCTCAAGGGAGTTCGAGGAGATTCGTGGAGGATTTTTCGTATCGAAACCGGTGCATTAACGGCTCGACAGTGGCAAATCGCTCAACGTATCCCACCGTTACCCAAAACAAAAACAGGCTCAGTGTATCTCAATTGGAACGATGGTTTGCCGCTCAACAAATTCATTTCGTTGATATGTTACGATGATGCAGATGCCACAGTTGAAGATGAAGTTCAAACAACTGTTTTTGACGAAGCAATGAAACGTAGCCAAATTTTTGCTGAACTTGAACGCCGTAGGACGGAATCAAAGGTGTTCAAAAGTAAGGTATGAGGATAGTCACAATAAGAATCACGAACAAAAAAAGCGAAGAAAAACTCGTCGCTTTGTTTGCGATATGTTCAACCCAAAGTGGATGTGATTCGCCAAGACGAAGTTTTTGACGCAACCGTTTGAATCGGTCGAGCCAGCCATGGGCGAAATCACGGAACATGTGGCCACCATCGAATGGCACAATCGGTATAAGATTTGTAAAGCCAAGCAAAATGTTGACCCAAATGAGCCAGAAAAAGAGATGCACGAAAAAGAGTAAGCCGCCTAGACCAAGAATGCTTGCAAGAATTCCATCACCTGCGGCGAGACGTGATTCCTCAAAGGGATGAATTGCAACACCCTGTAATTCAAAGGGAACGATGAGGAGGTTGATCAAGTGAAAAGGAAGGGCGATGACCCTTGAAAAAATTCCTCCTTGCCACTCTTTTGAAAAGGGACCAGCTAAGCGGTCGACTCCTTGTGTGCCATCGGCTAAACCAACGACGCCGAGAAATGGGTCATGTTCTTCGATGCCGAGGAGTTTGAGATTTTCTTCACTCCACCCAAGACTTTTGTAGTGTTCATATTTATCTCCTAAGATAAGTGTCAAATTGTCGCGGGTGCCATCGGCGTGTTCAACATAAAGCAAAATCGAATCGTTTGCTCGATATTGATCGATAACCTCGTGAAATTGTGCTAGGTCGACGACTTCTGTTTCGTTGATGGCGATGATGATGTCCCACGGTTCCATTCCTGCTACATCGGCGCTTTCGTCAACAACGAGCCCTTGGATATGGACATGCTCGTTGGCTGACGTGAATTGAGTTGAGACGAGGCCGAGCAATATGAGGAACAAAACTGCAGCAAAAATGTTGGTTGCAGGCCCGGCTGCAAACATTCGCAACCGTTCTCTACGAGGTGCTTGACTCAATTCTTCATACTGCGGTTCAGCAAATGCGCCCAGAGGTAGAGGGCCAAGTTGCAACAGCCCAAAAGAACGAACTCTCATGCCGTGAGCACGTGCTTGCAATCCATGGCCGAGTTCATGGATAATGAGAGATACGACGAAAGCGATAATCCCCCACCCGAGCGGTATCACAGGATTGAGACCAGGAATCGCAATCAATTCTTTTGCTGCAGGTGGTTCCGCAGATTGTGGTGCCAGTAGTGTTGATACAAAGGCAAGGACGACAAGAAGTGCTACTGCAACCAATGAAATACTACATATCCAAACGGATACTTCTCCGTATGCTCTCCAAAATCTTCTCGGTTTTGCCATCGTTTCAAGTGCTTTTTGACCACGATGTGTGCGGACCATGAGGACGAATCCTAAGGCCCTTGATGCGTTCCACTTATCGAGTGTGCCGTTTCGTTCGAGAATACGTAAAAAGATGTACCATGAAACGAAAAGAATGAAAATGAGGCCAAAATTAAATGAAGGTTGCCACAATGAAGATTCAACGCTCGATTGAACCTCCGTCGTCATCATGCAACCCAGAACCCTGACCTCTTTGAATCTTCACCGCATAACCTACATTTCGGAAACCTTCAAATCGTGTCGGCGGAAGGCAACATCATGAACCAAAGACGGTCTCTTGTGGAAAATTGGTGCATGGAGTCTTGGGGTGAATTGCCCACCAATTCAACCATCTGGTCAGAAACTGCAGAACGAACAGAAATGTTCTTTTGTTTGTCCAATGGTGTTCTCATTGCAGTGTTTTCATTTCCATCCGAAGATGAAATCCAACTTGAGCAGCATCTTCACATTCCAATTTCAAGATGGAATGTTGGTTCAATTCAAGCGGACAGGGCCAAGGATGGCAAGGTTCGATTTCGTCATATGAGTCAAAACATCATGTTGTCAGCCGAATTCCGAGCTCCAGAGTGGGGCAGGGCTCTGCTGGAGGAATGGTTGATGACGATGCGTAGTGAGTCCACGCGTCCAAAAGACCGCAATCAGCGTCTAGCTACAGTCGAACGGCTACGATCATCGGTTGAACGTAACCTCAAGGCAGCGTCACTCGAAAACGCACAAAACGAACTTGCAGAAATCAAAGCAAAATTGCAGAATGCCGAAGACTATCTTGCAGGAAGTTCTTCATCCTAAACTTCGTTGGTCGTATCGATACCAGGAAATTGGTCTTCGCCTTCCCGATATACAGTTCGCATGTTGCTGATGAAATTTTTTTCCTTGACAACAATTGAATATTCTCTGATACCATAATCTTCTTCACCATCAAGAATGCCAAGAAGTACACTCAGTGTGATTCGAGCACCTTCTCGGTGTGGAAACCCAAAAACTCCCATGGAAAGTGGTGGAGCAATGACTGTTTCTGCCTTGAGTTCACGCAATGTTTCAAAGAGATTGTAGTATGTTTCGGGCAACAACTCCCTTCTTGAATCGTCTTGATTTGGCCTTCTACAATCCGGACCAACGGCATGAATAATGTGCTTAAATCGGTCTTTCAAATTGTATGGCTCTGTCACAACATTGCTTGTCACAGCGCAGGGTGGAGCATTGATCTTTCTCATTTCCAAACAAATATTTCGGGTGACCTCGGAGAGTTGCTTTCCTGCCTTTTGGTGTATCATGGCGTCAAGACCTTCGCGACCCGACAATCTGTTGTTTGCTGGAGACACCAGTACATCAGCAGAATGCTCCCAGACATCACCACCGATGACTTTGAGCACACCCCATTTGCAGGTTCGAGCCATGTAAAGTTCGACCATCATGTCGAGGAGGGGAGGCCGACCTACATAGATGGTTCGCATTCATCGGATGAATGATGGGAAGCATAGCCCCATTTTTTTGTGAGATAGAAGGAACATGGCTATAACTTAGAAGTGAATGGTTGGAATGAGCAAGATGTATAGGGCATCGGCAATATTGACCTTGTTTTTGCTCTCGAGTTTATCTCCATTTTTTTTTCAAATCCCCGATTCTGTGAATTTGAGTTTGGCTCATCCTGTACCTGAACCTCCCCGTTCAACAGAACAAAGCACCGTATCAGTTTGGGACGAAATGCCGTTTCGAACCATTGCAATGCCCAATGGATTCGCTTACCTTGATGTGATCAATTATTCGGATGTCGCCGTCCTCATCAACAATAATTCCGATGTGAGCAAAGAAATAGCGTGGGCGTTCATTGAAGCTCGAAACATTAGCGAAGATCGAATTTTCATTTTTGATCAACCAAATACACCAACTGGTGAAACCATTAACAGAAATCAATTTGAAACTTATTTTCTTGAGCCCATGTATGAAATGTTGATGAATCGTTCAAACAGCTCGCAAATCAATTATCTTGTCACGACGAAAGGAATTCCGTTGCGTGTTTCCGGCGGGCAGAACACCGAAGCGAGTTTCGATCAAGAAATTTCATTGCTTGGCGGTAGATACAACGAATCGATTGGCGATAGTTGGTGGATTACCCACAATTATGGGCCGATTGCCGGTAATTCGATGGAGGCCTTCACTCGGCAAGAATACGGTTTTTTCCTTGTTACACGTCTCACGGGATACACAACTGAAACAGCGATAGGCCTTATTGAAAAAGCAAACAACAGTCTTGGGAATCGAGGAAATTTCGTTCTTGACCTTGCAACCAATCGAAATGGTTCGGGATACAAATACTGGAATGATGACCTCTACACTGCAAATACAACACTGAATGGTACATACAATTTGCCAGTGTTCTTCGACCAAGAAACAGAGTTTGTGACCAATGTTTCAAATGTCATTGGATATGCTTCATGGGGAAGCAACGATGGAAATTGGAATGCCAACTACTTACCCAATTCGGGATTTGATACCGCCGATTCTTCTTGGTCGACCCAAGCAAGATTTTGGAGTCATACCCTTCCATCGACAATGGGAAATGAATCGATTGAAATCGATGTTCAGAGTTCCAAAAAGCAAGGTGGAGCAAACGCACTTTCAGTGACGCTATCTCCAGATTGTAGTGGGCAAGATGCTGAGGGCATGAATGGACTTCTGTCCGAATATTTTGACAATCGAGGCACCTCCTTCAACACGAATGCAATGCCAATCTTAGAAGGACGATTCCCGAATGCGGTGACCATACAACCGACAATCAATTTTCCTTCAACATCAAACCCACATCCGGGTCTTGATTCACGGTTTAAAGAAACCTTTAGCGTCAGATTCACCTCTTCAATCGATATTCCTGAGGATGGTAATTGGACATTTTACTTGAATAGCGATGACGGTTCCGAAATGTGGCTTGATGGTGTTTCTCTGATACAGAATCATGGTACGCATGGAATGAGAGAATATTCAGGCTACAGAAATCTTTCATCTGGTTACCATGAACTTCGTGTTGAGATGTTTCAAGGTGGTGGCCCTCATGGCGTCATTCTCTCATGGGAGGGCCCAAATCAAACAAAAGCAGTCGTTCCCGCATCCGCCTACAAGGTGTTTACTGACCGCCCGCAATCGGATTCAATCCTCCATTCTTGGGATTTTGAAACGGGTTCTGGCTCAATCGCCTTCGACGGACAACAATCTGCAAATTTGACCCTGTACGATATGAATTCAACCAACTGGGTCAATTGCCCGGGTGGAACCTGTCTGTATTTTGATGGAATCGATGACTATGCTCAAGTTGATGTTCAGGATTGGGCGGGGAATATGACCGTCAGTCAATTTGTTTTGGTGGAGGATGATAATCAATCGACCTATGCCTCTACATTTGCAATAGGCGATGTTGCAGGCTCAGCGCTTACATTTCAACACATGATTCAAAATGGGGAATGGCGACAACATAGCAACGCCTCAAATGCGTTTGGAGCATTAAAATTACATCAATGGAATCATCTCTCGACGGTGTATGATAATGGTACTGTTCACCGATATCTCAACGGAATTTTGGTTGGTTCATTCCAACCAAACAGTTCAGATTTCAACAATGTTGATTTGTACAGAATAGGTGTAAATAGAGCAGGATCTTCGTTTTACAAAGGATTTGTCGACCGAGTCGTCGTGTATGACAGTGCGTTGTCAAATGATGAGGTACAACAATTATCACGTGAAGTGTACAAGAATTGTGGGTCATTTTCAAGTTCCTCAACTTCAACCGTTGAAATTTGGCAAAATATGACCTTGCCAAACGGACTTGATGGTCATGCCTGGATTCTCTACGGGTACGGTAGCAGTGGTGGTGAAGTGAGCGGAACTTTCGATATCCTCATCGAAGGTTACGACAACAGCGGTTTGCTGGTATCACAAAACCGAACCGGTTCGCAACTCCTCGCTGAAAATTGGAACAGCAAAACAGTGCGATTCCGACCACATGAAAATGCGACCACATTGAGAATCGTGATTGAACTTCAACCAAGTGGCCCTAATTCGGATGGTACCTTCTACATGGATTCGCTGAATCTTCGCTCAATTCGTCCTCACAATGGGTGGGTCGATGGTTCGATCGCAGAAACTGCAGTTTCAACCGGCGGACGTTCTTTTGCTTGGGGCTCGGGATATGGTCAATCCCTCGTGGCCGATTTGCTTGAAGATGGTGTTTCAGGCGTGAAAGGCTATGTGTACGAACCCTATCTCACCGCAGTAGGCTACCCATCTGTCCTCATGGAGTCGTATGTCCAAGGCTATAATTTGGCGGAAAGTCATGCTGCAGCGAATCTCATCACAGGATGGATGGGGGTTGTTGTCGGCGACCCTAAAATGGCCCCATTTGCTGACCAATTCCACGATGTGAACATTATCGATGCAAGGCTGGTTGGTGTTGCCAATGAAAACCAGAACTCAACCATCGAGGTGGCCCTTGAAAATGTCGGGATGTCAGCTGCAAACGGTTCACTTGTGCTTGTCAACCTGCAAGGAAACATTTTGTTGCATCAAACCAATCTAACCATTCCTGCAGGTGACCAGAATGGCTCAAGGTTGAAACTTGAACTCAGCTTCTCCGTATCTTCAACTGATTGGATGAATATCCGGGTACGTTGGCTCAACGGCACCCCCGAAAGAAGGTTTCAACACAACATCGTCGACCTTGGCTTTCCCGTCAATTCAAAACCAGTCATTTCAAACGGTTACTGCAGTGCTTCAGAATTAGCCCGAGGCGGATACACCATTTGCAATATTCTAGCAAGTGATGATGAAAATGTAACCTCAGTGATGGTTGAATGGAAGGTGGGGAACCAAGAAGTCTGGACGTCACAAAACGCAACCTATCTCTTCAACGATCGATGGGAAATCATCGTCACCATTCCAACAACTTCAACGCTTGGGAATCTTTCCCTTCGAGCAACTGCATACGATGCTAACGGTCTTACCGATTTCAAACAATTTTCGAATGTGACTCGAATATTAAATGCCTCACAAAGTTGGTACGGCCCGTTCATTGAAGGTCTCGACCATCCAAATTGGGACAGAGCATCGATATTACCTTCATCCCCGCCTTATGATTTGCAACGGGCTCAATCTTACGTGCTAATCGTTTGTGCAAAGGATGCTGATTTTGAACCCGAATATGAATCTCCAACACTTCAAGTCAATCGAGGAAACATCACTGAACTTCTTGAAATCGAATCACCTGAGGTGGGAGTGTTTTGTTATCAATCCTCATATGTATTAGCCCGTTCTTCATCACTCGAGGATGTAGAATTCAGTGTTTACAATTCAAATTCCGAACGGGTATCTTATCGTGTCGCTTCAGTTGGTGATATCGCACCTTCCATACAAATGACGATTGAATCCGATGATGGAACCCTTCTCGACAGGGTACTCAACAATGGCCGAGAGTATTTACGAATACAAATTACTGACATCGACGATGAGGAATCTCCGTTTATAGGTGACTTGAGAATTTTGTGGCCTGGAGGAGAAATTCTTCAATTTCCTATCGATATGGAACCCAACGAGTTTGAAATGTTGTTTGAGCTTGCACCGGTTCAACATGCACTTGAAACAGGAATTTTCTGGGCTCAAATCACGGGTACCGGACTCCATGGCTCTGTGGCGAGCCAAGAAATTGAATATCCTCTCATCATGACGCCACCAAAAATTCGATTCGCAGCATTATGCGATGCCGACGGCATTATCAATTCCATGAATTTTGGACAGATCGCAACTTGGACAGTTGTTTTTGAAAGTGATCGACCGATTGAAGCCTCAACAGTATCGCTGATTCAAGAAGGGTGGTCGGTACAACTGCCGGTCCAAGAAAAACCAATTTGGGATGAACATCAAAACCTTTCGGAGAACTGCTCCTTGCCATCATTGATGTTGGACCAAACTCAATTCCATTACAGAGTTCGTCTCGATAGTACATTTGTCGAGGGCGATGGTCAATTGCTTGCGTACCTCAAAGATATCGATGGGCTGGTGCACACCGTACAGCAATCAATTCAATTCACTCGTGCACCCACTGTGTTACAATCAAATGTTCCTTCAAACATCTCCACAGGTCAAGATTTGGTTTCACGATTGGGGATTTCAGATGAAGATGGTCTTTCTGGCATCATTTGTTCACTGCAAATACTCGACCAACAAAGCAATGTGTTGACACAATTTGTTGAACTGGCTGGCGACCCATCATTGTCATCAAATGAATTGATGTGGGTCTATCCAGTTCCTCGAAATGTAGAAAATCAATCCATCACATTATATTTTGAGTGTATCAATGAGCAATTTGAGGCATTTTCTGAACAAAGAGATGTATTGGTCGACCCATATATCGACCCTTGTCTGGATTCAGCATTGCCAGAGTGCAATCCCGTGACACCTTCACAGACATCAAAAGGAAACCAAGCAACTCAATTTGCTTTCGTTGCAGTCGGCATCGTTTTGTTTGCTATCTTTACTGCATTGCTGCTTTCAAGGAAGAGAATGAAAGATGACGTATGGGCTTCTCAAGCTGACCAAAAAGCAGGATCAACAACGATGATGGAACTTGATACGCTCTTTGATGATATTACGGTTGAACTACCTACAAACGAAGAACCCGTCCTTGACTTCATACCCGAAGGATGGACGAAAGAGCAATTTTCGTCTTGGCTTGAAGGCCCGGTTCCTGAACATTGGACCGAAGTGCAGTGGGAACAGTACGTTAGAGAACATCAAGAGAAATTAAAGTCGATACAATTTGACCTTGAGAAGAATTGATGAGAAGTGAAGGCATGGCTTATCCATGGCAGTGGGTTATGTATTGATTAATGTTGAACCGGGATTGGAAAGAGAAGTGCTGGGGCAAATCCGCTCTGTTGAATATGTGGAAGATGCAACCTTATTGTTTGGTGACCATGATATTATTGCCAAACTCATTGCACCAGAGTTAAGCCTTATCGCTTCAACTGTCGTTTCAAGAATCCGCCAAATCAATGGTGTTCTTCACACAAAAACGCTTGCTGGAGCCGAAATTTGACGTTTTCCTTCTTGAAAAAAACATCATTTTTTCCAGTCCGAAAGGGGTACTGCGAACATTATGTGACGCAGTATCACGCTTTTTTTAAGAAATGACTATATACTCTATGACATTGTAATGTATCGGAGGTAATCCAAATGGCAGACGGAAAGAAATACTTCGTCCTCATGAAGGGCGGAAAAGATACAAGCCAGGTCTTTGCAAGCAAACAACCACGTGGTGCAGCACTCAAAGCTGCAACAAGAGGGCATACGGACATCCGCCTACGAGAGCGAGGAACCAAGAAAGTTCACGTTTTCAGCGGATCCATTGCTATGGTGCCAAAGCCAGCAAACGGCCCAGCATGGCTTCCTGACAAGATCAAGAAGGCCAACGTCAAGAAA
>JAYODQ010000058.1:0-8035 GCA_038106355.1 Candidatus Poseidoniales archaeon | reverse complement strand
GGTGGTCCTCCCGGTCCCAGCAAATCAGGTGGCCCTCCCAAAGGAGGTCCAGGCGGTGGTCCTCCCGGTCCGAAAAAAGGCGGCCCTCCAGGTCCTCGAAAGTGACTTTTGAGCACAAGGTGAGTGGATGGATATTTCTTCCACTTTTGAAAAGATATCCTTCAAAGGTACACTTCGTCCTTCTCAGAAGGCTGCAGTTTCAATTATTGAACCTCAAATCAAGAATGGTGAAAAAAAGCTGCACATCGTAGCCCCTCCTGGTTCCGGGAAAACCATACTTGGATTGTATGTTTGGGCCGAACTCATCAAAAAGCCTGCCCTCATTTTGTCACCCAATTCAGCAATCCAAGCTCAATGGTTAGCAAGAACTTCCCTCTTTGATTTGGATGGGCAAGACGATCAAATGAGTTTAGATGGTAAACAACCAGGATTACTAACATCACTCACCTATCAATCACTGACCATGCCAAGAACCAAATCGGATACACTTGATGATAAGGCAATCATGCGTTGGGTTCAATCGCTCATGGCAAATAGCGAGGCGAATTCGGAGGAACAAGCATTTGATTGGATTCATGGTTTAGCATCAACGAATCAAAAAGAGTATGAGCGCAACATGAAAAAATTTCGAAAAGCAGAGCGAGAAGTTCTCAGCGAAGAAGAAGGGATTCTAAACTGGCTCAATCCATCAGCTAAGGAGTCAATTGAAGCAATTAAATCAAACAACATTGGCCTCATCATTTTTGATGAATGCCATCATTTGACCGAGCATTGGGGCGAAGTACTCGTCGAGTTGATTGAATATCTGGGAAATCCATTCGTTCTAGGGTTAACTGCAACACCGCCCGACCATGCATATATGGAAACGTCGAATAATTACACTGAAATGCTTGGAGAAATCGATTACGAAGTTCCAATTCCAGCACTTGTTCGAGAATCAAATTTATCTCCTTACCAAGATTTGTGTTATTTCGTTCGTCCGACGCTTGAAGAATATGAATATATTTCAAAAGCCGATGAAGATGTTTACGAGATTTTGGACCTGTTAAATCAGCCAGCATCGACGCGACCAACGATACATGAATGGATTCTTGACGTCATGAAGACAAGAACAATGCTTAACCGAACTTACGCTTCACCTGAGGAATTTTTGAAAAAAGAACAGACCTTAAGTTCAAATTTGTCGGCTTGGTTCTCTTACTCCGAAACACCAGTTCCTCAAGGGTATGAAAATTATATCCTTAAAACTTCGAAAGAAGAAGTCATGAATGATTTTAATCAATCATTACAAAATAGAATCATTTCATTCATCTCCATCATCGACTATTACACACGCTATGTTTTGATTCGTTCAAAGCACGAAGAGGACCATGCACTCGCTGATCAAGTGAAACAACGAATGCGTTTGGTTGGTATTCAAATCACAGATGGAGGCGCCACACCTTGTGCATCACCGGTTTCTCGGATACTCGCTTACAGTAAAGCGAAGACAGAAGCAGTGATTACCATCTTATCCAATGAATATCAAGATTTGAAAAACAATCTTAGGGCTGTCATTGTAACGGATTATGAAAAAACGTCGTCAACAACTGTGGTTGATGGTATTCACGATAATGAAGTTGGAGGTGCGATTGCAATATACAAAGCACTCGTTCATCATGAAACAACTGACCTCCTCAATCCTGTTTTAATGACAGGAAGTACAGTCTTTGTTGATGATGATTTAGCCCCTATATTTACGAGTTTCATGAACGATTGGATCGAAGAACACAACCTCAACATTACCATTGAAGACGAAATCATTGAAGGATTCCATCAAATCCACGGCTCGGGTAAAGATTGGGCACCTAGGTATTATTCAACCATCATTACTGAGTTTTTCCAACGAGGTCATACACAATGTCTCGTTGGAACAAGAGGTTTGCTGGGGGAGGGTTGGGATGCGTCGAGAATCAATGTTCTCATCGACCTTACCTCCGTGACAACGAACATGAGTATCAACCAACTTCGAGGTCGTTCGATGCGTCTCGATAAATTATGGCCAGACAAAGTTGCAAACAACTGGGATGTTGTATGCCTCGCTGAAGAGTTCATCAAAGGCTACGATGATTATGCCCGTTTCAAGAAAAAACATGTTCAATTGTACGGTGTGTGTGATGACGGCTCAATTGAAAAGGGAGTGGCTCACGTTCATTCTGCATTTACGGAATTGAAGCCGGAGGTGGTTAATGAGAGCATGGGATTGTTCAACCAAGAGATGCTTGAGAGGTCCAAACAGCGAATGAACATCCGTGAATTATGGGGCATTGGTCAGCCTTTCGCTGCGGAAGCAAGTCGAGCAATCAACATCAAACCAAAAAGTGGATTTGGTCAAGGGTTCACGATAGGCACCAATAGGACAGCTCTCAAAGACGATGTTCTTGCAAGATACATCGCTATGGCAGTATCGAGGACGATGTGGGACCTTGGCATGATCAACACCTCAGTTCAACTCGGAGGAGGAGGAAGAGGTGGAGGCTGGCTTCGCTATTATCTCAAAGGAGCAACAGAGGAACAGGCTGAGATTTTTTCAAATGCCATGCTTGAAGTGATGGGCCCGCTCGATGACGCAAGGTACGTCATTGATAGGTCAGCGATGTTCTTCACCGAACGACTTCTATCCCAATTTATGCCTGAAGTGATTGCAAATTTTCTTCGCAAGAAATCCGTAAAACTCGTCATGTACCATCGCATTCCAACAGCGTTCTGTCAACGCAAAAAGGACGCTGAAATTTTTCAAGAAAATTGGAATAAACACGTAAGTCCAGGTATTGCGACGTATGTTAAGAACGATGAAGGAAAGAGGTTGATTACATCAGCAATGCAATCTGGATTAACCTGTCAAACAGTCATTCATGAGAATGATGTCTATATTTGACGGAATCAACTGTTTCGAGTAAAGGCCTGAATGCCGGTGATGTATCGTCCAAGAATCAAGTTGTGAATGTCGTGGGTGCCTTCGTAAGTTTTTACTGACTCAAGATTCGCCATGTGCCTCATCACAGGATATTCATCAAGAATTCCATTTGCTCCATGGATGTCCCTCGCAACTCGAGCAATTTCAAGAGCGATATCGACATTGTTCATTTTCGCAAGCGAAATTTGTTCATTGAACCATGAGCCGTCGTCTTTTTTCTTGCCGAGATGGTATGCAAGAAGTTGCCCTTTGGTAATTTCGCGAAGCATCCATGCTAATTTGTTTTGAACAAGTTGGTACGACGCGATTGGTTCACCGAATTGAATTCGGGAAAGAGCGTATGTTTTCGCACTGTGGAAGCAAGCCATGGCTGCACCGAGTGCCCCCCATGAGATGCCGTAGCGTGCGTTGTTGAGGCAGGAAAATGGACCCTTGAGTCCCTTCACATTTGGTAGCATTCGATTCTTTGGGATTTTGCAATCTTGAAACACGAGTTCACTTGTTACACTTGCCTTGAGGGAATGCTTACCTTTCATTTCAGGGGCTGAAAAACCAGGGTCTCCTTTTTCGACGATGAAGCCTCGAATGACGCCATCAAGTTTAGCCCAAACGACCGCTAGGTCAGCTATCGTGCCGTTGGTGATCCACATTTTGGCCCCGTTGAGGAGATAATGGTCGCCTTTGTCTTCAGCTTTGGTGATCATATCGCCTGGGTTCGAGCCATAATCGGGTTCGGTCAGACCGAAACAACCAATCCATTCACCGGATGCCATTTTCGGTAGATAGTATTCCTTCTGTTCTTCAGACCCAAAATCCCAAATCGGATACATAGCGAGTGAACCCTGTACTGAAGCAAAGGACCGTAGTCCTGAGTCGCCACGTTCGAGTTCTTGGCAAATAAGCCCATATGCGATGTAAGATAAGCCTGGGCATCCATAACCCTTGAGGGGGGCTCCAAGGACGCCCATTTCGCCAAGGTCTTTTCTCCATTCATCGAGGAAAACACCCTCGGCACACGCATGTTCAATTTTTGGAAGGACAGCCTCATCAACCCACTCTCGAACCATGTCCCGAATCATGATTTCTTCTTCTGTGAGCAGGCTATCAATGTCGTAAAAATCGACTCCCTCAAAGCGTTCCATATACTCCCCTCAACCCTTCGTAATGCAGGAGATTCAAGAAGGTATCCAATTAGCCTTTGGATGATTTCTTTGGATTCTTTCTTTTTCGTAATTCTGAATATTTTCGTTGTAGAAATGGGCTGTTCATGTAGATGAGTCCGAGAATGACACCGGGCACTGAAATTGCAACCGCTGCGAAGACGATGATGGTCATGATACCCGCCTCATCCTCTTCAAGCAGAGGTGAAAACGAAATCACATGACCAAAATCGGTAATCAAAAACCCGTTATTTGTCGAAATTTCCCAAGCGAAAACAATAGACCTTGCTGCAACAGCAACATCCCATGCAGTAAAATGTGAACCCTGAGCCATTGAAAAAGCCTCATTTTCCAGAGGGTTGTTTCGAAGTAGTCCAATTGGAGATAAGAACACGAGAGTTGTTGAATCGTGGCCTCGAACAATTCCGCTCATGTCCCCTTCAACATTTTCTGATAGCAGGAAGTTGGTCTCAAGTCCTTGAGATTTTGATGCATCGATAAGATTGATTTTGATGGCTTTGGTTTTGAGATTACTTCCAAATGCAACACATTCATTGAGCGTTGGGTCAGCACAATCGATTCCAATCCATGTTTCTTGATTTGTACCTGCCAACCATGTCACTTCATGGTCTTGGGAAATCACAGCGATACCATCGCTGAGGGTTGTTGCGAAGCATATGTTGTAGGTCCTGTGGCAGGCGAGGTCGCTGATTTGGGACTGCTTTGTGTTGTTGAGCATCTCAAAACCGTAGTATTCGGCAAATTTCCAAATGCTTCCATCCGATGCACCAAAATATGCAAAATCGCCTCCCGGCCGCCATGTAACAGCCTTCAAGTCGATTCCAATAAGAAGAAATGAGCCATTGAGCATTGACAAACTGTTGTCAGAGGAGTCATACCTCATGGCGGCCCCATTGTCTCCAGCGATAAGTGCGGTGTTTCCCCGAGGGTGCCAATCGACGGAACGAAGAGCAGATTCGCGATTTGAATTCAAAATGAGGTCCCGATTGTTTGTTTCAGGCGAATTAGCATCGACGAGCATCACAAATCCATCTTCACCAACGAGGAGTACGTCTCTACTGTCTGGTGACTTCGAACCGGAAATGATGCCGATTGCGGTATCCTGAATGGTTCGTTCAAGGGATAAGTCAACCGTTTGGACCGTTCCTTGACCCTGAACATTTGGCAAGAGCAGAAGCAGAAGAATGAAGAAAGCAACTCGCCTCATGGACTGTGGGAGGAGGAAGATGTCAAAACATCTTTGATTTTCTTTTCCTTCACTTCAATTGACGGTGAAACTTATGACTCGACGATTGCTCGTGCGTCTATGGAGAGATTTGCGGTCAAGAAGGGTGTAGAAAAATCGATTGGTGGAAATGCTGGTTTGTGTAAAAAAGCCGCAGAATTTTTTGACGGAATTCAGGCCACAGGTGATGGACATTTCACAGGCTCTTTCGGCATCATGACGAAAGTAACTGGTATGTATGAAGGCGGGAAACTGGTCGTTGATGTTGAGCAGATGAAAGGTGATGAACTCGGCGAATTTCTGTCCACGGATGATGGAAGAAATGTGGCTATGGAGTCGAGACGCCGTTGGTCATCCTTTCTCGATCTTACCACGGGATACACCGCGAAACAGCGAGGGGACAAAGCAAAGGAAGACGCAAAGAAACTCTCAAAGGCAAAATCTGCCGTTAGCATGGCACAAAAGGCAATGGACATGATTCAAAACGCAGAACAAGAAAAAATTGATACCGCAAATGCTCTGATAAAGGAAATTGAAGAAATGCTTGCAATGGGCGAAATTCCTCCAGATTCCAAGGTCAAAAAACTAAACGATGTATTCTAAGTGATGTTCATGGCAGCCGCAGATGCAGACATGATCGATTCGATGATATCTGCTCTTTCCGAAAAGGACAAGGCAAGACTTGAATTAATGATCGGAGGAGTAGAGGAAACCGTTGGTGTTGAACATCTTGTTAGGTGCCTCTCTGGCGAACCAACCTTCGGCGGAGACAACACCATTCGATGTTATGTTGGAATCGAACCGAGTGGCAAGGCACATATTGGTTGGAAAGTACTTTCACTTCAAATGAGGCGAATGCTTGATGCAAATGCAAATGTCATGATTTTTCTCGCCGATTGGCATGCTTGGGTCAACGATAAGTTTCAAGGAAATCTCGAATCAATTCAAGCCACAGCACGATATATGGAAGAAACATTTCGAGCTTTACTTCATCACCCCCCCGAAGGTGACGGGCCGGGGCAGCTTCGTTTCGTATGGGCGTCGCATATCATGGATTCAATGGACTATTGGGCTCGAGTGTTACGTTGTTCCAAGGGGGCAACTCTCGCTATGGTTCGAAAAACATTCACCATCATGGGTAGGGATGAGGCCTCATCTGACCATGACCTTTCAAAGTTCTATTATCCTGCAATGCAAGCGGCAGACATTTTCGAAATGAACATCGATGTCGCTATTGGAGGCATGGACCAACGCAAAGCACACATGTACATGCGGGATGTAGCAACAAAAAACTCGTGGCAAAAGGCAACATGCTTGCATACATACATTATTTCTTCATTAAAATCATCAGGCGTCCGAATGGAATCCTTTGACCATAAAATGTCGAAATCAGACCCTAACTCAGCCTTGATTTTGCACGATACATCTGAAGAAATAAGAAAGAAAATGAGAAAGGCATACCTCGACCCTGAAGACGAAAATTCACCAGTCTATGAGTTGATTGAACACATCATCTTGCCTGAATTTGGCGTAGTAGAAGTCCGTCCTGATCCAAAATTTGGAACGCCAAGTGACTGGTCAAACCTTGCAGATTTCAAGAAAGCCGTAATGTCAGGAGAACTTCATCCTCTTGACGCAAAGTTTGCGGTGGCGGACGGGCTCGTAAAAGGACTTGAAAACGTGGCCGATTATTTTGCAAAACATCCAGAAACATTGAACAAAGTCACATCGTTCATCGAAAAGTGAAACTTCAAATCCGTTTTTTTGCGTTCAAGATTTCCAGCAACAACACCCTCCGGGTATCTTCTTCAAAATTACGTTTTGCAATGTGGTCCAGGCGCACAAGAACGATGACATCCAACACATCGCCCTCTTTGAATTCTCCAACCAATTCATCCCTCACAAAGGCATCAAGTCGACAACCATCCTGTTCTGTTGATTGAACTTCCAAATATTGAATGTCCTCATACTTGCATTTTTCTGCATCAAATTCAAATACGGGGTTGAATCGAAGGACGTCACCTATTTCTGGAGGAGGAACTTGCCCCATAAACTCTTCAAAGCAAACATCGCAATGATAAGGGCGTTTTCTATTGCGGCCCAATCGTTGGGGTATTTCTTGCTCAGTACCGCACTCAAGGCAGTAATACGTGGCTATTTTCAACCATCCCATGTATTCTTTTGTCTTTTTCACCCGCAATGATGTCGGAATGATTCTACCTCTGTCTCGCATTCTAAGGGATTCTATTGGAAGGTATGTTCGTGGATCATCATCATAGATTCGTAATACCGGTCGAGGATGGATGCCAAATTTCTGAAAATGTTCAAAAAGCACACGATTACCAAGTTCAAGACATTTATCTGTCCAGTTGAGAAGCGAAGTATGCAATCGTGGATGTTTTTTAATATCCCCATAATATATTTCAAAACTTATGACGTGTTTATTTTCATCATAACATTGATATTCCCGAAAAGTATCATCACTAAAACCTTCCATAAAAATCCGCCAATCATGCAGCATGTCCATCTCTTTCTCGTGCAATCCAAACTTGCGGCTTCGAACCATGAATCACACAAATGGTTGGAGTTAATGAAGGTCATGTTGCGAAAAACTACAAATTTTGTCGCAAATTGTAAGAACAAGGTTCATCAATCTGTTGACTTTGGGAAAAT
>JAYODQ010000057.1:0-8109 GCA_038106355.1 Candidatus Poseidoniales archaeon | reverse complement strand
CCTCGCTTCATGGTGAACAGTCAGCCGACCTACCATCACTATATGAGTGCATCGTCGATTGAAATCGTGGAAGTTTGGTTGAACCTTTCCAAACCCAAGGATCATAATTTGAAATGACCACCAAATACGATTGAACTTGCTGCATTGCTTTCTGAAAATATTGTTCAAGGCCTCGTCATCGGCTTTTTCTTGAGTGTTTTTATCCACATAGCCTCAAAAAATTACGCATCATCCTTCGTGTTCAATTCGTTTTTCTCAAATGGCTCGAGTCAAGAAATATCATCATCATCGATTGGAATCGAACTACATTTGGGCTCATTGGAAACAAATATTTTGCAATTGGTCAAGCCCTATCTTTGGTTGAAAGTTTGATTGCGATGGGCATTTGTGGTGCTTCGTTCTTCGTTGGTTTCCTTGATGGAAGAAAGATTTTCAAATGATGTTATCCAAAGAATTGAAATTGTTTTGAACAGCAAATCTTGTAGTCTATCAAGTTCTATTCATAGTAACGGACTAATTCATTTCCTACACATTACTCGGAAATAGGTATATCGAATTTTTTTTATTCTCGCACTCAGAAGACACCACATGCACAATTGTTTGCATTGCGGTGCAGGTCTTAGGGGAATTGATTCGTATTGCGTTCACTGCGGTGAGATTCGCCAAACAACACCTTCCGATGGGCCGACAGGTGCACCATCTGACTATGGCATGAAACCCTCCGCATCACCACATGGGCCGAATGGCTCACCGTCAGATCACGGTATGGTTCGCGTTGAGTCGAACCACAGAACTAAGAGTTCGCAGCAAAAGGTTGGCTATGTGGCAACGACGATGGTGTCGACCACGCGCAACTCAATCGCTTTCCAAAAAAGATATGTGTACTGGCTTGGACTGATGATTTTTCTTTTGGTTTTAGGAAACACGCATTCTTGGCACTTAACTTCGTATACAATCACAGAAAAAGGTGTAAATTTTCGTGGAAATTTCACCGAAGCAACAACCATAGAACTTGAACATGATTTGTATGGATTTACTGAATTTTCAACCAAATCAGTGGATTATGCGGGAACTGAAAATGATACCTCCCAAACAAATGGTAATTATTATCCAACAGATTCACCTTGGATAGACCAATTCGATTACAGAACAAGCATTCAAACGAAAGAAACAACCATATTTCTTGTCAATATTGCATTCTTCCTCATGGGTATTTCATTCATTTTCTTACTCTTCTTTGGTACTGAGCAACATGTGAGGTCTTCAATTTCAACCATGTCAGTGATTACTGGAGTTTTGATGTTGTTTGCCCTTGCATACTTTACGATGAGTTTCACCCCATTCGAAGACCCAGAGCCATCGGAAATTGATGGAGAACAATCAGAAAATGATGAGGATACTTCATTTGGATGCGATGATACTGACTCCTTTGGAGTAGGTGCATTTGGTTATGTTGAATATACTGGGTGCGAGGCTTCTGGCTTCGATTCATACACTTCTACTTTAGTACCTGGTGCAGGATTTTATGAAATCATCTCCTTCATTGCGATGTGTTTCCTTACGCCCCTTACCATGCCAAATAAAAAAATTTGAAAAAATCTAGTAAATCAATCAAGGCTATGCCAATGTTATCGCTACAGCAGAAATAGAAACGATGTCGTCTTGATTCAATTTCTGAGGTTGATGAGGAGGAATTTTCATGCCATTGATTTTTGTTCCATTCGTTGAATTCAAATCAGTGTAATAGAAATCGTTCCCATCCCAGTCAAATTTGAAATGATTTCGAGACACAGCATTCAAATATTCCTTCATTTTTTTAGATTTTCCAATTTCCAGCAATTCCTTTCTCCCAACTGGTCTTCTCATCGGTATGAGACCTAAGAATTCTTCCTCGCCAGAGACTGATATCCGGATTGGGCAACCTCCACTCAACAATTCAAGCTCAACATTTAATGTGTCGGATACTACTTTGGTCGCTGTCAAAGCGTCTAGGTTTTGTGGTAAGCAAAACAAAGGTTTGTGGTCCGGACCAAATGATAAATTTACCCTGCGCTTATTTATTTCATTGATTGTATCATACCTCTTTTCCTGCATAAGTTTCGGAATATGGTCTTTTCTAAAGGTGTCTCCTGTTAAAATCCATGCATCGTATTTTAATGCGTATTCAATCATGATTTTATCATCAACATCTTTATCTTTGTTGTGACCAATTATATGAACCATCTTTGTAAGATTCATTGTTTCTAGGACACTGCGCTGACTGTCGGTTAATGTTGATGTTGATTTCATACAATTGGAATAAGTTCCTTCTTTCAATACCGTAAACGTTTTCCATCCTAATTCTTCAACTGCATTTATTGTTTTATGAAGGCGCTCTAAACTAAATTCATAATGTTTTTTTCCATCGACTGCTTTTGTTCCAACAGTTATGGCGTTATTGCCGTCGATAACAACCGAACTAAAGATTTCGCCTGCATATTCTTCTCCGATCTCCAACATTAACAATGCATGGCCCCCCGAATCAAAATCCTTACCATCACCAAATCTTGCCTTGAAAACATTAAAATCGAGATGAATGATAACTCAAACATGAACAAAACCCTTCTCCACAGTTCACCTATGAGCGATGTGTTTTTGCTCGATTCTGGAGAGATTGAAAAGCATCGTGGGTCAAGAGCCGGCTCAGAGACCATTCTCGAGAGAGAACATAGTGTACTTACTAAGCTTGAAATTAATCGAGTCCCCAAGGTGGTTAGTTTTAATGAAAGGGAAAAAGTTCTAACAATGAGTCGTGTAGGGACTCATGACCTGTCAGACATCCTTCATGATATCCCACTGTTTACTGTACCTTTCATCATTCGAGATTTTTTCTCAGACCTATTTAATATCCACGAACAAGGCTATGTACACCGAGATATCAAACCAGGCAATATCATGTTCAATATCGGAACTAATGGGGTTACGAGTTATGCTGGAATTGTTGATTTTGGCATGTCGCTTATTAGCAACAGAAAGCAAAACGAACCACTTGCTATTGGTGGGACCGAACCATACACGCATCCGACACAATCAAGTAAAAAATTCAAAGATTTGAGGGCGCAACCAGGCCAAGATTGGTTTGCGGCAGGAAGGACAATGGCACACCTACTCATTGGTGGCTCGACGCCTAGTTTTAAATCTCAGATTGAGAATGAGGGGGGGGCTAATTTGATTGTCGATTTGACATCAAAGTTTCAAGCTGCATTTCAATCCTCATCAAGAAGTTGCCAACCAGTTTTGGAATTAATTGGATATTCCATCTCTCCGGAAGCCTCTTCGGAATTTTCACTTATGAAATTGTTTGAACTTGGCATGACAGCAACACAATCTTTACAAAACCAAATTAAAGGTCCATGGCCTCTAGACAGTGGGATCACCTCGTTTCAATCGGGGTCAAATGAGCGTCCAAAACGGCACGATGTTCTCCTAGTTATCGATAATACTGGTTCAATGGCACCATACGTTCAAGAGGTGAAAAACGCCTTCGATGAGATTGCAGATCTCGTAAAAGGCATGATTGATTTGCGTGTGGATTTGTGGTCGTTAGGGGACTATGCAACCGGGGGAGGGGGTCAGACCGCCGTTGTGCCGCTCGGTAAAAGGATGAGAGCCGACACCTTTCAAATGAGTATGAACTCTATGGATGCATCTAGGGCACAGCACGACGAAGCTGAAGCATATGAGGTTGCACTCCAATACGCTTATCTAGAGTATCCGAGAGAATTTTGGTCCCCACGTTACAACACAAAGCGAAGCATCATTCTTGTTGGTGATTCTTATGCACATGGATGGTTACAAAAAAACAGTCCTTGGAAACTAATAGTGAGTAAGGCACGCGGTCGATGGAATAAGGAAACCAATGTTCGTGGTGAACCCGACCCCAAAACAAAATTAGAATACGATGATTTTTGTCGCCGTCATCCACATTATATGACGCGGGATATTGAGAAAAAAGAACGTGAAGCATACGAAAATGGTTATGCTGAAAGACACCAAAGAGATAAAACTCGGCGAAAAGATGGACAAAGCCATGTATTTGTAGAAGGTGAATTATTTGAAAATCGACCAAATTGGCATAAAGCATTAGAAAAGTGCGTGGAAAAGAAAAAAGCAACTATCCATACCATCGGCTCTGGAGAAAATCTTGTTTCTTCAAGTTTTTTGAAATATGTTGCTTTGAAAGGTAAAGGTACTTACACACATATTCAGAGCGGTGAATTAGTTATTGCTCTAAAGGGCATATTTGCTTCTGTTGATGCTAGGATTTTCAGGGAACTTGAGAGAGAAACAGTAGAACACAACCCCACCACTCAAGCCCTCAACAGCATCACTACATTTGTGATTGATTCCATGTCAGACGAGGACAAGGATAAACAATAGCAAAATTAAGAAAATGTGACAATTATATACTCTGACTTTACGTGAAGTGATATGAGCCAACCGTCTCTTAATGCTTCTCTATTGAAAGATATCGCTGCTTCGAATAGCCCTCTAAAGGCTAAAGGAGCATTAACAATCGTTGCAAACTCCAACGATAACACACTTCCGCTCGACCTTCTTTTGGTTCTGGATGTTTCTGGCTCAATGTCTGGTCAAGGTGAATTAGTCTTACGTGATTCTACCATCCATATATTAAACAATTTGATGCGACCTGAAGATCGAATTGCAATCATCACATTCAACAGTGGTGCAAAGGTGCACACGGTATGGACTGGTGTACAGGGCACTATTGCCCCCTTTCAAGCCGGAGGGGGAACGAATTTCGGTTCGGCCATCAATGAAGTTCTTTCGTTCCTTGGTTCCCAAGATCAAATAGGAGGTCGAGCTGGGGTTGCTCTATTTCTATCGGATGGTCACGGAAGCAAAGCAAGTGATGATAATGTTCGTTCAATCCCAGATTTTGGATTTACAATGCATACTATTGGCGTCACTAACGGTGCAAAACCTGAGCATTTGGAACAGATGGCTGAACTTGCAAAAGGATATTATTACGACGCACCGACATTTGATGACGTCAAAAAAGCGTTTCAATCAATTTTCAATTATGGAAAAACAATTGTTTACGCAGCTCCCGACCTTGAGGTGATGGTAAGTGACGGTGTAATGCTTGAAAACCTCACTCAAACGCCACAGGGGCTTGCGTTGGTTCCTCAACTTGAGGCAGGTACACACAATGTTTCCCTTTCACACATGGTGAAGGACACTCGGATGGAGATCTCGTTTGATGTCTCGGTTGATACAGTGAAAGATGGTTTGAATTCACTAGCGTCTTTTTCGCTTCTTGGAGCAACTGCAATCTTGAATGTACGCGGGACAAACGACGAGACAGAACTTTACAATGCTCCTGTCAACACAGACGTCACGCTGATTGCCTACTCCGCAGATGCAGCGACGGCGATTAAACGGGGCGATAATGTCGCAGCGACAAGAGCAATAACGAAGATGGAAAAACTTGCGAAAACGAATCCGAACGCAGGAGCCCGAACCACCATCCTCAATGATGCTACGCAGGCCACTTCAGTTGGAGAACGGATGGAAACATTGGGGCGAATGCAATAAGACACAAGTGGTAAAACAACACTTCGAAGCGAAGATGATTCATCAACTTTTGAAGAAAATGTATAGAATTTTTCAACCAAAAATATGTTTAATAGACATAATAGAACGAATTGAGGGATTTCATGAAATGTGAATTTTGCGGCAAAACCCTCGACAAAGGAGACCTTGGCGCGAATACTTGTCAAGGTTGTGGAGAAGTCATTGACCAAACGCAAATTGTGGAACTTCGTGACTATCTTAAAATCGAGTCTTATAAGCCACCAGACATAACTGTGCCTGTTAACAAGGATCACCCGATTGTACCTCCTGAATCCGAGCAATGTGTCGAATGTTTTGCAGATTTGATGGATGCATACCTTGAAGAGTGGAAGAAAGGGGCTTCCTGTCATTATTGTGGAGCAAGTAGCCCACACAATACTATGGCTTCATCAAGCACAGATTCAAATTCACCTGCTATGTCAAAAATGGGAACTATTCCTTCATATCCATTTATCGTAAATTCCGGTCCTTCAATCGGAAAAGAAATTTTGTTACCAATAGGGGTTGAGATTGGAAGAAAATATCTTCGTGAAATACTATCAGAGAAAGGGTATGAATTATTACTTTCTACAATCTCTGGAGAACACTTGCGACTTCACAGAATGGAAAATGGTTCAATTGGTGTTGAAGACCTTGGGTCGAAGAATGGAACTTTCTTGAACGATGAACGTGTCGTAGGACCACTGCCAAAGTCAATGGAATGTGGTGATTTTCTAAGTCTTCATGAGTTCTGTCTGACTCCTTCTACAACCTCTTTTCCATCAGTCTCGATTCATCATCAACAGAGCGGTGTATCATGGAAACTACCACTATCTGATATTCACCAAAAAGTCCACCTCGGTAGGTTAAATGAAACAAAGCAAAGAATGCCTTGGTACCGCATGGCTCAACTTCAACAAGCTAAAAATCCTAATCGACTTGATGATTTGGATGCAATTTCACGACGACATTTCTTCATCGAATTAATCATTGAGGATGGTGGTTTGGGAATTCGATTTTGGCACGAATTGGGGAAAGAACCATGTGCAGTGAACATCGGTACAACGGCAGGAGAAACCCAAATAGAACAGTCGAGTACGATTCTTGATGATGCAGAACGAAGGGTGATACCGCTTGGGAGTAAAATCACAGTCAACATGCGAGAGAATACCTTTGTTATTATGACGTTTGAGTCAATTTCAGAATGATTTTATTATTTAAAATCAGTTAACCTCAAAAGACGAGCATGGAACCTCAAAACAAGGGGGGAGGCGAGTTATGACTGAGCAATCAAGCCCTTCTGAACCAAAAACGTCACCGGAGTCCTCTGTCGAAACAGCTGTTGATTCTACTCAGAGTACTATTTCAAAACCTCATTCAAAGTTCCCTGAACATTCAGAAACAGAAAGGTATTACAGACTCGATGAACAGCAAAAAGTCGACCCTGTTGATATCGATGACGACACTTTAGTTTTGGATTTGAACTCATCAGATGAAAATTCATCCTCGCAACCTGACGCCCCTGATCTGTTAGACCACACATTCAATCGACTCGAAACAGTCCATGTGTTAGGAGATCTTCACGGCTGGGCCCCGGGCCTGATTACTTATCTTGTTGAACATAAACTTGCAACGATTGAAGTGAACGGACTCTCTCTTGGAAGCGGCGGTTCAATAGATGCCAAAGCGATGATGAATTTATTTGCTCGGAATTTAAACATGGACGGGTCTGAACTCCCACCCGCAGGGCTGGCAGGACGACCACGATTCGAAGACGTGGTCAATGGTCTTGGGCATTCAAATGTTCGTGCTCGTTGGATTGGTGGAAAAAAGACTGGTTTTATTCAACTCGGAGATGTTATAGACAGGGCAGACCATAGTGAACTGGCATGTGAGATCCTCCGACAACTTGTTCTTGACGCGCCAAGTAATGTGTTTGTACTTGTTGGAAACCATGAACAATTTGTGCTTGAGGATGAGTACGATAATTGGTATCTCAATGAAAAAAAGAACGCCATTGTTGACTCACGACTTGGTCCAAAAGAGTGGACTAGAAATCATCTTAGGTTCATGGCCACCATTGATATTGACGAACACGAGCGTTCAAGATTGGTCTTTGAGTCATACAAAGAATCCGTACAGTTGTTATACCTCACCCAAGCTGCAGCACAACAAACAGCCCTTTCAATCGACCATGGGCTCAGCGAAGAATCAGTTTTACAACTACTGTCGACTGGTTGGTCACCTTACAATCATGTCGGAAAAATTGCTTCAAGGCATTCGATTAAAGGTCAACCCTTTCCAGGTGCTCTAGCCTCAATCGTCATTGGTGAAACTCTATTTCATCATGCTGAGCCAAACCAAAAAATTTCAAATCTGGTCTCTGAAATGTCTTGGAAAGAACAATTTGGGTGGGTCAACTATGTTCACGGGGGTTACAATCTCCAAGCCTCACCACACTCCCACCTTCTCTGGAGTCGCGGTGCCTCTGAT